>JARWZW010000043.1 GCA_029866155.1 Caulobacter sp. | reverse complement strand
GTCCAGGCCTTCGCGTCCAGAAGGGCCGCCCAGACGGCGCTGGGCGGAAACGGAAAGCGATGGACAGCGCCGCCCTTGGCGGCGGCCAGGTAGTCTTCGCCGACGGCGGTATGCTGTTTGGGGGTCTTGGCCATGGTCGTCGATACCTAGTTGCGAGACGGTCTGTTGGAAGCCTTGAACCTCATCGGCTCGATTCAGACAACATCGTAGGCCCTTCGGCGCCCTCCCAGTTGCGCCGATAGTCTGGGGACCGGTTATCCGCAGCCTGCTCCTCGCCGGACGATCAGGCCTCTGTCCCGGACAAACTGCCCCCGGTTCCTGCACACTGATCGCCGTCGATTCAGGTCAGCAAACCCAAACAGATCAGCGTCCCTCGAGGGCCCTCAGGTCGCCATTGGCGGCGATGCCCCGGACCTTGATGTCTTTGGGGTCGGGGCCCAGCTTCAGACCGACGCTGGCGGCGGGAAGGGGCATGGCGTGCCTTGCGGGCTCATGGCCGGTCCGGGTCGCCGAAGGCCGCCGACCCGGTGGAATGCGCGAAACGGCGCGCTGTAAGTTTCAACCTGACCAGCCGACCAAGAGAGTGGAAGCAACGAAAGTTCAAGTCCCGAGCGGGCGCTCGGAGGCGTCTCTCAAGCCGGGCCGTCGTCTCCCTCAGCATGGCCGTCCAGGCCCTGTCCGATCTGTCCGGGTTCGCAATCCATCTGACAGAAGGCACGTCGACGGGCAGGGACCCTGTTGGCGGCATGGCCGACATCGGGCGCGAAAATCCGCTCGATGACCTGCGTCCCGTCCCGGCTGATGCGGATCCTGTCGCGGAAGAACCGGGCTACCGACCCCGTGCGGGGGGCCGTTTCAGGGATCGTTATGAGCCAGCGTCGCTTCTGCGGGATTACCTGAAGGGTAATCGACACCATAAAGTGATGGCAGTATGATAAGGAATCCAACAAAATCGAGATCTGGTGAAATATTCTTTCACTCTCGAGATTTCAACAAATATAGATTTGTCGAGGAATCATGACGCTATTTAGATTTACATTGCTCACGCTTTTGTCAATTTTGCTTGTTTATACCGCTATCGTCATTGTGAACCATGGACTGAATTTTCTGCCGACCGCGTTCGGCGATATGTTCGCAATGACATGGCAGAAACAGTTTAACGTTGATTTCATGGCATACCTTGTCCTGTCAGCAATCTGGACAGCTTGGCGCCATAAGTTTTCGATGGTCGGTTTGGGTCTGGGCCTGGTGGCTTTCTTTGGCGGTATGATTTTCCTTGCTGTCTATCTGCTGATTGTCAGTTTCCAGGTGAACGGCGATGTGAAGGCTCTGCTCCTGGGCAGGGCCCGCGCTTCGGAGCTTTCCGGGAAACACTAGCGGTCAGAGCGAAGTCCTGACGAGAGTGACAGTTCGCTCGTTCGCGTAACGCCGTCCGGGCAGGGCGCTGGCGTTCTCGATTCTGGTCCAGGGAGAAACGCCAACGCCCGGTTGACCGACCCGCGTTCGCCGCACAACTGTCGGGGGAGAAGGGGATTCGGACCATGGTGGTGACTTCAGAGCGGCGCGGCGCGCTTGCGGCGGGCTTGACGGCTGTAATCCTGGCCCTCCTGGGGACGCCGTCCGCGGCCTTGGCGGCGGCCCTGGCGGCGGCCCGGGTCGAACCGATCATCGACATGCATGTTCACGCCCTCAGCGCCGATGACCAGGGACCGCCGCCCCTGGCCATGTGCACGCCAATGGACCCGATGCCGACCTGGGACGCCGGCGGCAAGCACCAGGAGTCCTTCCTCGAACCCTTCAAGCATCCGGCCTGCGCCGATCCGATCTGGTCGCCCATGACCGATGAGGAGGTCATGACCCGGACCCTGGCCATCATGAACCGCCGCAACATCATCGGGGTGGTCAGCGGCCGGTTCGCCCTGGTCAAGACCTGGCGGGCGGCGGCCCCCGAGCGTGTCCTGCCCAGCCTTATGCCGGACTTTCCCGTTCGCCCGGGACTCTCGGCCGAACTGGCCGACGCCAAGAAAAAGGGCCTGATCACGGTGCTGGGAGAACTGGGTCCCCAGTATGAGGGGATCAGCCCCGATGATCCCAAGCTTGAGGGCCTCTGGGCCGCCGCCGAGGCCAACGACATACCGGTCGCCGTCCATGTTGGGCCCGGCCCCCCCGGCGTGGCCTATATGCCGGGCTCGGGCTACCGGGCGCGGCTCAGCAATCCGCTGCTGCTCGAGGATGTGCTGGTTCGTCATCCCAGGCTGCGGGTCAATGTCATGCATGCCGGCTATCCGATGCTGGACGCCACCCTGGCCCTGCTCTACGCCCACCCCCAGGTCTATCTGGACACCGGCGTCATCATCTATACCCAGAGCCGGCCGGAGTTTTACCGCTATCTGAAGACCCTGGTTGAGGCCGGTTTCGGCAAGCGGATCATGTTCGGATCCGACCAGATGGTCTGGCCCGAGACCATCGAACGGGCCATTGCCGTGATCGACGAGGCGCCCTTCCTGAGCCCCGAACAGAAGCGGGACATCCTCTACAACAACGCCGCCCGCTTCCTGCGGCTGGATGCGGCGACCCAGGCCCGTCACCGGGCCATGGGCGCTCCATAGGCCGGCCAGCCGTTCAGCCGGCCGCCCGCGACTGGATGGCTTCCAGGATCTGCACGGCATTGAGGGCGGCGCCCTTTAGAAGCTGGTCGCCCGAGACGAACAGGGCGAGGCTGCAGCCGGTCGGATCCCCCAGGTCGGTGCGGATCCGGCCGACCAGCACCTCGTCGACACCGCTGGCTTCCGAGGGCATCGGGAAGTGATTGGCGGCCCGGTCATCGACCAGTCGCAGGCCCGGCGCCGCGGCCAGCAGGGCCCTTGCCTCGGCTGCCGCCATGGGCCGGTCGAACTGAACCGTCATGGCGATGGAATGGGCGCGCAGCACCGGCACCCGTACACAGGTGATGCCGATGGCCAGGTCCGGTACGGACAGGATGCGCCGGGTCTCGGCCATGGCCTTGAGTTCCTCGCCATTATAGCCGTCCTCGCCCTCGATCGCGGCATTGTGGCTGAACAGGTTGAAGGCATAGGGGTGGGGCAGGACCTTCGGCTCGAAGGCCTTTCCGTCCAGCGCTGCCCGGGTCGCCAACCGCAGTTCCTCCATCGCCGCCGCACCGGCGCCCGATGCGGACTGGTAGGTCGCCGCCTGCAGGCGGCGGATCGGGCTGGCCCGGTGCAGGGGAGCCAGGGCCACGGTCATGATGGCCGCCACGCAGTTGGGGTTTGCGATCACCCCGCCATGGTTGGCCAGGACCTGGCCGTTGACCTCGGGCACCACCAGGGGCACGTCATCGTCCATCCGGAAGGCCGAACTGTTGTCGATCATCAGGGCCCCGGCGGCCCGGACCGCCTCCCGATAGTGACGCGAGATCGAGGCGCCGGCCGAGAACAGCGCCACATCGACCCCGGCGAAGCTGTCCTCGGTCAGCTCCTCCACCGTGACCATCCGGCCGGCGAAGGCCAGGCTCTGGCCCGCAGACCGCGCCGAGGCCAGGGGGCGTAGGCTAGCGCCGCCAAATCCCCGGGCCTCCAGGCTGCGCAGTAGCTCGATCCCTACGGCGCCGGTCGCCCCGACCACGGCGATGGTCAGGTTGGCGGCGTCCTTTTCGGCGGGCTGAGCGGAAGCGGTGGAAGACATGTCTGGGTCCTTTCGGTCTGGGCCGGAAAGGACGGGGTCGCGATCATCGCCCCCGCCGTTTCCGGCGGGGCGGGTCTGATGTCAGTCGGCCGCCTCGGCCGCACACCAGGGTCCCCCCGCCGGAGCGGTGGTTTTGGTAATGCAGGTCGGGGTGATCAGGGCTGGCATCGGGGACGCTGTTTCGCCCGGCGGCGGCGGCGGGTCAAGATGGAGGCGACCCCTCCCTGTCGGTCAGGCCGGGATCAGGCCCCGGTCTCTAAGGGCGGCCAGGTTGCGCTGGAGCAGTGTCGCCAGAAGCCTGTTCTCATGCTCGCCGGCCGGCATGGCCGTCGCCGCTCCCACCGTGGTGAAGAGGGCGAAGGGCAGGGACTGATCATATTGCCGGAGGGCCTGTTCGGGGCCGAAGGCGGGGGCAACGGCGGCGATCGCCTGCTGATGGCGCGCGATCAGGTCCTGTTCGCAGAGCCGGCGATCCTCCACCGTCAGGGAGCCCGCGAGGAAATAGGCGGTGTCGAACATCGGGCTGCCGCGATCAGCGAACTGCCAGTCGATAAGCCAGGCGCGGGGTCCGTCTGGGGCATCCTCGAACAGGATGTTGTCGACCCGCGGCTCTCCGTGAATCAGGGTCGGGCCGGCTGGGACAGCCCTGGTCAGGTCCGCGACCAGAGGCGCAAAGCGGTCCATGTCCGCCAGGTCCCCGGTGCTGACCTGGTCGGCCAGTCGCTCACGTATCAGGGCCGCGCCCCGGCCATAGACATCCTCGAGGGCTTCAGCCCAGGCTGCCCGCTGCAGCAGCCAGCCCGCCTGATCCAGCCGGGGATCCTGCCAGGCCGTGACATGCAGCCGGGCCAGTTCATCAACCACCGCCCCGGCGTCCGCCACCGAGCAGCCGGTGATCTGGTCCCCGGCCCGGGTGCGGCCCGACAGGTCCTCCAGCACCAGGTTTATGGAGCGGCCATCGGCCCCGGCTGCGCTCCAGAAGCAGCGGGGCGTCCTGAAGGCGGGCTGGTTTCCCAGGAACCGGTAGACCTCCGCCTCCCGCAGATAGGCGCCCTGGGACTGGGCGACATCCACCGCCCCCGAGGCCGCAGCGGTCAGTTTGCAGATGACCGAATTCACCGTCTTCTCGGCATTGGCGTTGTAGGTGATGACCGTTCGGACGGTTTCCGACAGGTTGCCATGGCCGATGGGCGAGGAACCGGCCATGGAGACCCGCGGCGCCTCGACCCCGGCATGCTGGAATACGGCCTGCAGCCAGGCTGGCGTCACCTGGTCCGGCGAGGCGATCAGGCCCGGCGGCGGCAGATGGGCCGGGATGGCGGGATCACCCTCGCGACCCCAGCGGCCGGGCGTGTAGGATGAGTTCCAGCAGTGAGTGAACCGGCCGTTCTCGGCCTTGAACACTTCTATGCCGCAGAGATGCACCGGGGTTCCGACCCGGGTCCACATGTTCCAGACCGAGGTGACATAGCTGTCATCGGCATGGAGCACCTCATGCTCGAAATAGGGCTGCATCGTCTCGCTCTGCTGGCGCACCCGGGCCATCTGGTCCTCAAGGGACAGGGCGGTGACGCTGCCGGGGTCGTGACGGATGATCGGATCGGCGCAGAGTTCGCGCATCATCTCGACGTTGCGGTTGTTCCAGACCTCGGTCCAGTAGAGCTCGATCAGTTCCTTCGGACTGCGCATCCCGTTTCCTGCCCCGCGTTTCCCGTCGTTCGTTGCAGGGATCATAGCGAGCC
The DNA here is from genome assembly GCA_029866155.1 of Caulobacter sp. Taxonomy (GTDB): domain Bacteria; phylum Pseudomonadota; class Alphaproteobacteria; order Caulobacterales; family Caulobacteraceae; genus Caulobacter. The sequence continues at coordinate 11,102 of JARWZW010000043.1, read as the reverse complement.
CAGCCCGGCTGGCGAGGGGAGTTGGTCCAGCTCGGGGCCCTGGCCCCGGCTCGCCGCCCTCCAATTCAGTCGGAACCAGAGGCTCGCGTCTGCTCTTCATGCAGCGTCGGCAGAAACCCTGCCAGATGGGGCATTTCCTGGGCGCAATGGACCAGCAGGGCGCGGGCGTCGCCTTCGGTGAGTTTCAGGACGCGCCGGGCCAGGGTCGCCGCCAGCCCGCCCGCCAGGTTGCGCCCGGCCACATGCCGGCCGCCCATCCAGAAGCGCGAGCGCATCTCCGATCCGCCGGGGACGGCGCGGACATGATGAGCCAGAAAGCCGATATCGACCGGGGCGTCGCCCAGGCCGAGCCGGGCGCAGACGATGGTCGCCCGGCTGTCGTCTGCCAGGCTCGGATCGGTGAATCCCAGGCTGGCCGGCGGCACGAACTGGATGGCGCCGCGTATAAGGTCACTGCCGATGTACTCATCGACAACGGAGGTCTGGCCGACATAGAGCCCCCGCCCCCTAGCGCCCGTCGGAGGTCTGTCTCGCCAGGCCACATGGACATGGGCCTGGGGATGCCAGAGCTTGTACTTGGCCGCCGCATCGCCATGCCAGCCGAACCACCAGTCGATCATGGCAGGGGTCACCCCGGGCATGGCCGTGCGGATGCTGACCCTCATGCCGCCGTCCTCGGTCAGGACAAAACCGTCCTCCAGCAGGGGCGGGGCGCCGAACAGGTTTTCGGCCGCCCCCTCAAGGCCCGGCATCAGCGCCTCGGGTACCCCGCCCCGGTCCAGGGCGGCGCAGACGTGATCGGCCAGGGGCGCCATCACCGGGTTGAAGAACCGGGCGAAGGGCTGTTGATGGTCGGCCTCCCGATAACCGAGGTAGCGACCGGCGACCGGCTTGCTGCGCTTCATGCGATCCGTCCCATATAGGGGTTGAAGCGGCCTTCCGGATCATGCCGGGCCCGCAGGGCGTCCAGTCGGGCCATGTTGGCGGGCGCCATGAAGGGGGCCGGCCGCCGTCCCAGGTTCTCGTCCGCCAACTGGATCCCGACGCTATGGGCCGCCAGGTCCCGCATGTGGTCCGTGGCCCAGGTCTCGTCGGCGGGGCTGCCCCGCTTGCCCTTCAGTCCGCCATAGAGGGCCAGATAGGTCCGGGCCTCCAGGGAGAATGCCATGTCAGGGCGGCTGGCCGGTCCGTTCCAGTTCAGCCAAAGGGCATGGCTGGGGGCCGCGGGCTGGCTGTCGGCGATCCGCCGCAGGGCGGGCAACAGGGCATCCACGGGCTCGTTCATCCACATGCTGTCGGCCGTCCAGCGCGTATCCGGCAGGAACAGGGTCTTTTCGCCGGTCTTCATCATGAAGTTCAGCGACATGGGAACGAGGGGCAGGGACAGGCTGGCCAGTCGGCGGACCGGGCTGGCCTCGATGAAGGCCACGGCGTCCCGCGCAGCCTTCCAGCTATCGCTCAGAACCGGGGCCATGACCTCGATCCCGTGGGCGCCAATCCCCATGGCCTTGCGATTGAAGACCATCTGGAACTCGACATCATGGGGGACCTCCGGCCCGATCCGGTCAGCCCATTGCAGGACCGCCTCCAGATGCCGGATCCGGAAGATCTGGACCTTCAGCCCGACAAACCGGGGTCTGGGCCGGAGCTTCAGGTGAAAGGCCACCACCACCCCGAAGAAGCCCGGGCCAGCGCCCCGGGCTGCCCAGAGCAGCTCGGGGTTTTCCGTCTCGCTGGCATGGACCAGCCGGCCGTCAGCCAGCACGACATCTATGGCCGTGACGTTCTGGCAGGCCAGTCCGCTGGCCCGGCTGTTCCAGCCAAACCCGCCCTGCAACAGGAACCCGCCCATTCCGACGGTCCAGGCATGGGCCACGGGAAAGAACAGCCGCCGCTTCGCCAGGGCGGCGTTCAGCTCGCCGGCCAGGCAGCCCGGTCCGATCACCGCCACGCCATTGGACGCGTCAATCGCGATATCGTTCAGCCGCGACAGGTCCAGCATCAGGCCGCCGTCGCGGATATGGTTCTGGGCCCAGCTGTGGCCGCCCGAACAGATTCCGATCTTCAGCCCCTCGTCCCGCGCCCGCTTCACCGCCGCCACCACGTCGTCGACGTCATTGGCCTGGATGATGAGGTCCGGTCGCCGGCCCGGGTCCCGGGCGTTGAAACTGGTCCCCAGCAGGGCCGTCTCGAACTCCTTGGCGCCCCGGGCGATGATCTGGCCACGGTCGTTGCTGCGTTTCATGATCTGTCTCCGGTCTGTCGGGCGCCCGGGGCAGGGGCCGCCATGGGCAGGGCCAGCCAGCGCATGGGCAGGGCCGGCGGCGGCGGAAAGGTCACCGGCTCATGGCCCAGCCGGTCGGCGGACTGGGGGGGCAGGCCCAGCAGGCAGAGCAGTCGGGCGGTGGCGGCGTCGATGTCCGCGGCCGTCAGCAGGCCACGATGAAGGTCCAGGGCAAGGCCGCTGATCGCCCCGGCCAGGATGCTGACCGTCAGGACCGGGTCGGAGAGCTGGAACAGGCCGCGCCGCGCGCCGTCTTCGATGTCCAGCCGAAGCTGCAGCCGCAGTTCCGGGTTCAGGCTGTCGACCGCCAGGCCGACATCGAACATCAGCCGGCCAAAGCCGGGTTCCAGGGCCACGAACCTCAGGGTCTGGCGCGTGACCCGGGCGAACCGCACTGCAGGATCGTCCAGGCCGGCGGGCGCTGCCCTGGCCAGGTCGGCCATGGCGGCCGCATGGGTGGCTCCCAGAAGCTCGCCCAGATCGGCGATCAGGCCGGCCGTGTCCGGGTAGTAGTTGTAGAAGCTGGCATGGACCAGGCCCGCACGGTCGGTGATCTGGCGGATTCCCAGCCCGGCCGCGCTGCGCTCCATCAAGAGGTCCTGGGCCGCAACCAGCAACAGGTCCCGGGTTCGCGCCCGCTTGGCGCCGGAAAGGGTTGAAAGACGAGAGCTCATGGATTGACATAATGTCATTTATGACAAAATGTCAAATAACCTCGCGGAGGGGGATCAGTCCCCCGGAAGCAGCACAGTCTTGCCCATCCCCTGGCCTGTCAGGGCGAACTCCAGGGCCGCGGCGAAGTCTTCCAGGGCGAACCGCCGGCCGATCGGCGGCGACAGGGACCCGTCCGTCACCCAGCCCATCAGCTCCGCCATCTGGTCGGCCGCCCGCTGCGCCTCGAACAGCATGAACTGCCGCACATCCACCCCAGTCAGGGCGGCGCCCTTCATCAGGGTCAGGTTGGCGGGCAGGGCGGGGATCGGCCCCCCGGCAAACCCGACCACCAGATGCCGCCCCCGCCAGGCGAGGGACCTGAAGGCGGGCTGGAACAGCGGCCCGCAGACCGGGTCGAACACCAGATCCGGCCCGCCGCCGTCACAGAGGGCCTTGAGCCGGTCCCGCCAGCCTTCAACCTCCGTATCGATCACTGCATCGGCGCCATGATCCAGGGCGAACTGCCGCTTTTCCGGGGTCGAAGCGGCGGCGATGACCCGGGCGCCCATCCGCTTGCCGACCTGGACCGCCGCCATCCCGACCCCGCCGGCGGCCCCCAGCACCAGCAGCCGCTCGCCGGGCGCCAGGGCGCCGCGATCCCTCAGGCCATGCAGGGCCGTGACATGGTTGATCCGGAACCCCGCCGCCTGCTCGAGACCCATGGCGTCCGGAATCCGCAGGGTCCCCGCCGCCGGCGCGACCGCATACTGTGCAAACCCGCCCCGCACCGTGGCCATGACCCGGTCGCCGACCGCCAGGTCCGTCACGCCGTCCCCCAGCGCCATAATCCGGCCGGCCGCCTCTTGCCCCGGCGTATGGGGCAGGGGCGGCTTGACCTGATACCGGCCCAGGGACACCAGGGCGTCCACATATCCCACCCCGCAGGCGGCGATCTGGATCACCACCTCCCCGGCGGCGGGGGAGGGGACGGGGCAGTCGACCAGGCGGTAGTCGGCGATGGAGTCCAGGCTTGCGGCTTCGACTTTTTTCATGGGCTTGCTCCGGAGGAGATGCAGGAGCAAGGCGACGTGCAGCCGGCGGGTGTCAAGTTTGATGGCCTGCCGGTGTAGTCTGAGGGAGTCAGAAACCAAGCCGCTCCAGTATTTGGGTCACCTGGGCCCGAGTCGGAGGGTCGCGGAATGGAAAGGCGCGCAGGAAGTCGGCTCGGTCAAGATGAGGGGCGCGGGCCCGCACCGAGTCGGCCCAGGCCCGGGCCTTTCCTGAGTTGCCATTGAGGCCGTGGGCTGCGGCCGCGATCATCTCGATCAGCGCATGAGCACCCGGCGCCTTGGCCGCCTGCTCCGCCCAGACCGCTGCCTCGGCCCGGTCTTCAAGCCCCAGGTGGGACATGGCACGCACGCCCAGCATCCCGTAGACAAGTGGATCGAGCGGACTGAGGGTCAGGGCCGCGTCGATATTGATCCGGCTGGCCTTGGCGTTCCCCAACAGGGCCTCGGCCCATCCCCGGGAATAGCGGGCCTGTGCGTAGTTCGGATTCAGGGCGTTGGCCCGCTCCAGCCAGGGCAGACTGGCCTCCAGGTCGTCATTCAGCCAATGCGCCCGTCCCATGGTGAAGTGCCCGAAAGGATCCAGGGGATCCCTCTCCAGGCATTGGGAAGCGAAGAGCCGGGCGAGCTTCCTGGCGCCGGGCGCATCGGAATAGCGCAGAAAGGCATTCTGGAAGTGCGTGAAGGACAGCCCGGCATAGGCGCGAGCGAAGCCAGGCTCCATGGCTGCTGCGCGCTCGAACAGCCCCGTCGCGATATCATTGTCCGCCTTGTTGAAGCGGTACATATGGTGAAGGCCCAGGTGATAGGTGGACCAGGCGTCGAGGTTTTCCGGCGGCTTCGAAAGGGCCAGCTGCGCTTCGTTGAGGGGGATCCGGACCTCCACGGCGCTGGTCACGGCCGCAATGATCTGATCGCGGATCTCGTGGATGGCGCCCACTTCGGCGCGGAACCGTTCGCTCCAGACTACGCCCCCGGTCTGGGTGTCGCCGAGCTCCACCGAGACGGACAGGGCGGGTCCCCACACCTCGACCACGCCAGAAAGGCAGTAGCGGACGTTCAACTTCCGGCGCACTGCCTCCAGGCTCGTTTCCGCGCCCCGGAACTGGAAGGACGAACCGCGGGCGATCACCAAAAGCCAGCGAAGCCGGGACAGGCCGGTGATCAGGTCCTGCGGCAGGGCATCGGCGATCGGAAGGTCCGGTTGCGCTGCGCCGACTACCCGGAAGGGCAGAACCGCAAGGGTTGGTCGCGAAGGCGGCGGGGTCTCCTCGGGGTCGACACCGTCGCGGACAGCTGGTTCGGCTCGGGCAAGCGACACGCTCGATTCCGGAACCACTTCGGCAACGAAGGCGAAGCCGATCCCGTGCACCGTGCGAATCAGGGCTTGCGCCTGGCCGTCGTCGCCGATCGCCTGCCGGGCTGATTTGACCCGGCTGGAAAGTGCCGAGTCCGACACGATCCGGCCGTTCCAGATCCGGTCGATGATCTCATCCCTGGTGACCACCCGGCTACGGTTCTCGACCAAAAGGCGCAGTAGGGCGAAGACTTGGGGTTCGACCGCCACGGCCAAGCCGTCCTCCCGCAACACCATGCGGTCGATATCCAGTTCGAAGTGACCAAACCGAAAGATCATCGGCGGGGATCATAGCTGAAATCTCCAGCAAGTATCCACGCGATCTCCACATTGTCTCCAAGCGCCCATACCGGACGCCCTGTAGGTCTCAAGTCTGGACCCGGGGAACCTCCCGGGCGATCTGCAGATTGGAGAGAGCAGGATGACGAACGCTCGAAAGCCCGGCCTGGCCGCCGCCGTGACGATCTCGGCCATCTTCCTGGCGTTCATCAGCGCAAACGTGCAAGCTGACCCAGCTAGGAAACCCGTCACCGCGACGGTGGATTCTGCGCTTCAATGGGGGCCTTGCCCGGCCATCTTCCCCGCCGGATGCCAGATCGCCGTACTGCATGGCAACCCGGCCAGGCCAAACGCCGATATCTTCCTGCGCGTGCCCGGCGGCTATACGATCCCACCCCACACACATACCTCTCCCGAGCGCATCGTCCTGGTCGAGGGCAATCTCACGGTTCGCTATCAGGGGTTCCCGGCCGAGGACCTGACGCCAGGCGAGTACGCCTATGGCCCGGCCAGCCTGCCACATGTGGCGACCTGCAAGGGGGCGGGGCCCTGCACCCTTTTCATCGCCTTTGAGGGTCCTGTGGACGCGCTCGAATTCACGGGAATGATTCATTGAACCAGAACAAAGCCCTCTGGGAGATGGGCGATTTCACCCGGATCGCTCGGGCGATGCGGACAAGCGGCGAGGCGCTTGTCCGCGACCTGGGCATCACGCCGGGCCTGAAGGTCCTCGACCTTGGATGCGGCGATGGCACCACGGCCTTGCCGGCCGCAAGGGCCGGGGCCGAGGTCCTGGGCGTCGATATCGCCGCCAACCTCGTCAAGGCCGGCACACAGCGCGCCGATGCCGAGGGCCTGACCCGTTGCCGGTTCCAGGAAGGCGACGCCTCCGATCTGGCCGGTCTGGCCGACGGCGCGTTCGATCTGGTCGTCAGCATCTTCGGCGCCATGTTCGCTCCGCGACCCGACGAGGTTGCGCGCGAGATGGTCCGGGTCACCCGACCCGGCGGGCGGATTGTCATGGGCAACTGGATTCCCAATGACCCTACCCTGGTGGCCCAGATCCTGAAGATCAGTGCGGCCTATTCCAGGCCGCCTCCTGAAGGCTTCGTCAGTCCAATGACCTGGGGCTTGCCAGACACTGTGGGCGCCCGCTTTGCGGGCGCGGGCATCGGCGCCAACCAGATCGCCTGTGCGGCCAGCACCTATGTCTTCGAGCATGCGGGCCCGCCATCCGCACTTCTCGATGACTTCCAGACCTACTACGGGCCGACCATGAACGCCTTCGCGGCGGCGACGGCGGACGGGCGGGCGACCGAACTGCGCCGGGAACTGGATGACCTGTTCCGCACCCAGAACGTCAGCGAGGACCCGAAAACGACCAGGATCCCAGCCACCTACCTGAAGGTGACGGTCCAGGTGTAAGGGACGCGGAAAAGGCCCAAAGAGACCCCGATGGAGCCCTCACCCCTCGGTTTGCAGCGGGGTCCGTGCCCCCCCCGAACCACCCTATTGCAGCACGGCATCCCCCGACTGACAGTTGGTCGCCGCCCCGACGCCCGGGCGTGTCTTGCTGGTCCAGGGGGCCAGGCCGTTGCGCCATGTCAGGCGCTGAGTGGGGGACAGGGGCAGGCGGGCGATGTCAACGCCGTCCCGGACCAGCACGAACTGGGCGCTGATCATGCCGTCCAGGGCCCGGGCCAGGGCGGCGAAGGCCCTTGGGGCCAGCTGCGGCGGCTTGCCGTCGCCGTCGGTCTCTGCGGTGTCCAGCCAGACCGAATACTGGCCGCCGCCCACGGATGACGGATTGGGATCCCAGGGGCCAAAAGAAGCGCCGTCGATCTCCAGCCTGATTTTCACCGCCCCGGGGATCGGCTTGAAGTCGCGGGCGATGATCCCCAGGCTGACATGGCCGATGGTCGGGGTCACGCCATGGGGCGGGCTATCGGCGACAGCGCCCTGATAGCCAAGGCTCATCCTGGCCCCGGAATAGGGGTTCAGAAAATCCTTCTCGGCCGTGGGATAGACCGCCAGCCGGGCCGAGGCCGAGACATTGTAGTCGAACAGCGCCCTCGCCCGGGCGGCGTTTGTCCTGCCCTGTGTCTGGAGGAAATAGGCGCCATGTTCCGGCGCATTGTCCGATCCCAGCGGCCGGCGGCAACGGCTCATCCAGCCGGCGGCGTCCTGGGCCAGGGCAGCCGTGGCCGGCAGGGCGGCGGCCAGCAGGACAAGACCGGCGGCAAGGGCGGGGACTGCCTTCATGGCCAACTACTCCGGGCTGCGAGGAGGCTGAAAGTCTAGCCGCAGCACCGGCGCTGTCCAGAGATGAACCCTGGCGGGCGCCGTCGCCCAGTCTTCTGTTTCACAACTCCGCTGCTTCACAGCACGAAATGATCCCCCGCCGCCCGGATGGTCATCTCGCCGATGGAGACGCCCCAGGGTTGGTTGATGGCGTGGATCACGCCGTCGGCGATGTGATCCGGGGCCAGGGACTGGTAGTCCATCTGATCCGGGTCCAGCTTTTCCGGGGCCAGGCTGCCATTGCTCAGGGCGCCGACCATCTCCATGAAGGCCGGGCCGTTATGGCCCAGGATGCCGCCGATGGCCGCCGGATTGATCACCGATCCCGACAGACCGGTGCCGGCCACCCCGGTCGGCTTGATGGTCGTGACTTTTATGCGGCCCCGGCTCTCGATGCGGAAGGATTCCGACAGGAAATTCACCGCCGCCTTGCTGGCCCCGTAGACCGCCGCCCCGAGCACGGGGAAATTGCCATAGATCGAAGAGATATTGATGATCTGGCCCCGGCCCGCCGCCATCATCGGGTCGTGGGCGGCCACCATGCCGTTCAGCACCCCCTTGATGTTGATGTCCAGGCAGCGGCTCCAGGCCGGATAGGCGGCCTCATGGTCAGCGAAAAAGGCCAGGGGCATGATCCCGGCATTGTTGACCATGACATCCAGCCCCCCGTGGCCTTCCAGGCTGGCGGCGACCAGGGCCTTGACCTGGGCCAGGTCGGTGACATCCGCGGCCAGGCCAATGGCTTGTCCACCGTCGGCGGTGATCTGGTCGGCCGTCGCCTGCGCCGCCGCGCCATCGATGTCGCCGCAGATCACTCTGGCGCCCAGGGCCGCGGCCTTGCCCGCGACCAGCCGGCCAAAGCCGCCGCCGGCCCCGGTGATGACAATGGCCTTGCCTGCAATGTGGCTCATGGTCTGTCTCTCCCCCTGGTGTTGGAGCCTGATTTACAGCAAGGCGGGTTGGCGTAAACTCGCTGGATCAAACAGGGGGGCGCCGGGATCATGATCGAGGGTGGATGTAACTGCGGGTCGATCCGCTACCGGATCGAGGGAACACCCCTGGCCGTGGCGGCCTGCCACTGCACAAGGTGCCGTCGCCAGTCAGGCAGTGTCTATTCGGTCAATCTGGTGGTCCCGACCGCGGCCATGACCATGACCGGCCAGGTCAAGGTCTTCGAGGACGTCGACACCACCAGCGGCAAGCCGGTCTATCGCGAATTCTGCGGCGACTGCGGCTCGCCCATCCGCTCGCTGATCGGCGCCAGTCCCGGCGTGGTGGCGGTCAAGGTCGGCACCCTGGACGACCCCGGCCCCCATGCCCCCGGCCTGCATGTCTTCACCCGGTCGAAGATCGACTGGGTCGAGATTCCGTCCGGGGTCCCGCAGTTCGCCGAAAGCCCGGGATAGACAGGCGTCAGGACTGGCCCTGACCGTAACTCTTCACCACCTTTTCGGGAGAAGTCCGGGCCTCCGACGCGACAGGGGAGTTGGAAGGGGAGGGGGTTAAGCTCATTCCGGAAATCCGCCCGATTTCCGGGACAGTCCCGCCACAGTCGGCAGGCAACTGTCCGTTCAGCAACCTTCAAGAGACTGGAACGGCCGCCACAGGAACCCTGACGCGAAACCTCGGCCTGGCCCTGATGGCCGGCCTGACCCTTCTGCTGGCCCAGACCCAGGCCCGGGCGGAAACAGCGCCCAACGACTTCCGCAAACGGGTGGTGGACGCCACCCTGGTCTGCCGCAGCGTGTTCGGACGGCTGGCCGAACTGGACTGGCCGGACCGCTACCCCTCCGACGTGACCGAGCTGCAGGTCGATGCGCGGCAGAAACGCGACTACGCCCTGGACATGCTGCAGCGATACTCGGCGATCTATTCCGGCTTCGACCTGTCCGAGGAAAGCGCCAAGGCCGACCGTGAGTCGGGGATCGCCTACATCTCCAAGGAAGAGGTTCTCGATCTGGCCATCTATTGCGAGACCGAGCTGTTCAAGCTTATCGATGAGGAAGAGCAGTACGGCTATACGCCCTAGAACATGGCCCGATAGGTTTGAAACGGTTGTCGGATCGAACCATGCTCTCACAATCTGAACTAGAGCCTGTTGTTCCGTTCTGATCCAGAAAGAACAGGCTCCGGGGAGCGCGTCGGGATTGCCGTCCCCTGCCCGCAAGACCCTTTGCGTCAGTCCGAGCAGCGACTGGCCCTTGTTTCCGAGGAGGCGATGGCGGCGAGCCTGGTCCGCAGGCCGCAAAGGGCTGCAAGCGCCCTGGCGTCTCCCAGCAGGTAGGCCTGCCAGAACAGGAGAGACTCACGCTGGATGGCTTCGGTCTGGGCCTGCTGGCCTGCGGTCATGGTTCCGGCGCGCTGCTCACGGCCAGAAAAGATCATGTGATCACCGCCCTTGAACACCACCAGGAACTGATCGGCGCCGGTGATGGTGCGGAACGGGATCTGGCGTCCTTCCGCAGTGGCTTCCACATCGAACGGAGTTCGATCTTCCGTACCCGTAAAGTGAAGAACCGGCGTGCGTATGTCGCCCAGGGCCGCCTCGGGGGCCTGATTGCGCGGCGCATTGGGGCTGTAGACAATCGCTGCATCGATACGGTCATCGCGGAACGGCGCGGCGCCCCGGGGGCCGATCCGCTGGCCGATCGCGACCAGGGTTGTCAGGGCGCCGTAGGAATGGCCGGACATCCCGATGCGGCTGAGGTCCAGACGCCCCGCCATGGGACCGGATCGGTTTTCCGCCTCCAGCCGGTCGAGGGCGAACCGGATATCGCCGAACCGGGCGATCGCCGCACGCGGATCGCGGGCGCCCCTTTCGAGTTGAGCGAGCACATCTTTCTTATCTACCCCGCCCTGGCCCCGCAGCAGGGACTCATCCGTGCCCGGATGCTGAAGGGCGACAGCCACGATTCCGTGCCGAGCGAGATAGTCCAGAAGATAGGCCGCCCCTTCCCGCGATCCTCCAAGCCCGTGGGAGAAGATGACAACCGGACCCGGCCCGGGATCGGCCGGCAGGTAGACCTTGTAGGGCACAGGGCGCTGGCGCGCCTCGTCGCGCCATTCGCCGCGGATGACCTGCGGCGAAACCCCGGCTTCCGCCGAGCCCCGCCCTTCCGGTTGCGAGGCGCTGGCGCCGCCAGGCCACGAAGCCGCCGCC
>JARWZW010000017.1 GCA_029866155.1 Caulobacter sp. | reverse complement strand
ACCTGCCGACTGAGCTGATCCACTTCCAGTTCGCCCGCCCGGGTCTGGCCGCCGAGATCGAGGAAACGCTGCATGTTTCGCCGGGCCTCTTCGTCGCGGATCAGGGACTGGAAGAGATAGCTTTCTTCGGCCAATCCTTCTCCCAGCGGGCCGTCCGCCAGGGACACGGCCCGCTTGGCCAGGGCCACGGCCTCGGCCGGCCAGGCGCAGATGCGGGCGGCCAGGTCATCGACAAAGGGACCAATCTCATCAGCTTCAAGGCAGCGATTGAGATAGCCCCAGGCGGCGGCGGTCTCGGCGTCCAGGTCGCCGCCGCCCAGAATGACCTCCAGGGCCCGGGCCCGGCCGATAAGGCGGGGCAGTCGCTGGGTGCCCGAACCACCTGGCAGGATGCCCAGGGGGACTTCCATCTGGTTGATCCGGGTGGCGCCTCGGACGCCGAACCGCATGTCGAACCCCATGATCAGCTCGCTGCCCCCGCCGCCGACACGTCCCTTGATCTGGGCGATGGTCACGGCCTTCATGCTGCCGAAACGCTGGCACATGGCGTGGAAGGCGTTCCCGCCGGCGGGATCCCGCGCGGCCGGCTCGTCGACGGGAAACCCGAGGATCGCGGCCACGTCGAAATGGGCGATGAAGAAGTCAGGATCGGCGCTCTTGAGGACAAAGACCCTCACATCCGGATCCGCTTCCAGCTCCAGCGACAGCCTGGCCAACTCCGAATTGAGCTCAAGGGTCATCAGGTTGATCGGCGGGTTATCGACGATGGCCGTCACCCGGCCGCCCTGCCGGACCACGCTCAATCGGTTGTAGCTGTCATAGGCCATGTCGGGGTCCTGTCTTCGCGCTCAGCCGGTCTGCCGGATCAGGCCTTGGCCGCCGGATGACCGATCTCGGCCAGGACCTCGTCCGTGTCCTGGCCAATCCGGGGCGGGTCGCGGCGGATACTGGCCGGTGTCTTCGAAAACTGCAGGCCGGGCTTGATCGCCCGATAGTCGCCCTCGCCCTCAAGGTGGCGGGTTTCGAACAGGGTCTTGCTGAGCTGCTCGTCCTCGAAGATGTCCGTGGTTCGATTCGCCCGCATCACCGGAATGGAGTTGTCCGCACCCAGGACCATCCACTCATCGGTGGTATGGGCGGCGGCGGCCTCGTCCATCATGGCGTAGTATTCCTCGACCTTGGCCTTGCCATTGGGCTTGGAGGTGAACCGCTCGCTTTCATAGGCGCCCGGCAGGCCGCCCAGTTCCATGAACCGCGCCGATTGTGTGGTGTTGGCGGGCAGGACGGTCATCCATCCATCCCGGGTCCGAACCGGCCGGCGGTAGGGCGTGATGGTCGTGGTATGGCCAAACTTGCCGGTCGGGGGAATGAAGGTCTCACCATAGAGGTGCTCGGCCATCAGGTATCCGGTGAAGGTCTCCAGCATGGGAACGGCGACATACTGGCCTTCGCCCGTCCGGTCCTTGTGCCGGAGGGCTGCAAGGGTCGCGATCACAGCGAACAGGCCGCAGGTCTTGTCGGCGAGCAGCGACGGCAGGGGACGAAAATCGGCTTCCGGATCGACGAGCTGGGCCAGGCCACAGGCTCCGCTGGCTGACTGGATCAGATCGTCAAAGGCCTGCAGTCCGGAATAGGGACCCTCCGGGGCGTAGCCCATGGCCTCGACATAGATGATGTCAGGCTTGATGGCGGCGACCTGCTCATAGCCGAAGCCCAGCCGGGACACGGCTGATGGCCGCATGTTGTGAATAAAGACATCGCCCGTGGCGACCAGGGCCGTAAGGGCGGCCTTGCCCTCGTCGGTCTTCAGATCAAGGCTGACCGACCGCTTGTTGCGATTGAACGCAACATAGGTGGGGCCCATCTCCTTTGAGTTAGGGGCCTTGCCGGCGTTCCTCTGACGGTCGCCGGAGGGTTCTTCCACCTTGATCACGTCTGCGCCGAGATCGCCCATGGTCTGGGTCGCGTAGGGGCCAAGCACCCATTGGGACAGATCGATGATCCGCACGCCGCTCAGGGGGCCTGTGGGTTGGCCGTCGGCCGGCTTTGTCTGGGTCATGTCAGTCTCGCCTCCTGAATGCGCACCGGCCTGTTCCATCTGGTTGCGCCCTCCGTGCAAGGTCGGGGCTTCGTTGACGGCAGGTCTGTTTCGTTACCGGCGTCCCTCTCACCCCCCGGCGGTTTCGGCAAGGGCCGAACCGCACCGGCGGGGGTCAGCGAAGCCTCTTCGGCCTCCCGGAGCAAGGACGGCCATACATCCCGCGAACCTCCAGCGGATCCGGGCGTTGTGACCTGACGCAACGGACCCCGTTGCAACCCAGGCCAGAGCGGCCGGGAAAAGGCGGGCCCGGACCATGTATCCCGGAACAGGATGACCCGATGATCGAACTGCCGCCGCTGCCCTACAGCCAGGATGGCCTGGAGCCCGTCATGTCCGCCAGGACCCTGCAGATTCACCATGATCGACACCAGGCGAAGTATGTCGAGGTCGTGAACCAGCTTACCGCCGAACTGGCATGGCCGGCCTTTTCACTGGAACGCGTGATCAGCCGGGCGAAGGAAGAGGCGAACGTCAAACTGCTGCAGAACGCCGTGCAGGCCTGGAACCATGCCTTTTTCTGGAACAGCATGACCCGGGACCACACCGCGCCGGACGGAGCTCTGGCCGAGGCGATCGAGGCCACAGACGATGGGCTGGCAGGCCTGAAGGCGGCGTTCCTGAAGGCCGGAACCGGGCATTTCGGGTCGGGTTGGGTATGGCTGGTCGTCAAGGACGGGGCGATCTCGGTTCTGCAGACCCATGATGGCGATCCCCGGAAGGCCGGAGACGGCCTGCCCCTGCTGGTCTGCGATGTCTGGGAACACGCCTATTACCTGGACCACCAGAACAACCGCGCCGCCTATCTGGAGGAATGGTGGGATCGTCTGGCAAACTGGCGCCTTGCCGCCCGACAGTATGACGCAGCGGCGTCCAACCAGGCCGGCTGGCTCTATCCTTTCGGCTAGCCGTGCTTCCCGGCAGGCATTGGCGGAGCCTCCTGAGGTGGGCGAGGCGTCAAGGGCGAGGATTGCCCGGAAAGGCGTCGGCGGGTCGCCTGGCGCCGGTGGCGATCGAAGCCGATCCAAGCCGATCCAAGCCGACGGGCGGCCACGCTGGATCCGGGCGCGGGACTACCGGGCTGCAGCGCAGGACCCTTCCCGGCATCCCTGATGGTCAGGGATCATGACGTGCGGGGAAGTCTGATTCTGGCTGCAGCGGTCGCCGCCCCTTGCATGTTGATCATCGCGGGATTGCACCTCTCGCGTTCCAAAAGCGCGGCAACGGTCTAGTGTCCCTGCTCATGGTCGAGATCGAAATTCGCAGGTCACCGGGCCACCCAAAGCAGGACCGCGACAGGCAGGAGCCTGTCGCCATTCCGCTGGAGGCCAAACTTCAGCCCACCCAGGCACGCGGCCTGGACACCTATGAGATGGTGCTGGCCACGGCAGGCGGAATGCTGGTCGACATGGGGTTCGAGCAGCTGACAACCAACGCCATCTGCCAGAGAGCGGGGCTGACTCCGCCCGCCCTCTACCGTTACTTCCCCAACAAGTATGCGATCCTGAAGGTCCTGGGAGACAGGCTGATGGCCCGGCAGGACGACCTGGTCCTGGCCTGGATCGACGCCGGCGGACTGGATGGCGATACGATTGAGGCGCGGCTGGCCAAAAGTATCATCCTGCAGCGCGAGATCATCGCCATGACCCGGGCTTTTCCCGGAGGCTCGGCGATCGGCCGGGCCCTGCGGGCCATTCCCATGCTGCAGAAGGTGCGTTTCCAGTCTCGGGACATGGTGGCCGAGCGGTTCTTCGAGGCTGCCAGGGCCCGCTATCCAAACACCTCGCCAGCAAGACTGGGGGTTGCGATGCGAATGATGGTGGAGCTTTCCTACGCCGCCACCGAGATGGTGGTGGAGGAACCGGACCGTGATGCCGAGGCGCTCAATGCGGAGGTCTGCCTGCTGTTTGCGCTCTATTTTGAGAGCTTTTTCTGAGGCCGGCAGCGACTTGCCCATACAGTAGCAAAAGCTATCCTGAGGTGGCCGAGGAGAACTGATGATGAGCGGATGGAGCAACTGGTCGGGCAGCGTCACGGCGCAGCCCGGGGTGACGGGGCGGCCTAGAAACCTGGACGAACTGGCAGGTCTGGTTCGCCAGGCGCAAAAGGTTCGGGTTGTCGGCGCCGGCCATTCCTTCATGCCGCTGGTCCATACGGACGACACGCTGATCAGCCTGGCAGACCTGGAGGGTCGGATCGATATCGCCGCGGATCGCAAGACCGTCTGGGCGCCGGCGGGCTGGAGTCTGGACCGTCTGACCGGAGCGCTCTGGGAAGCCGGACTGTCGATGATCAATCAGGGCGACATCAATCCCCAATCCCTGGCCGGCGCCACGGCGACCGGAACCCACGGAACGGGCGCAGAACTGGGCAGCATCGCCACCCAGGCCTGCGGCTTCCGGCTGATGCAGGCGGACGGCAGCCTGATCGAATGTGGTCCGGGTCTCCATGCCGACCTCTATGAAGCCCAACGTCTGTCCCTGGGGCTGTTTGGTGCCGCCACCGAAATCCGGATCGAGGTTCTGCCCGCCTATCATCTCGAGGAACGCATTTCGCGCATGCGACTGGGCGAGGTGGCGGAGCGGCTGGACGAGTTGGCCGCTGCGACCCGCCACATGGAATTCTTCGTCTTTCCCTACAGCGATCATGTGATCTTCAAGACCCTGCATCCGGCCGAGCCTGAAGGCGAGTTTGTCGACTCCGCCGATATCGACGAAACCGTCTTTCGCCTGGTCTGCGAACTGGGCGCTGCGGCCACGCCCATGATCCCGACCCTGCAGAGGATGCTGATGCGGATGTCCGGCCAGCAGACCCGCCGCATCGGGCCAGCCTGGAAGATTTTTCCTTCCGAACGGACCATCCGGTTCGAGGAAATGGAGTATGAACTGCCCCGCGCCAACGGCATGCAGACCCTGAAGGCCGCCATCGACCATATCCGGTCCCGACGGATGCCCATCGCCTTTCCCTTCGAATTCAGGCTGACCGCCGGGGACGACATCTGGATGAGCCCCTTCAACAAGGGCGCAGGAGCCTCAATTTCCTTCCATCAATACGCCGGGATGCCATGGCGTAGCGCCTTTGGCGAAATTGAAGCGATCCTGCAGGCTGGCGAGGGGCGACCCCACTGGGCCAAGCGCCATACCCTGGCCACGGCCGACGTATACCGGCTGTACCCGCGCACCCCGGATTTCCTGGCGGCGCGCGAGGCCGCCGATCCGCAGCAGAAATTCGCGAACGCCCATTTGACAGAACTGTTCGGACTCGACTCCTCCAGAGCCGGAAAGGCCGCCTGATCATGAATGACCTGGAACTGCATGGGCATTTGATTGGTCGCCAGGGCTCGCGCCATGATCTCAATACGCCTGTCCTGATCCTCGACCAGGACGCCCTGGACCGGAACATCGCCCGGATGGCGGAGTTCGCCGCCAGCAAGGGCCTGAAACTGCGACCTCACGCCAAGACCCACAAGAGTCCGGATGTGGCCCGGCGGCAGGTCGCCGCTGGCGCTGTTGGCGCCTGCTGCGCCAAGCTGGGTGAGGCCGAGGCCCTGGCAGACGGCGGTGTCCTGTCCGGACTGCATCTGACCTCGCCGGTGGTCTCGGCCCCGGCGATCGCCCGACTGGTCGCCCTGAACGCCCGGACAGAAGGCCTGATGTGCGTGGTCGATCACCCCGAAAATGTCCGGGCCCTCGGCGAAGCGGCCAGGGGCGGAAAACCCCTTACGGTCATCATCGACATCGACCCGGGGATCCGTCGGACGGGAGTTGCTTCGCCCGAAGCGGCGGTGGCGCTCCTGGCGGCGATCCAGCAGGAACCGGCCCTGATCTATGGCGGCGTACAGTGCTATTGCGGAATGCAGCAGCACATCGAAGGGTTCGAGGCCCGCAAGGCCTCCATGGAAGAACGAGCGGCCTATGTCCGGACCGTGATCACGGCCCTGACCGAGGCCGGCGGCCCGCCGGACATCGTCACCGGCGGGGGCACAGGCACCCACAGGATCGATGCGGAACTGGGCCTGTTCACCGAACTCCAGGTCGGATCCTATGTCTTCATGGACAGCCAGTACCTGGCCTGCGAACTGCTGCCGAATGGCGGTTCACCGTTCGAGACGGCCCTGATGATCGACGCCCGGGTGGTCAGCGCCAATGCCCGGGGCATGGTGACCCTGGACGCAGGATTCAAGGCGTTTTCCACCGATGCCGATCCGCCGCTGGTTCTGGCTGGCGCGCCGGAAGGCTCGCGCTATGTCTTCATGGGCGACGAACACGGGGCCCTGGTGGTCGGGGCGGCGGAGGCGCCGCCGCTGAACGCCGTGGTCACCCTGGCCGCCCCCCACTGCGACCCGACCGTAAACCTCTACGACACCTACCATGTGGTCCGGGGCGATACGCTCACGGCCCTGTGGCCGGTCGCCGGTCGTGGGCGGTCGCGCTAGATCAGGAAGAGCCGGACTTGGACCTGTCCCGTCGCGCCCTGGTCGGCCAGGGCATCGGATTGGCGGCCTGGCCAGCCCTGGCGGGAGGCGCCCCGGTGACACTGCAGGATGATGTTGCGACCTTTGTCAGTCTCGGCGAACACCGGACCGGCACGCCGGTCGAGCGGCGCACCGCAGACTGGTTCGCTGGTCGTCTTGGCGCGCTTGGCTATGGAGTCGATGTCGAAACCTTTCCGGTCCGCACCCTGCTGGATCCAGGCGGTCGGCTGACCAGCGACGGGTTTTCCGCCCTCGTGTTTCCGCAATGGTTTCCGCCCCCGGATGTCCTGAATGTCGAGATCGAAGGGCCGCTGGCCCCGGCGGGAGCCAACATCCCGGGCTGCATCGCTGTTCGCAGCGGGCCAGAGCCCCTCGGCGCCTATTGGCCGGCCGCCCTGCAGACGGTGGCAGCAGCCGCCGCGGAGGCCGGGGCCCTGGCTCTGGTGATCGGATTTGACGAGCCAACCGACGGCCTGTTCGCCTGTAATCAGGACTCCCGCGACAGCCTGCCCCTGCCGGTCGTCATTGTCCGGCCGTCCGACCTGCGAGCCCTTCAGGCCCTGGCCGATCAGCGATCCGCGGCGCGCCTGGCCCTGAAGGGGCGCGATGTCCGAACCAAGGGCCGGGGGGTCCTGGCGCACAGGCCGGGTATCGGCCAGGGGATCGTCCTGTCCACGCCGCTCACGGGCTGGTTCCGGTGCGGGGCGGAACGGGGTCCCGGGATCGCCTTGCTGTTGAGGCTGGCGAAGGACCTGGCGACCGCCCCCTGCCCCGTCACGTTGCTGGGAACCGGCGCCCACGAACTGGGGCATCTGGGCATGCAGCATCTGGTCGGGAGGGCGCCGTCACCGGACCAGACAGCCATATGGCTGCATCTGGGGGCAAGCCTGGAGGCCGTCGCGCTTGATGAACGTTACGGTCGGCCGCGCCTGCAGTATGCAACAGTCAGCCAGCCGGTCATCGGCCTCTTCGAGTCCAGGCTGGAGGCCGGCGACTGGACACGGCTTCCGGCCACCGCTGCGGCCCCCGGTGAAACGGGCGATGTCATCCGGGCCGGCCACCAGAGGGTCATCGGCCTGGCAGGCAGCTTTCCGGGCTTTCACACGCCGGGAGACGATGGCCGGGCCATCGACTTCGAGAGACTGTCGCGACTGGCCTCGACCCTTGGAGACCTGGTCAGGAGCATCGCCCAGGCCCCTGGATGAGGCCTCCAGACCGGACGGCCGCTCCGTTTCACGGCCTTGCCACCATGGAAGCCTGAGCTTATCAGCGTTCACATGACTGAAGCTGCGCCACCGCGCGCACCGGCGCCCCGTTTTGCGGCGGCATCGCTGATCGCCGTGATCTTCATCAACATGCTGGGCTTCGGGATCATCGTCCCGTTGCTTCCCTTCTATGCCAAGTCCTTCGACGCCCCGCCCTGGCAGATGGCCCTGATCTTCTCGGCCTATTCGGTGGGCGCATTTTTCGGGGAACCTTTCTGGGGCCGTCTGTCCGACCGCTACGGACGCAAGCCGATCCTGATCTCCACCATCACGGCCAACTGCCTCTGCTATCTCGCCCTGGCCTTCGCACCCAATATCTGGGCGGCCTTCCTGATCCGGCTGGTCGGCGGCATGGCTGCCGGAAACGGATCAGTGATCCAGGGCTATATTGCCGATGTGACCCCGCCGGAACGCCGGGCGCGACAGCTGTCCTATCAGGGCGCCGCCTGGAATGTCGGGCTGATCGTCGGCCCCTCGATCGGCGGCCTGTTCGCCCATACCAATGCCGGGCCAGCCGGTTTCCGCATTCCCCTGTTCATCGCCTCGGGCCTGGCCTTTCTCTGTGTCCTGGCCATCATTGTGGTGATCCGCGAAAGCCGTGTCCGTGAAACGGGACCCGCTCGACGGCCCAGCCGCTGGGCGGTCATGGGCGATGTCCTGAAGCATCCGGTCATGGGCCGATTGATGCTGCTGACCTTCCTTGTCGGCTTTGCCTTCACCGGCATCGAGTCCATATTCGGCCTCTGGGCCCAGGCGCGCTTTGGCTGGGAGCCCCGGGAAATCGGCATCAGCTTCGCCTTTGTCGGCGCCAGCGCCTTCATCACCCAGACCCTTGTGACGGGGCGGCTGTCCGAGCGCTTCGGCGAGGGGCCGATGTTGGCGGTCGGCATGGCCTTGACGGTGATCGCGATGCTGCTGCAGACCCTGTCGACGGGTGGGGTCATGACCACCTTCCTGATGTGCGTGACGGCGATCGGCCAGTCCGTCGCCTTTCCCAATGTCGGGGCAATGATCTCCCGCAGCGCCGATCCGCACCGACAGGGGCAGATCATGGGACTCAACAACGCAACCGGCGCCCTGGCGCGGGTGGTGGGGCCGCTGAGCGCCAGCCTGGTCTTCCAGAGCCACATCAATGGCCCCTTCCTGCTGGGCGCCTTTGTCGTGGCGCCCGCGATCTTCCTGGCCCTGTCGGCCAATCGACGGGCACAGGACCGGAGCCAGGACCCACCCGCCGGTCATTGACGACGGACCGGAATGCAGGACAAACCCTGTCCTGAAGTTCAATCCATACGACCGTCGCCCAAGGAGGCCCTGATGACCGACCAGTTGATCGAAACCCTGGAAGACGGGGTCGCCACCCTGACGATGAACCGTCCAGAAGCCCGCAACGCCCTCACCGCAGAGCTTCAGGCCGCCCTGTCCGAGGCTGCGCCCCGGCTTGCCGCCGATCCCCGCGTGCGGGTGGTGGTGCTGACGGGGGCCGGCGGCGCCTTCTGCGCCGGCGGAGACGTGAAAGGTTTTGTCGCGGCCCCCGAAGCCGGCGTGACACCACCATCCTTCGAGGAACGGGTCCATGGCCTGAGGGCCCGCATGGACTTCAGTCGCTGGCTGCACCAGATGCCCAAGCCGACCCTGGCCGTGATTCCGGGCGCTGCAGCTGGAGCCGGCCTGTCCATGGCCCTGGCCTGTGACCTGCGGATCGCCTCAAACGACGCCAAGATGACCACGGCCTTCTCCAAGATCGGCGCTTCCGGCGATTACGGTGGCAGCTATTTCCTCACCCAGTTGGTGGGATCGGCCAAGGCGCGGGAACTGTACTTCACGGCGGATGTCATCACCGGAGCCGAAGCGGCCCGTCTCGGTATCGTAACCCGATCCGTGCCGGCCGAGGACCTGGCCCGGGAAGCCGGCGAGATGGCCCGCAGGCTGGCCAGCCTGCCCACGGCGGCCATCGGCTACATGAAGAAGAACCTCGGCCTGGCGGAACACGGGAACCTGGACCAGGTGATGGACATGGAGGCGATCCACATGGTTCGCACCATGATGACCGACGACCACAAGGCGGCCTCGCTGGCCTTTGTCGAGAAGCGGCCCCCGGTGTTCGAGGGGCGGTAGCGGGTTCGGGCGCGTTGGGCGGATTTGGATCACCATCGCCCCTGAAGATCGCTATTTGCGCAATTTATCTCCGCGTGGTGCAACGTCGCATCAGAATGTGGAAATAAATTACCGATTGCCCCCTTGGCGGCCTTACCGCTAATGCCGCGACCTATATGCCTTTCAGCCCGGCTGCGACCGGGCCGTTTTTCGTTGTTCTGACTCCAAGGATACCCCGGATGGGCGCTCCCGTTTCCCAAGGCCTGTACGACCCCCGCAATGAGCATGACGCCTGTGGCGTCGGCTTTGTCGCCAATATCAAGGGACGCAAGTCCCATGAGGTGGTCGCCTGTGGCCTGGAAATCCTGATCAATCTCGATCACCGGGGCGCTGTCGGAGCGGACCCGCTTGTGGGGGACGGCGCCGGGATCCTGATCCAGATGCCGGATGCCCTGCTGCGCGACTGGGCCGCCGGGGCCGGAGTCGAGCTGCCGGCGCCGGGCGACTATGCCGTAGCCATGTGCTTCATGCCGAGGGACCAGGAAGCCCGGGACGTTGCCGTGTCCCAGTTCGAACATTTCCTGAAGGTCGAGGGCCAGACCTTCATCGCCTGGCGCGATGTTCCGATCGACAGGACGGGCCTGGGCGAAGCTGTGCTGGCCGGCATGCCGGTGATCCGCCAGGCCATCGTCGGTCGGGGCCCCGGCGCCCGCGACCAGGACGCCTTCGAGCGCAAGCTTCTGACGATCCGCAAGCAGCTGCAGAACCCGCTGGAAGACCTGGCGATCAAGAAGAACCTGCCCGGTCTGACCCAGCTCTATCTGCCCTCCTTCTCCAGCAGGACCGTGGTCTACAAGGGCCTGCTGCTGGCCGATCAGGTGGGCACCTTCTATACCGACCTGAAGAACCCCCTGACCGAGTCCGCCCTGGCCCTGGTCCACCAGAGGTTCTCGACCAACACCTTCCCGTCCTGGAAGCTGGCCCACCCCTACCGGTTCATCGCCCATAACGGCGAGATCAACACCGTCCGCGGCAACGTCAACTGGATGAACGCCCGCCGCCGCACCCTGGAATCCGACCTGCTGGGTCCGGATCTCAACAAGATGTGGCCCCTGATCCCGCATGGCCAGTCGGACACCGCCTGCCTGGACAACGCTCTCGAACTGCTGGTGGCCGGCGGCTATCCCCTGGCCCACGCTGTCATGATGCTGATCCCGGAAGCCTGGGCCGGCAATCCGCTGATGGATCCCAAGCGCAAGGCTTTCTACGAGTATCACGCCGCCCTGATGGAGCCATGGGACGGGCCTGCCGCCGTGGCCTTCACGGACGGCCGCCAGATCGGCGCCACCCTGGACCGCAACGGCCTGAGGCCGGCCCGTTTCGTCATCACCGACCAGGACCATGTGATCATGGCCTCGGAGGTCGGGGTCCTGACCGTT
This sequence comes from Caulobacter sp., assembly GCA_029866155.1. Classification (GTDB taxonomy): domain Bacteria; phylum Pseudomonadota; class Alphaproteobacteria; order Caulobacterales; family Caulobacteraceae; genus Caulobacter. The sequence continues at coordinate 26,665 of JARWZW010000017.1, read as the reverse complement.
CCCGAGGAACGGGTGGTGCGCAAGTGGCGCCTGCAGCCGGGCAAGATGCTGCTGATCGACATGGAGCAGGGCCGGATCATCGAGGACGAGGAGATCAAGGCCTCCCTGGCCGAGGCCGAGCCCTATGCCGAGTGGCTGGCCCGCACCCAGTTCAAGCTGGAAGACCTGCCCGAGGCGCCGCCGGCCGAAGCCCTGCTGGGGGCAGACCCGCAACAGCTTCTCGATCGCCAGCAGGCCTTTGGCTATTCGCAGGAAGACCTGCATTTCTTCCTCGAGCCCATGGCCCAGACTGCGGATGATCCCATCGGCTCCATGGGCGCCGATGTGCCGATCGCGGTCCTGTCGCGCCGCAACAAGCTGCTCTACGACTATTTCAAGCAGAACTTCGCCCAGGTCACCAACCCGCCGATCGACCCGATCCGCGAGGAACTGGTCATGAGCCTGGTCTCGATGATCGGGCCGCGGCCCAATCTGCTGGGACGTCAGGCGGGCACTCACAAGCGTCTGGAGGTTTCGCAGCCGATCCTGACCAATGAGGACCTGGCCAAGATCCGGGCCATCAGCGAACTGCTGGACGGCGCGTTCCGGACCGCGACCCTGGACGCAACCTGGCCCGCCGAAGAAGGCGCCGCCGGGCTGGAAAAGGCGCTGGAGCGGCTGTGCCGCGAAGCAACTGATAACGTCCTGGCCGACATGAACATCCTGATCCTGTCGGACAGGGCGACCTCGGCTGACCGGATCGCGATTCCTGCGGCCCTGGCCACGGCGGCGGTTCACCATCACCTGATCCGCCAGGGCCTGCGCATGCAGACCGGCCTGGTGATCGAGACCGGCGAAGCGCGCGAGGTGCACCACTTCTGCGTCCTGGCGGGCTATGGAGCCGAGGCGGTCAACCCCTATCTGGCGTTCGAGACCCTGGAACACCTGAGGGTCCGCAACGACTATCCCCTGTCAGCCTATGAAGTGCGCAAGAACTTCATCAAGGCCGTGGGCAAGGGACTGCTCAAGGTCATGTCCAAGATGGGCATCTCGACCTACCAGTCCTATTGCGGCGCCCAGATCTTCGACGCCGTCGGCCTGAACAGCGCGGTGATCGAGCAGTATTTCACCGGAACGGCCACCACGATCGAAGGCATCGGCCTTGGCCATATCGCCGAGGAATCGGTGCGCAGGCACCGGGACGCCTTTGGCGACAACCCCATCTACGCCTCGATGCTGGACGTGGGCGGCACCTTCGCCTTCCGTCTCCGGGGCGAAGAGCATGCCTGGACCCCAGAGACCGTCAGCCGGCTGCAACATGCCGTGCGCGGCAACCTGCCTGACGAATACCGGATCTTCGCCGAAGGTATCAATCAACAGTCCGAGCGCCTGCTCACCCTTCGTGGTCTGATGCAGTTCAAGCCGTCAGAGACACAGGTTCCCCTGGACGAGGTCGAGCCGGCCTCGGAGATCGTCAAGCGTTTCGCCACCGGCGCCATGAGCTTCGGCTCGATCAGCCGCGAGGCCCACACCAACCTGGCCGTGGCCATGAACCGGATCGGCGGTCGATCCAACACCGGCGAGGGCGGAGAGGAAGCCGACCGCTTCAAGCCGCTTCCCAACGGCGATTCCATGCGGTCGGCCATCAAGCAGGTCGCCTCCGGCCGCTTTGGCGTGACCGCCGAATACCTGGTCAACGCCGATGACATCCAGATCAAGATGGCCCAGGGCGCCAAACCCGGCGAAGGCGGCCAGCTGCCCGGACACAAGGTCGATGTGAACATCGCCCGGGTCCGGCATTCCACTCCGGGGGTAGGCCTGATCAGCCCGCCGCCGCACCACGACATCTATTCGATCGAGGATCTGGCCCAGCTCATTCACGACCTCAAGAACGCCAATTCGCGCGCGCGGATCTCGGTCAAGCTGGTGTCTGAAGTCGGGGTCGGAACGGTCGCCGCAGGCGTGGCCAAGGCCCGCGCTGATCATATCACCATCTCGGGCTTCGAGGGGGGCACCGGGGCCTCGCCCCTCACGTCCCTGCTGCATGCCGGTTCTCCCTGGGAGATCGGCCTGGCCGAGACCCAGCAGACCCTGCTGCTCAATGGCCTGCGCAGCCGCGTGGCGGTCCAGGCCGACGGTGGCCTGCGCACCGGTCGCGACGTGGCTGTCGCAGCTCTGCTCGGCGCCGACGAGTTCGGCTTCGCCACCGCTCCGCTGATCGCGTCAGGCTGTATCATGATGCGCAAATGTCATCTGAACACCTGCCCGGTCGGGGTGGCGACACAGGATCCTGTCCTGCGAGCCCGCTTCACCGGCCAGCCCGAGCATGTGATCAACTACTTCTTCTTCGTGGCCGAAGAGCTTCGCGAGATCATGGCCAGCCTGGGCTTCCGCACGGTCGCCGAAATGGTCGGCCAGGTCGAGCGCCTGGAACTGAGAACGGCGGTCGAGCACTGGAAGGCCAGCGGTGTCGACCTGTCCCGCATCCTCTATGCCGTGCGCCCGGAGAACGCCGCCAGCCTGTCCAATACCGATCGGCAGGACCATGGGCTGGACAAGGCCCTGGACATGACCCTCATAGAGGACGCCAGGGCCGGGATCGAGACCGGCGCCCTGGTCCGGGGCCAATATGCGATCCGCAATATCAACCGCACGGTCGGCACCATGCTGTCCTCCGAGGTGGCGCGGCGCTACGGCCATGCCGGACTGCCGGAGGACACGATTTCCCTGACCTTCAACGGCGCCGCCGGCCAGAGCTTCGGCGCCTTCCTGGCCCGGGGCGTCAGCCTGGAACTGATCGGCGATGGCAATGACTATGTCGGCAAGGGGCTGTCAGGCGGCCGCGTCGTCGTTCGCCAACCCCTGGAATCGACCCGCAACCCGGTCGAGAACATCATCGTCGGCAACACCGTTCTCTATGGGGCCATCGCCGGCGAAGCCTATTTCCAGGGCGTGGCCGGCGAGCGTTTCGCCGTCCGCAATTCCGGCGCCGTCGCCGTGGTGGAAGGCGTTGGCGATCATGGCTGTGAGTACATGACCGGCGGGGTGATCGTGGTGCTGGGCGCTACCGGTCGCAACTTCGCCGCGGGAATGTCGGGCGGCGTGGCCTATGTCTACGACCCCGACGGCCGGTTCCCCTCCCTTTGCAACGCCTCGATGGTCGAGCTGGAATCGGTCACCACCGCCGAGGCCCCGGAAGGCTTCGGGCGACCCAGCCAGAAGTCGGTGTCGGTGGATGACAACGGCATGGGCGACATGTTGGCCTTTGACGCGGAACGGCTGAAGATCCTCGTGGAGCGCCACAGGCTCTACACAGGCAGCCGCCGGGCCGGCGAAATCCTGGACAACTGGGACCAGGCCGTCGGGCGGTTCTGGAAGGTGATGCCCAAGGACTACCGCCGCGCCCTGACCGATCAGGCAAACGCCCGTTCCGCCGCCGCCGTGGCCGCGGAATAAACCCTCAAAGTCGGAGACACCCCCATGGGCAAGCCCACCGGCTTCCTTGAGATCGAACGCCAGGACCGCGTCTATGAGGCGCCGGAAAAGCGCCTGGAAAACTGGAACGAGTTTGTTGTTCCCCTGGCCGACCAGACCCTGAACCAGCAGGCTTCGCGCTGCATGGATTGCGGAATTCCGTTCTGCCACAGCGGCTGTCCGGTCAATAACCAGATCCCGGATTTCAACAATCTGGTCTACCAGCACCAGTGGCGGACGGCGCTGGAGAACCTGCAGTCGACCAACAACTTCCCGGAGTTTACCGGTCGGGTCTGCCCGGCGCCCTGCGAGGCGTCCTGCACCCTGAATATCATCGACACACCTGTGACGATCAAGACGATCGAATGCGCCATTGTCGACAAGGGATGGGAGGAGGGCTGGATCGAGCCCCGTCCCTCTCCGCGTGGCACGGGCAAGCGCGTGGCGGTCGTGGGATCGGGTCCGGCCGGAATGGCCTGCGCCCAGCAACTGGCCCGGGCGGGTCATGCGCCGACAGTGTTCGAAAAGAACGACCGGATCGGCGGCCTGCTCCGTTATGGAATCCCGGACTTCAAGATGGAAAAGCACCTGATCGACCGGCGGGTCGCCCAGATGGAAGCCGAGGGAGTCATCTTCCGGACCGGCGTCGAGATCGGCGTCAATGTCTCGGTGCAGCGTATCCTGGACGACTATGATGTTCTGGTCATGGCCGGCGGCGCCGAGAAGCCCCGGGACCTGGAAATCCCCGGACGGGAGCTGGACGGCATCCATTTCGCCATGGATTTCCTGGTCCAGCAGAACAAGCGCAATGCAGGGGACAACGAGTCCCGCGCGGCGCCCAGGGGCGGCATCTCGGCGGCCGGCAAACATGTGGTCGTGATTGGCGGCGGCGATACCGGGTCCGACTGTATCGGCACCTCAAATCGTCATGGCGCGGCTTCGGTCACCCAGCTGGAAATCATGCCGGAACCGCCGCTTTGCGAGAACAAGATGCTGACCTGGCCGGACTGGCCCCTGAAACTGCGGACTTCGTCCAGCCATCAGGAGGGCTGCGACCGGGAGTTCGCCGTGGCCACGCGCCAAGCGGTCGGCGTCGATGGCCGGATCACGGCTCTGGAATGCGTGCGCATGACCTGGGTGGCCGATGACCAGGGCCGACAGGTGCTGCAGGAGGTTCCCGGCAGCAGCTTCGAACTGAAGGCTGACCTGGTTTTGCTGGCGATGGGCTTTGTCTCGCCCCGTCAGACCAACTTCACCGAGCAGGCCGAGGTCGAGTTCGACGCCAGGGGCGCGGTCAAGGCTTCGGTCAGCGACTATCGCACCACCAACCCCCGGGTCTTCGCCTGCGGCGACATGCGGCGCGGCCAGTCCCTGGTGGTCTGGGCCATCCGTGAGGGTCGCCAGTGCGCCCAGGCCATCGACAAGCACCTGATGGGCGTCAGCAAGCTTCCCCGCTGACAGCAGGGCGCCGGCCGCGATCGCTCGCGACCGGCCGCCCTCCTATCCGGCAGCCAGAGCCCGTTCCGTTATGATCGAACCGATCATGACGGAAAAACAGGCTCTGATTCAAAGGGTTAGAGCATGTCTCGATCCGATAACCGCTTCCCACTTATCGGAACATGCTCCAGGAGAGCGGCTGCCTCCTCCCGGAGCTGGCGTTTGAGGATCTTGCCGGAGGCGATGCGCGGCAGGGGCGCGTACGTGATGCGGAAGTAGCGGGGAATCTGGAACCGGGCGAGACGCGGCTCCAGGAAGGCCCGGAGCTCGGCCTCTTCCACCGCCTGGCTGACATAGAGGGTCGCCCCGACCTCTTCGCCCAGGCGCGCATCCGGAACGCCATAGACCGCTGCTTCCTGGACGGCCGGATGTTCCAGCAAGGCGGCCTCGACAGCGCCGCAGCCGATGTTCTCGCCGCCGCGGATCACCAGGTCCTTGATGCGGTCGACGATGTAGACGAAGCCGTCGGGGTCGACATAGGCGACATCCCCGGTCCGCAGCCATCCATCGACGAAGGTCTCCGCATTGGCGTCCGGACGGTTCCAGTAGCCCTTCATGATCGAGGCGCCGCACACCTGAAGTTCACCGCGCTCCATGGGACCGAGCACCCGGCCTGATTCATCGACGATGCGCAGGTCGAGGACAGCCGAGACCTGGCCGGAACTTTCGGGATGGTCGAGATAATCGCGCGCGGCGATCCCCACCCCGATGGCGTTGGTCTCGGTCATGCCCCAGCCCGTCGCCGGTCGGGCGCTGGCGAAGACCCGGTCGATGGCGCGGACCTGTTCCGGCGCCCGGGGCGCGCCGCCGCCGCCGATCTGGGCGAGGGTGCCGAGGTCCCGCCCGGTGCGCGCCGCCGGATCGATCAGATCGCCCGTCACGGCCGCCGGGGCGGTGAAGTGGGTGACTCCTTCCCGTTCAACCAGATCGGCGGCCACGGCGGCATCCCATTTGTACATCGACACAAGACGACGCTGGGCGCGGTAGCAGGACAGATAGACGGCATGCAGGCCAGTTACGTGGAAGAGCGGAATGCCCAACAGGGCGACCGTCTGGGGCGCCGGCTCGGCGGGCGCCGACACAAGGCCGATGAGGACCGCAGCATGGGCGTCCAGTTCCCAGGACAGCAGGGCGCTGATCACATTGCGATGGGTGGACACCGCGCCCTTGGGATGGCCGGTGGAGCCGGAGGTGAACAGCATGATCGCGTCATCATCCGGCAGGACCGCGGCTGCTGGCATGGCGTCGACCGCCGGCCTGGACATCACTGTTTCATAGGTCTGGACTCCCGGCGGGACAGCGCCCCCGGTTCTGACTCCGATCACCGCCAGCTCACTCGGCGCAGACGCACTGGCGGCAAGACGATCCAGCCTTTCGGAATCGGCCAGCAGGACCCTGGCCCCGGAATGGGAAAGGCCAAAGGCCATTTCCTCGGGTTGCCAGAGGGCGTTCATCGCCACCGCAACGGCCCCGATGCCGGTGATGGCCGAAAAGGCGATGATCCATTCCGGATAGTTGCGCATGGAAATCGCAACCCTGTCTCCGGGCGCGACGCCATAGTCCTCGACCAGGGCCGCGGCCAGGGTGCAGGACTGGATCCAGACCGCCTCGAAACTCAGGCGTTCCTCGCCATAGACTACAAATGGCTGGTCGCTGCGGGTCGAGGCGTAGAGCTCGCCGAGGGTCTGTGGCGCATTGCGGAACACCCTGCAGGCTCGATCCCCGATCCTGGTCTCGACCAGTTCATAAGGCTGTCCTGCGGCTGTCAGTTGCGCAAGCGCGTCAAGGCGTTTCATGCGGTTGTATCCCCCCGGTCCTGGCCGCTGAACGAACCGGTCTTGGCGCCGGTCTGCAGTCTGGCCTCGACCCTCAAGCTAGCGATTCCGGACCGCCTCTGCGAGCTCATTCCATTCCCACCCACCCAGGGCCCGACTTGGCAGGGCCCGACTTGGCAGGGATGGCCTGGCATGGAACGGTGGCAGCGCCGGCGACGGCGTCACCCGATTCAAGAGAAACCACCATGAGCTTCGACACTCCCCTGATCATCAGCGGTCCCCTGCGTGAGCCGCGTCAGATGCTGGCCGATCAGGAATATGGCGGCCATAGCTCGATCCATGACGACGCCATGGCCGAGAAGCTGGGTTTCCGCGCCGGTCCCATCGAGGGGCCGACCCATTTCAGCCTGTTCCCGCCCCTGCTGTCCCAGATCTGGGGCCAGGCCTGGTTCGAGCGGGGCTGCATCTCGTCCCATTACCTGAACATGGTGGTCGAGGGAGAGGCGGTCAGGGCCTTCGCCGAGGTTCCGCCCCCGGGCGCGACCCGGACCCGGGTCTGGGCGGAGAAGGCCGACGGCACGCCCGTACTGGAGGCCAGCGCCAGTCTGGGCCCCGATCACGGCCAGACATTGCTGGAGACCCGCATGGCCGCCCTGCGTCCGGCGCAAGACCTGCTGATCCTGGCCGACCTGCATGTCGGCATGGCCGGGGCCGAGGACGAACTGGTCTGTATGGCGCCGGAGCAGCATATGGGCGCCCTCTATCCCTTTTCCCTGAGCCAGAAGCTGGCGGTGATCACCGAGACCTCGCCGTGGTACAGCGACGATGCCACCTCCCCCTGGGGCCGGGCCATCATCCCGCTGGAAATGGTCAGCGTCCTGGCTGAATATTCCAGCCGGATCGCGCAGTTTCCGGTCCGGGGCCCGGCGGTCGGCCTGTTTGCCGACCAGGAGATCCGGATGATCGACGGGCCGCTGTTCGTCGGCGAGACCTACCGCATCCGCCGCGAGATCGTCGCCCTGGCCGAGAGCCGCCGGACGGAATCCTACTGGGTCCGCACCCGGATCTTCGATGCGGCGGGCGAGCGGCAGAAGGCCGAGATGCTGCTCAATCACGCGACCCTGAAGGATAGCTACGCCGGCTATGCCAAGGACGCTGCGCCTGTCTGACCCGGACTAGAATCCCAGCTCCGCGAGGGTGACGACCCGGTGTTCCCGGGCGCTGGTCTCGGCGGCGACACCCATGGCTACGGCTCTCAGGCCATCATCGGCGGTCACCTGGACAGGGCCTCGCCCCCGGACTGCGTCGATGAATGCGGCGATCTGGAAATAGGTGGCGCCATGATGGGTGCCGGCCTCAAGGATGGCCGGATCGACCGCCACATGGGTCCGCACCGGCAGCTTGGGCTGGCCGAGGGGAACCCGAGGCGAATGGACCAGGTCGCCGGAGGGGATGAAGGCCTCCAGCTTGGCGATGTGGCCCACGGCTGTCAGGGCCTCCTGCTCTTCCGAGCCTTCGGCGAACATGTTCAGGTCCAGCATGGCCCGGACGCCATTTTCGAAGTCGATGACGGTGAAGCTGTTGTCGATGATGTCGGGGGTCTCGCCCCCGTAGCGCTCATCGAGATGATTCACATCCATGGCGCCCGAACAATAGACCCGGACCGGCTCGCTGCCGACGATGGCCCGCATCAGGTCGAAGAAATGGCAGCATTTCTCGACCATGGTGCCGCCGGTGTTGCGGGAAAACCGGTTCCAGTCTCCGACCTTGACCAGAAAGGGGAACCGGTGCTCACGGATGGACAGTTGAACAAGCCGCCCGATATCGCTGCCCTGAACGGCCTCCATGAACCGGCCAACCGGCGGCATGAAGCGGTATTCCATGCCGGTCCAGAAAACCCCGGCATGGGTTTTCGCCCGGTCCGCCGCCCAGCGCGCATCCTCCAGGGTGGTGCAGAGCGGCTTTTCACAAAGGATATGCAGGCCGGCGTCAAACAACGGCTCAAGAACTTCCCGGTGGGTATGGTTGGGCGAAACCACCAGCACCGCTTCAGGCCGGGCTTCGGCGATCATGGCCTCGATCCCGGAAAAGGTGGCGACCGGCGAACCCAGTTGGCGCACGCCACGCTCCAGACTGTCAGCGACCGGATCCTGAAGCGCCACGATCTGGGCCTCGGGATGGAGTTTGAGGTTGCGGATATGCTCACGCCCCATCATGCCAACACCGACAATGGCGAACCGCAGTTTTTCCATGATCCCGATCCAAACCCCAAGCCCTGGAGGCTGCAGATGACTGCTGCGCCCACCGTTACCGGCCTGTCGCATGGCCGCAGAACCCTCGGCAAGAGCGGCATGACCGTCTCGCCCATGGCCTGGGGCATGTGGCGGTTTCGCGGAACCGACATCAAGGCCGCCCGAGGCCTGGTCGAGACCGCCCTGGAGGTCGGTATCGATCTGCTGGATACGGCCGACATCTATGGCCCGGACAATGGCGAACCCTTCGGGGCCGCCGAGGCCCTGCTTGGCGCGGTTCTGGCCGAGGCGCCGGCCTTGAGAGACCGGTTCGTCCTGGCCACCAAGGGCGGTATCGAGATGGGCGTCCCCTACAACAGCAGCGGCGACTACATCACTTCGGCCGTTGAGGCCTCCCTGCGCCGGCTGAAGATAGAACAGATCGATCTGTGGCAGATTCACCGGCCCGATCACCTGGCCCATCCAGCCGAGATCGCGCGGGCGTTCGAGGCCCTCCTGGCCCAGGGCAAGGTCCGCGCCTTCGGGGTTTCCAACCATGGACCGGGCCAGACCGCCGCCCTGATGGCTCACCTGCCCATGCCCCTGGTTTCGGTCCAGCCGGAGTTTTCAGCCCTGGCCATCGACAGCCTGTCAGACGGCGTGCTGGACCAGGCCCTTGAGCACGATCTGGCCGTGCTGGCCTGGTCGCCCCTGGCCGGCGGACGGCTGGCCACGCCGGGCGACAGTCGGTCCGGCGCGGTGGCCGCGGTCCTGGCCCGGATCGCGGAGGAACAGTCGGTTCCATTGACGGCCGCCGCCCTGGCCTGGGTCATGGCCCACCCGAGCGGCGCCGTTCCGATTGTGGGATCCCAGACGCCGGCGCGAATCCGTGAGGCGGCCAGGGCGGTGGAGGTCCGGTTCAGTCGCGCCCAGTGGTACGAGGTCCTGACCGCAGCAAGGGGAGCGCCCCTGCCATGAACCCCTGCGAAGTCTCCTGGTTCAGCGCCCTCTGCGACGATGACTACGAGTTTCTGGGCCTGCCCGATCCCCGGCTGCAATCCAGCTTCGAGCATTGCCGCAACATCGCCCTGACGGCGGAAGCGGCAGGTTATGACAACCTGTTGCTGCCGTCAGGCTATGGGCTTGGCATCGACTCCACGGCCTTCGCCGCCGCCCTGGCGCCGATGCTGCGTCGCATGCGGATGCTGCTGGCCATCCGCTGCGGGGAGATGTGGCCGCCGCAGCTGGCCCGCCAACTGGCGACCCTCGACCAGATGATGGGCGGTCGGCTGACCGTGAACATCATTTCCTCCGACATGCCCGGCGAGCGGATGGACTCCCGGCCACGCTATCAGCGCACCGTCGAGATCATGCAGATCCTGGGCCGCCTGCTCAGTGGCGAGGCCCTGGACTTCGAGGGGGAATTCTATCGATTCCAGCTGGAGCCGCCGCGGATCGCGAAAACCATGGCCCGGCGGATTCCCCTCTATTTCGGCGGCCTTTCCGACGATGCCCGGGAGGCCGCCGCCCGGGCCTGCGACGTCTATCTCATGTGGCCCGACACCCTGCCCGCGGTGACGGAGATCATCCGGGACATGACCGCCCGGGCAGCCCGTCATGGCCGGACCCTGAAATTCGGCTACCGGGTCCATGTGGTTGTCCGCGAAACGGAAGGCGCCGCCCGGGAGGCGGCAGGCCGGCTCCTGTCGCGGCTGGACGACAAGACCGGCGAAGCCATCCGCAACCAGTCCCTGGACGCGGCCTCGCAGGGTGTCCGGCGACAGGCCGAGCTTCGCGAGACCTCCGGCGACGATGGCTATGTGGAGGACAATCTCTGGACCGGCATTGGCAGGGCGAGGTCAGGCTGCGGCGCCGCCATCGTCGGCGACCCCGACCAGGTCCTGGCCAAGCTGAACGCCTATCGCGCCCTGGGCATGGAGGCCTTCATCCTGTCGGGATACCCCCATGCCGCCGAGGCTGATCTGTTCGCCAGACATGTCCTGCCCCGGCTGGACCATGGACCGCTGGCGATCGACACGGGTCAATCGAGAGCCTGAAGACTGACCGTCGCCGGCTCGGAGACGATCAGTCTTCAGGCGGACATCCGCCCCTATCCCGCCTGCAGCTTGTCCATCGTCTTCAGTTCGAAGTCGCTGGCGTCGTGTCGTTCGGGAAGCTGGCTGGAAGGCTCGCCCCAGCCACGGTTGACCATCCGGCCGCGCTGGACCGCCGGACGCTGGGCGATGGCGTCGGTCCAGCGCTGGACATTCTTGTAGTCCTGCACCGACAGGAACTCGCCGGCCTCATAGAGCAGGCCCTTGGCCAGGCCGCCGTACCAGGGCCAGACGGCCATGTCGGCGATGGTGTACTGATCGCCACCCAGATACTCGGCCTCGGCCAGACGGCGGTCCAGCACATCCATCTGGCGCTTCACCTCCATGGCGAACCGGTCGATCGGGTATTCCATCTTGGTCGGGGCATAGGCGTAGAAATGGCCGAAGCCGCCGCCCAGATAGGGCGCGCTGCCCATCTGCCACATCAGCCAGGACAGGCATTCGGCCCGGGCTGCCGGTTCGGTCGGCAGGAATTCGCCGAACTTTTCGGCCAGGTGAATCAGGATGGCGCCCGATTCGAACACCCGGATCGGCTCCGGACCGCTGCGGTCCACCAGGGCCGGGATCTTGGAGTTGGGATTGGCGGCGACAAAGCCGCTGCTGAACTGGTTGCCCTCGTTGATCTTGATCAGCCAGGCGTCGTACTCGGCGCCGCTATGGCCGAGGGCCAGCAGTTCCTCGAGCATGACCGTGACCTTGACCCCGTTGGGTGTGGCCAGGGAATAGAGCTGCATCGGATGAATGCCGACCGGCAGATCCTTGTCATGGGTCGGACCGGCGATGGGCCGGTTGATATTGGCGAACCGGCCGCCGCTTTCCTTGTTCCAGCTCCAGACCTTGGGGGGGACGTATTCAGGGGCGTCGGTCATGCATTTGTTTCCGGGCGTCTATGGGATGCGCCTGTTTCCGGCGCTCCCGCCAATGTGGGTGACTGCTCCGCGTTTGACCAGACACGCCGTCCCGGATGGCCACAGTTAGCCGGGAAGCCAGACGTTCAGGCCGGCTCCACCGGATCGGCGACTGATAAAACCAGGGACCGGAACGCGGCAAAGACGGCCTTTTCGCCGCCCATGGCCTCACCCGCATTGGCGACCAGCAGCAGGCCGTTGCCCGTTTGTGGAAAAAGGGCCACCAGGGCGTACCAGTTGCCGTCCGATCCGGCATGGGTCAGGGCCGGTCCCTTTCGCCCCGCCACGCTCGGTGCGACGCCCCAGCCAAGCGCAAAGGACTCACCGCCCTGGGGCGAATGGAGGAACCGATAGGTCTCCCCGCGCAGGATTCTGCCCCGCCCCTTTTCGCCCTTCAGATGGTCGATACAGAACCGGGACCAGTCCGCCAGGGTGAAGCGCATGGCGCCGGCAGGTGCGAACATCGACGGGTTGGAGTCCGTGGGACGATCCGCAGGACGACCCTCGATATGGCCACAGGGCTCATCAAGGCCCGGGGTCTGGTTGAAGCTGAACCCCGTCATCCCCAGCGGCCGGAAGACTTCGCTGGCCATAAGGGACTCGAAGGACCGACCAGTGGCCCGTTCAGCGACGGCCGCAGCGATCAGGAGACCGGTGTTGGAATAGGACGGCGTCCCGCCTGCATGACCGACGGGAGCATCGGCCAGCGCTGTCTTGATATACCGCAGCCGCTGGACCGGGAGCGGCGTCCTGTCGGTATGGAAGGTGGCGAAGAAGGCTATGTCGTCATGGTTTTCCGGCAGGCCGGCGCGATGGGAGAGAAGGTCGGGCAGCGTCACATTGCGGTACTCGGCCCGCATGTCAGCCGCCAGGTCCGGCAAGAGCCTCGACAGCGGCCGATCCCATGAGAGGACGCCCCGTTCCACCAGCCGGGCGATGAGGGTGACGGTCATCGCCTTGCCGTCGGACCCCAGATGCCACCGATCACCGGTCTTCACGAGATCTGGCCGTCCGTGGCGCCGAAGTCCGGCCACCTGTTCGGGTTCTGCCGTCTCGGCCCTGATCACCACGGCCGCCATGCCGGGCGTCGCCGTCCCGGTCATGGCCTCTGTCAATACTGGCGAGGGCGCGACCGGCCTTGCTTCGGCGTGGGCCATGCCAAGCGGTGCAGTGGCGGCGAGGCTGCCCAGCAGGGCGTGACGGCGGTTCAGGATCATGACCCTGCCGTACGACCCGGTCCGCCGATCGTCACCTTAAGGTTCCGACAGGTCCGTCAAAAATGCCTAGCCTATTTGCGGACCGGACAGGTGTTCAGCCCCAGGATCGAATAGAGCGGACAATAGCCAATGGCGCCGGTCAGCAGGGGAACCAGCCCGAGATAGGCCCAGGGGGTTTGGGGCCCGACAAAGGCAAGCGAGAGAATCGCCAGACCGGCAAGGACACGCAGAATACGATCGAGGCCGCCTTCATTGATCGTCATGGTCAGTCGTCCTGTCTCGGCAGGGCCGGCACAGCACCGCCCGTCGCCTGCCGCAGGCCGATAGACGCTTTCCAGACGTCCAGCCTTGCGCCAGATCAATCACCCGGCAAAGGGGCCTGGCCAGTCAGTCCACAGGGGCAATCGCCCTGGCCAGGGCCGCTTGGCTGTCACGCCGGGACATGAGGGCGATCCCGGCCGTGGGCGAGACATTGAAGGCGTGGAAGCCGCCCGGATAGACATGCAACTCCACGGCCACGCCACTGCGCAGGAGGCGCCGGGCGTATTCAAGGTTCTCTTCGAGGAACAGATCGAGCGAGCCGGTCGAGATGAAGGCCGGCGGGAGGCCGGTCAGATCCTCCGCCCGGGCGGCCGCCGCATAGGGCGAAACCCCCTCCCCGCCCGGCTCGGTTCCAAGCAGGCTGGACCAGCCGAAATGGTTGTTGTGCGGCGTCCAGACAAACTCGCCGACATAGGGGTGCGGCCGGGGATCGACGCAGGTGCGATCATCGATCATCGGATAGATCAGATGCTGGAAGGTCAGGACGTATTCGCCACGATCCCTGACCAGAAGCGCCAGGGCAGCGGCCAGACCGCCGCCGGCGCTTTCTCCCATCACGCCGATGCGACCTGGATCAATCCCGACCTCTGCCGCATGGGCGACCAGCCAGGCCAGGGCGGCGTAGCAATCCTCGACGCCCCCCGGAAACCGCGTTTCCGGCGCCAGCCGATAATTGACCGAGACGATGCAGCAGCCGAGATCGGCGGCCATCGGACGGTGCATGGCCTCGTTGCCCGAGGCGTCCCCGGCGACATAGCCGCCGCCGTGGATATGCAGGATGCAGGGCAGGGCCGACTCAAGTCCGCGAGGGCGATAGATCCAGATCTCGACCTCGGGGGCAGATTCTGGCCCTGGAATCTTGCGAACCAGCAGGTCTGTGCGTTCCGCGTCGGCCGGATTGACCGGGAACCAGGGTGCGCGCGAGCGCATGGCCGGCAGGATGGCTTCGGTCAAGGCGATCGTCGGCAGGGCTTCCAGAAGAGGCAGGAGCTGCGGATCGACGAGGTGGCGGCTGAAGGACGGGCTCATGAACAGGCACTCTGCAGGCTGAAACGACTTCGGCGCCCGTCTGACCGGAGTCAGTGGCGATGGCGAAAACCCCGACAGGCTACCGGTTTGATCGGGGTCAGGGAAAGGCGGAAGTGCAGACCCCGAAACCCTGCGGGTCGTGACTAACGATTTGGAAGCAGGTCGCAGACTACAAATGCGTGAAACGAGACGGACCGATGCTCGCCCGCAAACTCTACCTCTCGACAGTGACCTGCGCGGCCGTGGTGGCCTTCGCCCTCGGCCTCTCCTATCTGTTCACAGTCGTTCTGCTGGGGTCGCCCCAAACCTACACGCCGGTCACCACCACATTTGTGGCGATCCTGGTCGGCGGGCCCGTGATCTTTGTCCTGATCAGCCAGAGACTGGACGCCGCCCAGGTTCGGGACAATCTGGCGGCGATCGTCCAGGAAAAGGACCGTGCGGCGGCAGAAAGCACCGAGCGCCGCGAAGAAGCGAGACTGGCCCAGGCCCGCGCCGAAGACGCCCTGCTGAAGCTGCAGCAGAGCGAACAACGCTACCGGTTGCTCGCCGACTGCGCCAGCGACATCATCCTGCGGACGGACGCCAGCGGACGGATAGAGTTTGCGTCTCCATCCATTCGACAGCTGGGTTTTGCACCGGAAGCTTTGTCCGGGAGACTGCTTTCGGGAATGATCCACCCCAATGACCTGAAGCGGATCGAGGCGGCCTTCGGCGCCTCCCTGGCGGACAGCAGCTTTGATGGCGGGCATCTGGTCGAAACCCGTGTCCAGCATATCGATGGACGATGGGTCTGGATGGAAAGCATGCCGGCGCCGGTGCGCAATCCTGAAGGCGAGATCATCGGCTTTGTCGCCGCCCTGCGCGACATCACCGATCGCAAGGCGATAGAACGAAACCTGGCGGCGGTAGACTCCAAGTTCCGGATGATGGCCGAGAGCGCCACCGATGTGATCTCGCGTTGCGACATCAATGGCATTCTCACCTATGTCTCGCCCTCGGCTCGCCAGCTCTATGGCTATGATCCGGAAGAGCTGATCGGTCAGCCAGCCTTCAGGGTTTTCCATCCCGATGATGTCCAGAGCACCGGCGAAAATCTGCGGGCCTTGATCCGCTCCGGCGCCACGGGCCAGCAGGCTCGAACCGAATACCGGGCGATCACCAAGTCGGGGACCATCAAATGGGTCGAGGCCGCGCCCTTTCTGATCACCGATCCGGAAACCGGCCGCGTCGTTGAATTCCAGGACATCGCCCGCGACATCACAGACCGCAAGCTTCTGGCCGCTGAGCTTGCCGATAGTGAACGGCGCTACCGAATTCTGGCAGAACAGTCGCCAGACATCATCATCCGCTACAATACCGAGGGGGTGATCGAGTATGTCTCGGCAGCCGCCCGCAACTATGGCGCCGATCCCGATGAGGTCATCGGACGCAACGTCGCCGACTTTCTCGAGACCACGGAACTGGTTCGCAACGACGCCTTCATGCGCAACCTGATCGCCGGGCGGCCCTTGCCGCAGGGCGATCAAAACATCTGGCGCACCATCGGGAACGACGGCGCCCCGATCGAGTTCGAGGGCGCCAGTTCCACTGTTGTCGATGACGACGGCGAGATCGTCGGGGTTATCTCCGTCCTGCGCGACGTGACCGCCCGCCGTGCCCTGGAAGACGAGCTGCGGGCGAAACGTGCCGAGGCAGAGGCCGGCGCCAAGGCCAAGAGCCAGTTCCTGGCCAATATGAGCCACGAGATCAGAACCCCGCTGACCGGGGTCATAGGTTTCGCAGGGCTGCTGGAACAGATGTCCGACCTGCCTCAGGAGGCGCAGCGCTTTGCCTCCCGGATTTCGACAAGCGCAGCCGCCCTGCTGCTCGTGGTGAATGACGTTCTGGATTTTTCGCGTCTGGAAGCCAACCAGATCGAACTGGACCCCCAGGTCTTTGACCCCCGCGCCTTTGTCGAGGCCACGGCCGACCTGGTTCGACACCAGGCCACGGCCAAGGGCCTGGAACTCGCTCTGACGATCGATGACAGCCTGGGCAAGCCGCTGATCGCAGACTCCGCCCGAATCCGGCAGGTCATTCTCAACCTTCTGACCAATGCCGTGAAATTCACCGACCAGGGCAGGGTGACCCTGCGGGCCGGCTGGAACCCTGAAGAGCAGATTCTGGAGGTTTCCGTTCAGGATACCGGCATCGGCATTCCTGAAGACCTCAGCGGCCGGCTGTTTCAGCGTTTCTCGCAGATCGACGGCTCCAACACCCGTCGATACGGCGGCACGGGTCTGGGCCTGGCCATATGCAAGGGACTGGTCGAACATATGGGCGGAGAGATCGCCCTCGACAGCCAGCCCGGAGCCGGTTCCACCTTCAGCTTTCATGTTCCGGCGCCGGCGGCCGATGTGCCCGTCGCAACACCGGCCTCGAGCCAGTCTGCCCGGATAGACCTCAATCCCATGAGGATCCTGGTGGTCGACGATGTGGCGGTGAACCGCGAGCTCGTCCGGGCCATGCTCTCGGCCTTTGACGTGGAGATCATCGAGGCCAGCAGTGGTTCCGAAGCCTTGGAGGCCGCCAAGGGAATGACCTTTGATGTCATTCTGATGGACCTTCAGATGCCCGGAATGGACGGGATCGCTGCAACCGCCGCTATCCGCACCCTGGCCCACGCCAACCGGACCACCCCGATTCTGGCACTCTCGGCCAATGCCCTGCCGGCCCAGGTGGAGGCCTGCCTCATGGCCGGCATGGATGATCATATCGCCAAGCCGATCGATCCCCGCACCCTGCTGACCAAGATCTCGGACTGGACGGCCGCCGCCGCCTGATCCCTGACAAGGGCATCCCGCCACCGTTGACTTCCCCAGCGGTCAGCCGTGGTGAATGGTGCGCGGCGCCGGTCGGGCGCGATCGGGAGGCTGGATCATGGACCTGGGCTGGAGCGATGCGGACAGGCGGTTCGCCGATGAGGTCAAGGACTTCCTGGAGACCCGGCTGACCCCGGACCTGCGCAGCAGCGGCGCACGGATGACCAGTGTCTATGCCGACCACGAAACCGGCCTGACCTGGCAGCGCATATTGCATCAACAGGGCTGGGTGGCCCCGGCCTGGCCTGTCGCCCATGGCGGCTGCGACTGGTCGATCACACAGCGCTACATCTTCGCGCGCGCCCTGGCCGAAGCCGGCGCACCTCCGGTCTCGCCCATGGGGATCGGCATGTGCGGTCCGGTGCTGATCGGCCATGGCACGCCCGAACAACAGGCCCGCTTCCTGCCAAGGATGTTGTCGGGGGAAGACTTCTGGTGCCAGGGCTATTCGGAACCGGGATCCGGCTCCGATCTCGCAACCCTGCAGATGAGCGCGGTCGATGATGGCGACAGCTTTGTCTGCAATGGCCACAAGCTGTGGACCACCCATGCCAATGTCGCCAACTGGATCTTCTGCCTGGTCCGGACCGCCCAGGAAGAGATTCCGCAGAAGGGCATCACCTTCCTGCTCATCGACATGACCACCCCCGGGGTTTCGGTCCAGCCCATCATCTCCCTGTCGGGCGAGCATATCCAGAACCACGTCTTCTTCACCGATGTTCGGGTTCCCAAGGCCAATGCGGTGGGGCCCGTCGGCAAGGGCTGGACCGTGGCCAAGTATCTGATGCAGTTCGAGCGGGGCGGCAGCGTTGCGGCGCCCGGCATGAAGGTGCGGCTGCAGCGTATCGCCGCCATGCTCAAGGCGGAATTCGCCGCCGGATTCGGGGACGAGGGCCAGGACCTGCGCAGCCAGCTGGCCGAGGCCTCGACCCGCGTCGAAGCCCTGGAGGCCCTGGAACTTCGCGTCATGTCCAAGCTGTCGGGCGGAGAGGCGCCCGGGGTGGAATCCTCGATCCTGAAGACGGTCGGAACCGAGCTCAGCCAGAGAATCACCGAAATCGCCCTTGCGGCCGCCGGGACCTATGCAACCGCCTGGCAGCCCCATGCCGTGGCCGCCGGCGGTCCGACACCGGGCTTTGTGCCGCCGAACGATTTTTCCTCGGTGGGCCCGGCCTACAGCCACACGGTGGCGGCCAAATACTTCAATGACCGGGCCGGCAGCATCTATGCCGGCACCAACGAGATCCAGCGCAACATCATGGCCAAGGCCCTTCTGGGACTTTGAGACCTTTAGACGGCGAGGGGCTTGCCCAGACATGGCCCTTGCTGTCATCCCTACGACCACCGGACGGCGAAGAGCCTTCTCAAAGGCCAGGAGGAAACGATGATCTCATTCCAGCTCACAGACGAGCAGGCCATGATCCGCGACAGCCTCAAGGCCTTTGGGGCCGAGGTTCTGGCGCCGGCGGCCCGCTCCATAGACGAGGCCGGAGACATGCCAGGATCGGTGATCCAGGCGGGCTGGGATTTTGGTCTGCTGGCGGCCTCTGTTCCGGAGGCCTATGGCGGCGGCGGCGCAGACCGGTCCTGCATGACCAATGCCGTGGCACTGGAAGCCCTGGGCGGCGGCTGCGCCAGCCAGGGCGCGGCGATCATGGCGCCCGGCCAGTTTGTCGGGGCGCTGCTGGATTTCGGCACCGAGGAGCAGAAGGCCGAGCATCTGCCGCAGTTCGCCGGAGAAACTCCAGTCGCCTGCAGCCTGGCCATCCAGGAAAGCCAGTTCGGGTTCGTGGCGGAAAACCAGCGCACCACGGCGGTGCGCAAGGGCAATGGCTGGATCCTCAATGGCGACAAGCGGCTGGTCCCCCTCGGCGAGCAGGCCAGCCATTTTCTGGTGCTGGCCCGGGATCCGGAAGGCTCCGGACTCGGCGCCGTCTCCGCCTTCATCGTGCCCCGGGATACCGAGGGCCTGACGGTAGCCGCAGAGGCAGGGACCCAGGGCCTTAAACCGCTTCCCAAGGCCCGGCTGACCCTGTCGGACGTCGCCCTGCCCGGCTCGGCCCGCCTCGGCGGCGATGCCGGAATCGACGCCCAGCGACTGGTTTCCCAGGCCCGGGTCGGGGCGGCGGCCCTGGTGCTGGGGCTGGCGCGCCAGGCGACGGACTTCGCCATTCCCTATGCCCGGGAGCGGGTCGCCTTCGGCGAAGCCATCGGCAAGAAGCAGTCCATCGCCTTCATGCTGGCCGACATGCATATCGAATGCGAGACCATGCGCTGGATGGTCTGGAAGGCGGCCAGCCTGCTGGAGCACAACGACCCGGGCGCCGCAAAGGCTGCCGCCCTGGCCCAGGACTATGTGCGCCGCAGGGCCGTCAAGATCGCCGATGACGCCCTGCAGATCTTTGGCGGCCACGGGTTCATCCGCGATCTGCCGCTGGAAATGTGGCTGCGCAACGCCCGTTCATTGACCGTCCTCGACGGTCCGGTTTCGGTCTAGGGAGCATCGATCATGGCTGATTTTCGCCTTTCCGAAGTAGACCAGAAGATCCTCGACACGGTGATCGCCGTCGGCAACTCGACCGAGCGCCATACCCGTTACTACGAGGACCATGAGGACGAGATTCCGCCTGCCCGTCTCGAGGGCGAACGCGGCTTCGAGGAGGTCCTTCCGATGTTCGGCGAGCGCAAGCCCGACGATACGCCGATGATGACCTTCATGATGGCGCTGAGTATCGCCCGGGGCTCGGCCAGGGGCGTCACCAGGGGCCTTGGTCTTGGCATGCCCACCGGTCGCGCGGCCGGCCTTGGCAACGCCGCCCTGCAGTCGGCCGGCACCGCCGACCAGAAGGCCAAATGGGGTTCGCTGTTCCTGGCCATGTCGATCACCGAACCCGGCGTCGGGTCCGACACCAAGGCCATCCAGACCACCGCCCGGCTGGACGGGGACGAATGGGTGCTCAATGGCGACAAGATCTTTGTCACCGACGGCGTCCGATCTGATGGGGCCATCGTCTGGGCGACCATAGACAAGTCGGCCGGCCGGGCCGGGATCAAGTCCTTCCTGGTGCTGAAAGGCGCCCCCGGATTTGAACTGGTCCGCAAGGAAAAGAAGATGGGCATCCGCTCATCGGACACCGCCGCCTATGCTTTCCGCGACTGCCGTATCCCCCGCGACTCCCTGCTGGGCGGGGATGAAACGGTCCCGAAGGGCGGCGGCTCGGCCTCCTATCGCGGGGTCATGAAGACCTTCAACATGACCCGTCCCGCCGTGGCGTCCGGCGGCGTGTCCAAGGCGCGGGGCGCCCTGGATTTCGCCATCGAGGAACTGGCCAAGGAAGGGGTCAGCGTTGACTGGAGCAAGAGCCCGGGCCAGCGCAGCGCCGTGGAACAGAAGCTGGTCGAGCTGGAGGCCGATACCGAGGCCGCCGCCCTGACGGTGCTGCACGCTTCCTGGCTGAGCGACATGCGACAGCCCAACAACCTGGAAAGCTCGATCTGCAAGGCCAAGGGCGGTGAGGTCTGCCGCACCATACCGCAAGGGGCCATGGAGGTCCTCGGCGGCATGTCGATCAGCCACGACCATGTGGTGGAGAAATTCCTCCGCGATGGCCGGATCAGCGACATCTATGAGGGCACCGGCCAGATCCAGAGGCTGATCATCGCTCGGGAAATCCTCGGCTATTCCTCCGAGGAACTGACCTGAGCCTGGCTGCGGGCCTCCGCCGCCAGGATGGCCCGCAGTTCAGCCTTGGCGATCTTTTCGAGGGTTGATCGCGGCAGGCTGTCGACCAGCCTGACCTCATGGGGACGCTTGAACCCCGCCAGCCCGGCCAGGCAGGCCACCATGACGCGGTCAGGCAGTCCGGTGTCGGACGGATCGGCCGGAATGACGAAGGCGACCGGGACCTCGTCCAGCATGGGATGACGCCGCCCCACCACCGCCACTTCGCGAACCCCGGCGACGCTCGCGCAGACCCGCTCGATCTCCGAGGCGGCGACATTCTCGCCCCCGACCTTCAGCATGTCCTTGCTGCGGTCGGCAAAATAGAGGGAACCATCAGCGCCAAGCCGGACCCGATCGCCCGTGATGAACAGGCCATCCGGCCGGAAGGCCGCGGCTGTAGCGACCGGATCATTGGCATATTCGAGGAACAGCGACAGGCCGCGCTGACCCTCGACATAGAGATCACCCGTCTGGCCCGGGGTGACGGGCTGGCCGGCCTCATCCAGCACATGGATCCGGTATCCCGGCGACGGCCGGCCCATGGACATGGGCGAATCCGGCAGGTGCGCCGTACCGACCACGCCCTGCGTGATGGTCTCGGTCATGCCCCACCAGCCGATCGTCTTGACCCCGAACAGGGCGTCGGTCGGCGGCTCGCAGACGCCGTTGCCCCAGAACCGGTAGCTGTGGCGCTCAGGCCTGGGCTGCTCGGCCAGGGCCTTGAGGCAGAAGGGCACCATGCTGGCCCAGGTCGCGCCATGCTTCAGCGACACCGGCCAGAATCGCGAGGCGCTGAACTTGGGCTGCATGACAATACTGGCCCCGGCCCAGAGGGCGGCGGCGACGGAATAGACCTGGGCGTTGGTATGGAACATCGGCAGGGTGACCAGATGGACATCGTCCGGCCTCAGGTCCTCATGCAGGGCGCTCATCCTCGCCCCCCAGAGAAAATTGGCATGGGTCCAGAGCACCGCCTTGGGCCGGGCCGTCGTGCCGGAAGTATACTGGATGGCGAAGTGGGCCATGGGATCACGAGGTCGCTCGACCAGCCGATCGGGATCGCTGGAGAGGGCCGAGAAGGGCTCGAAGCCTGAGCAGTCTTCCTCCGGGGCCGCGCCGTTGTCCGTGTCCGTGACCACCAGCCACCCCAGCTGCGGCGCCGCCTCCCGGACCAGGGCGGCGAACCGCGGCTGGGTGATCCCGCCGACAGCGCCGCTGTGGCTGGCGAAATAGGCGATCTCGTCGGCCGTTGAACGGGCATTGGTGGTCACCGCCACGGCCCCGGCATAGGCGCAGCCCAGCCAGGCGATCAGCGACTCCGGACAGTTGTCCAGATGCACCAGCACCCGGTCCGCCGGCCTGACGCCCCTCGCCTCCAGCCCCGCCGCGAACCGTCGCAGCTCCCCGGCAAACTCGGCATAGGTCCAGGTCCGCCCTTCCCCCTCGAAGGGCTCCCAGATCAGGCAGGGATGGTCGCCGCGGCGAACGGCCTGGGCGTCGATCAGGGTCCGGACATCCTGGCCTTCGAAGGGCGTCAGCGGGCGGGGCGGGGTCATCGGCATGTCCATGATCAGAAGCGGCGTGTCGCAGGGCCTGTGGGACCCGAGCTTACCGCCCGGCCTGACGAAATCATCAAGCCCCTTGCATTTATGACCGTTTAGTTCATTTATGACCAAATAGTCAAATCGGATCCCGCGCATGACACCTCTGCCAGCCACGGTCCGGCCAGACCGGAGACGCGCCCGCACCCGGGCCGCCCTGCTCCAGGCGGGTCAGTCGCTGTTCGCTGCGCGGTCGGTCGAGGGTGTCAGCGTCGACGACATCGTCCTGGCCGCCGATGTCGCCAAGGGCAGCTTCTACAACCACTTTGCAGACAAGGACGCCCTGGCCAGGGAAATCGCCGTGGCCATAAGGGGCCAGGCGGAAGCCGCCGTGACGGCGGCCAATGCCGGGGTGGTCGATGCTGCGGAACGGGTGGTGCGCGGCATGACCGTCTTCGTCCGGTTCGGGGTAGAGGACCCGGAACGCGCCCGGGCCATGTCCCGCCTCCATGCCGGCGCCACCCTGCCGGAAGCCCCGATGAATGTCGGCATCCGCAGCGACATCGCCGCCGGCCTGGCCTCGAGTCGGTTTACCGATGTCTCGCTGGAGACCGGCATATTGCTGACCATGGGGACGGTTCAGGTCGCCATCGCCCATGCCCTGGATCGCGCCGGCCGGACAGAGCCGGCTGAAATCTGTTCAGGGCTGGGCTTCGGCCTCCTGAGAGCCCTGGGCCTTTCCACCGAAGCGGCCCGCGCCGTCGCAACCGCCGCCGCACAATCCCTGTTCAAGGAAACAGCCCCATGAGCGTCATCCGCATCGAGGACATCAGCCATGTCCGGTTTTCCGCCCCGGACCTGCAGCAGATGCAGACCTATCTCGAGGAGTTCGGGCTCAGCCCTGTGCCGACCACTGACGGCCGGCTCTACATGCGGGGCTGCGGCGGCGCGCCCTTCCTGCATGTCACCGAACAGGGGGACCCTGGGTTCGCCGGCGTGGCCTTCCGAGCCGCCAGCCTGGAAGACCTCTCCACCCTGGCGGCCTCCGAAGGCGTCGCGGTGGAGCCTCTGGCGGCGCCCGGCGGCGGATTCGTCGTCCATTTGAGTGATCCCGATGGTCACCCTGTCGAGGTGGTCGCCGGCCAGGCCTTCGAATCCCCGGCCGCCTTCCCGCCCCGGGAGGCCTGGAACAGCCTGCACCAACGCAACCGCCTGCGCACGGTCAAGCGCACCGGCCAGGGACCGGCCCATGTCGCCCGACTGGGACATGCGGTCCTCAATGTCTCCGACTTCCGGGCCTCGGAGGCGTGGTACAAGACGCGGTTCGGCCTGATCACCTCCGACGAGGTCGCCGCCGCCCCCGGCTTTTCCATCGGGGCTTTCATGCGGTGCGACCGGGGCGACCAGCCCACCGATCACCACACCCTCTTCCTGCTCCAGAACCCCAAGGGCCCCGGCTTCAACCATGCGGCCTTCGAGGTGCGCGACCTGGACGACCTGATGGCCGGCCACGACCATCTCAAGTCCGCACAGCGCACCCCGGCCTGGGGCGTGGGCCGTCACATCCTGGGCAGCCAGGTCTTCGACTACTGGCGCGATCCCTGGGGCCATATCCTCGAACACTGGACCGATGGCGATCTGCTGACTGCCGATGACGGTTCGAACATCGCCTCCCTGCCCGACCTCATCGGCGTACAATGGGGTGTCCCGACCCCGCCCGACTTTGGATAGACCCTCATGAAACTGGCCACCTTCACCGCCGGCGCCGCGCCGGAACTGGGCGTCGTCACCGGCGACGCCATCATCCCCCTGAACCGGGCCGCCCCCGGCCTGCCCGCCGAAATGATCGGCCTGATCCGCCAATGGCCAGATCTCGAGGCCGAGGTCGCGAGGATCGCCCAGGCTGCCCAGGAGGCCCTGCCCCTGTCCGGGGTTCGGCTCCTGGCCCCCATTCCCCGCCCGGGGAAGATCTGGGCCATCGGCCTCAACTATGCCGACCATATCGCCGAAAGCGGCGTCGAGACCCCCGCCAACCAGGTCTGGTTCACCAAGGCCGGCACGGCCGTGACCGGCCCCTTCGACCCGGTGGAGATCCCGACCGGCTTCTGCGACTACGAGGTGGAGCTGGTGGCCATTGTCGGCGCCGGCGGACGGCGGATCACCGCCAGGGATGCGCCCGCCGCCGTGTTCGGCTGGTGTGTCGGCAATGATGTCACCGAACGGATGTGGCAGCACCGCACCCCGCAATGGTCGCTGGGCAAGTCCTTCGACACCCATGCGCCCTTCGGCCCCTGGATCACCACCGCCGATGAAGTGGCCAACCCCCATGACCTGGATCTGCGCTGCCTGGTGAATGACGAGGTCCGTCAGAACTCCAACACGCGTCATCTGGTGTTCGATGTCTGGCAGCAGATCGCCCATCTGTCCGAGGCCATGACCCTGGAACCCGGCGATGTCATCTTCACCGGCACGCCGGGCGGGGTTGGCGCCGCCATGTCGCCGCGCCAGTTCCTCAAGGGCGGCGACCGTGTCAGCTGCGAAGTGGATGGCCTTGGGTCCATCGAGACCGTCTGCGAGGGCCTGTGACCCGGGCCTTTGACTGCGACGTCCTGGTCGTCGGGCTGGGTCCCGTCGGCGCGGCCCTGAGCGCCCTTCTGGCCCGTCAGGGCGTCTCCACCATCGCCCTGGAGAAGGACCTCGACATCTACCCCCTGCCGCGGGCCGTGCATTTCGACCACGAGATCATGCGGCTCCTGCAGAAGCTGGGTCTGGCGGACTCGATGCTGGCGGTGTCGCGGGTCGCCAGGGCCTATGAGTTCCGCAGCGCCGATGGCCAGATCCTGATGCGCTACGAACAGGCCGGCCAGTCGTCCCCGTCCGGCTGGCCCGCCAGCAACATGTTCCACCAGCCAACCCTGGAGCATCAGCTGCGCAGCCTGCTGGCCGCCACCCCACTGGCCGATGTCCGGCTCGGCGTTGCCGTGTCCGCCCTGGCCCAGGATGAAGCGGGGGTGACGGCGACCGTCAAGGGTCCGGATGGGGACCAGACCCTGCGCGCCCGCTGGCTGGTCGGCTGCGACGGCGGCCGCAGCACCGTCCGCACCGCCTGCGGGATCGAACTGAGTGACTACGGTTTCGACGAGCCCTGGCTGGTCATCGACGCCATGGTTCACGACGCCTCGCGACTGCCCGTCGACAATCTTCAGATCTGCGATCCGGCCCGGCCGACCACCTGCGTCCTGTCCGGCGAAGGACGCCACCGCTGGGAATTCATGATGTTGCCTAGCGAGACGCCCGACCAGGTGCTGGAGGATGACTTCATCCAGGGACTACTGGCGCCCTGGAATGTCGCCGGCGCCGTCACCCTGGAACGCAAGGCGGTCTATCGGTTCCATGGCCTGGTCGCCCGGTCCTGGCGCCAGGGCCGCATCCTGCTGGCGGGCGATGCCGCCCATCAGACCCCGCCTTTCGCGGGACAGGGCCTGTGCTCAGGGATGAGAGACGCCGACAACATGGCCTGGAAGCTGGCCACCGTGATTCGCGGCGGCGCCGATCCGGCCCTGCTGGACAGCTATCAGACCGAGCGAGAACCCCAGGTGCGGGCGGCGATCGAGCTGGCCATCGCCATGGGCCGGGTGGTCTGTATCACAGACCGGCAAGCCGCCGCCCAGCGCGACCAGGCCATGGCCGCGCAACAGGCCGCCGGCATACGCCCGCCGCCCCCTGCCCCCCTGTCCATCGGTCCCGGTTGCCGTCTCGAAGGGAGCGCCGGCGCCGGAGAGCTGTTTCCCCAACCCTGGTTCGGCGATCAGAAACTGGATGCGATCCTGGGGGACGGCCCCTGGCTGATCAGCAAAGCCGATCTGGACAGCCCGGCGCTGAAGCCCTTTGCCGGCGATCTTGCAGGCTGGCTTCAGGCCCGAAGCGCCGAGGCGGTGCTGGTGCGTCCTGACCGCTATGTCTTCGGAAGCGGTACGCCCGATGCCCTGTC
>JARWZW010000070.1 GCA_029866155.1 Caulobacter sp. | reverse complement strand
GGCGGGGCGACGATCAGGCAGCGCTGGCCCTTGCCCAAGGGGGCCACGATGTCGATGACCCGGCCGGAGCGATCCTTCACCGTCGGATCAGGCAGCTCCATGTTCAGGCGGGATTCCGGATAGAGCGGCGTCAGGTTGTCGAAATGGACCTTGTGACGGACGTTTTCCGGCAGTTCGAAATTGATCTGGCTGACATTGACCAGGGCGAAATAGCGTTCGCCTTCACGCGGCGCCCGCACCCCGCCATCGACGCTGTCGCCCGTGCGCAGGCCGAACTTGCGGATCTGGGACGGTGAGACATAGATGTCGTCCGGCCCGGGCAGATAGTTGGCCTCCGGCGAACGCAGGAAGCCGAAGCCGTCGGACAGCACCTCCATGGTGCCGGAGCCCGAAATCTCGACCCCTTCCTCGGCCAGGGTCTTGAGGATCGAGAACATCATGTCCTGCTTGCGCATGGAATTGGCGTTCTCGACCTCCAGCTTCTCGGCCAGGGCCAGGAGGTCGGCGGGGGATTTTTCCTTCAATTCCTGAAGGGACATGCGGGTCAGGCCGAGCTCGGCGACTATGGCGCTCAGCTCGCCGTCGTCATCCTCGGCCGCCTCGCGCACCTCGGCGGCGGTGGCGGCGACAGCGGTGGTGTCGGGACCTTCTTCGTGGCCGACATCGCCAGCGGGCGCCTCGGTCTCGGTCGGATCGGTGGAAACTTGATTGTCTTCAGACATGGTCGGACTCATGGCGTGAGGCGCCGCAGGCGGCTGCCTCTTGGGGTATCAGGACGTCGGCCCTGTGGGGGCGGCGACTATGGACGTGTCGTTCGGGGATCCAGCGGATCGACGGCGCGACGAACGCGCGGAGGGGCTGGAAGGAGGCGGGAACCCCTGATTCCCGAAAAGGAAAACCAGAGGTCAGGCTGAGGGGAACCACAGCCGGCCTGTCCCGTCAAGCTGGGGATGCAGGCCGCCTGGTACAAGGGGAGCTTTCCTGAAGGGCTGCAGCCGGTCTAGCCACCGAATTCCGTGGTTACGGCGATCACCATGACGATGGCGGCCAGGAAGGGCAGTTCGTTGGTCATCCGCCAGAACTTCTCCGACTGCTGGTTGGTCCCGGCCGCCAGGCGCTTGCGGCTGGCGGCCAGATACATGTGCCAGCCTGTCAGGAAGACCACCCCGGCCAGCTTGGCCAGCATCCAGGGCTCCTGCAGAAAGGGCCAGCCCCGGGTGACCCCGTCGGCGGCGATCAGGCACAGACCCAGCAGCCAGGCGATGATCATGGCCGGATTCATGATGATGGCCAGGAGCTTGGCCTCCATGGTCTGGAAGGTCAGGTCCATCTCGGAGCCGCGCGCCGCCTTGACGTGATAGGCGAACAGCCTGGGCAGATAGAGCAGCCCGGCCATCCAGGCGATGACAGCCAGGATATGGAGACCCCGGAGAAGATTGTACTGTTCGGCAAGCCAGGTCATCGCTGATCGTCATCCATGCAGACAGGGGTCGCGGCGGTTCAGGCCGCTCTCGGACATTTCTTCCAGCCGGCGCAGCGGAAAGAGCCGTCGGATTCCGTGCCGGATCGTTCCAGGGCGGCGACGGCAGCCTCGGCCAGGCCGCCGATGAAGCCGGGATCAGGACCCAGGGCCGGGACCCGGACATAGGCCGGACAGCCAGCCTTGTGGGCCACCTCGCCATATTCGATGTCCAGCTCGACCAGGGTCTCGACATGTTCGGAGACGAAGGCGATGGGGGTGATCACGATGGCCAGCCCCTCGGCGGCGGCGGACCGGATCTCGTCCTCGGTGTTGGGGCCGATCCATTTCAGGGGGCCGACCCGGCTCTGATAGGTCACCCGCCAGTCCCAGCCCTCGCCCAGCCTGGCCGCCACGGCGGCGGCCGTGGCCTCGACCTGGGCCTGGTAGGGATCGCCGCCCTTGATGACCTTTTCAGGCAGGCCATGGGCGGAAAACAGCAGACGGGCCGGGCCCGGCCGACCCGCCTTGTCATAGGCGGTCTGGATCAGGCGGGCATGCGCCTCGACCAGGGCCTCGCCTGCGGGCCAGCAGCAAAGGGTCCGGCTTCGTCCCGCGCCCCGGTAGGCCTTGTTCCAAGCCTCGACCGAAGAGCCTGTGGTGGTGGTGGAGAACTGCGGGTACAGGGGCAAGAGCAGAATCTCGTCAGGCGCGAAGGCGGCCACCTCGGCGGCCGTCTCTTCGGTCATGGGATGCCAGTAGCGCATGGCGATAAAGGCCTGGACCAGATCGCCGGGCAGGCGGGCGGAGAGGTCTGTCACCAGGGCGTCGGCCTGTTTGCGGGTTTCCGGCAAAAGGGGCGATCCACCGCCCATCAGGTCGTAATTGGCCCGGGCGAAGGGCGCCCGGCGGCGAGACACCAGCCTGGCCAGGGGCGTACGGAACAGTCCCGGCAGTCCAATGATGGCCGGGTCATTGAAAAGGTTGAACAGGAACGGCTCGACGGCGTCGGGACCGTCCGGTCCGCCGAGGTTGAACAGGACCAGGGCGATCCGTCGCGGGGCGGTTGGACTCATCGTCCGGTGACCTGTTTCAAGACCTGTTCCACATGGGCGATCGGGGTGTCGGGCAGGATGCCGTGTCCGAGATTGAAAATGTAGCGGCCGCCCCCCCACTGGGCGAGCAATTCGTCGACCCGCCGCTCCAGACCCGGTCCGCCGGCCCGAAGCAACAGCGGGTCAAGGGCGCCCTGGATGGCATGGGTCTTCTGCAGCCTCTGGCCGAGGCCAGCCGGGGCGGCTGTGTCGAGGGCCACCGCGGCCACATCCACCTCGGCGGCATAGCGCTCGGCATAGGCTGCGGCCCCGCGCGGAAAGCCGATGACCGGGGCCGTCACGCCCAGCTCCTTGAGCCTCTGGACGATCATCCGGTGCGGACGGATCACCAGACGTTCGAACAGGTCTTCCGGCAGGCCCTCCGCCCAGCTCTCGAACAGCTTGAGCACTTCCGCCCCGGAGTCCGCCTGCATGGCCAGGTATCGGGCGGTGCTTTCGGAGAGGATATCCATCAGCCGGTCCATGGCGGCCGGATGCTCGTAGGCATAGGTCCGGGCCCGGCTGCGATCAGAGGATCCGCCCTCGATCATGTAGCTCCCGACCGTCCAGGGAGCCCCGGCAAAGCCGATCAGCGTCTTGTCCGGGGCCAGCTGCGCCTTCACCAGGGACAGGGTCTTTCCGATATTGGCCAGCCGCCCGGTCGAGGCGTCGATTTCCGCGGCCATGGCGTCCAGGCTGGGCAGTTCACCCAGTCGCGGACCTTCTCCCGCCTCGAACCAGACCTTCTGTCCCAGGGCGCCGGGGATCAGCAGGATGTCTGCAAAGACAATGGCGGCGTCGAAGGGAAACCGGCGCAGGGGCTGGAGGGTCGCTTCGGCCGCCATCTCGCTGTTATGACAGAAGGCTATGAAATCGGGGGCCCTGGCCCTGAGCGCGCGGTATTCAGGAAGATAGCGACCCGCTTGGCGCATGAACCAGATGGGTGGGCTGTTCAGGGTTTCGCCGGCCAGGACGCGGAGCAGGGGAGCGGGAGCTGTCTGGGTCATGGCGCCTTCTCCCGCTCGGCGGGCTTTCAGGCAAGACCCCTCTTAGAGTCTTAATAAGAGATTAAGTTTGAAGGGTAGTAGGAAGCAGGGCCGGAGCAAAACGGGGATAGCCGCCGGGTTGACCTGGAGACCCACCGCCCAGGGGCGTTCGTCCCGATCTTGATCCACAGGTTTCATCGATGTTGTGAGTTCCGTGCATGACCGTCCAAGTCCTTGAGTCTGAAGGGACGAGGTCCAGGGCCAGGTGCGGACAGTTTGGGGATAGGTAGTTTCCCGATCCAGACGGCTTCGGAGTCGGGGTTCGGTAGCATGGCGGGTCAGGCCTGTTGACGGATGGACTCGAAAAGGGCCGTCTGTCCTCCGGCCGGCCGTCCAGGGTCCCGGACCGGGGGATGGTTGGGGACGGGTTAACGAAGTGTTAACGACCCATCCACAGACTGGCAGGGCTGCGCGGCGCGCTCTAAAGGATGTGACCGATGACCCCGCCGCCCCGGATCGCCACCTATTTCCACGTTCATCTGGTCTCCGATTCCACCGGTGAGACCCTGAACGCCATGGCGCGCGCCGTCTGCGCCCGGTTCACTGACACCCTGCCCATCGAACATATCTATGCCCTGGTCCGATCGCCGCGTCAGATGGAGCGGGCCCTGGAGGAGATCGCCGCAGCGCCTGGCATCGTCATGCACACCATTGCAGAGAGCGGTCTCAGGACAGCTCTGGAGGAGGGCTGCAGGCGGCTGGAGATGCCCTGTATCGCACCGCTGGACCCGGTCATGGCCTCGATGAGCCGTTACCTTGGGGTCGCCATCTCCGCCCGCGTCGGCGCCCAGCATGCCCTGGACAACGACTATTTCGACCGGATGGAAGCCCTGAACTACGCCATAGGCCATGATGACGGTCAGGGCGTGAGAGACCTGTCCCTGGCCGACGTGGTTCTGGTCGGGGTATCCCGCACCTCCAAGACCCCGACCTGCATCTATCTGGCTCACCGCGGAATCCGCGCGGCCAATGTGCCTCTGGTGCCCCACATGCCGGCGCCTGAACAGTTACTGGCGTTGAAGAACACCCTGGTGGTCGGGCTGATCACCTCGCCGGACCGCCTGGTCCAGATCCGGCGCAACCGCCTCCTTTCGCTGAAAGAGGACCGGGGCTCGGACTATGCCGATATCGATCAGGTCCGGCAGGAGATCATCCATGCCCGGCGGCTGTTCGAACGCCACGGATGGCCGGTTATCGACGTCACGCGGCGGTCGGTCGAGGAGACCGCCGCGGGGATCATCAATCTGCTGAATGGCGGCCGCGCCCAGGTGGAGGTCCTTGCATGATACCGGTGGTTCTGGCCTCGACCAGCAGCGCCCGGCGGTCCCTCCTCGCCGCCGCCGGCCTGGCCCATGAAGCCATGTCCCCGGGTGTGGATGAAGCCCTGGCCAAGGTCGGCCTCCTGGCCGATGGCGCCGATCCGGCAGGTGTGGCTCGCGCCCTGGCCGGGATGAAGGCCCTGGCCGTGTCACGGCAGCGGCCCGGCGCCCTGGTCATCGGGGCTGACCAGACCCTGGATCTTGATGGGCAGCTGTTTGACAAGGCCGAGAGTCTGGAGGCCGCCCGCGAAAGGCTGGTCCTTTTGCGCGGCCGGACCCATCTGCTGCATTCTGCGGTGGCGGTGGCCAGGGACGGGGTGGTGGTCTGGGACTCAGCGCCCAGCGCCCGGCTGACCATGCGCGACTTCTCCGATCGTTTCCTCGACGACTGGCTGGCGCGCCAGGGGGACTCGGTCCTGGGATCGGTCGGTTGCTACCGGCTTGAGGATGAAGGTGTTCAGCTGTTCTCCCGGATCGAAGGCGACTATTTCACCATCCTGGGTCTGCCTCTGGTGGGGCTGCTGGCCTTCTTCCGGGAGCAGGGGGTTTTGGCGGCATGATTTCAGGCGGCGCCATGGTGGCCGGGGTGGTCGGCTCGCCGGTGATCCACTCCCTCAGTCCGTTGATCCACAACGCCTGGATTTCGGCCAGCGGCCTGGACGCGGCCTATGTGCCTTTTTCCCCGGGGGAGTCAGGATTTGAAGCCCTTGTCTCCGGTCTGCGCGGCGGGGCCATCCGGGGACTGAACGTCACCATTCCTTTCAAGGAAACCGCCCTGGCCCTGGCGGACGAGGCCGATCCTCTGGCCCGACTGGCCGGGGCCGCCAATCTCCTGCTGTTTCAGCCGGACGGCCGGATCATCGCCCGCAATACTGATGGCCCTGGCCTTGTCGGGGCCATCGAGGCCCAGGCGCCGGTCTTTGACCTGACCGCGGGCCCGACCGTCATCCTCGGGGCGGGGGGGGCGGCCCGGGGCGCGGCGGCGGCTCTGGTCCTGGCGGGGGCGCCCCAGGTCTGGCTGGTCAACCGTTCCCTGGAACGGGCAGTGGCTCTGGCCGGGGATCTGGGCGGCAACGGACCGGGAAAGGTTTCGGCCGAGGTCTCGGCCTGGCGCTATGATCAGTCGGCCGCGCTGCTTGACCAGGCCCGCCTGGTGGTCAACGCCACGTCGCTTGGTCTGGGCGGGGGGCCGGGACCGCCGGTTGATCTCTCCCGTCTGGGGCCCGGCGCCGTGGTCATGGACATGGTCTACAAGCCCCTGGAAACGGGACTTCTGGCCGATGCCCGGTCCCGTGGCCTGAGGACCGTTGACGGCCTTGAGATGCTGATTCGCCAGGCGATTCCCAGTTTCGAAGCCTTTTTCGGGATTGCGCCTCCGAGGGATGTCGATGTTCGCGGCCTGGCGCTGCGCAGCCTGGGAGTAGGGTGACGATGCTTGTCGGTCTGACCGGGTCCATCGGCATGGGCAAGTCCACCACGGCCCAGATGTTCGCCGATGAGGGGGTGCCGGTCTATGACGCAGACGCCGCCGTCCACGCCCTCTATGCGCAGGGTGGCGCGGCGGTGGCGCCCCTTCAGGCCGCCTTCGGTGAGGATGTGGTGGTGGACGGAGCCGTTGACCGCAACCGTCTGGGCGCCAGGGTCCTGAATGATCCTTGGGCGATGAAGCAGTTGGAAGCCATTGTTCATCCCCTGGTGGGCGCCAGCCGCACCGGGTTCTTTGAAACGGCGCGGGCGGCGGCGGCTCCGATCGTTATTCTGGATATCCCGCTGCTGTTCGAGACCGGTGGGGAAAAGGCGGTCCAGGCCGTGGTGGTGGTCTCGGCGCCGGCCGATCTGCAGAGACAGAGGGTTCTGGCCCGTCCCGGCATGACGCCGGAGAAGTTCGAGGCCATTTTCGCCCGGCAGCTTCCTGATGCGGAAAAGCGGGCCCGGGCGGATTTTGTCATCGACACCGGCCAGGGCCTGGAGTCTGCCCGGGATCAGGTGCGGAAGGTGTTGGCAACCCTGCGCCGGCGTCTGGACGCCCGGGCCGAACAGGGGGATGGATCGGTCGATGGCGCGACACATCGTTCTTGATACCGAGACCACTGGCCTGGACCCCAATACCGGTCACCGGCTGATCGAGATCGCCTGTGTGGAGGTGGTGGACTACATCCCCACCGGGCGTGAGTTTCACCAGTATGTCCATCCGGACCGGGCCATCGACCCGGACGCCGAGCGGGTTCATGGCATCTCCCTGGCCATGCTCCAGGGCAAGCCGCGGTTTCACCAGGCTGAGGTGGTCGAGGCGTTTCTCGCCTTTATCGGGGAGGACATTCTGGTCGCCCATAACGCACCGTTCGACCGGGGCTTCATCAATGCCGAGCTGGCGCGTTGCCAGAGGCCGCCCCTGCCGGAAGGGCGATGGATCGACACCCTTGCCCTGGCCAAGAAGAAGTTTCCCGGGATGTACAACTCCCTGGATTCGCTCTGCAAGCGGATGAAGATCTCGCTGGCCAGCCGCGACAAGCACGGGGCGCTGATCGACGCTAATCTGCTGGCCCAGGTCTATCTGGAACTGCAGGGGGGCAAGGAGCGGGCGCTGGACCTGACCAGCGCCATGGCGGTCCGGGCGGCTGCGACGGCGGTGCAGGCGGCCTACGGGGCCAGGACTCGGGCCCTGGCCTGCCGCATCACCGAAGACGAACGCATGGCCCACGAGGCCTTTGTCCGCGATGTCCTGAAGGACAAGGCTGTCTGGCTGCGGGCCTGAGACCCGTTCGGATTATCCGCCCTGAACCTGTGATCCAGGGCGGACCGAACGAGCAGGACCCATTCCCGTCAAGGCTGGCTGGCGCCAGCCATGCTGGTCAGGCCTGGCCGATAACCACATTGCCGGCTGCAGCAGCGGCGGCCTGATCCCGACGGGCCTGGTAGATGCCGACGAAATCGATCGGCTCCATCATGAAGGGCGGGAACCCGCCGTCGGTCGTCAGATCGGCGATGATGCGGCGGGCGAAGGGGAAGAGGAAACGGGGAGCCTCGATCATCAGGACCGGCTCGAGATCGGCTTCGGTAATGCCCTGGACCTGGAACAGGCCGCCATAGACCAGCTCGATATTGAAGGCTGGCTCACCGGCCCGCTTGGCGTCGACATTGAGTTTCAGGTCAACCTCGAACAGGCCGTCACCACGACCCCGGGCGTTCAGCTCCACGCCGATGTCGATCTGCGGAGCGTCACCGACGGCCCGCAAGGACTCCGGGGCCCGGGGATTTTCAAAGGACAGGTCACGGGTGAACTGGGCCAGAACCCGGATTCCGGGGCCGGTCAGGTCGCCAGCGCCATTTTCCACGGGGCCGGCTGCGCCAGTTTCGGTGTCGGACATGCAAAGGGACTTTCGTCAAGGGAGGCGAGGCGGGGCTGCTATCACGCGGCCCTTTCGGGCGCAACGGCAGGCCCCTCACAGGCCTTAAAGACTTGTCGAGACAATTGCGTCTACAGCCAGACGCTGACGCAGCCCCTTCGATACCCTATATCCTCTCCCAGACCCCTCTCCCAGCGTTTCGGTGTTCGTTTTGAACCAGACCCTTCAGCTCATTATTTTCGCCGTGCTCGCGGGCGTGGTGCTCTACCAGCTCTATTCGGTGCTCGGCCGGCGGGTTGGCCGACAGCCCGAGGACGCCAAGCGGGAGGCCCTTGCGGGCAAGGGGACAAAGCCCCCTTCCGCGGAGCCTGAACAGGAGCCGCTGCCAGATGGAGTGGTCCTGACGGGATTGGCCGCCTTGCGGGCCCGGGATCCCGGGTTTGATGTCGGCGCCTTTCTGTCCGGCGCTCGGTCTGCCTACCAGCGGGTCGTTTCAGCCTTCCATGAGGGGCGTCGTGATGATCTGAAGCCCCTGCTGTCACCGCCCATCTATGACAATTTTGAAGGCGCCATCGGGCAGCGCGAGACCCAGGGCGTCACCGAAACCGTCGAGTTCCTCCAGCCGCCCCGGGCCGATCTGGAGTCGGCCCATATGGATGGCGACCAGGCCCGGGTTGTGGTGCGCTTCCTCGCCGAATTCCGGGCCCGGTCCAAGGGTCCGGAAGGGGAGGCGATCGATGATCGCCGGACGGCCGAACTCTGGACCTTCGAGCGGGACGTCACCTCCCGGGATCCCAACTGGACCCTGGTCCATGTGGACGCAGCGGAGGCCTGATGTCGCGGGCGGCAGTCGTTGCGGCCCTGGTCGTCTCTGCAATCCTGACCGGATGCGCAACGGTGACCCCGGCCCCGGGGCCAGGCGCCGAACCTGCGCCGGCCCCCGGCGGAGACCCGTCGGAGCCTGGTCCGGTGGAGCCGGTCGCGCCCGCCAGGGATCCTGAAACACGCCCCCCGATCACCCTCGACAGGGTTCCGGGATGGGACACCGAAGATCATGCCGCCGCCCTGGCTCTGGTGGCGGCAACCTGCCGGGACAGGCCGAGGCCCGCCCTCGAGCTTGCCTGCGGTCAGGCGCAGGCGGCCGGGCCCCTGACGGCGCCGGATGCCCGGCGACTTATGGAGACCCTGTTTCGCGCCCAGCCCCTGGGCGAGAGCGGCCTGCTGACAGCCTATTTTTCCCCCCAGTACGAGGTGCGGTTCTTTCGCACGGGCGAGTTCACCGCCCCGGTGCGTCCCCGGCCCGCCGATCTGGAGCAGCAGCCGGACGCCCGTCCGGATCCCGCCCGTCCTGGCTGGAAGGGCGAGGGACGTCAGATCGACGGCCAATGGCGTCCCTATGATGACCGCAGCCTGATCGAAGCCCGGGAAGAGACCCAGCCCCTGGGCTGGATGCGGGCGGAGGACCTGTTCTTCCTGCAGATCCAGGGGTCGGGGACCCTCGTCCTGCCGGATGGCCGTCGCAAGCGGGCGGTTTTTGTCGCGACCAACGGCATGCCCTTCAAGGGAATCGCCACCCCCATGCGGGACCAGGGGCTTTTGCCGGCCGACGGAACCTCGGGCGAGGCCATCCGGTCCTGGCTGGCGGCCCATCGTGGTCCCGAGGCTGATGCGATCATGCGGCTGAATCCGCGCTACGTGTTTTTCCGCATGGAGGATGACGACGGGACCGAGCCGGTCGGGGCGGGGAACATTCCCCTGACCGCAGGACGGACCATCGCCGTTGATCCGCTGTTTCACCAGTATGGCGACCTCTACTGGCTGGATGGCCGGGCGCCGGCCCTGGCCGGGGCGTTTCCACGCTACAGCAGACTGGTTGCGGCCCTGGACACCGGCGGAGCGATCCGGGGTCCTGTCCGGGCCGATCTCTATATGGGCCGGGGCGATGCGCCCGGCGCCGAGGCGGGACGGGTGAAACATGGCCTGGCGCTCTGGAGACTGGTTCCGGCTCCCGATCTGGTCGTGACCGGGCCATGAAGCGGACGGCGCGGCCGGAAGAGCTGCATCTCTGGGCGCAGGTGGCGGAGACGGTAAAGCCGCTGCCAGGACGGGCCGTTCCGCGCAGCCCGGTTCCCCCGCCGCCGCCCGGGGTTCCGGCGCCTGCCGGGGAGGCTGTGGCCCTGCCGGGCCTGTCTTCAGCCGGACCGGGCAGGGTCGTGGCGCCCAGGCCCCCCCTGCCGCCGGCGCCGGGCCGGCTGGAGCCAGGTCGCGCCCGACGGGTGGTTCGGGAACGCGATCCCATTGCCGCCCGGATTGATCTCCATGGCCTGACCCTGGACCGGGCCCGGGCCTCCCTGGAGAGTTTTGTCGTCGCGGCCTGGCGACGGGGTGACCGGGTGGTGCTGGTCATCACCGGCAAGGGCCGCGAGGGCGAGGGCATGATCCGCCGCCTTCTGCCCGAATGGCTGGCGTCGCCCGTGCTGCGGCCCATGATCGCCGGAGTCCAGGCGGCCCATCGCCGGCATGGCGGGGAGGGGGCCTTCTATGTCGCCCTCAAGGCACCGCCGGCCTGACCTCTGGTTTCGCAAGTCCTGGCCGGCAATCAGGCGCTTGCGGAACCAGCCGCGAGCCTGCACCCTCGCACCCGCATCCATTCCGGGGGACATCATCATGCTCAAGATCTATTTCGCACCCTTCGCGCGCTCCCTCCGGGCGCTCTGGACCCTGGAAGAGATGGGCGCGCCCTATGAGGCGGTCCGGGTGCAGTTTCCCCCCCGGGCTGCCCAGCCTGACTATCTTGCGGTCAACCCTCTGGGCCAGATCCCGACCATGGTGGAGGGGGATGTGGTGATCTTCGAGTCCATGGCCATCTGTGAGTATGTCGCCGACAGGTTCGGCCCGACCGATCTGCAGGTGAAGGCCGGGGAAGCCGGCCGGGGCGATTATCTGCAATGGCTCTGGTACGGCGAGGCGACCCTGATGCCCCCGGTCGGGACCATGGTTCGGAACGCGCTGGGACCCGCCGAGGGCCGGGACCCCAAGGTTCTGGCCGATGCCCGGGCGGCGGTTCTGGAGCGGTTGGTGCTGGTGGAACAGGCCCTGGAAGGCAAGGCGTTCCTGGCGGCCGAACGGTTTACCCTGGCCGATATCTCGGTCGCCTATGCCCTTAACCTGGGAACCCTGCTGCAGCTGGCGCCGGACTACAGCCCGGCGGTCGCCGCCTATTTTGAACGGATGAAGGCCCGTCCGGCCTTTCAGGCGGCGATGGCCAAGGCCTGAACCAGGGTCACAACAGGCGTGAGGCGCTTGTCGGACTGAACGACGCTCCAGGCTGTAGACCCTGGCCCCGGAACGGGAGGTCAGGGCCCTGACCGCCAGACCTGCCCGCCAGTCCCTTTTTGACAGGAGCCTGGCGGGCCGTGGATCACGGGATCAGAAGGGTTGATCCGGTGGTTCCGCGGGCCTCGATCGCCTCATGGGCGGCGCGGGTCTGGGCCAGGGGATACTCGGCCCCGATGGAGACTTTCACCGCGCCCGAACCGATCACCCCGAACAGGGCGGCGGCGCTGTCGTCCAGGTCTTCGGTCGTGGCGACATAGTCAAACAGGGTAGGCCGTGTCAGGAACAGCGAGCCGCCGCGCGAAAGCCTCAGGGGCTCCACGGCCGGGGCCGGTCCCGAGGCGTTGCCGTAGGACACCATCATGCCCCGGCGGCCAAGGCTTGCCAGACTGCCCTCGAAGGTAGCGGCGCCGACACCGTCATAGACGACCCGGACACCCGCCCCGTCGGTCAGGGCCTTCACCCTGGCGGCGACGTCCTCGCGGTCATAGAGGATGACCGTCTCGCAGCCATGGGCGAGGGCCATCTCGGCCTTGGCTTCCGATCCTGCGGTGCCGATAACCCGGGCGCCGATGGACCGGGCCCATTGGGCCAGGATCAGTCCGACGCCGCCGGCCGCCGCATGGATCAGGACCGCATCCCCGGAGGCCACCGGAAAACAGCGGCGAACCAGGAACTCTGCTGTCATCCCCTTCAGCATGACGGCCGCCGCCGTGCGGCTGTCCAGGCCATCCGGCAACCTGACCGCCCGGCTGGCCGGAACCACATGGGCCTCGCTGTAGGCGCCCAGGGGACCCGAGGCATATCCGGCCCTGTCGCCGGGCCTGAACCTTGTCACGCCTTCGCCAACCGCCTCGACCAGGCCGGCGCCCTCAAGCCCCAGGATGCTGGGAAAGGGGATCGGATAGAGGCCCGACCGTTGATAGGTGTCGATGAAGTTCAGCCCGATGGCCTCATGGCGAATGAGGATCTGGCCGGGGCCGGGCTCCGGCTCCGGTCGGTCGACCACCGACAGGACCTCGGGCCCGCCGGCCCGTTCCGCCTGGATGGCCAGCATCAGACCAGGGCCTGCTTGAAGAAGTCGAGGCTGCGCTGGTTGGCGCGGGAGGCGTCGGGCCCATCGAAATGTTCACCGCCCTGACGGGCGAAGGCGTGATCCCGGCCGGGATAGTCGTGAATCTGGATCTGGGTCTGGTTGTCCAGTTCCTGGTGGATCAGGGCCTGGGCCTCCTTGGGGACGAAACCGTCCTCGCCGGCGATATGCAGCATCAGGGGGCGGGTGAGCTTTTCGCTCTCGGCGAGGTATTTCTCGATACCGACCCCGTAGTAGCTGACGGCGGCGTCCGCATCGGTGCGGGTGGCGGTGAGAAAGGCCAGAAGGCCGCCAAGGCAGTAGCCCACGGCGCCGACCTTTCCGCTGGACCCCGTCATGCCGCGAACCTGGGCGATGACGGCCGCGATGTCTTCAATCCCGGTCTCGACATCAAAGGCGTTGAACAGTTCGAAGGCCCGCTTCCATTCGGCTTCGGACTGGTCGGTGATGTCGATGCCCGGTTCGATCCTCCAGAACAGGTCCGGACAGACGGCCAGGTAGCCTTCGGCGGCATATTGATCCGCCAGATCCCGCATGACCTTGTTGACCCCGAAGATTTCCTGGATGACCAGGATGACCGGCGCCGAAGCGGCGGCCGGCCGGGCCACATAGGCCGAAAACTCGCCGTCTGGCGTCTTGATGGTGAGGCGTTCGCCGCTCATGGTCATCTCCCGTGCAATCAGTCAGAATCCCTGGCGGGGCCAAGGGTTGCAAACCTTGCATCAAGCCCTGGACCATTCGCCGCTAGACCGCACTTAACCGCCACCCGTGTCACGTCCAATGACAAAGCTGTGGGGGGCCTGACAGAAAGTCTGATCATGAAGGTTACCGTCGAGATTGACTGCTCCGCCGTTGAGGCCAGGGCCTTTCTGGGACTGCCGGATGTCACCGCCCTGAACGAGCACATGGTGGCGGAGATGCAGCGCCGGATGGACGCCAATATGGCGGCCCTGGCGCCGGACGAGCTGATGAAGAACTGGATGGCCCTGGGCATGGGCGCCCAGGATCAGTTTCGCAAACTGATGACGGCGGCGGCCTCCTCGGCCATGGGCGGCGCCAAGACCAAATGAGTCCGACCATCTTTGCCCTGGCCACCGCGCCCGGTCGGGCGGCGGTGGCGGTCGTGCGCCTGTCCGGGCCGCGGTCCGGTCCGGCCGTGACCAGCCTGACGGGGCGGGCCCCACCGCCCGCTCGCCGGGCCAGTCTGCGCCGGCTCAAGGACCGGCAGGGCGAGATTCTTGACGAAGCCCTGGTAATCTGGAGCCCCGGGCCGGCCAGCTATACCGGCGAGGACAGTGCTGAGCTGCACCTGCATGGCGGGGTGGCCATTGTGGAATCCGTTCTCCAGGCCCTGGCGGATCTGGGCCTGAGACTGGCCGAGCCGGGAGAGTTTACCCGCCGGGCCTTCGAGAACGGGCGACTGGACCTGGCCCAGGCCGAGGCCGTCGCCGACATGGTTGACGCCGAGACCCGGGCCCAGGCGCGTCAGGCGGTTGGCCAGCTGGGCGGGGCCCTGTCGGACCGCTACGAGGCCTGGCGGGCGGGCCTGATCCAGGCCCTGGCCATGCTCGAGGCGGCGGTGGATTTTCCGGACGAGGAACTCCCAGCGGATGTGGCAGGCCGGGCCAGGCCGATCCTTGAAGGACTGGAACGGGAGATCGCCGCAGCCCTGGCGGATGGCCGGCGTGGCCAGCGAGTCAGGGAGGGGTTTCGCATCGCCCTGATCGGGGCGCCCAACGCTGGAAAGAGCTCCCTGCTCAACGCGCTCGCCGGGCGGGACGCGGCGATCGTCACCCCGACCCCCGGAACAACCCGGGATGTCATCGAGGTTCCCATGGTGCTGGAGGGGTACCGGGTCCTGCTGGCGGATACGGCCGGTCTGAGGGACTCGCTGGACCCGATCGAGATCGAAGGGGTCCGGCGGGCCAGGGCCTGGGCGGAGTCGGCTGATCTGAGGGTCTGGGTCGTGGACGGGTCTGCCGGGGAGGGAGACTGGCGGCAGGCGCGGGGCCTGGCCAGGCCGGAGGATCTGCTGGCGCTCAACAAGGCAGACCTGGCGGAGGGGGGGGATGCGGCTGGCGCCAGGGCGACGGGCTTGGAAGGCGTGGCGGTGAGCCTTCGCACGGGAAAGGGGATGCCGGGTCTTCGGTCGGCCCTGGCGGGGAGGGTGGTCGCCGCCCTGTCCGGCGGGGAGTTTCCCCTGGCCACGCGGCTTCGTCATAGCGAGAGCCTGGAGGCGGCGGGTTCCAGACTGGCGGCTGCGCTCGTCGATTTGGAGCCCGCCGTCGAGCTGGCGGCGGAAAATGTTCGGCTCGCAAGCCGGGCTCTGGCGCGGGTCACGGGCCGGATCGGGGCCGAGGACATACTGGATGTAGTGTTCTCCAGCTTCTGCATAGGCAAATGATGTGTTTCACGTGAAACAGTTGGGCGTGGATCGGTGATGGTTCAGGGCCGCTGTTTCACGTGAAACAATGGCTGGCTCGCTACGGCATGGCGCCGTCTCCGGGGCCTTGCTATAAGGCCGCTCACCGCCCCCGACCCCGGGGGTTTTGTTGTTTGAGTGGTTGATGGCCTCCTGGGACGTGATTGTGATCGGTGGCGGACATGCCGGCTGCGAGGCCGCTGCCGCCTCTGCGCGCCTCGGCGCCCGGACCCTTCTCCTGACCCACAAACTGGAAACCATCGGGGAAATGAGCTGCAACCCGGCCATTGGCGGTCTTGGCAAGGGTCATCTGGTGCGGGAGATCGACGCTCTGGACGGGGTCATGGGCCGGATGGCGGACCAGGCAGGGATCCAGTTCCGCATGCTCAACCGGTCCAAGGGGCCGGCGGTGAGGGGGCCCCGCTCCCAGATCGACCGGAAACTCTATCGCCAGGCCATGCAGGCCGAGCTGGGCGCCACACCCAACCTGACCCTTGAGGCCGAGGCCGTCGAGGATCTGCTGGTCGAGTCCGGCATCGTGGTCGGGGCGGTCGGAGCCTCGGGCCGGACCTGGCGGGCGGCCAGCGTCGTCCTGACCACCGGCACTTTTCTGAAGGGCGTCATTCACCTGGGTGAACAGCGGATCGCGGCAGGCCGGGTCGGTGACGCGCCTTCCATCGGTCTGTCCGATCGGCTCTATGGCAGCAACCTGGCCATGGGGCGACTCAAGACCGGAACGCCGGCCCGGCTCGATGGCCGGACGATCGGCTGGGACCGGCTCGAGATGCAGGACGCGGACGCGGAGCCGACGCCTTTCTCATTCCTGACGGACCGGATCACGGTCCCGCAAATCCAGTGCGGCATTACCTATACGACCGCCGAGACCCACAGGATCATCGCCGAGCGGCTCAATGAGTCCGCCGTCTATGGCGGTCGGGCGACCGGGATTGGCCCCCGTTACTGTCCTTCGATCGAAGACAAGGTGGTCCGTTTCGCCGACAAGACCAGCCATCAGGTGTTCCTTGAGCCTGAAGGCCTGGACGATCACACGGTCTATCCCAATGGTGTGTCGACCTCGGTGTCCGAGGAAACCCAGTCCCTGTTTCTGCGGACGATTCCGGGGCTTGAATCCGTGGTCATCCTGCGGCCCGGCTACGCCATCGAGTATGACTATGTAGATCCCCGGGAGCTGACCCCGGCCCTGGAGGTCAAGCGTTTGCCCGGCCTGTTCCTGGCCGGCCAGATCAACGGAACGACCGGTTATGAGGAGGCTGCAGCCCAGGGCCTGGTCGCCGGTCTCAATGCGGCGAATCGGGCAGCAGGCGGTGATCCGGTCAGTTTTGGTCGTGATGAGGCCTATATCGGGGTCATGATCGACGATCTGGTGACGCGCGGCGTGACCGAGCCTTATCGGATGTTCACCAGTCGGGCCGAGTTTCGGCTCATCCTGCGGGCTGACAATGCCGACCAGCGCCTGACCGCACGAGGCGAGTCGCTCGGTCTGATCGGCAGGGAGCGGGCTGCAGTGTTTCACGTGAAACAAGGGCAGCTGGCCGAGGCCAGGGACTTTTCCGCCAGCCACAGCCTGACCCCGGCCGAAGCCGCCCGTCAGGGCCTGGCCGTCAAGGCCGATGGTCAGCGCCGAAACCTGGTCCAGCTGCTGGCCTATCCGGATGTCACGCTTCAGCGCCTCGCAACACTCTGGCCGGCCATCGCCGGCTGGTCGCCAGTCGTTCGCGAGCAGATCGAGATCGACGCCGCCTATAGCGGCTATCTTGATCGCCAGCAGGCCGATGTCGACGCCTTCCGCCGGGACGAGGACCTTCGTCTTCCGAGCGATCTCGACTTCTCGGTGATTGGCGGCCTGTCCAATGAAGTTCGGGAAAAGCTCATCCGGGTCCGTCCCCAGACCCTTGGTCAGGCGGCGCGGATCGAGGGCGTGACCCCTGGCGCCATCACCGCCCTGTTGGCCCATGTCCGGCGCGCCCATGCCGCCTGACGCCAAGCCGCAGGACGCTCACCCGCCGGCCTCCGACGCGGCTGCATTCCAGGGGGCGATGGCCGCGACCGAAACCCAGATGGCCGATCTGGAGCGTTACCGGTCCATGCTGGAAGACTGGAACGGCCGGCTGAACCTGGTCGGCCCCTCGGCCATGGCCAGTTTCTGGCCCCGCCACGCCCTGGACAGCGCCCAGCTTCTGCGACTGGCGCCGGATGCCCTGCGCTGGGCCGATCTCGGAACGGGGGCTGGACTGCCGGGCCTGATCCTGGCGATCCTGCTCCGTGGCCGGCCGGGTGCAAGAATCCATCTGGTCGAAAGCCTTGCCAAGCGTTGCCGGTTTCTCGAGGCGGTGGTCGAGGCCCTGGATCTGCCGGCGGAAGTCATCAATGATCGAGCCGAATCTGTCCGCCTGACTGTGGATGTGGTGACGGCCCGGGCTGTCGCCGCCCTGCCCAGGCTCCTGACCTTCGCCCAGCCCTGTTTCAAGTCCGGGGCCATGGGCCTGTTCCTCAAAGGGCGCAGCGCCCAGGAGGAGCTGGACGAGGCGCGACTGGACTGGAAGCTCGACGCCGAACTCATTCAAAGCCTCAGCGACCCGGATGGCCGGATCGTGCAGATCAGGAGCGCATACCGTGTCCCACGCCGCTGAGTCCGCCCATCCGGCAGCCTTGACCCCGCGTCCCATGCGGGTCCTGGCCA
Source organism: Caulobacter sp. (assembly GCA_029866155.1). Classification (GTDB taxonomy): domain Bacteria; phylum Pseudomonadota; class Alphaproteobacteria; order Caulobacterales; family Caulobacteraceae; genus Caulobacter. The sequence goes on along the minus strand of JARWZW010000070.1, from coordinate 16,021 downwards.
TTGCCAACCAGAAGGGCGGAGTGGGCAAGACCACCACAGCCATCAACCTTGGCACCGCGCTGGCCGCAGTCGGGGAATCGGTTCTGCTGATCGACAGCGACCCGCAGGGCAATGCCTCCACAGGCCTTGGGGTGCCGCGCCAGAACCGCAAGGTGACCATGTATGACGTCTTTGTCGGGGAAAAGACCCTGGCCGAGGCGGCGATCGCCACCAGCCTGCCCGGGCTGGACCTGGCGGCCTCCGACGCCGACCTGTCCGGACTGGAGCTGGAGCTGTCCCAGAGCCCGCGCAGGTCCTATCGTCTGAGGGACGCCCTGGCCACCCTGAGGGACACGGGCCGCTACAGCTATGTTCTGATCGACTGTCCGCCGTCTCTGAACCTGCTGACGGTCAACGCCATGACGGCCGCAGATGCGGTGTTCGTGCCCCTGCAGTGCGAGTTCTTCGCCCTGGAGGGTCTGACCCAGCTCCTGCGCACGGTCGAGATGGTGCGGGGAAGCCTCAACCCGGCCCTGGAGATCCAGGGGGTGGTCCTGACCATGTTCGACCGCCGCAACAGCCTGTCGGAACAGGTGTCGCGAGACGTCCGGGCCCATTTCGGCGACCTGGTCTATGAAACGGTGATCCCGCGCAATGTGCGGGTGTCGGAAGCCCCGTCCTTCGGCAAGCCGGTGCTGATCTATGATCTCAAATGCGCGGGGTCCCAGGCCTATCTGAAGCTGGCCCGGGAAGTGGTCGGCCGGGAGCGGATCCGGCGGCAAACCAGCGCCGCCTGAACCACAAGTCTTTGAATTTTCAAGTCTAGATAACGGAAAGTACAGATGATGGCCGAAGGACGCAGGGGTCTCGGACGAGGATTGTCGGCGCTGCTTGGCGAGACCGATGTGGTCGAGGCCGGTACGGCGGCGGCCCTGGGGCCCGATGCCGGGCTGCGGGAAATACCCATCGAGATGATCCGGGCCAATCCCCATCAGCCGCGCCGCAACTTCGACCGGGCCGAGATCGAGTCCCTCGCCGCCAGCCTCAAGGAAAAAGGCGTATTGCAGCCGATTCTTGTCAGGCCCCTGGCCGACAGCCCCGGTGAATATCAGATCGTCGCGGGCGAACGGCGCTGGCGGGCGGCCCAGGTCGCCGCCCTGCGCAGCCTGCCGGCCATCGTCCAGACCCTGGACGACCAGCAGGTGCTGGAGATCGGCATCATCGAGAATGTGCAGCGCACGGACCTCAACCCCTATGAAGAAGCCCTGGCCTATCGCACTCTGATCGATACCTTCGGCCATACCCAGGAGGCTGTGGCCGAGGCCGTCTCAAAGAGCCGCCCCCATGTCGCCAACGCCCTGCGGCTTCTGACCCTGCCCCAGGCCATACTGACCATGCTGGTCGAGGGCCAGTTGACGGCCGGCCATGCCCGCAGCCTGATCGGCTCCGAAAAGGCCGTGGATCTCGCCCGGACGGTCATTCGTGACGGGCTGAGCGTACGCCAGACCGAGGCCCTGGTTCGCAAGCATTCCGCACCGCGGCCAGGTTCAGCCTCCAACAGGGGACCGGCGCCGGCCAAGGATCATGACACCACCGCCCTGGAGTCGGATCTCGCCGAGCTGCTCGGGGTGGCGGTCACCATCGCCGACCAGGGCGGGGCCGGCGAAATCCGCCTGCGCTATGACAGCTTGGAGCAGCTGGATGACCTCTGCCGACGCCTGACCCGGGCCGGTTGAGCCACCGGTCAGGGCCTGGACCAGGACGCCGGGGGTGTTTCCGCCGAAAAGGCCGCGACATCTGCCAACAGACCCTGGACGGCCAGGGCCACCAGCTCGCCACCCTTTTCCGGGGTGGCCTGGGCGGGGTCCGATCCCATCCGGCCGTCTGGAAAGCGGGCGCGAAAGTCCGCCGCCTCGCGGATCGGGCCGGTTCCGGCGATCTTCGGGTCATAGTCTGCGGTCTTGATGGCGTCGGGATAGGCCCATTGGGTCACGGCGATCTCGGACGGGGTCGCATGGCTGCCATGGCCGCTGGGAAACTGCCGGCTGGCCAGGGCATTGACGCCGCTCAGGTCCCACCAGTTCTTGAGCTTCAGCGAGAAGCCCCGCGGCCCCTGGCGAAAGCTGGCCTCGGCATAGAGTTCCGAAAAGGCCGCCTCGATGGTGGCGACATTGCCGCCATGGCCGTTGAGGAAATAGATGCGTTCAAAGCCGTGAACCCCGAGGGACCGGCACCAGTCCCCGATGGCCGCGATAAAGGTCGAGGGCCGGAGCGAGATGGTGCCGGGAAACCCCAGGTGATGCTGGGCCATGCCGATGTTGAAGGTCGGGGCGACCAGCAGGTCGTCCCGGCCCTTCTGGGCCTCATGGGCGATGATCTCCGGGCACATCCAGTCGGTGCCCAGCAGTCCGGTGGGGCCATGCTGCTCATTGGAGCCGATCGGTACGACGACGGTGCGCGAGCGGGCGAAAAAGGCTTCGATCTCGGGCCAGGTGGATTTGGCGAGCAGCATGGCGGAACGGGCTCCTGGAGGGGCTTCAACCCCACCTATAGCCCTCAACCCGTCGCGGGAAACATCCAAAAGGCCAGTTCGGGCCTCCGGGTCAGGGGCGATCGCCCTTGGGCAGGGCTGCGACCTCGGCCGGAGTCAATCGGGTCAGGGCCTTAACGGCGCAGCGCTGCGGGCCCAGGTTGCCGGAATTGACCACGACCGTGACGTCCTGGGGACCGCAGATGCTGGAGGTCGGCCGGCTGTCCAGTCCCACATCCAGGGCGGTATCCATGTCCATGCACCGGCCGAACATATCCAGCCGGTAAACCTCCCGCCCCGCCTTCAGATAGAGGGTCTTCTCGTCGCTGGCCGTGAAGTTGCTGACCTGGCGGTTGAAGAAGCAGGTGTTGCGCGGCCGGACCGGGGCGGCGGCCTCGCTGCCGTTCGGGGCCCCGGCGACCGGTTCGGAAGCGGCGGGCGCAAAGGCTGCGGCGCCCAGGAGCAGGGCGACGGCGGTCAGGGCGATGAGCCTTGGCTCTGTGGTCATTGCTGATGTCCTCGAAATGGCTGTCCCGCGACACAGTCTAGGTCAGGATGGCGACCTTTTCGAGGCGCGACGGGCTGCTCGCTCGGCGAACCGGCCCGGATCGACAGCCCGGGCCAGATCCAGGGGCAGGGGCGAGGCCAGTTCAAGGATGTTGGCCGCCAGATGCTCGGCCAGCAAGGGCGCGAGACAGAAGCCCCGCCCCCCGAAGCCGGCCAGGCCGTACAGGCTGGATCCCTGGCCGCCTGGTTCTCCGGAGCTTCGGGCCAGCTGTCCGGCCAGGGGAAGGTGATCGGGGGTCGCCGCCCGCACACCGGCCCGGCCCTCCAGCGGCCTTCCCTCAAGCATCCGGGCGGCCAGGGCCAGGGCCAGATCCGGCCGACCCTCGGCCAGCTGACGGAGATTGGCGGCGTCATCCTCCGGCAGGGCCAGGTCGTCGGTCCTGTCCCTCTGGTGGGTGGCGCCGAACAACAGCCCGTCCCGGGTCGGGATGACATAACCGCCAAAGGCCAGGGCCTCCGGCTGGGGGACGTCCTGCACCCTTGAAACCTGTCCCCGCACGGCACGCAGGGGGGCTGACCCAGGGTCCAGGGAAAACTCGGCCGTGGCCAGTCCGGCGCAGAGAACCAGGGCGTCGACCCTTGCCAGCGTCTCGCCAGTCAAGCCCTCCAGACGCCAGCCTGCGCGCCCGTCCGTCCGGACACCGCCGATCGCCCGACGGTCGACCGGACCGGTCCAGGCCGGGATCAGGGCCCGGGGATCCAGCACCAGGGCCTGATGAAGCTGCAGGCTGCCCGGTTGGGTCTCCAGGCTTCCCGGATCGAACAGCCCCCCCGCGATGATCCGCTGGAACCGGCCGCCATCCCGGGGCGAGGTCGCCAGCTGCCGGGCGCCCCGGGCGATCACCACGTCTGGCCATTGTTCATAGAGCTGGACGGCCCGCCGGAAAGCCTGGGCGTGCAGTCGTGCAGCCGGACCGCCGCCGGCGTCCAGCCGGGGTGTCATCAGGGCTGCGGCATTGCCTGAAGCCGCAGCCGCCGGGCCCCGGGGGTCGAAGACGAGCACCTCCACCCCCTGCTGGCGAAGCGCCCGGGCCATGGCGGCTCCGGCGATCCCGGCTCCGACGACGGCGGCGGTCCGGACCTCGCGCCGGCCGTCTGTCCTGACCCCGGGCCAGACCGCCTCAAGCCGCTGGCGCTTGCGCCCGAAACCAGGCTGTTTTGAAACGGCGAACCCCGCCGTCTCCAGACCGCGACGAACCGCTCCGGCCACCGTGAAGGTCCCGACCCGGGCGCCGGGCGCGCTGCGCTGGCCCACCAGTCCCAGCAGGCGGTCGGTCCACATGGCCGGATTGGCGGCCGGGGCGAAGCCGTCAAGAAACCAGGCGTCGGCCTGGCCGTTCCAGCCGTCCAGGGCCGTTTCGGCCTCCATCACGGCAAGGTCCAGGGTCGCCCCGAATTCCGGTAGATCGATGCGGTGCAGGCCCCGGGCCTGGCCTGGCCAGGCCGCCAGCAGGGCGGTCGCCGCCGATCCCAGTTCCGGCCAGTGACCCAGGGCCCGGGCGGCCTCGTCCCGGGACAGGGGGTGGGCCTCCAGGCTGAAGATCTGCAGCCGCCCGCCCGGCGGGCGGGTCTGGCCCCATAGCTGCAGCAGGGCGGCGATGTTGAGCCCGGTTCCAAAGCCCAGCTCGGCCACCGTGAACCGGGACCGCCCGGCCCAGGCCTGCGGCAACCCACAGCCGGCCAGGAAGACAGTGCGGGTCTCGGCCAGGCCGTCCTCGCTGGAGAAATAGACGTCGCCATAGAGGCTGGAGGCGGGCAGGCCATCCTCGCGCCAGTGGATTGGCGAAGGCTGGATCGTCTGGGCGGGGTTTGACAAGGCGGTTTCCTGACGGTGGCCGGGTCTTCTCTGGAGCCTGTTCCGCTATGATCGAACCGATCATAGCGGAAAAACAGGCTCTAATTCAGAATGTTAGAGCCTGATCCGATAGCCGCTTCGCACCTGTCGGAACAGGCTCTAGCCCGGGGGCCACAGCCTGTCCGCTGCATTTCAGCGCAGGAAAAAGGGGCCGTCCCGCAGGACGACCCCTTCCTGTAAACCCGGAGTCCGTTCTGGCCGGTTCGACCAGAACGGTGAGGCCTTACGGGACCTTCTTTTCCTCGGTTGCAGCAGCCGGGGCAGCTGCATCGGCGGCGGGCGCCGCCATGGCGTCGGTCTTGGCTTCGGACTCTGCTGCCGGGGCGGCGGCGGCGTCGGCCGGAGTGGCTTCCGCGGCGGGGGCTGCTTCCGGGGCTGCAGCTGCGGCGGCCGGTTCCTCGGTCTTTTCAGCCGGCTTGCCGCAGGCGGTGAGAGACAGGGCGGCGATCGCCGCGCTTGCAACGAGAAGTTTGCGAATCATGTTCCTGGGACCCTGTGAGGTTTCTTGTGTTGCGCCCTTCAGAGGGACGCACAGGGGACTATGAACCGGGTTTCCAAGAGCGCAAGCGGCGTTTTCACGTCTCCGTGATCACAAATTCCTCGCAAAGGACGGCGGGTCTCAGCCCTCGGCCGGAATGGCCGACAGAGCCTCTTCCAGTTCCAGGAAGCTGGGCTGGGCGCCGCTGGGGACGCTGCCCCGGCCGATTTCCACCGAAATCTGCGCAGCATTGCCGTGCAGATGGGCGACCAGGACCGACTGGATGATCTTGTAGAAGGCGCTTTCCTCATTGACCACATCGGTCAGCCGGGCCGCCAGGGGGCCGACGATGCCATAGGCCAGGAACACGCCCAGGAAGGTACCGACCAGGGCGCCGCCGATCATGCCGCCCAGAACCTCCGGTGGCTCGGTGATGGAGCCCATGGTCTTGATCACCCCCAGAACGGCGGCGACGATGCCCAGGGCCGGCAGGGCGTCAGCGAGGTTCTGCAGGGCGTGGGCCGGGGCAAGGGCCTCGTGATGGTGCTTTTCCAGCTGCTTCTCCATGGCGTCCTCGACCTGGTGGGGGTCCTCGAGGTTCATGGTCATCATCCGCAGGGTGTCGCAGATGAAATCAACAGCGAAATGGTCCTTGGTGATCCTGGGAAAGCGCGAAAAGATCGAGCTCTCCTTGGGCTTTTCGATGTGGCTTTCCAGGGCGATGACCCCCTTGGATTTCATCGTCTTGGTCAGCAGGAACAGAAGGGACAGCAGGTCCTTGTAGTCGCTGGCCTTCCATTTGGGGCCGGCGAAGGATTTGGCCAGTCCGCCGCCCGTGGCCTTGATGGTGGTCAGGGAATTCGAGATCAAAAAGGCTGCCACGCCGGCTCCACCGATGGCCATCATCTCGTGTGGCAGGGCGTGCATGATGACGTCCATGTTGCCGCCGGAAATCAGATAGCTGCCGAACACGAGGCCGAACAGCATGACGAGGCCGATGATCTGGAACATGGAAGGTGTCGTCGCCCGGTGGATAAGGATCAGGGCTCGAAGCATGGCGGTTAATGCTTAATGGGCCATGAGCGGCATCCTCGCGGGCGGGCTACAGCTCGCGCTGCTATGGTTGCACCGCCCGGAAACCCGGCCTAACAGGATTGGCATGACCCAGATGGCGCCTCCATCCGGACCCAGGCTCGAACCCCGGGCCTTCGGAATCCTGTTCTCCGTGTCGATCGTCGTGGCGGTGGGCAATACCGGTCTGATGACCGTGCTTCCGGCCATAGCTCGTGAAATCCGCATCGCCGACTGGATGGCCTCTGCCGTCTTCTCCCTGTCGGCCCTGCTCTGGGCCGTGATGAGCCCGATCTGGGCCCGGGAATCGGACCGTCGCGGCCGCAAGCCCTTGATCATGCTGGGGCTTGGCGGGTTCATGACCTCGATGCTGCTCTGCGCCGGGGTGGTCAGCATGGGTCTCAGTCACGTCCTGCCGCCGGTCGTGATCTTCATTCTCTTCCTGCTCAGCCGGTCCCTGTTCGGCCTGGTGGGCTCGGCGTCAAATCCCGCCACCCAGGCCTATCTGGCGGAGCGCACCAGCCGGTCCGACCGCACCCAGCAGATGGCCGCCCTGGCCGGCGCCTTTGGCCTGGGCACCGTGGTGGGGCCGTTTCTGGCGCCGCTGTTCATTCTTCCCGGCGTGACCCTGGCCGGGCCGATGTACGCCTTCGCCCTTCTGGCCGGGGTCATGCTGGTGGTGGTCTATCGGGGCCTGCCGGACGAGGAGGGCCCGCCCCGGGAAAGCCGCCGTTTCGCCGGCGCCGGCCAGGGCCAGTCGCTGTGGAAGGATCCCCGGCTGATGCCCTTCCTTCTGTACGGGTTTCTCGTCGCCTGCTGCCAGACCTCCCAGGGCTATACTCTCGGCTTCATGATCATCGACAAACTGGGGGTCAAACCCATGGAGGCCCTGGGATTCACCGCGGTCGCCACCGGGGCCGGGGCCCTGGCCAGCCTGCTGGCGCAATGGGGCCTGATCCGGATTTTCGCCATGGGTCCCAAACAACTGCTGCGCTGGGGGGTCGGCCTGGCGGTGCTTGGCAATGTCATCACCATCTTCTCGCCTGACTACTGGACGGTGGTGGCCGGCTACGCGGTGTCAGCCCTGGGCTATGGCTTTGCCCGGCCCGGCTTCACTGCCGGCGCCTCCCTGACGGTGAAGATGAGCGAACAGGCAAGGGCGGCGGGGGCGATCGCCGCCGTCAATGGTCTGAATGTCATTCTGGCGCCGGTGTTTCTGATCCTCTACGGCCATTTCCACCAGGCGCCCTTCATCCTCAACGCCCTGATTCTCGGCGGACTTCTGGTCTACACCTTCCGCAACGCCATCCTGAGGGACGCTGGCGAAACCCCGCCTGATGACGAGGAGACGGCCGTGGCGATGATGGAACGGCGGGACGAAGGGGGGCTTTAGCCCCCCATCACCATCGACCAGACCAGCTTGCCCAGAGCGCCGAACAGCAGGATGGCCACGGCCAGCATCTGGATCATGAAGCCAAGCTCGCGCTTGCCCGGATCCTTCACATAGCCCAGGGCATAGAGAATCCGGCCCAGCATCCAGACCCCTCCGAGGCCGGCCGCCAGCAGGTCCTGGCCCCAGGCCAGGGCGAACAGCCAGAGCGACGGCAGATAGATGGGCAGCCATTCCAGGGTGTTGAGATGCACCCGGATATGTCGCTCCAGGTCGGGGTCGCCGGTCATGGCCGGGGCGTTGATCCCGCTGCGGCGCCGGGCCCCGCCAACCCGCATGATCATCCAGACATAGACCAGCAGCGAAAGAAGCGTGGCGATGGCCACCGGACCGTGAACGGACATGTCGAATACCCCCTGAAAACGGACGGTCTGTCGCCGTCACCGTGGCCAAGGCTGTCATGGTTCGCCGGTGATCGGCAAGCCTGACCGATCGATGATCAGTTGGTCCGAACCACCGTCAGAACGGCCTGGCCGTAACGGGCCAGCTTGCCCTCGCCGACGCCGCTGACGGCTCCCAGGGCTGTCAGGCCCTCCGGTCGACGGCTGGCGATCTCGGCCAGGGTGGCGTCATGGAAGATGACGTAGGGCGGAACATGCTGGGTCTGGGCCTCGTCCCGCCGCCAGGCCCGCAGGGCCTCGAACAGGGCGGTGTCGGTCGCGGCCAGGCTGGCCAGGGCGTCGCGGGTCCGTTTGCGCGGCCGCCCGGACCGGGTCGAGGCGTCCAGGCCTTCCGGCTGCTTGCGCAGGGCCAGACGCCGCTCGCCGCGATAGACAGCCCTGACCGCCTCGGCGTCCCCCAGGCCGATCAGGGGCCGGCCTTCATTGGGGTCCTCGCGAAGCAGGCCCTCGAACAGCAGCTGATCGATCAGGTCCCGCCAGCCGGCCGGGCTGAACTCCCGGCCGACGCCATAGGTCGAAAGCCCGGCCTCGAATTCCGAGACCTCCCTGGTCTTGCCCAGCAGATGATCGACCAGCCGGCCGCGCCCGAACCGGCCTCCCATCCGGTGGGCGGCGGACAGGGCCTTCTGGGCCGCCTGTGTGGCGTCCACCGACTGTGGCGGCGACAGACAGAGATCGCACTGGCCGCAGGGCGCCGCGCTTTCCTCGCCGAAATATCGCCGGACCGCGACGGCCCGGCAGGTCATGCCCTCCAGCATGGCGTAGAGCTGACGGATCTTGCGGCCCTGGACCTGCTTGACCTCGGCGGCCATGTCGCGACTTTCCAGCCGTCGGAAGGCCCAGGCCATGTCGGCGGCGCCATAGAGGGTGATGCCGTCCGCCGGCAGGCCGTCGCGACCGGCCCGGCCGATTTCCTGCCAATAGGCCTCGATCGAGCCCGGTGGGTCGGCATGGATCACGAACCGGACGTCCGGCTTGTCGACCCCCATCCCGAAGGCGATGGTCGCCACCATCACCGCTGCATCGGCCTCGAGAAACTCTTCCAGCCGGCGGGTCCGCAGGTCCTTGTCCAGGCCGGCATGATAGGCGAGGGCCGGCGCCCCGGCGTCGCGCAGTTTTTCGGCCAGGGCCTCCACCCCGTCCCGGGACCCGGCATAGACCACCCCGGACTTGCCAGGCCGCTCCGCGACCAGCTCCAGGACCCGCTTCTGGGCCGGACCGGACTTGCGCTCGGCGAACAGGGCCAGTTCCGGCCGGGCAAAGCTGTCGACAAACTCGGCGGCATCCTCCAGCCGCAGCTGGGTCCGGATGTCCTCCCGGGTCCGGGCGTCCGCCGTTGCGGTGACGGCCAGCCGTGGAACTCCCGGAAAACGCTCGGCCAGACGGCCCAGCAGGCGGTAGTCCGGGCGGAAATCATGGCCCCACTGACTGACGCAATGGGCCTCATCGATGGCGATCAGGGACAGGGGCAGCTGGGACAGCCTGTCCAGCAGGGCGCCCGAGGCCAGGCCTTCCGGCGAGACATAGAGCAGATCCAGGGTCCCCGATTCCATCGACCGCCAGACCTCGGCCCTTTCCTGGGGTGGAATGTTGGAATCCAGCCGGGCGGCGGCCACGCCCGCCTGGCGCAGGGACGCCACCTGATCGCTCATCAGGGCGATCAGGGGTGAGACCACAAGGCCAAGGCCCGGGCGGATCATGGCGGGGATCTGGTAGCAGACGCTCTTGCCCCCGCCGGTCGGCAGGACGGCGATGGCGTTGCGGCCGGCCAGGACCTCGGCGATCACCCTGTCCTGCAGGCCCCGGAACTCGCCATGGCCAAAGACACGGCGCAGGGTTTCACGGGCCTGGAGAAGCGAATCGGTCACCTGCGCCTTATGCCATGCTGGAGGGGACCGATGCAGTCTGATGCGCGCTGCGCCCGGCCAGCTTCAGCGCCTGTCCCAACGCCTGCCCGCAGTGGCCTCCGGCGACTTCCGCCCTATACTGAATACCCATGCCAGCCGCCCTTTATATGGATGCCGTGATCCGGCCCAACCGATCCATGTCCCCCCTGGGGTTTCGCATCGTGCTGGCGGCCCTGGCGATTCCCGGCGTCCTGGTCAGCCTTCTGTTTTTCAGCCTTGGCGCCTGGCCGGCGCCCCTGTTTCTGGGGTTCGATATCCTGCTGGTCTATCTGGCCTTGAAGGCCAGTTTCCGCGCCGCCGACCGGCGGGAGCGGCTGAAGGTCAGCGCCGAGATGGTCGAGGTGATCGAGGAGGCGCCCGGCTACAGCCGGACGGTCTGGACTTCTCCCACCGCCTTCACCCAGGTGGATCTGGAAGCCGTGGGCGAACATGAGATGCGGGTCCGCCTGCGGCTGTCCGGAAAGCGCCGCAGCGTCGGAAAGGCCCTCAGCCCCCCGGAGCGCGAAGCCCTGGGCGCGGCCCTGAAGGAGGCTATCCGCCAGGCCGGGCGGGAGCGTCATGGGACCGGCCTGGCAGGATGACCCTGCGGCGCGGTCCATCTCTCAGAGAATGAACCGGCTCAGGTCGGCATCAGCAGCCAGGGCCCCCACCCGGCTTCGGACATAGTCGCCATCGATGGTCATCTGCGGCGCGCCGCCATCGCCGGCGGTGAAGCTGATCTCCTCCACCACCTTTTCAAGGATGGTCTGCAGCCGCCGGGCCCCGATGTTCTCGACGCTGCCGTTCACCGCCACAGCGGCGTCGGCGATGGCGTCCACGGCGTCTTCGGTGAAGGTCAGCTCAACCCCTTCCGTGGCGATCAGGGCCTGTTGCTGCCGGATCAGATTGGCTTCGGGCTCGGTCAGGATGCGCCGCAGGTCATTGCGGGTCAGGGCCTTGAGCTCGACCCGGATCGGCAGTCGGCCCTGGAGCTCGGGCAGCAGGTCCGAGGGCTTGGCGACATGGAAGGCCCCCGACGCGATGAAAAGGATATGGTCGGTCTTGACCGGTCCATGCTTGGTGGAAACGGTGGTCCCCTCGATCAAGGGCAGCAGGTCCCGCTGCACCCCCTCGCGGGAGACATCGGCGCCGCTGCGGTCGGAGCGGCTGGCCACCTTGTCGATCTCGTCGATGAAGACGATGCCGCTGTTTTCGGCCAGGCCGACGGCCTCCTGGGTCAGGGCTTCCTGGTCCAGCAGCTTGTCGCTTTCTTCCGCAAGCAGGGGCGCATAGGCCTCGGCCACGGTGGTGCGGTGGGTGCGGGTGCGGCCGCCGAAGGCCTTACCCATCATCTCTGACAGGTTCAGCATTCCCATCGAGCCCCCGGGTGCTCCGGGAATGTCGATGCCCTGGAAGGGACTGGCCGTATCGGCCAGCTGCAGCTCGACCTCCTTGTCGTTCAGTTCCCCGGCGCGAAGCTTGCGACGAAAGGCCTCCCGCGCGGCCGTGCTGCCCGGCCCGGTCAGGGCGTCGAGAATCCGCTCCTCGGCGGCCGATTCAGCCCGGGCCTTGACGGCCGCGCGCCGCCGCTCGCGGACCATGGCGATGGCGCTCTCCACCAGGTCCCGGATGATCTGGTCGACATCGCGGCCGACATAGCCGACCTCGGTGAACTTGGTGGCCTCGACCTTCAGGAACGGCGCCTGGGCCAGTCTGGCCAGGCGGCGGGCGATCTCGGTCTTTCCCACCCCGGTCGGCCCGATCATAAGGATGTTTTTCGGGGTGATCTCGTCCTGCAGGTCCGCCGGGGTCCGGCGACGGCGCCAGCGATTGCGCAGGGCGATGGCCACGGCCCGCTTGGCCTCCTGATGGCCGACCACGAACCGATCAAGTTCGGAAACGATTTCCCGGGGGGAGAATTCGGTCAAGTTCCTGGAATCCTTGGCTTGGGTGTCTGTCAGGCGGCTTTGCGGGGCGGGGCGGGCAGCAGCTGGTCGAAGACAAGTCGCCAGCCGTCGGCGCGGACCTGCCAGATCCGGACATAATGACCGTGCCCGGCCTGGCCGTCGCGGGTCCAGTCCGCCTCGCCATAGGTCCAGGCCATGTCTCCGGCCGCAGAGGCCTCGCCGCCCAGGGTGGTGAAGGTGATGTCCCGCGCCCGGGTCGCCAGTTCGGCCTTGAAACTGGCGCAGCCCTGGGCGGGCGGGGCCGAAGACCCCTGAAGCCGCGCCTCGCAGACCAGGGCCGCCAGATAGGCCGCCGTGACATCCTCTGCGGCCGCGGCGTTCAGGGCCGCGTCGGCCTCCCCGACCAGGGAGCCCGCGCCGGCGGGGTCATCGATCGCCACCGAAGACATGGGCAGGAAGGCCGTGGCCTGGTCCGGTCCGGGGGCCAGCTTGGAGCTGCTTCCGGTCCCGCCGTCATAGACCCACTTCCATCCACCATCGGCCTGACGCTTCCAGACCGTGAGATAGTGACCCCGCCGGACGCCATTCACCGCATAGGGGCCGGTGGTGAAGCCCAGGTCGCCGCTGCGGGCGATTCCGGCCCAGGTCGGCCACCATTCCAGTGTCGGACCCGGGGCGTCCGGCTGGGCGCCGATCGCCTCCCGGGCGTTTCTGGGTTCGGGCTGAAAGACCACAGCCTGGTCGTCCATATGTTTCAGGAAGCTCTGCTTGACCCCCATGGCCAGACCGTCCGCCGCAAAGTCACGCTCGGCCTGGGCCACCAGGGCCGGGGACACAGGCGGCGGGGGCGGCGGCTTCTTCGCGGCCCATGCCGGCCCGGCCAGCACCAGCCCGGCCGCCAGCCAGAGAAGTGTGCGCAGGGGCAGGGCGGATCGCGTCATGGCTTCGATCTCTCCGACAGGGACTGTTCTAGAGGGTTTCCACGGTCAGGTTGCCGTTGGTGTAGACACAGATGTCGGCGGCGATGGCCATGGCCTTGCGGGCGATCTCTTCGGCCGAAAGGTCGCTGTCCATCAGGGCTCGGGCCGCCGCAAGGGCGTAGCCCCCGCCCGACCCGATGGCCGCCACGCTGTGATCCGGCTCCAGGACATCGCCGACCCCGGTGACCGTGAAGATATGGACCCCATCGGCCACCAGAAGCATGGCCTCAAGATGGCGCAGATAACGATCCGTTCGCCAGTCCTTGGCCAGGTCGACACAGGCCCTGGCCAGCTGTTCGGGATACTGTTCAAGCTTGGCTTCCAGCCGTTCGATCAGGGTGAAGGCGTCGGCCGTCGCCCCCGCAAATCCAGCCAGGACCCTGCCCCCGGCCAGGGTGCGGACCTTGCGGGCGCCGCCCTTGACCACTGTGGCGCCCATGGACACCTGGCCATCGCCGGCCAGCACCGTCTTGCCGTCCTTGCGAACCGCGAGGATGGTGGTGCCGTGCCAATCGGGAAATTTCGTGCTCTGCATGGGGACGATGTGGCGAGCGGGAAGGACCGGGTCAAGCACCATGGGATTTACGGATGACGAGGTGGATCGCTATGCCCGCCATCTGGTGCTGCGGGAGATCGGCGGCCCGGGCCAGCAAAAGTTGAAAGCGGCCCGGGTGCTGATCGTCGGGGCCGGGGGGTTGGGATCGCCGGCCGCCCTCTATCTGGCGGCGGCCGGGGTGGGGCGGATCACCCTGGTCGACCCGGACCGGGTCAGCCTGTCCAATCTGCAGCGGCAAATCCTCTATGTGGAATCCGATGTCGGCCGGCCCAAGACCCTCGCGGCCCGGGACCATCTGGGGGACCTCAACCGTCATGTCGAGGTCATCGCCTGTAACCAGGCCCTGGACCCGGACACCGCCGCCGGCCTGGTCGCCGGCCATGACCTGGTCCTCGACGGCTGTGACAACTTCGAGACCCGGTTCGCCGTCTCCGACGCCTGTGTCGCCGCCGGACTGCCCCTGGTCAGCGGCGCCATCGGGCGGTGGACCGGCCAGGTCGGGGTGTTTGCCGGCCGACCCTGTTATCGCTGCCTGGTGCCGGACCTGCCGCCGGACGCCGAAACCTGCCAGGCGGTCGGGGTTGTCGGGGCCCTGGCCGGGGTGATCGGCGCCCTGATGGCCCTGGAGGCGATCAAGCTGATCGTCGGCGCCGGCCGGCCCCTGACCGGACGGCTGCTGATCCATGACGCCCTGTCGGCCGAGACCCGCACCGTCCTGGTCGGGCCTGATCCGGCCTGCCCCTGCTGTGGTCCGGCCTGACCGCGCCAAGTCTTTGCAAGCAATCGGGGCGTGGAGGGCCTATATGGGACCTGTCGGCAATTGCGGCGCTCTGCGCGCCATGGAGCCGGCGTGAAAGGACGCCATGTCCAGCCCGACCAGACCCACCCCGCCCAAGACCTATCTGTCTGACTCCAGATCCACGGGTCAGGGCTCGCGCCTGCGTCTGCCCGATGTGGACGCCCTGCGCGGCACCAAGCCCACCCGGCCCGGTCAATGAGCCTGTTTTCGGCCCTGGCAGCCGCTTTTTCCGGCTCGGCCTTCGACGCCGCCGCCGTGCGGGCCGAGGCCTGGGCCCTGGGCAGCCGGCATCGCGGAGAGGTCATCGAAGGCGCGCGGCTTGAACTGTCGGTCCCGGGAATCAGCCCTGACCGCGCCGGCCTCCTGCGGGCCGTGATCCGGAGCCGCGCCTGACATGACCAACCAGGAAGCCCATGAGATCCGGCGGGAGAACGACTATCTCAAGCTCCGCTGCGCGACCCTGGAAGGCGATGTCGCCGACCTGTCGGCCCAGATTGCCCGGCTGCAGCAGTCCCTTGAGGCCGGCGCCCTGCGCCGTGCAGCCTCCGCCCCCAATCCCCTGTCCGGCGGCCAATAGACCATGGCCCTGACGCCCGGCCAGATCACGGCCCTGAAGAACCTGGCCCTGAAACAGGCGGGCAAGCCTGTGGACTGGATCAATATCGCCGACGCAAGGGCCCTGACCGATCTGGGCCTTGCGGAACGCGGCCGGGAGGGCTGGACCATAAACGCCGCCGGCAGTGCGGCCCTGGCGGCGCTCAAGGACCAGGCCTGACCGCAGCGCCATGGAGCGGGTTCAACTGGACGCCAAGGCGCTCTAGACTGAAACCATGATGCGCGTCCTGATCCCCTTGCTGACCCTGGTCCTGCTGGCCGGCTGCGGCCCGTCCGGAGGTCCCGCAGCCGGGGCGCCCGTCGCGCCGGCCACCGAGGCCAACCTGCCCGTCGACGCTGCCGGGTCTGCGCCGGCCTACAGCGCTTCCGAAGGCGGCGTGGGCCCGGTTTCCGTCGAAACCTCATTCAGTCTTGGGGCCATGACCGCCCTGTTTCCCGGATCTGAGGTCAAGGCGGCCTACCTGGGCCAGGAGGGGGTCCAGACCCCGATCCTGACGGTCTTTGGCCCTGCAGAGCTGGCCCTTGAACTCCAGGAAGGCGATCGGAAGGGACGGGTTGGCTGGATTCTGGTCCAGGGCGGTCCGGTGGTCGGCCCCAGGGGCGAGGCCATCCTTGATCCCTGGACCCGCTTCGATTTCCCCCGCAAGGACTGTGTCATGGGCGCCGACCGTTTCCGGAGCGCGGCCCTCTGTCGCCGTCCGGATGCGCCGTCCCTGGCCTATGTCTTCGACATCCCGGGCCTTGTGGCGGATGGCGAGGTCCTGCCGCCGGACGCCCTCCTGACTGAAAAAGCCTTCCTGCAGGCGTTCCTCTGGCAGGCGCCGGTCGCTCCGTGATCCTGCTGGCTGTCGATACCTGCCTGGACGCCTGTTCCGCGGCCCTGGTCGAGAATGACCGCGTGCTGTCGGCGGTGAGCGAGCCGATGCACCGGGGACATCAGGAACGTC
>JARWZW010000059.1 GCA_029866155.1 Caulobacter sp. | reverse complement strand
CGATGGGGTTCGTTGAAGTCGCCTTGCCCTGCTGATACTGGCGGTAATGGCGCGTCACCGTGCCATGCGCGGCTTCGGCCTCCACCGTCTTGCCATCGGGCGTGAGAAGAACCGAGGTCATCAGGCCGAGCGAGCCGAAGCCCTGCGCAACCTGGTCCGACTGCACGTCGCCGTCGTAATTCTTGCAGGCCCAGACGTAGCCGCCGGACCATTTCAGGGCGCTGGCCACCATGTCGTCGATCAGGCGGTGCTCATAGGTCAGGCCAAGGGCGTCGAACTGGGCCTTGTATTCGGCGTCGAAGACTTCCTGGAAGATGTCCTTGAAGCGGCCGTCATAGGCTTTGAGGATGGTGTTCTTGGTCGACAGATAGACCGGATACTTGCGCGACAGGCCGTAGGCGAAGCTGGCATGGGCGAAGTCGCGGATCGAGTCATCGAGATTGTACATGGCCATGGCCACGCCCGAGCCCGGTGCGTCGAACACTTCATGCTCGATGACCGTGCCGTCCTCGCCGACGAACTTGACCGAGAGCTTGCCCTTGCCGGGGAAGAGGAAGTCGGTGGCGCGGTACTGGTCGCCAAAGGCGTGGCGCCCGACGATGATCGGCTGGGTCCAGCCGGGCACCAGGCGCGGCACGTTCTGGCAGATGATCGGCTCCCGGAAGATGACGCCGCCCAGGATGTTGCGGATGGTGCCGTTGGGGCTCTTCCACATCTTCTTCAGGCCGAATTCCTCGACCCGCTGTTCATCGGGGGTGATGGTCGCGCATTTGACGGCAACACCATGGCGCTTGGTGGCGTGGGCCGCGTCGATGGTCACCTGGTCGTTGGTGGCGTCCCGATGTTCGATCGAGAGGTCGTAGTAGTCCAGCTCGAGATCGAGATAGGGGAAGATCAGCTTGTCCTTGATGAGCTTCCAGATGATGCGGGTCATTTCATCGCCGTCCATGTCGACGACAGGATTGGCGACCTTGATCTTGGCCATAGAAGTAAAGTCTCCCGAAGGGTTGGCGCGCTGATGGGCGAGGGACACAGGCCGCTTCGCCTCGCGCGAGGCGAGAGGGCTATAGACCGTCAGAGCCGGAATGCGAAGCCCCGGCGATCGCATCCGCGACAACCGGTCCAGGAGTCCGAAGGAGCAAGATGGCGGCCAGGCGAGCGAGGTTGCACAGAGCTTCCCGAAGAACCACGGCTTCGCATGTCACGCCTGGCGGCCCAATCCGGCCGCGACGTTCGCCTGGAATTCGCTGATCGCCTGGTCCAGGGGCAGGCAGGCTCCAGTCCGGTCAAATTGAGCAAGCCGCTGGTCGGAAATCTGCCAGCGGGCCCTGTCAGATGCCGGCTCCAGAGCTTCTGATATCAATTGGGCCGCAAACTGCGATGGTGGTTAATCGGCTGCTTCCGCTGCGCGCGCCAGCAGGGCGGCGGTACGCGCATCCAACTCCAGACTGATCGATCCATCAGCCATGGGGAAAGGTTAACGCTGCAGGGACCTTCTTCAAAGCGCGAGATTCAATGTGCAGCTTCCTTCGCCCGCATGACCCGGACGGAGCCGGATTGCCAAGCTGGTCGCAGCCGTGCTTCGTCTCTCTTCAAGGGGGCTGTCGGCCATGGCAGACAAGCCCGAACCCAGAACCTGCATCAGGGATGGACCGCGATCATGAAATACCGTCGTCTTGGCCGGACCGGCCTCTATGTTTCCGAAATCTGCCTGGGGGCCATGACCTTCGCCGAGTCCGCGACGGGCATCTGGGGCGCGATAGGGGCGGTGCGTCAGGACGGGGTGGACGCCATGGTTGGCCGGGCCCTGGCCGCCGGGGTCAATTTCATCGACACGGCCGATGTCTATTCGGCGGGCCAGTCGGAGCGGATGGTCGGGCAGGCCCTGCGAAACCTGGGGGTCAAGCGCAGCGATGTGGTCATCGCCACCAAGGTCTATGGCGACATGGGCAAGGGGCCCAATGACCGGGGCGCCTCCCGCGGCCATATCATGGACGGGGTCAAGGCCAGTCTGGACCGGATGGGCCTGGATTACATCGATCTGTTCCAGATCCACGCCAATGATCCGATCACCCCGGTCGAGGAGACCCTGCGCGCCCTGGACGACCTGGTGAGCCAGGGGCTGGTTCGTTACATCGGCTGCTCCAACTGGGCCGCCTGGAAGATGATGAAGGCCCATGGGATCAGCGACCGCACGGGCTATGCCCGGTTCGAGACGGTCCAGGCCTATTACAGCATTGCGGGCCGTGACCTCGAGCGCGACATCGTGCCGATGCTGGAGGACCAGCAGATGGGTCTGATGGTCTGGTCGCCCCTGGCGGGCGGATTGCTGTCGGGCAAGTTCGGGCCGGAGTCCGAGGGGCCGGAAGGATCGCGGCGGGCGACCTTTGACTTCCCGCCTGTGCAGCGTGACCGGGCCTGGGCCTGTGTGGAGGCCATGCGGGCGATTGGTGAGGCCAGGGGCGTGTCGGTCGCGCGGATCGCCCTGGCCTACGTGCTGTCACGGCCCTTCGTGACCACCGTGATCATCGGGGCCAAGACGGTGGAACAGCTGGATGACAATCTGGCGGCCGCCGACATCGTCCTGACGCCTGAGGAACTGGCCAGGCTGGACGCTGTGTCGAAACTGCCCCCGGAATATCCGGGCTGGATGCTGGACCGCCAGGGCGGGGCGCGGGTTCCGGGGCCGTTCAAGGGCTGACGGCCAACGACGGGCGGCAGGCAGGCCGCTGCCAGGGCTTCGTTCCGCAGGTCGGCCTGACCCGGCCCGAACCAGCCCTGGCGACCGGCGGCGCCCGGCAAAGTCAGTTCAACTGGACGTCGGTGACCTGGCCGAGATCGGGAGTCCTGCCCGTGGCGTTGGCCTTCGCGACCTCCCAGACATATTTCGCCGGACCCGCCTCGCTGATCCAGACCCTGGCATCGTGGCAGGCGAGACGTAGCAGGCGCAATTGGGGATCATCCTTGCCGCCGGGGTACCAGACGGCGACCATCGGGTTCCACCAGGCGTCGACCCGAGCACGGTCGGATTCGACGACCAGCTCGCCGGCGATGCAGGCCTGGATTTCGCGGTCCTTTGCCTGGACGACAAACATCGCCTGGGATGGTCCCCTGGAGGCGTCTGCGGCCAGGTCTGTATCGGCTCGTGTGAAGAACCAGATTTCGCCAGCCTCCGGCACGGTGAAGGGCGTCATGGGTTGAAAATGGCGCGGCGGGCCGCTGATGATGCCGAGCATGCCGAGGCGGGCATGATCGATTTCGGCCCAAAGCCGCTTGGCCACGTCTTTGGCCTCATGGGTGTCTGTGGTCATGGCTGGCTCCTGATCTCGAGCCAGCAACAACCCCCAGGTCGCCATTCTTGTTCCCGCCGGGGTCCGAAGGCGGCCGGACCGCAGTCCAGGACCGGAGGTCGGGACCGCCGGCTCCGATCAGCGCGGCGAAGCGAAAGCCGACGACATCCAGCCGCGATTGCCGTTCTCGTCGTCCACTTCCATCCAGACGCCGTTGCGGGCGCCGGTCGGATAGACCAGGGCGCCGATCTTCAGGGTATACACGATCTTGGCCGTGGGAGCCGGGGCGGCCCGGAGCTGGACTGCAGCCGTTGTCACCTGGGCGGCCGGACCTGCATTGGCCTTGGCTTCCGCGCCGGTCGGCACGGCGCCGCCCTGGATATGGTTCACCAGATCGAGATAGGCATTGAAATAGGCGGCGCTGATGATCTTGCCGATATCAGTGTCGGAGTAGCCGCCGCCAACCGCGCCGATCAGGCCGCCAAGTCCGTAGCCACCGGCGCCGGCGGTGAAGCTGATGTCACGCTTCTGGGCCGTGCCTTCCGCCACATAGACCTGTTCGGTCGTGCGAGCGTCGACCAGGGTAATCAGAGCCTGGGCTTCCAGGTTGCGGGTCCGGAGGCCGCCGACAAGTCCGCCAACCGTGCCGCCGATCAGGCCGCCGGCCACTGCAGCCATACCGCCGCCGCCGGTATTGTCGTCGGCATTGGCAAGGTCCGGGATGATGAAGTAGTCGGCCGCAATCACCTGGCCACGGCCGATCTGGCTGTCGCGGCGCAGTTCGCCGGATTCGCTCAGGCCGCGCTCCTGCTGGCGCATGCCCAGGCCTGCTCCCCGATCAACCACGCGCAGGCAGTTGGACCGCGAGGCGAACAGCTTGATCAGCTTTTCAGGGTTGGAAAGTCCGTAGGACTTCCACCATTCGGTTTCCGGCTCCTGGATCGCCACGGTGCCAAGGGGTGACGCGCACCGGGGCAGCTCCGGTGTGGCCGCCTTCGGGGCCGGTTTTGCGCCGTACTGCGCGTGGGCTGGAAGAGCCACGGCCAATGACAGGCCGAAGGCGATGACGGTCGCGACTATCTTTTGCATGGTGACGCCCGATCCAACGGT
Source organism: Caulobacter sp. (assembly GCA_029866155.1). Taxonomy (GTDB): domain Bacteria; phylum Pseudomonadota; class Alphaproteobacteria; order Caulobacterales; family Caulobacteraceae; genus Caulobacter. Next base: position 18,498 of record JARWZW010000059.1, on the reverse strand, counting down.
TGATTGTGAGCTTAAGGATACCGCTTGGCAGGGTTTCGATCAATGCGCCGTCAGACCCCGTAGCGGCCCCGGAAGGCATCCATGGCGGTTCCTGCTTCCCGGGTGAAGTCGGACAGGACCTCGGCCTCGTCGGGTCCGTTGGTGAAGATGAAGAAGGAGTCGGCCTCGATCTGGTCGGCGATGCGCTCACCGGCGGTTTCGGCGGGCAGGCCGCCGGCATTGGCGGCGCCGAACGCCGGCGGGGCCTGACGCGGGCCGCCAAACTGGGGCTGGCGGTTGCGGAAGGCGTTCCAGATGTCGCTCTGGACGAGGCCGGGACAGATGATCGCCGCCGAGAGGCAGCTGCCTTCGAAGTCCCGTCTCATGCAGAGGCTGTAGCCCATCACCGCGTGCTTGGCTGCCGTGTAGGGCGCCAGGACTCCGCCGCGCGGCGTGGGAGGCAGGCCCAGGGAATGTTCCGAACCGGTATTGATGATCCGGGCGGCCAGTCCATTGGCCAGCATGCGGGGCGCGAAGGTGGAGACCCCGTTATAGACCCCCATCATGTTGACGGCGAAGATCCAGTCCCAGGTCTTGCGCGGCGTGGTGTGGACCTGCCCGCCCGCCCCGACCCCGGCATTGTTGAACAACAGGGTGACGGGCTGGTCCCAGAGGCTGTCGGCCGTCTCGGCCAGATCGGCCCAGGCCGCAGGGTCTGAAACATCCAGCGTCAGGGCATGGGCTGCCAGGGAGCGGGCCTGAAGTTCTGCCGCCGTCTCCTGCGCCCTGTCCGCCTCGATGTCGGCGATGATGACCCGGGCGCCGCGCTGGGCGAGCGCCAGGGCAATGCCCCGGCCAATGCCGGAAGCGCCGCCGGTGACGACCGCCACCTGTCCTGAAAGGTCCATGGCGCTAGAAGCCCAGGACGCGGGCGTAGCGGTCGCGGTGGTAGCCGGCGCCGCCGAACAGGGCCTCGGCGACCCTTGCCCGTTTCAGGTAGAGGCCGGCGTCATGCACGTCGGTCATCCCGATGCCGCCATGCATCTGGACCATTTCATTGGTCACGAGGTGGATCAGCTCGCTGGCCTTGCCCTTGGCCAGGGAGGCGGCGGCCCGGTGATCGTCGCCGCCGGCGTCCAGGCCTTCAAGCGCGGCTTCGACGGCCGAACGGGTGGTTTCCAGATGGGTGAACATCTGGGCGGCGCGGTGCTGCAGAGCCTGGAAGGTTCCGATCACCTGGCCGAACTGGGTGCGGGTCTTGATGTAGTCGAGGGTGATCTCGAAGGCCTGCAGGGCCTGGCCGAGCATTTCAGCCGCCAGGCCGATGCGGGCCCGGTCCAGCAGGGGATCGAGGATGGCCCAGCCGCCATCGACAGCGCCCAGGACGGCGTCCTCGCCGAGCGCTACGCCGTCAAAGGTGATCTGGGAAGCGCCGCGGCTGTCGGCCAGGGCGAGGTGTTCGCGGGTGACGCCGGCGGAGTCGGCCCGGACGAGGAACAGGGTCAGGCCGTCGGTCTGGCCGGGGGCGCCGCTGGTGCGGGCTGCGACGATCAGCAGGTTCGCAGCGTCGCCGTCGACGACAAAGGTCTTGGTTCCGTTCAGGGCCCAGCCGCCGGCCGACCGGGTCGCCGCCAGAGCCGTCTTTTCCGGCGCATGATGAGGGCCCTCATCGACGGCCAGGGCGGTGACCAGGTCGCCCGCCGCGATCTTCGGCAGCCAGGCGGCCTTCTGGGCTTCAGTGCCGCCCAGCGCCAGGGCGGAGGCGCCGATCAGGGCGGTGGAGAGGAGCGGGGAGGCGGTCAGTGTCCGCCCCGTCTCCTCAAGGATCAGGCCGAGGCCCAGATAGCCAAAGGCCGAGCCGCCATGCTCTTCGGGGACCAGGACTCCCGACCAGCCCATCTCGCCCATCTGGGCCCAGACGGCCGGGTCAAAGGACTGGCCGCTGTCGCTGTCGCGCAGGGCCCGGAGTTTGGAAACCGGTGAGGCTTCCTGCGTCCAGCTCTTGGCGGAATCGCGGAGCATTGTCTGTTCTTCGTTCAGGACGGCCATGTCAGGCGGTCTCCATGGTCTGGTGGCGGGAGGCCCAGGTCAGGGCCTGTTCAAGTCGATCATTGCCCCAGAACAGCTCGCCGTCCCGGGTTACAAAACTGGGGGAGCCAAAGACGCCGCGGGCCCGGGCCTGGGCCACATGGTCCTTCAGTCGGTCCTTGGCGGGCGCCGCCTGGGCGGCGGCCAGAACGGCTGTGGCCGAAGCGCCCACTTCTTCGAGCAGCGGTCCAAGCACGTCGGGGCTGCCTATATCGGCGTCAGCCACAAAATTCGCGGCATAGACCGCCCGCGTAAAGGCGGGGGTCCAGCCTTCCTCGATGCCAACCACGGCGCAGCGGGCGGCCAGCATGGTGTTTCGCGGAAACTGGCTCGGATGGGTGAAGGGCAGGCCCTCCCGGTCGCAGACCCGCTCCATGTCCCGCCACATGTACTGACCCTTGACCGGCACCACATTGAACGGGCTGTCGGTCATGCCCTGGTGCTCATGCAGCAGGGGACCCAGCAGGAACGGCCGCCAGGCCACAGCCACGCCGGCCTCTTCCGCCATGGCCTCGATGCGCATGGCGGCGGGATAGCTGTAGGTGGAGGCGAACTCGTACCAGAACTCGATCATTGGTCCGGGCTTTCTGATATCCAATTTAGCGGCGCCCGCCTGCGTGCTTCGACACGCGCGCCTTTCGGCGCGCTACTCAGCATGACGAAAGAGGGTGGCTTGCGGTCCATGAAATCGTCATCCTGAGTAGCCCCGGAGGGGCGTGTCGAAGGACGCACCCTGCCTGGACGGCCCTCCGGGTTGCTACTGGTGATCCAGCAGGCCGAGCACCCGCTTGGCGATGACGTTGAGGTTCACCTCGCTGGTGCCGCCCTCGATGCTGTTGGCCTTGGCCCGCAGCATGGAACGGATGGCGCCCTTTTCCTCGGGCTTGAACTGGGCACCTTCCCAGCCCAGACCCTGCAGGCCCATGGATTCCACCAGAAGTTCGGTGCGCTCCTGGTTCAGCTTGGCTGCGGCGTACTTGATGATCGAGGTTGCGGCGCTGGGACCGTTGCCGGTCTTGGATTCCGCCTCGGCCCGGCGAATGGTCAGGGTGAAGGCGTGCTGGTCCATCTTGTGGCTGGCGATCCGGGCCCGCAGATCCGGGTCCTCGATCCGGCCGGAAGAATCCTCGCCGACATAGCTCTTGGCGACATCGGCTATGTCTGAACCGGAGACTCCGCCGAACCCGCCGGCCGAAATGTTCTGGCGCTCATATTGCAGCAGCCGCTTGGCGATTTCCCAGCCGCCATTCAGTCGGCCGACCAGCTGTTCCTTGGGAACCTTCACATCGGTGAAGAAGGTCTCGCAGAAGGGGGAGGAGCCGCTAATCAGCTTGATCGGACGGGTCTCGACCCCGGCGGTGGTCATGTCGAACAGCACGAAGGAAATGCCTTCATGCTTCTTGCCGGTGTCGGTGCGCACCAGACAGAAGATCCAGTCGGCCTGGTCGGCATAGCTGGTCCACACCTTCTGGCCATTGATCAGGAAGTGGTCGCCCTGGTCTTCGCAGCGGGTCTGGAGTCCGGCGAGGTCGGACCCGGCGCCCGGTTCCGAATAGCCCTGGCACCAGCGGGTCTGGCCCTTGATGATCCCCGGAAGAAACTTCTGCTTCTGTTCCTCGGTGGCGTATTCCAGCAGCACCGGGCCCAGCATCCAGACACCGAAGCTGCTCAGGGCCGGCCGGGCCTTCAGGCGGCGCAGTTCCTGGTCGAGGATCTTGTTCTGTTCCTTGGTCAGCCCGCCGCCGCCGTACTGGGCGGGCCACATGGGGGCGGTCCAGCCCTTGGCGGCCATCCGGTCCATCCACAACTGGATGTCGGGATTGCTGTAGCTGGCCTTGCGGCCACCCCACGGGGTGTCGTCTTCCGTCATGGGCGCATGAAGCGAAGGCGGATAGTTGGCCTCCAGCCAGGCGCGGGTCTCGGTGCGGAAGCTGTCCAGTTCGGTGGCGCCAAAGTCAGCCATGATGGTTTCTCGCATGCTGTGCGTCGGCCGAGGGGGTGCTCGCCGTGTCAGGGGCAGACTAGAGGGGTTGCCGGGGTCTGGGCAAGACTTTCAAACGGATGTTTGCCGACGAGTCCGCCGGACAGGGCCGTCCCGTTCATCCGATCTCGTAAAGCCGGTAGACTGGGCCGACGGCTGTCTGTTCGCCAACGCCGACCACGACCGCGTTGTTCAGCCAGCCATAGGCCTCGGCTCCGCATTCGAACCGCGCCGTGATCGCCAGGGAATACTCGGCGGGGTCCAGCAATTCGCCGCGACGGAAGCGGGCCATTGCCTCGGGCGCCGCCAGGAACCGGCCCTGATAGGTCAGATAGATCTGGGCGCCGTCGTCTGTGACCAGGGTCAATCGGACATCGATCATCATGACGCCGTCTGACCGGTTAAGAACCCAGTCAGCGCCACCCGATACCGTGGCGTTCAGCCGGTCGCCCAGGCAGGTTCCGCCCGTGACAGGCGCAATCCGGCGCAATCCACCGGGGACCGGGCCTATGGTCGTCATCTCGCCAAAGGCGACGGTCAGGGACAGAGTGGCCAGATGGCGGTGGGGCAGGGCTGAAGGCGCGTTCATCCTGGATCAATACCACGTTCACGCGTTGCGCTCGCCACCTGACTGCGGCTCCTCTCGGTGGAGGGAGCCTGTGCTGCTTGCAGCCCAGCCCTTGGGCTTGCCGCGCCAGGGCGCTCACGGCAGGCGGCCGGTCGCTCCAGCGGTTGTCAAAAAAATGTCTTTAACGCTCTTGAGCCGGGCCAAGGGCTGCCCATGTATCTGGAGCGGGCCGGGCCCCTCTGACGATGACCTCTCCCCCAGAGGTTCGTGATGTCGGACCGCATCGGGTGCGCCTGATGTCTGGTCCGAACACTCCCCCGTCCCCGGGTCAGCATCAGGCGCATCCATCCGTTCATCAGAGGAGTGCGCCTGAATGGCACAGGGTTTCACGGAAAGATTCATCTTCATGCTCGCCAGGGTGCTTCGACGCCTCGTCGGCCAAGGTGCGGCGAAGCGGCGGGCCTGGCGTCCACAGGAGCCGAGGCTGGCCGTCATTCGCGCCGCCGCACGCCGCTGGAGCCTTGGCGCTTCCGACCATGCCGGAGCGCCGCGCAGGTGACAGGGCGTCGATCCGGTTGGCGCCGTCCGCAGTTCTCTGCGCCCCATGATGTCTGGACACCTGGAGAAGCCGCCCAACTGGACGCCCTTGTCGCCGCCTGCGGGCTGGTGGCCCTGGCCGACGGCTGGGTGACGGCGGACGAGCGCCGAAGCGCGCTGGACCGCATGCGCCGCCTGGATGCGGTTTCGGTCTTCGGTATCGAGGAAGCGCTGGCGGCCTTCGAGACACTGGTCGAGCGATTCCTTCGGGACCCGGACGACGGCGTCGCCGTTGCGGAGGCGGCGATCCGGCGTCTGCACGGACAGGCCGGGCCGGCGCGTCTGATCATCGACGCCGCCTGCAAGGTGGCTGCGTCGGACGGCCTTTTCGATGAAGATGAACAGTCCACGGTCCTGCGACTTTGCGAACTGTTCGGACTGGATCCTGTCGCGGCCGCCATTCCGACAGAACCTGGTCTGTAGCGCGCGCTCCAGTCCAAGGCGACGGGTGCGCCAATCGGGAACGGACGCTATAGGGCGGGGCGCGTCCTGCGTCCTTCCCTATAAGGCCTCCGCCCATGCTTCCCTGGATCCATCTGGCCAGCGCAGTTGTCCCGGATGACGGCGGAACCCTGCGCCTGATGCAGCGGGGCCATGAATTCTCGATCATGGCCGGCGCCACAGAGCTGATGAACAGTCGGCTCAGCGGGTCCGAGGAGTCGCTTGCGACCCTGACCTGGGCGGCCATCGTGGGCGACAAGGCCAGGGTCGACGGAGCCCGTGTGCTGATCGGCGGCATGGGGATGGGCTTCACCCTCAGAGCGCAGCTGGCGGTTTCGGACCCGCGCACCCGGATCACCGTCGCCGAACTCGTTCCCGAGGTCCTGGACTGGGCGAGGGGGCCCATGGCGGCGCTGCATGGCGACAGCCTCACCGACCCGAGGGTGTCGTTTCACCTGGGCGACATAGGGCCGCTGATCCGCGAGCGCGCCGCCGCTGATCCCGCCGGGACCTGGGACGCCATCCTGCTGGATGTCGACAACGGACCTGAAGGCCTGACGCGAAAGGCCAATGACCGCATCTATGGGGCGGCCGGGCTGGCGGCCGCCAGACAGGCCCTGCGGCCTGGCGGAGTCCTGGCCGTCTGGTCCTCGGCGCCCCATGCCGCCTTCAGCCGTCGGCTGCAACAGGCCGGGTTTGCCGTAACGGAGCGATCCGTCCGGGCGAGGGTCGGAAAAGGGGGCTCCCGGCACGTGATCTGGCTGGCCAGCCGGCCATCCTGAACAGGCCCGGGCCGAAACAGTTTTCAGCCGCACTGGCGACAACGGCCGCTTGGCCCTAACAAGCTCTGGCGGCCTTGGGGTCGGGGAGTCGCATGCGCACATCCGAGCTTCGTTCCGCTGGACTGGCGGTTGCGCCGACCCTTTCGGCGGGGGCGGCCCTTCTGGGCGGCGCCATATTGCTGGCCTCCGGCGCCACGCCGACCGATCCGGGGCGTTTGGCCCTGTTGCTGGATGTGCTGTTTCCAGCCTTGATCGATGCCAGCCACCTGGTGTCATCCCTCTTGGGCCTGGTGCTGATCCTGCTGGCGTTCGGACTGAGAGCCAGGCTGGGCGCAGCCTGGGCCGCGACAATCGGTTGCCTGATGCTGGCGGCGATCCTGGCCCCGCTGAAGGGGTTCAATCTGGAAGAGACAGCTGTCCTGTCCATGCTGTTGCTCTGTGTGGCCCCTTTCCGCGCCGCCTTTCCGAGAACCGCCCGGCTCAGCCGGATGGAAATCACACCTGGCTGGCTGCTGTCGGCGGCGGCCCTTCTGGCCGGGGCCGGGTTCCTCGGCTGGTGGAGTTTCAACAGTGTTGGCAACATGGAGCAGCCCCTGCTGCGGATGCTGGCCGACGCCGACACCACCCGGGCCATCCGGTCTTCGGTGGGGGCCGCCATATTGTTGCTGGCGGTCGGGGTCTGGCGTCTGTTCGCCACAGCGGCCACCCCCGCCGTGGCGGGCGAGGATGATCCCAATTTCGCGAGAGTCCGCGCCATTCTGGCGTCTGCCGAGACCGCAGAGCCGGAATCGAACCTGGCCCTGCTGGGAGACAAGCGTTTTCTGTTCTCCGATAGCGGCGAGACCTTCCTGATGTTCGGTGTTCGCGGCCGCTCCTGGGTCGCCATGGGGCCGCCGGTGGGGCGGCGGGCCGAGAGCCTCGAACTCCTGTGGCGGTTCAGGGAAATGGCTGACGCCCATGCCGCCACCCCCTGTTTCTACGGTTTGGATCCGGAAGATCTGGTCGAGGTGGTCGAACTTGGTTTCTTCATCCAGAAGACCGGTGAATCTGCGTCCGTGCCCCTGGAGGACTTCTCCCTGGCCGGCCGGCGACGGGAGGTCTTGCGACGAAACTGGCGAAAGGCGGGCGAGGCTGGCGCCCGGTTCGAGGTGCTGCCGCCCGGAAAGGCCCCGATCGGGGACCTGAAACATATCTCTGACCAATGGCTGGCCAGTCATGCCGGCAGCGAAAAGGCGTTTTCCCTCGGTGGTTTCGAGCCACGATATGTTGGCGAGTTTCCCGTGGCCCTGGTCTGGTTCGAAGACCGGATCATCGCCTTTGCAACCCTGTGGCCGGCCGCTTCTCGCAGCAGTTTTTCCATGGACCTGATGCGCTATTGCGAGGATGGCCCCAAGAACATCATGGATTTCCTGTTCGTCGAACTGCTGACCTGGGGGCGGGATCAGGGGTACGGATCATTCGATTTCGGGGTCGCGCCCCTGGCCGGGCTGGAGGATCGTCCCCTGGCGCCGATCCTGTCGCGTGTCGGCAGATTGTTGTTTGAGCGGGGCGAGGACTTCTACAATTTCCGGGGCGTACGACGCTACAAGGACAAGTATGATCCCCTGTGGCGCCCGCGCTATGTCGCCGCGCCGCATCGCTGGCAGATCCCGTTTCTGCTGGCCGATGTGGGTATGCTGTCCTCGGGGGGTATGGCTGGTCTTACCCGAAAGCCCCGTCGAGACGAGCCGCAGGCGACAACCGCCCCTAGCGCCCCGTAACCAGTCCCAGCAGACTGGCCAGGTGCAGCATCATCATCAGGGAACCGGTGGCCCCGGCCACCATGATCGGGCGCCAGGGGATCATCCTCGGGCCCCGGACAAAATCCGGCGGCCGAGCGCCTCGCCAGCCAGCGAACAGGGTCACGGCGGCGAGTCCTGCCAGCAGGGTGAGGGTCATGGGAAGATCCATGAATCCGATTTGGCGCCGGCCGGCCCCGGGCGCAAGGGGCGTCAGCCGTGCGACCCGTCTGGCGACGTTAAGGATTTGTTAACCCTCTGCATGCGGAAATCACCGACCGGTGCGGAGTCTGGGCATTCGTCCACAGGATATCGCGACCAACGCTAGATATAGCGTTAACCCTTCGTTTACACACAATGGCTCGGTGGCTAGCGTCGGTCGTTGTAGGCCGGGAGAGCGATTCGAATGACTGCCGGGGCGCCCTGGAGCGTTAAGGGGATCGACCCCGAAGCGCGAGAGATCGCAAAGGACCTGGCGCGCCGGTCGGGCATGAGCCTCAGCGACTGGATCAATGAACTGATCGCCGAAGACGACGGGACGATCCCGGCGTCCCGGCCCGTCATTGAAGACCCCCTGTTCATCGAAACGCCCCGTCGCGATGCGCCCTCCCGCTATGAGGCCGTCCGTCATCCGGCGGACGAGGTGGGCAAGGTCGCCGACGCCATCGAGCGACTCACCGCCCGTATCGAGGCGGCCGAACAGCGGTCCACCCTGGCCATTACCGGAATCGACCAGTCGGTCCGCGGAGCCCTGGCCAGGCTAGAGGGCTCGGAGCGCGAACAGATCTCGGTGGCTGCAAGGTTTGAAGGCGCCGTGGAGGAGCTGCGGACCGATCACCAGAGGACGCAGGATCGCCTTGCCAGGATCGAGGCGGAGGCCGCTGGTCCACGCTCGGCGGAAGCCCTGCGGGCGCTGGAAGGGTCCATCGGCAAGGTGGCGGGGCAGCTTTTTGAAACCGACCAGCGCACCCGGGACATATTGGGCGGCCTGGAGGCCAGGATCGCAAGCGTCGAGATGACCGCGCCGACGGCCGGACCGGACGCCACTGACCTTGCCCAGTCGGTGGCCGAGAAGGTCCTGGACCGCCTTGAGGCGGCAGAGAAACAGACCAGTTCGGCCATCTACGACCTGGGATCCAGCTTTGTGAAACTGGATGGCCGGCTTCGGCGGATGGAGGGCGCGGATCAGGCTGCGCCGCTGAAGACCCTGGCGGCGAGTCTGAATGTCCGGCTTGAGGCGACCCGGCGCGAAATGGCCGAGAACCTCAGGGCGGCCACGGATGGGCGGTTCGACCGGGTTGAAAGCAAGATCGGCGAGATGACCGCCCATGTTCAGGCGGCCGAGCAACGATCGGCTCTGGCGATCGAGCGTATGGGACGGGAGATGGTCAGCATGGCCGACAATCTCAGTCGCCGGGTTCAAACCGTGGAGGGCCGCAGCGCCCAGGCGGTCGAGCAGGTCGGCAGTGAAGTCTCGAGGATTGCGGGTCTTGTCGAACAGAGACTGGCCCATACCGACGGATCCCAGGCCCAGGCCCTCGAAAAGCTCGGGGCGGAAATCGCGCGGATAACCGAACGGTTGTCCGAGCGGATCGCCAATTCCGAGCGCCGCAGCGCCCAGGCCATCGATGATGTGGGCGAGCAGGTCGCCCGGGTGTCGGAGCGTCTGAGCCAGCGACAGGAGCGGGTATCCACAGACCTGTCGGACCGGATTCGCCAGAGCGAAGAGCGGACGGCCCGGCTGCTGGACGAGGCGAGAGAGAAAATCGACGCGACCCTGGTCAGCGCCACGCGCCGACTGGCTGAACAGGTCGCACCGGCTGCGGCGCCCGTGATGGCCTCTGGCCGCCGTCCGGATGCGGGTAGTACGCTGTTTGGCCCCGACCTGTTCGGATCCGATCCCTTCTCGGGCCGCGACAGCGCCATTCCTGAAGAGGCCTTTGAATCCTCTCCCTTTCAGGAGGGGCCCTTCCAGCCCCAGGCCTTTTCCGCCGTCATGACGGCCCCGCCGGCTGCCTTGGCCCATGGCGCCGGCCCGGACCTGATGTCCGAGGCTGACTATGAAGCGGCCGAGGCCCTGACTTCTGCCGCCGGCGATCGGCCCCGGGACAGCGACGAAAGCCCCCTGGCCTTCGAGCCCGAGCCCGGCCGCCTGCAAAGCACCCGCGAGGTGATTGAACAGGCCCGGGCTGCTGCCAGGCTTTCCGGACAGCCGGAGTCGCGCGGCGCCAAGAGCGGCGCAGGGCGCAACCTGTTCGGGGGGCGTCCGCCGGAAAGCCGTCGCAAGGCCGGAGCGGCCCTGCAGACCACACTGGGGGTGGTCGGTCTGCTGGCCTGCGGCAGCATCGCCCTGACCGGCTACATCATTTCGCAGAGCGGCCGGGATGGCGGCGAGGTCGACCGGATCGCCCGCGCGCTCGAGATCCGCAAGGCGGATGAAGCGGAAATCAAGTCCGCCGAAGCCCAGTCGCCGGCTGTCGACGTCGCCGATCCCCGGGTGGCCATGGCCATTTCACCGGGTGCGGGGAGCGATCCGGCGATCGCCGCCCCGCCACCCGCCGCTGCGGCAGCCCCTGCCGCCGTTGGCGATCGGGCGATCAGCACCCTCTATGCCGATGGCGTGCGTCGCCTCGAAGCCAGGGACCCGGCCGGTCTGGAAAGCCTCAGGAAGGCCGCGAACCAGGGCTATGCGCCGGCGCAGTTCTATCTGGCCAAACTCTATGAGAATGGCGAAAGCGGTCTGTCCAAGGACCTCCCAGCCGCACGTCGTTGGACCGAACGCGCGGCCCAGGGCGGTGAACGCAAGGCCATGCACAATCTTGGCCTATATTTCTTCGAGGGAACCGGCGGCGCCAAGAACCTGACCACGGCGGCCCAGTGGTTCCGCCGCGCGGCGGATCTTGGCCTGACCGACAGTCAGTACAATCTGGGCAAGCTCTATGAAGAAGGTTTCGGGGTCACCCAGAACGGCGCCGAGGCCTACAAATGGTACCTGATTGCTGCTCGGGCCGGAGACTCCGAAGCCAAGGGCAGCGCTGACCGGATCCGCTCCGCTCTGAGCGCCGACTCCCGGGCCGGGGCGGAGCGGGCGGCCGCAGGGTATCGGGCCGCTGCGCCAAACCCGTCGACCCAGGCCGCCCTGTCCGGCGGACCCTCGGACTCCCTGGTCCAGGCCCAGAAGGCCCTGTCCCGGCTGGGCTATTACCAGGGCCCCCAGGACGGCTCACCTTCGGCCGCCCTGGCCGGCGCGATCCGCGCCTACCAGCGTGACCAGAGCCTGAGTCCGACCGGCCAACTCGACGCCGCAACGGTTGCGCGCCTGTCGCCCTACACGCGTTAGGCCCGGCCAGGCCGGTCTTCAGTCATCACCCAGCATTCCGAACGCCAGGGGATGGGCGCGGCCCTGTCCCAGGGCTATGGCCAGGGGCGGGGTCTCGAACAGGCCCGTATAGGCCCGGTCACGGATATTGAGCCCCCCGGCATAGGCTCCGAAGGCCGGCAGGATCAGTCTCTGGCCGTCGGTGGCGAAACAGCGGCGACGAACAGCTCGGCCGCGACCGACCAGTCGTGCGCAGGGATGGAGATGGCCGGCCACCTCGCCGGGCTGCAGTCCGGCGAAGGGTTCATGTCTCAACCTAAGGGCGCCCAGATCCATCTCGTCCAGAATGTCGCCCGGCAGGGATCGGGGCCCTTCGGAGTCATGGTTTCCGACAATCCAGACCAGGGACCTTCCGACCGCCAGGCTGCGGATCGCCTCGCCATCGCTGGCCGCCATCCGGGCCTCGGATCGGGCGTCATGAAAACTGTCGCCGAGCAGGACCACGACCCGGGCCCCCGTCGCCCGGGTTTCCGCCTCCAGTCGTCCCAGGGTTTCGGCGCTGTCATAGGGGGGCAGAAGCTGGCCCCGGACCGCAAAGGCGCTGCCCTTCTCCAGATGCAGGTCGGCCACGACAAGAGTCCGGGTCTCGGGCAACCACAGGGCTCCGGACGGGCGCATCACGGTTTCCTGACCGTGAATGGACATGGCCACCCCGCCGCAGGGGCTGGCGGTGAACCGGCCCAGTTTCAGGGTCGCCGCGCTCATGTCATGGCCTCGGCGATCAGCTCATCAGCAGCCTCGGCCAGCATCATCTCGGCGGCCTCGCCGCCCACCCTTTCGCGGCCGATCTCCAGCATCAGGGGGACGGCGAAGGGCGAAACCTGGGTGAGCGGGGAATGCAGGATCTGTCCCCGGATCCGGGTCAGCATCTGGCCGACCCGCGCCACGTCGATCATGCCGGAGGCCGCATCGGTCCGGGCGCAGCGGAGCAGCAGATGATCGGGTTGGTGGCGGCGCAGCACGTCGAAAATCAGGTCCGTTGAAAAGGTTACCTGGCGGCCCGATTTTTCAGAGCCCGGCATTCGCCGCTCGATCAGCCCGGACAGCAGGGCGCAGCCCTTGAAGGCGCGCTTCATCATGAAGCTTTCGTCCAGCCAGGCTTCCAGATCATCGCCAAGCATGTCCTGATCAAACAGCGCGCTGAAGTCCAGATCCTCCATCGGCTTCAGGGACCATATGGCCAGAGCGTAGTCATTGGCGACAAATCCCAGGGGCCCGACCTTCAACCGGTCCAGTCGCCGGGTCAGCAGCATGGCCAGGGTGGTGTGGGCCAGGCGGCCCTCGAAGGGGTAGCAGACCAGGAAGCAGCGTTTGCCCCGGTTGAAAGTCTCCAGCAGCATCTGGTCCGGGCCCGGGATCCGCGAGCGCAGCTGCTGGATCTCCAGCCATTCCCGCACATCGCCCGGCAGGTCCCGCCAATAGGCCGGATCGGACATCATCCGGCGCACCTTGGCGGCCAGAAAGGTCGACAGGGCGAACTTGCTGCCGCCCCAGCTGGGCAGTTTTGGATCATCTGCAGGGGCAGGAGTCACCAGGGCGTCGGTGGCGGTCACCCCCTGCAGCCGCCAGACCCCGCCGGCGAAGATGAAGGTGTCGCCGGGCTCCAGCATTTCCAGATAGCCCTCCTCGACCTCGCCGATCTTGCGGCCCGGCTGACCCTTGCGGCCGGCCAGCCGGATCGACAGCACGGCAGGAGAGAGGATAGCGCCGACATTCATCCTGTGGCGGAGGGCCGTCTGGGCGTCCCGAACCCTCCATTGGCCATCGGGCCCCCTGACGATCCGTCGAAACCGGTCATAGGTCCGCAGGGCGTAGCCGCCGCTGGAAACGAATTCCACGACGGTCTCGAAATCCTCCCAGGCCAGGTCGTGATAGGGGCCTGCGGTCCTCAGCTCCTCGAACAGGGCCAGGGGATCGAAGGACTCGGATATTGCGCAGCCCATGATGTGCTGGGCCAGGATATCCAGGGCGCCGACATGGGCGGGCTCCGGGTCGAAGGCGTTTTCGGCGATGGCTTCCCGGGCGGCCTCGCATTCGAGCACCTCGAACCGGTTGGCCGGGACAAACAGGGCCCGGGACGGTTCGTCCAGCCGGTGATTGGCCCGGCCAATCCTCTGGACCATGCGGGAGGCGCCCTTGGGCGCCGCCAGCTGGATGACGAGATCCACGTCCCCCCAGTCGATCCCCAGGTCGAGGGTCGAGGTGCAGACCACGGCCCGCAGTTCGCCCCTGGCCATGGCGGCCTCGACCTTGCGGCGCTGCTCGGCCGCCAGGCTGCCGTGGTGCAGGGCGATGGCCAGGCCATCGTCATTGATCTTCCAGAGCTCCTGAAAGGCGAATTCGGCCTGGAAGCGGGTGTTGACGAAGATCAGGGAGGTCTTGTGGCGCTTGAGGACCTCATAGACGTCCGGCATGGCGTGGTGGGCGGTGTGACCGGCCCAGGGAACCCGACCGTCGGCGATCAGGACATCGATCTGGGGCAGGGGGCCTGGCGGGCCGCGGACCAGGCGAACCGCCAGGCCCCGATCAGGGCTGGACGGCGTCTCGATGGCCGGGGATGGCGGACCTGGGGACAGCCAGCGACGGATAACATCCGGATCCTCGACTGTGGCTGAAAGTCCAACCCTTCGCAGGCCAGGCGCAAAGACCTGCAGCCTGGCCAGGGCGAGGCTCAGCAGGTCTCCGCGTTTTGACGGCCAGATGGCGTGGACCTCGTCGATGATCACGCAGCTGAGATCCTCGAAATACTGCCGGGCCCCTTCCCAGGCGCAGAACAGGGCCAACTGTTCCGGCGTGGTCAGGAGGATGTCCGGCGGCCGCAGTTTCTGCCGCTGCTTGCGGGCGACGCCGGTGTCGCCGGTCCGGGATTCCGCCACGATATCCAGCCCCATCTCTGCGATGGGGATCATCAGGTTGCGCTCGACATCGACCGCCAGGGCCTTGAGCGGCGAGATGTAGAGGGTGTGGATTCCGCGCGGGGTATTGGCGGGGGGGCGCTCGGTCAGGGCGATCAGGCTTGGCAGAAACCCCGCCAGGGTCTTGCCGCCGCCGGTCGGGGCGATCAGCAGGGCGTGCTGTCCGGAACGCGCCGCGGCGACCATTTCCAGCTGGTGGCTCCGGGGCGACCAGCCACGGGACTCAAACCAGGCATTGAAGCGATCGGGCAGGGGCGCGGCCGGCGCGGCGAAGGTCATGTCAGGCCTATAGCATGTTCCTGTTCTGTTTCGAGAGGCTGCGCCCTGACCCGAAGACCCGTCGGGCCGTCGATTGCGACATGTCAAAAATATAAATCCCGCGACCGGAACCTTTCACCATGGGGCGCACGTTTAGTCCGACAGGCTGCGCCCTCCGAGGCGCCGTGAGGGGGAAAGTTCATGGCCAGCGCCGATACCTTTCGGATGGCCATGATTCTGATCGTCGAGGATGAGATGTTCATTCGGCAGAACGCCGAATGGATGATGGAAGACATGGGCCACAGGACCCTGGTCGCCCGCGATCTGTTCGAGGCCGTCGCCCATCTGGCGACAGAGGCGCCGATCGACGCCCTTTTCGTGGACATTCGCCTGCGCGACCTGGCGACGGGCGGATATGACGTCGCCAACCAGGCCATCGCGTTCCGACCGGACCTGCGTGTGCTCTACACTTCCGGGACTCCGCTCACCGCCTCGATGCGAGATCAGTTTGTCCCCAGCGGGCGATTTCTCGAAAAACCCTATTCGCCGGATCAACTTGCGACCTCGATGGAACTTCTCCTCGCCTGAGGGCTTACGCGTACGCATCAAGCGTTGATTTTGTAAACTTGAGTCAGGACAGCCCATTCCCAGTTCCAACGGCGAAGGCGGCCTGGCGGTCCCCAAGTCCGGTCGCATTCCAGCGGCCACAAGTTTTGAGTCCGATGAGTCCATCGTAAAGGTTGGCGCGCTCCAGAGCGCGATCTTCAACAGCGCCAACTTTTCGAGCATTGCGACCGACGCCAAGGGCGTCATTCAGATCTTCAATGTCGGCGCCGAGCGCATGCTGGGCTTCACGGCGGCAGAAGTGGTCAACAAGGTCACCCCGGCGGACATTTCCGACCCCCAGGAACTGATTTCGCGGGCCGAGGAGCTAAGCGAGGAACTGGGGACCCCGATCACGCCGGGCTTCGAGGCCCTGGTGTTCAAGGCGTCGCGGGGCATCGAGGACATCTATCAGCTTACCTATATCCGCAAGGATGGCACCCGGTTTCCGGCGGTCGTCTCGGTCACGGCCCTGCGTGACGCCCAGGACTCCATAATCGGCTACCTGCTGATCGGCACCGACAACACCGCCCGCAAACAGGTCGAGGAAGAGCAGAAGAAGTCCGACCAGAAGCTTCGCGACCAGCATTTCTATACCCGCTCGCTGATTGAATCCAACATCGACGCTCTGATGACAACCGACCCTTCGGGCATCATCACCGACGTCAACAAGCAGATGGAAGCGCTGACCGGCTGTACGCGGGACGAACTGATCGGCGCGCCCTTCAAGAACTACTTTACCGACCCGCAGCGTGCCGAGGCCGGGATCAAGCGGGTGCTGCGGGAAAAGTCCCTTACGGACTACGAGCTGACGGCCCGGGCCCGGGATGGCAAGCAGACCGTGGTGTCGT
The DNA here is from genome assembly GCA_029866155.1 of Caulobacter sp. GTDB lineage: Bacteria > Pseudomonadota > Alphaproteobacteria > Caulobacterales > Caulobacteraceae > Caulobacter. Next base: position 2,278 of record JARWZW010000059.1, on the reverse strand, counting down.
ACAACGCCACCACCTTCTATGACCGCAACCGCAAGCTGGAAGGCGTCTTTGCCGCGGCCCGGGATGTCACCGAGCGAAAGCGGGTGGAGGCCGAGCTGCAGCAGGCCAAGGCCGCCGCCGAGAGCGCCAGTCGGATCAAATCGGACTTCCTGGCCAGTATGAGCCACGAGATCCGGACGCCGATGAACTCGATCATGGGGATCGCCGATCTTCTGGCGAAGACGTCGCTGACGCCGGAACAGGACAGATATGTCCAAATCTTCCGGCGCTCCGGGGACAACCTGCTGAACCTGATCAACGACATCCTCGACCTGTCCAAGGTCGAGGCCTCGCAGCTGGAGCTGGAACAGACCGAATTCTCCCTGAAGGACGAACTGGAGAAGGCGATCGAGATGGTGGCGCCCAGGGCGCGCGAAAAAGGCCTGAGGCTGACCTGCGAAGTGTCGCCGGAGGTCAATCCCGACCTGGTTGGAGACCCGACGCGGCTACGCCAGGTCCTGCTCAACCTGCTGGGCAACGCCATCAAGTTCACCAATACCGGCGAGGTGTCCCTGATGGTCGATCTCGATCCGGTCGGCCTGGCTCCGACGGCCCTCCGGTTCACGGTCTCGGACACCGGAATCGGAATCTCGACCAGCCAGCAAGGCCTGGTGTTTGAACGTTTCGCCCAGGGCGATTCCTCGACCACCCGCAGGTTCGGTGGCACGGGACTTGGGCTGACCATTTCCAAGCGGCTTGTAGAACTGATGGGCGGGCGGATCTGGGTCGAGAGCGAGGTCGGACAGGGCAGCGTCTTTGCCTTCGCCGTACCGTTCGAGAACTGGATCGCGGCCGACCGGCCGGTGGCGGAGAAGGTCGGAATTGGTCCTGAACTGGCGCTTCCCGCGGTGCGCATTCTCCTGGCCGAAGACTCTGCTGACAATCGCACCATCGCACTGGCCTATCTCGAGGACACGCCCTACCGGGTGGAGGTTGCCGTCAATGGCGCCATGGCCTGCGAGATGTTTGAATCCGGGCGGTATGATCTGGTCCTGATGGACCGGCAGATGCCGATCATGGATGGCCTGACAGCGACCCGGACCATCCGCGCCTGGGAGCGAGAAAACCAAAGGTCCCCCACACCGATCATCGCCCTGACAGCCTCTGCATTGAAGGGGGACCGCGAGACCTGCCTGGCCGCGGGATGCACGGCCTATCTGAGCAAGCCCATCAAACAGGCTGTTCTGCTACAGGCCATCCGCGATCATGCGTCGGCTGACGGCGCCGGCCCGCCTGCGTCCAGGGATAGGGCCGCGAGGGCCGCCCGGCGCCTGGCCGAACAGATCCCCGCCTATCTCGACCACTGTCGAGGCGATGTCATTCTGATGCTGGCGGCCCTGGACCAGGCCGACTTCAAGGCTGTCATCATCATGGGTCACAACCTGAGGGGATCAGGCGGCGGCTTTGGCCTCCAAGCCATTACCGACTTCGGGGCCAGTATCGAGCATTCGGCCGGGGAGGCTGACGAAGACGGCGCGCGCAGATGGGTGAACGCGCTGTCCAGCCATCTTGACCCGGCCTAGTCGGGCTGGCGGCGAGCATCGCGGTCGGGCGCCTATGCGGGCGCGGGGCCAGACGCTCCAAGTATTCATTGCTCAATGAATCGATGAATTATCTTCTAATGGATTGTTCAAGGATGCGAAGCGACCGCACCTTGCTAAATGTCATTTGTCTTCAGGCTGGATGGATCAAAAGAGGATTCCGGGAATTCTGTGACCATGACCGTCCATCGTGGCGGAACTCATGGAGTCGAAAGATGAAAAAGACCGTTGCGGCGGCGCTGGTCCTGGCCTTGTTGGCAGGGACGGCATCCTATGCACAGTCCGGGCAGGCAGCTCCGGATTCGCAGTCTGACAAGCAGAAGCGGGATGACAAGGCGCCTCGCGCTCAGAAGCCTGATGCCAGCGCCAAGGCCCAGAACAAGGCCGAGAAGGCCAGCAAGGTCCCGGATCGTCCAAAGGGCGAAGCCCGACCCAACGGCGAAGCCCGCAAGGCCCAGGACCGAAACCCTGACCGGCCGGCGAGCCGTCACCAACCCGATGCCGGGCGTGACAGGCCAAACCAGCCTGACGTCCGCCGCCCGGCGGCCAGGCCGGATGTGGTCAAGCAGCGCACGGTCATCAAGCGGCCCGGAGAAGGCAGGGCCCTTCGCAACCGTGACCAGGGTCGCCGCTCGTTCGATCAGAGCCGTTGGCGGCCGGTCTATGTCTCGCCGCGCCAGTTCCGGATTGCCGCCTAT
>JARWZW010000021.1 GCA_029866155.1 Caulobacter sp. | reverse complement strand
GGCTGGGGCCGCCTGGGCGCTTGCCCGGTTTGGCCGGACCGCCCGCAACGCCCCGGCCGGGGCGACCCGAAACGCCATCGCCCCCCTGCCGGTCGCCGCCCTGCGGCTGGCCATGGAGGATGTCCGGCTGCTGTCGCGCCTGGGCCTGAGGACCATCGGCGACCTGCTGGCCCTGCCCCGGGCGGGGCTGGCCCGGCGGTTCCGGGGCGAGGCCGGCCTGACCCTGGTGCGCCGGCTGGACCAGGCCCTGGGGGTGGAGCCGGAAATCCTCGCAGCCGTACGGCCGGCCCCCCTCTGGAGGGTCTGGCGCAGTTTCCTGGAGCCGGTGATCGATGCGGCGGGGGTGGAGACGGTGCTGGGCGACCTGGCCCCGTCCCTGGCCGAGGGGCTGGAGCGGGACGGGCAGGGGGCCCGCCGCCTGGCCCTGACCGGGTTTCGCACCGATGGCCGGACCACGACCCTGACCGTCGCCCTCAGCCGGCCCTCGGCCCATCCGGGGCACCTGGCCCGGGTGCTGAAGGAGCGGGGGCTGGAGCATCTGGACCTGGGGTTCGGGATCGACGCCCTGATGCTCGGCGCCGAGACCGCCGAGCCGCTGATCCAGGTCCAGGGCGACCTGGACCGCTCTTCGCGGGACGGCGCGGCCGATCCCCGCCTGGCCCTGGATGGCCTGCTGGACCGGCTGGGCGCCCGGCTGGGCGAGGGCCAGGTCCATTATCTGGAGGCCCGCCAGAGCTGGATGCCGGAACGCTCCCAGGTCCGCCGCCCGGCCTCGGAGGGGCCGCCCCGATCGGACAGGGCATCCCCAGGCAGGGAGGCCCCCTGCCTGCCGGACAGGCCCCTGATGCTGCTGGACCCGCCGGAAGCGGTGACCACCGTGGCCGAACTGCCGGACGGTCCGCCGGCCCGGTTCATCTGGCGGCGGGTGGCCCATCATGTGGTCCGTGCCCAGGGGCCGGAGCGCCTGTCCGCCGAATGGTGGCGGCCCGTTCGCCGGGGCCTGCCGCCCCGCACCCGCGACTATTACCGGGTCGAGGACGGGGAGGGCCGCCGCTACTGGCTGTTCCGGGAGGGGCTCTATGGCCGGGAGGACCGGATGGAGCAGGCGCCTGCCGAATCCGGCCCCGAGTCTGGCCCCGAGTCTGGCGGCCTGTCGGAGAGCGTCGCCCGTCCCCCGACCTGGTGGATGCACGGGGTCTTCGCATGACCCTGCCCTATGCCGAGCTGGACGCCCTGACCAACTTCTCCTTCCTGGAGGGGGGATCGCATCCCCGCGAGATGGTCGCCCAGGCCAGGTATCTGGGTCTGGAAGCCATCGGGATCGCCGACCGCAACAGTCTGGCCGGGGTGGTGAGGGCCCATCGCGAGGCCAAACTCCAGGGGATCCGCCTGCTGATCGGGGCCCGGCTGGTCTTCGAGGACCAGACGGTGCTGATCGTCTATCCCCGCGATATCGCCGCCTATGGCCGGCTGTGCCGGCTGCTGTCGATTGGCAAGAGCGAGGTGCTGGGAACCGACCATGCCGAGCGGGCCACCAAGGGCCAGTGTCGCCTGACCTTTGACCAGGCCCTGGCCCATGGCGAGGGGCTGGTGGCCATCGCCCCGGCCCCGCCCGTCATCGACGGGGCCTTCGGCAGCCGGCTGGCGGCCTGGGCCCGGGCCTGGCCGGACACCCTGTATCTGGGGGCCAATCTGAAGAGCGACGGCCGTGACCGGGCCCGGCTGAACCATCTGGCCCGGCTGGCCGACGGTCTGTCCATCCCGATGATCGGGACCACCGCCGCCCTCTATCATCACCCGGATCGCCGGCCCCTTCAGGATGTCCTGACCTGTATCCGCGAGGGGACGACCATCGACCAGGCCGGGTTTCGCCTCCAGGCCAATGCCGAACGCTGCCTTAAAGGCCCCGATGAACTGGCCCGGCTGTTCCGGGGCCATGAAGCGGCCCTGACCCGTACGCGCGAGATCGTCCAGGCCTGCCGCTTTTCCCTGGATGAGCTGGCCTACCAGTATCCCAACGAGCCGGTGCCGGCCGGGGTCTCCGCCCTGCAGCACCTGACTGACCTGACCTGGCATGGCGCCGCCTGGCGCTATCCGCAGGGGGTTCCGGAAAAGGTGGCGGCGACCATCGGCAAGGAACTGGCCCTGATCGCCCATCGCCGCTACGCCCATTATTTCCTCACCGTCCATGACGTGGTCCGCTGGGCCAGAGAGCAGGACATCCTCTGCCAGGGTCGGGGCTCGGCGGCCAATTCAGTGGTCTGTTTCTGTCTGGGGGTCACCTCGGTGGATCCTGTCGGCCAGGACCTGCTGTTCGAGCGCTTCATCTCCGCCGAGCGGGACGAGCCGCCGGATATCGATGTCGATTTCGAGCATGAGCGGCGCGAGGAGGTGATCCAGTACATCTATGGCCGCTATGGCCGGGACCGGGCGGCCATCTGCGCTACGGTCATCCATTACCGGCCCCGCTCGGCCATCCGCGAGGTGGGCAAGGCGCTTGGCCTGACCGAGGATGTCACCGCCGCCCTGGCCGGCACGGTCTGGGGCAGCTGGGGCCACGAGGTGGAAGACCGCCATGTCGAGGACGCCGGCCTGGCGGGCCAGGACCCGCGCCTGGCCCTGGCCCTGGACCTGACCCGCGAGCTGATCGGCTTTCCCCGCCACCTGTCGCAGCATGTCGGGGGCTTCATCCTGACGGAGGGGCCGCTGGTGGAGATGGTTCCGGTGGGCAATGGCGCCATGGCCGACCGCACCTTCATCGAATGGGACAAGGACGATATCGACGACCTGAAGATCATGAAGGTCGATATCCTGGCCCTGGGGATGCTGACCGCCATCCGCCGGGGCTTTGACCTGATCGCCCGCCATCATGGTCAGGCCTGGGACCTGGCGGCGGTGTTCCTGCGGCGCGACCTGGAGGCGCCGGTCTATGACATGCTCTGCCGGGCTGACTCCCTGGGGGTCTTCCAGGTGGAGAGCCGAGCCCAGATGGCCATGCTGCCCCGACTGCAGCCCCGGGCCTTCTATGACCTGGTGGTGCAGGTGGCCATCGTCCGGCCGGGGCCGATCCAGGGCGACATGGTCCATCCCTTCCTGTCCCGCCGCACGGCCCGGCGGGAGGCGCAGGCCCGGGGCGAGTCCTTCGATATCCTCTATCCCAGTCCGGCCCCGCCCCATGATCCGGACGAGCTGAAATCCATTCTGGGCAAGACCCTGGGGGTGCCCCTGTTCCAGGAACAGGCCATGCGCATCGCCATGGAGGCGGCGGAATTTACCGGCGACGAGGCCAATGGCCTGCGCCGGGCCATGGCCACCTTCCGCCATACCGGCACGATCCACAGCTATGAGGACATGCTGGTCGGGCGGATGAAGGCCCGGGGCTATGATCCGGAGTTCGCCGAAAACTGCTTTCGCCAGATCAAGGGGTTTGGCGAATACGGCTTTCCCGAAAGCCATGCCGCCTCCTTCGCCCTGCTGGTCTATGTCTCGGCCTGGATGAAATGCTTCTTTCCGGAGGTGTTCGCCGCCGCCCTGCTCAACAGCCAGCCCATGGGCTTCTATGCCCCGGCCCAGATTGTCCGCGACGCCCGCGACCACGGGGTGCAGGTGCGCGCCCCCGACATCAACGCCAGCGACTGGGACTGCAGCCTGGAGGCGCCGGTCATCGCAGGGGTCGACCTGGTCGAAGGACAAGCAGCCGGGGTTCCGCCGGGCGTCTTCCATCCCCTGAGGCTGGGCCTGAGACAGATCGACGGTTTTCACAAGGCCTGGGCCGAGGCCATCCTGGCGGCCCGGGCCCTGTCCCCCTTCACCAGCCTGGATGACCTGCGGCAGCGGGCCGGCCTGCCGGCGGCGGCCCTGGAGCGGCTGGCGGCGGCTGATGCGCTGGGCTCCCTGGACCTCAGTCGCCGGGGCGGTCTCTGGGCGGCCCGGGGCCTGCCGCGGGCTGCGCCCCTGCCGCTGTTCGCCGGCATGGGGCTGGAGGAGGCGGACGGCCCGCCCCCCGCCGCCCTGCCGGCCCCGGCCCTGTCGGAGGAGGTGGTCCATGACTACGAGACCCTGCGGCTGTCCCTCAAGGCCCATCCGGTCAGTTTCCTGCGCCCGGACCTTGGCCAGGCCGGCGCCATCCCGGCGGTGCAATTGGCGTCGGCGCCAGCCGCACCCCCGGGGGGAGGGCGCCGGATCGCCGTGGGCGGGGTGGTCCTGGTGCGCCAGAGGCCCGGCACCGCCAAGGGGGTCTGTTTCATCACCCTGGAGGACGAGACCGGAGTGGCCAATATCGTGGTCTGGCCCAAGCTGTTCGAGGCCTTCCGGCCGGTGATCATGGGATCGCGGATGATGCTGGTGCGCGGCCGGCTGCAGCGGGCCGAGGGAGTGACCCATCTGGTCGCCGAGCATCTGGAGGACTGGACCGGACACCTGGCCCGGCTTTCCGACCAGCCCCTGCCGGCCCTGTCCGCCCCCGGCGACGAGGCGGCCCGCAGTGCGCCCGGAAGGGGTGACCCACCCCGCCACCGCCACCCCCGCGACGCCCGCGTCATGCCCCGCAGCCGGGATTTTCACTAGAGCCCACCGCCTTCCCGGGCGCTGTGCCTGGGTTCCCACCAAAACCCTCGTCATCCCGGGCGAAGCGCAGCGAAGACCCGGGACCCAGGCGACCGGGCCCGAAATCCACAGCGGCGACCAGCGGCGCCTGTGCCCCCGGGTCCCGGCTCTGCAGACCGCTGCGCGGTCTTCCGGCCTTGATGACGGTGATTGCTGCGCGGATCCAAAAAACAACCCGGATAACCATGTTGCGGCAGGGTTTGGTAACCCCTGCCGCCCCACCCTCATCCTGACGCCGCAACCAACCCCCGGTCGCGACGTTACATCCTCGCTTGGGAGGCACGGGATGAGAGACGTCATGTACTGGATGCTGGGCGCGCCAACCGCGACCCTGCTGGCCGTCGCCCTGCTGAGGCTTACGGGGACGGGACTCTAGCCCCGCACAGATTCCGGGCCACCCCTCTGGTGGAGCCGAGGGGAGTCGAACCCCTGACCTCCTCATTGCGAACGAGGCGCTCTACCAACTGAGCTACGGCCCCGTCTCAGGACGAGGGAAGCGGGGTCATAAGGTCGCGCGGCTTGTGGTGTCAAGCCGCAGCCAACAGGGCCGTTGCCGCTGGCGGCGGGCGCCGCTAGAAGGCGGGTCAGGTGCGCCGGGCTTTTACCGGCGACAGCGGAGCAGGCAGACCATGGGTACGGCGATCGTGTGGCTGGTCAATACGGTCATCGACATGGTGATCCTGCTGATCATCGTCCGGGCCGTGATCAGCTGGCTTGTGGCTTTCAACATCATCAACACCTCCAACCGCTTCGTCTATGAGGTGTCGCGGTTCCTGGAAGCCATTACCGATCCGGTGCTGCGGCCCTTCCAGCGTATCGTGCCCCGCCTGGGCGGCATCGACATCAGCCCGATCGTCGCCTTCCTGGCGATCAAGTTCGTGCAGATCGTCTTCAACATCACGGCCGCCCCGACCCTGAGACTGCTGCTGGGCTGACGCCGGCCCGGGCGCGGCCCTTGGCCGATCCGGTCGCCAGCCTGGCTGTCCGCCTGACCCCCCGGGGCGGCCGCGACCAGATCGACGGCTGGATCCAGGACGCCGATGGCCGGCCGATGCTGAAGGTCCGGGTCGCCGCCCCGCCCCTGGAGGGCGAAGCCAACGCCGCCCTGATCCGCCTCCTGGCCAAGGCCCTGGGCGTGCCGCGCTCCGCCGTCACCCTGGCCGCGGGCGACACCGCCCGGATCAAGCGCCTGGACATCGCCGGCCTGGCCCCGGCCGACCTGACGGCGCGCCTTCCCCCAGCCTGAGCCTCGGTCGCCGCCGGCTGTATGCGCCCTTCGGCGCCGGGCTGACCAGGATGCGGCGCCGAGGGGATGCCCCCGGTTTGCCCTGTGCTGCGCCCAGTCCTGCGCCCAGTCCTGCGCTCTGGGGAGACGGCGCCCCCGCTCGCCTGAATCGGGACTGTTCCAGACCGGCACGGCCTATTCAGAACTACTGTGGGAATCGGTCGTGCCGGAGCGGGACGGGGCGGGCCCGGAAGGTCAAGGCGAGCGGGGGGCCGGGGTGCAGCCCATTCCTCCTGGTGAACAG
>JARWZW010000020.1 GCA_029866155.1 Caulobacter sp. | reverse complement strand
GTGGTCAAGCAGCGCACGGTCATCAAGCGGCCCGGAGAAGGCAGGGCCCTTCGCAACCGTGACCAGGGTCGCCGCTCGTTCGATCAGAGCCGTTGGCGGCCGGTCTATGTCTCGCCGCGCCAGTTCCGGATTGCCGCCTATCGTCGCCCCAGCGGCTGGTATGCCCATTCCTGGTCTCGCGGCGCCTATCTGCCGAGAGCCTGGTTCGTCACCAGCTACTATCTCAATCGCGCCAGCTACGGCCTGCCCTATCCGCCCATCGGCTGCGAGTGGATCCGGGTCGGCGAGGATGCGCTTCTGGTCGATATCTGGACCGGTCGGGTTCTGTCGGTCTATCGCAACGTCTTCTGGTAGACGCCTCTACCCGGGCGCTTCACCTACGGCCCCGCACAATGTGCGGGGTCGTTTGCGGTCGGGGTTTGGTCCATCGGCGCCGCCAGGTCGGCCCTGGTCCGTCCCGAAGCGCTTCCGGACGTTCAGTCGCGTCTGAACCTGACGACGATATGGGCGACGGACTCCGGAGCCGCTGGCCGCTGGATGATTTCCACGGCTTGACCGGTGAGGCGACTGGCCCGGCCGGGACCGGTCCAGCGCCACCCTGCCTCCGAGCCGCTGATGAACTGATTGGCGACCGGAGCCATCTCGGGGCCTGACATGCTGATGGCCTGACAGAGGTCTCCTTCCAGTGAAACGACCACGACCAGTCCGGCCAGCGGGACCACGCCGCTCCTGACCATCCGTCCATCGCCGAAAAACGCCACCATGTCCTGGATCGCTAGGCTCGCGTTCTCCCGGGACACGGGGGCCGGAGAATCGAGAGGCGCCAGCCCGGAAAAGGTCACCTCCGGGTCAGCCCCGTTGATGACGGCCTGGCATCCTTCGAGGGCCTGCTCCAGGGCAGCTCCGGGCGACAGGCCGAAGGGATCCAGGGAGAAAGTCTCTGTCGCCCCTGCATCGAACGCCAGAAGGCTGAAGGCGACCGACAGGGCAAGGCGTCGTGCAGGGTTCACGGCTGTGAGGCTTTCGTCCGGGTGTCCGGGGCCGAGACGGGTCCATTGTCCTGCCCTTTGCAACAGCGGCCCCGGCCAGTAGCAGACCGGAAGGCAGGCGCTCCTTCAGCCGTTCCGGAGCAGGGGGATAGACGGCAGAATCCGATTTCCATACGCCCATTTTCCGCACAGAATAGATTCAGATCAATGCCAAGCTGGAAGCTTCGGCAATTGATTGAGCTGTCGGGCAGTATCCGGCGCAAGGAGCGATACCATGAAGAAGGCGATGGCTACGGCAATTGCTCTGGTTCTACTGGCGAGCCCCGCAAATTTTGCGATGGCCAGCCAGGGCTACGCAAACGCTGAAGGTGAAAAGCCCGACAAGGCCGACAAGCCAGGAAAGGCCGCCAAGGCGGACAAACAGGCAGGCGCTGACAAGCCGGCCAAGGCGGACAAACCGGCCAAGGCGGACAAGCCGGCCAAGGCAGACAAACCGGCCAAGGCGGACAAGCCGGTCAAGGCGGACAAACCAGCCAAGGCGGACAAGCCGGCCAAGGCGGACAAGCCGGCCAAGGCGGACAAGCCGGCCAAGGCTGACAAGCCAGACAAGGCGGACAAACCAGCCAAGGCTGACAAGCCGGCCAAGGCTGACAAGCCAGACAAGCCAGACAAGGCGGACAAGCCGGGCCAGGGTGACAAGCCAGGCAAGGCTGGCAAGGAGCAGCAGGCGGGCAAGGGTCAGCCCGGCGGCGGCGACCGCGATGGTTGGGACGGCAAGCGACCGGGCGCCGGCAAGCCCCCCCGTGATCGGGACAGGGGACGCCCTGCCTATGACCATGCGCGCTGGCAGCCTAACTATGTCCCGGCGAGAAAGTTCCGGCCGGGACCCTATCGGCGCCCGGTGGGATGGTATCCCAGGGTCTGGTCGAGAGGCCATGTTCTGCCAGGGAGCTGGTTCGTCGCCAGCTACTATCTCAACTGGGGCCCCTACGGTCTGCCAGTGCCGCCGGTTGGCTGCGAATGGGTTCGGGTGGGAGACGATGCCATCCTGGTCGATATCTGGTCAGGCCGGGTGATCTCGGTCTACGGGAACATGTTCTGGTAGCTTGAACCGCCAAGCGGCCCGGGACCCGGCCTCAGCGCCGGGGACCGGGCCGTTCCTTGTCGCTGGAGGACAGATGTCTGATCCGTCGTCTGAACCTCCGGACGCCCTGCTGGTCTCCGAAGAGGGCCCGGCCCTGTCCTCGGCGGACCATGCGGTTTCCCTGATCGGCGACGCCCTCTCGGTCAGGGCGATCAGGGTGGTGATTCCGGTCGGTCGCCTCGACCCGTCCTTTTTCGACCTGTCTTCGCGACTGGCCGGCGACTTTCTCCAGAAGTTCACCAACTACAGGCTTCAGGTGGCGATTGTCGGCGACATTTCGGCCGCCCTGGAGAGCAGTTCGGCGCTTCGGGCCTTTGTTGTCGAGTCCAACCGCGGGTCGTCAGTCCGGTTCGCCCCAGACATGGACTCGCTCCAGGCCATGTCGCCCGTTTCCAGATCCTGACGGGCATGTTCCGGTTTCGTTTTGAGTGCGGGACCGCTACTCAGGCAGGGTGAATGAGCCACCCCCCCCTTCCTTGCTGGCCTCTGCCCTGGTGGTTCTGCCCGGCCCCAAATGCGCGGTGGCCGATGCCGACGGCGCCCGGGCCTTGCCGCCTCCTGTCGCCAGGGCCCTGGCCGAAGCCGGCCCAGTCCTGGTGGCCCATGCCGGGATGACGGCAAGGCGCCTGGGCCTGCAGCCGCCCGTCCGCAGTCGTGGCGTTCTGGACGCCCTGGAACTCTATGCCTTTGTCCGGCCGGCGCGGTTTGCAGCGCCTTCGGCCGCCGGTCTGGCCCAGGCACTGGGCGTGCCAGAACCTGGCGGAGCCCCGGCCCAGGCCGCAGCCCTTTATTCGGTCTGCCGGGCCTTGCTGGACGAACTGGCCCAGAAGCCCTGGCCGTCGCGGGAGGAGGCCCTGAATCTGGCCGAGACCATGGATCGCGCCGGATGGGCCTGGGGACCGGCTGTGGTCAATGCCCTGCGCAGCCGCACTGTCGGCGAGGCGGGGCGACGGGGATCGGGACTGGATGTCTGGGCCCGGGTCTCGGAGTGGGAGGATCAGCCGCCGCCCGGCGAGCCAGGATCAAGGCCCGTGACCCCGGAAGCAGCCCAGGCCCGTCTCGCCGAGCTTTTGCAGCAGTCGGGCCTGGATGAGGCCCGGCCCATGCAGGCGGTGTTCGCCGCCGAGACGGCCTTCGCCTTTTCGCCCCGGGAGCGGGAGGGCGAACCGCGCATGGTCCTGGCCGAGGCGGGAACCGGCATCGGCAAAACCCTGGGCTATCTGGCGCCGGCCTCTATCTGGGCCGAGGAAAATGGCCCCTCCGTCTGGATCAGCACCTATACCCGCGCCCTGCAGCGCCAGATCGAGCGGGAAAGCGCGGCGATCTTTCCGGACCCCGAAGTCCGTGCGCGAAAGGCCGTGGTTCGCAAGGGACGCGAAAACTATCTCTGCCTGCTGAATTTTCAGGAACAGGCCCAGGCCGCCATGCTGGGCAATGGCGATCTGATCGGTATGGGGCTGGCGGCGCGATGGGTCCGGGCCAGCCGCGACGGCGACATGACCGGGGGCGATTTTCCAGCCTGGTTGCCGACCCTGTTCGCCATTGCGCCTTCGGTCCAGGCCAGCAGCGCCAATCTGGTCGACCGGCGAGGCGAATGCGTTCACGCCGCCTGCGGCCATTACCGGGCCTGTTTCGTCGAGAAGGCCGTACGGGCCAGCCGCCGGGCGGACCTGGTGATCGCCAACCACGCCCTGGTCCTGACCCAGGCGGCCTTTGACGGCGCCCGGCGGGCTCGGGGTTCCAAGGGAGATGTCGAGACCACCGCCCTCAAACGCATCGTGTTCGACGAAGGTCATCACCTGTTCGAGGCGGCTGACAGCGCGTTTTCCACGGCGCTTTCCGGGGCCGAGGCCGCTGAACTGCGTCGCTGGATTCGCGGACCGGAGGGGCGCGGCCGACGGGGCCGGGGGCTGGAAAACCGGCTGATGGACGTCCTGGGCGACCGGGAAGACGCCCGCCGGGCCCTGCAGGACGCCACCCGGGCAGCCGCCATTCTGCCGGGTGAAGGCTGGTCCGGCCGGATCGCGCCGCCGGGCGGAGAGATCAACCCCATGGGGCCGGTGGAGACCTTTCTGGCCGCCGTGCTGGACCAGCTCCGGGCGCGGAACTCGGAGCGGAACGCCGGGGCGGCCGACCTGGGCATGGAATGCGCCGCCAGGCCGGCGATCGACCGGGTTCGCGAGACCGCGGCGGACGCCGCCTCCGCCCTGGCCGGGGTCGAGGCGCCCCTTCTGGCCCTGGCGCGGCACCTGGAGGATGTGCTGGACCGGGACGCCGACGAGCTCAACACCTCCGAGCGGGCCCGGATCGAGGGCGCCTTGAGGGGTCTGGATCGCCGGGCCCGGATGACCCTTCCTGCCTGGCGCTCGATGCTGAAGGCCATCGAGGAGGACGCCGAGGACGATCCGGACTTTGTCGACTGGTTCGACGCCACCTTCCTTTATGGCCGGGTGGTGGATGCGGCCAGCCGCCGCCACTGGGTCGACCCGACCGAGCCCCTGACCGCCGCGGTGATCGCCCCGGCTCACGGGGTGCTTGTGACCAGCGCCACCCTGACCGATCCCGCTTCGGACGATCCCTTCGCCCTGGCGGAGATGCGCACCGGCGCTGCCCGGCTGCCGGACCGGCCCAAGACCCTGAGACTGACCTCGCCCTTCAACTATGCCCAGCAGGCCCGGGCCTATGTGGTGACCGATGTCGCCAAGGATGACGCCCGGCAGGTGGCCGCCGCCATGCGGGAACTGTTCCTGGCGGCCGGGGGCGGGGGGCTGGGCCTGTTCACCGCCATCCGCCGGCTCAAGGCTGTCCATGAACGGATTGCCGCGCCCCTGGCAGACCGGGGGCTGGCGCTCTATGCCCAGCATGTCGATCCGCTGGAGGTGGGCGCCCTGGTCGATATCTTCCGGGCCGAGGAGGACGCCTGCCTGCTCGGAACGGACGCGGTCCGGGACGGGGTGGATGTGCCGGGGCGGTCCCTGCGTCTGCTGGTCTTTGACCGGGCGCCGTGGCCGAGGCCCGACATCCTGCACAAGGCCCGCCGGGCGCGATTTGGCGGCAAGGGCTATGATGACGCTGTGGCGCGGTCGCGGATCGCCCAGGCCTTTGGTCGGCTGATCCGGCGCGCCGACGACAGGGGGGTGTTCGTCATGCTGGATTCCGCCTCGCCGACCCGGCTGTTCGCGGCCCTGCCCGAAGGGGTGGAGATCCAGAGGGTCGGACTGGTCGAGGCCATCGAGGCGACGGCTGCGTTTCTGGGGCCGTCGGGCGCAGGGGTCCAGGGATCTGAACCCCTCTGAGTTCGAGGGACGCTGGACAGGGTGCTGGAAGCCCTGTCGGTGATGGTCTGAGGCCATGGCGGTCAGCCCGATGGACTGACCGCCCGGAGCCGGAACCCCGACCGCCGGCTCATCCCTTTACGCAGACGACCTGACGGAGCGCGTGCACCACGTCCACCAGGTCCGACTGGGCGGCCATGACGGCGTCGATGTCCTTGTAGGCCATCGGCGTCTCGTCGATCACCTCAGCGTCCTTCCGGCATTCGACACCGTTGGTGGCGGCGATGTGGTCTTCGACCGAAAACCTCCGCCGCGCCTCGTTCCGGCTCATGGCCCGGCCGGCGCCGTGCGAGCAGGTGCAGAAGCTGTCCGGGTTACCCTTGCCGCGCACGATGAAGGATTTCGCCCCCATCGAGCCGGGAATGATGCCCAGATCGCCAAGTCCTGCCTTAACGGCCCCTTTCCGGGTGATGAACACCTCCTTGCCGAAGTGCTTTTCCCGCGTGACGTAGTTGTGGTGGCAGTTCACCGCCTCCTGCGTCACCGCAAGATCGGGAAATGACTGCCGGAGCACTGCCAACACCTGGTCCATCATGACTTCCCGGTTGGCCCGGGCGTATTTCTGCGCCCAGCTGACTGCCCGGATATAGTCGATGAACCCCTCCGTCCCTTCGGCGAAGTAGGCCAGGTCCTGGTCCGCGAGGTTGATGAACCACCGCCGCATCTCCTGCTTGGCCCGTTCGATGAAATAGCTGCCAAACCGGTTGCCGACGCCCCGGGAGCCGGAGTGGAGCATCACCCAGACATCGCCGGCCTCATCAAGGCAGAGCTCGATGAAGTGGTTGCCGGTCCCGAGGGTGCCAAGGTGACCCGGTCCACGGGGATGGGCCGCCTTGGGGTGCTTTTCGACGACGGCCTCGTAGCCGGCCTGCAGGGCAGACCAGCGGTCGGCCGCCGCTGACGGAGGCGTGTCGCTCCAGGCGCCCTTGTCGTTGCGGCCGCCATTGTCCGTCCGGCCGTGCGGCACGGCCGCCTCGATGCTTGAGCGGATGGCCGACAGGTCATCCGGCAGATGCTCGGCCCGGATGCTGGTCCGCACGGCCATCATGCCGCAACCGATATCCACACCCACGGCGGCCGGGATGATTGCACCGACCGTGGGAATGACGGACCCTACGGTCGCCCCCATACCCCAGTGAACATCCGGCATGACGGCCAGGTGTTTGTGGATGAAGGGCAGGCTGGCGACATTGCGCAGCTGCTGCATCGCGGCGTCCTCGATCGGTACGCCCCGGGTCCAGGCCTTGATATGTACGCCTTCGCTTTCGAAGGCTTCGTAGCCGCTCATGGCGGTCTTCCTTTTCGCTTTTTCCATCCCCTCCCGACGTCACGGACTGGAAAAAGGAACCCCTCTGAAACGAGGAACCCCTCCAGGCCGGGCCGGGAGGGGTTCTTTCCTGCATCTCAAGATCGCGATGATCCCTAGACGAAAACCCACTCCCACGCGCGTGCATCAATGCTCTGCGGCTGGCGGCCGAGAGGGCAATTGACGAACATGCAGGTCAGGGCTTTGCGGGCCATGGTCATCTCGTTGTTGAGGGCGCGGCGGATATCACCGGTTGTCATGGATGCCAAGGGCCAAGTTTTCCGATCCGACAGGCTGACGTCATCCTGGTGCGCCGAGGCTGGCCAGGATGACGAGGTCCTCGATCAGGGATCAACCCATGCGGTGCAGGGCGCAGATCTTGTTGCCGTCGGGGTCGCGCAGATAGGCGAGGTAGAGTTTGCCCATGCCGCCTTCGCGAACGCCGGGGGGATCTTCACAGGTGGTTCCGCCATTGGCGACGCCGGCGGCGTGCCAGGCGTCGGCCTGTTCCGGGCTGCTGCAGGCGAAGCCCACGGTGCCGCCATTCGCGAAGCTGGCGGGCTCGCCATTGATCGGCTTGGAGACCGAGAAGACGCCAGTCGGAGTCATGTAGAAAATCCGGTGTCCATCGACCATGGCCGCGGGAACGCCCATGGTTCCCAGCACGGCGTCATAGAAGCTCTTGGCCTTGTCCAGATCGTTGGCGCCGATCATGATATGGGAGAACATATTGTTTTTCCTTCCGTTTTAGGCGAAGCGACCGGGGTTCGGCCGGGCTGTCAGCGCCCTTGGGCGAAGCGCCTTTCTTCGATCTTCGGACATGAGGGAAGAATGTGACTCTTACAATCCCGCAGGCGGGGTTGACGTTGGGGAGCTTTGGCAATTCCCGCCGGCCCCTGATTTCCCGGGGGAAACTCAGCCTGGCTGCAGACCGGTTGTCAGGCGGCGGACTTCGAAAACAGGTTGATCACCAGTACCCCGGCCAGGATCAGTCCGACCCCGACCAGGGCGGGGGTGTCCAGGGTCTGTTTGAAGGCGATCCAGGCGATGGCCGTGATCAGCACGATCCCGACCCCGGACCACAGCGCATAGGCCAGGCCGAGCGGCACCGTGCGAAGCGTCAGGGACAGGCCGTAAAAGGCCACGCCATAGCCGATCACCGTGATCACCGAGGGCCACAGCCGGCTGAAGCCGTTGGATGATTTCAGGGCCGAGGTGGCGATCACCTCGGCCAGGATGGCGATCGCCAGCCAGCCGTAGCCGCTCAATGCTTGCCCCGGTCACGGCCGAAGTTGGGCTCGGCGCTTTCCTGGCCGAGGGCGATGATCCCGCGTCGGATTTCCCGGGTCCGCGAGAACAGTTCATGCAGCTTGTCAGCCTCTCCCCAGCGGATCGCACGGGACAGGGCCTGAAGGTCTTCGGTGAAGCGGCCCAGCACATCCAGGACCGCCTCGCGATTGGCCACGAAGATGTCCCGCCACATGGTCGGGTCCGAGGCTGCGATCCGGGTGAAGTCCCGGAAGCCGCCGGCTGAGTATTTCATCACCTCTGCGCGGGTGACCTCCTCCAGATCGGCGGCAGTGCCTACGATATTGTAGGCGATCAGGTGGGGCAGGTGGCTGGTGACGGCCAGAACCAGATCATGGTGCTTGTCGTCCATAAGTTCGACCTGGGCGCCCAGAGCTCGCCAGAAGCTGGCGAGACGCGCCACGGCAAGGGCGTAGGCGTCTTCCGTCCGGGCGGTGATCGGCGTCAGGATCGTCCAGCGGTCATGGAACAGTTCTGCAAAGCCGGCGTCAGGCCCCGACTGTTCGCTACCGGCAATGGGGTGACCGGGAATCACGAACACGCCTTCCGGCGCAAAGGCCTGCATGGCCTCGGACACCGACCCCTTCACCGAGCCGACGTCCGACACGGTCGAGCCCGGCTTCAGGCCAGGGGCGATGGCGGCCATGACTTCGGTCACGGCCATGACGGGCGTGGCCAGAATGATCAGATCGGCGTCCCTGACCGCCAGGGCCATGTCGGGTTCGACCTGATCTGCAATCCCGAGGGCCGTGACCCGGTCCAGCACCGCCGGGTCGCGGTCCGAGACGGTGATGTGGACCGCGGCGCCGGACTGGCGGGCGCCGCGGACCAGGGAGGAACCGATCAGGCCGCAGCCGATGACGGTCAGCCTGGGAAACACAGGGAGGCTGGTCAACGGGACATGAACTCCGCCAGCCCCTCGACCACGGCCCGGTTATGGACCTCAAGGCCGATGGTGATCCGCAGGTGATCGGGCAGGCCGTAATTGCCGACCCCGCGGGTCAGCAGACCCCTGAACGCCAGAAAGGCCTCGGCCTCGACGGCGGTCTTGCCAGCTATGGTCGGAAAGCCGACCAGCACGAAATTGGCTGCCGAGGGGACCACATCCAGGCCAAGGCCGCTGATCTGCTGGGTCAGCCAGGGGCGCCATTGCTCAACCAGGGCCACGGACCGGGCGACGAAGTCATCATCCTTGAGTGCGGCGATGGCGGCCATCTGGGCCGGGATGTTGATGTTGAAGGGAAGACGGATCCTGTCGACCGCGTCCGCCATGTCGGCCGGCATGTATCCCCATCCCACCCGCAGGGCTGCGAGGCCATGGATCTTGGAGAAGGTGCGGGTCACGACGACATTGTGCGCATCCCGGGCCAGGCCCAGGCCGTCATCGAAGGCCGGATCGCTCTGGAACTCGGCATAGGCGCCGTCCAGAACCAGGATAACCGAAGGGGGCAGGGCCTCATGCAGCCGACGGATCTCTTCGGCGCTGATCCAGGTGCCGGTCGGATTGGCCGGGTTGGCCAGGAAGATCAGCCGGGTCCGGTCATCGACCTGGGCCAGCAGGGCGTCGACATCGATCCTCAGATCGCTCTCTGGGGCATAACGCACCTCGCCGCCGCAGGCCCGGGCGCCGATGGCATAGGCGGCGAACCCGTGGGCGCCCTGGATCATGTTGTCGCCGGGTTCCAGGAAGGTCTGGTTCAGAAGCTGGAAGATTTCGTCAGAGCCACAGCCGAACAGCAGCCGCTCCGGCTCCAGACGGTACTTTTCAGCGATGGCGCCCCGCAGCAGATTGGCCCGTCCATCCGGATAGAGGTTCAGTTTTCCGGCCGCCTCCGCATAGGCGGCCTTCGCACTATCCGAACAGCCGAGGATGTTCTCGTTGGCCGACAGCTTGACAGGGTCGATCACCCCTTCAGCGGCGGCCTTGCCGGGCTTGTAGGGGGCGATATCCAGAATCCCGGGCTTGGGCGCGGGTCGGGCTGCGTTGAAGCGGTCGGTCGTGGTCATGGCGATCCTGCAGGGAGGTCCGCCTCTTACACGTCGAAGGGCTCGGGTGCAGCCCCGATGACACCGGAAAGCCGTCCTGGCGCCCGGGCCAGCCTGACATCCTCGCGCTGATAGAAGCCTGCCAGGGCGAACAGGCTAAGCCCGCCTGTCCGGACCAGGAGCCGGGCGGCGACGCCGTCGCGGCTGAGGTCCTCGATGATTCTGCCGGGCTCCGCCTCGGCGTCGGTCACCCAGAGGGTCTGGTCCGCGCCGGTCGGTTCGACCGTCACGGCGGCCAAGGCGAGGGCGCCGGTCGGTCCCCAGGCCTGGAGGCAGGGCAATGTGGCGAAGACCTGGAGTTTCGGCTCGGCCAGCAGCCGGCCCCACCAGGCGTGATCCGGGGTGAGGGCCAGGACGGCCACACCGCCAAGCGTCCCCGCGCCGGCCAGGGCCGCTTCGGGTTTGGCGACGATGGTCATGTCGGGCGCCACGCCAAAGCGCTGGCGGGCCAGTTCGACGACCCGGGTCTCGGCCTTGCCGCCCCAGACCGACAGGTGGAACGGGCCCTGGCGAGACAGGCTGTCAGCGATCAACTCCCGCCAGACCTTGACGATCAGCGCCGAGCTGGCGGCGTTGCGCGGAAGGGCCAGGAGGCGACGCATGACCTGGGCCTCCCGGCCGGGACGCAGACCAAACCTGCCGTCGCCGCCGGCGGCGCGCTTGGCTTCCGCAACGGAGACCGCCAGGGCCGCCCGCTCGTCGATCAGGCGCAGCAACTCGCCGTCGATCACGTCAATACGCGCCCGGATAGCGTCCAGGGTTGGCGGCGGTGTGGGGGTGTCCCGGCCCATTTGTTCCTCAAAACCGAAGCTGCGGACCTAAAGGCTTGCGACGGTCGGTGCAATACCCCGCGCTCCGCGCAAGAATCTTGCGTCTCATCGCCGGCGGCCGGGCCCTGTTAGAAAACCCGCGGCGAGGGGCCGATGACCAGGGCGCCGAGACTGGCCTGGCCGCCTTCCAGGTTCACCTCGCCCTGCAGCGACTGTCCGCTGCCGGTCAGATCGCCCAGGCTGGCGCCCACCAACCCCTCCAGTCGTCCGTCAGCGCCTATGGACAGGGTTCCAGAACGGGCCTGAAGCAGGGCGTCGCCACCCGCGATCCGGGCCTTGCGCACCAGGATCCGTCCACCGCCCTGGCTCCAGGCGCTGGCCGCCTCCGACCAGCTGCCTCCCCTGAAGCCGCTGACCTTGCTGAGGGTCAGGTCCAGGTCGAAAGTGACCGGATGACCTTCCGTTGCGCGGGCGGCCAGGCCCTCGAGCGCCATATCGGCCCCCTCGAGATAAAGGAGGACGCCGCCCTGGTCGTCTGGTCCAGGGATCAGCCGCAGATGCATCCGGCGGGTCGCTGACAGGAAGTAGGGGGCGGCCCCGGCTTCCGGCATGAAGGTCATGTCGACCCCCTCGACGGCGATCCGCGGCGGCTTGAGGTCCAGATCGGACAGGCTGGCTCGCAAGGCCCTGGCCTGGACGATGACGGCCCCGCCATCAGGGCGATTGAAGGTCAGGCCCTGGGGAGCGACCGTCACCCAGTGCTTCAGGGCGTAGACATAGGCCTCGCCCTTGAGTTCCGGAATGGTCATGGACCAGCCTGACGGCTCCGACATGCGTAGGCCGGTCAGATTGACGCCCAGGCGAAAAGGATAGCCGCTGATCTGGCGGTCGTCCCAGGTCACGCGATAGCCACGCTGGGCAAGGACGGAAAGGGCGGTGTCCATCCGCCGGGTCGCCTCGCCCTTCAGCCAGATCCACCCCCCGGACCAGCCTGCCACGACCAGCAGCAACAGGACGAAAGGCGCCAGCAGACCCCTACGACGATGTTTGCGGCCGGGCTCTGGATCGGGCAGGGTCATGGTCAGGCGCTCACGGGGATCGATCGAGACAGGATGGTTGAGGCTGACGGCGAAGGCCGCTGGGTATTCGGGTACGGATCGCTGATGTGGCGACCGGGATTTCCGTTTCTAGACCGAAAACCCGCCACGCTCCACGGCCGAAGGCGGGCCTTCTGCATCTATTCGGTCCATCACCGGGGCAGCCATGCGCGGCCCGGTCTGGTTCTGGGCCTGGCTCCGGGAGGGGCGGTGCGGGGCGCGGCCTATCGGGTCTCCGGGCCGGACTGGCCCGAGGTCTATGCCTATCTGATGGAGCGGGAACAGCCGACCGAGACCTATGTCGAGGCCTGGCGCGATGTCGCCCTGACCGGGGGCGGCCGGGTCAGGGCCCTGGTCTTCCTGTCGGACCAGGCCCATCCCCAATGGGCCGGCGACCTCAGCCTCGAGCGGCAGGCCGATCTGATCCGGGGGGCCGTCGGTCTTTCGGGGCGCAACGAGGATTATCTTACGGACCTCGTCGCGCACCTTCGCGATGAGGGGATCAGGGACGCCACCCTGGACCGATTACTGACAATGGTGGGGTCGGAGAGTCTTCGATCCTAGGGTTTCTCCGTCCTGACCGAAGCGGTCAGGACGGAGAAACGGGCCTTGACCTGGAAGTCCGGGGGTCAATTGAAAACCCCCTGCCCATTGATCAGGCCCGGTCCTAGAGCAGGAAGTCCTGGTTGATCAGGTTCGGGCCGCCAAGGATTTCGATCTCGAAATCGGCGACAAGGTCGCCATCCAGGTCACCGGAGACAATCGTCGATCCCTGACCATTGCTGCGCTGGATCAATTCCCCCGCCAGACCCGAAAAGGTGGCCCCGGCTCCCAGATGGAAGGCCTGGTCGCCCGATTGGGTCGTATCGGCGTCGATCCCGGAGAGATCGATCCGGTCATCCTGGGCGCGGCTGAAATCGCGAATGACGTCGCGGTTTTTTCCCCCCGCCAGACTGTCGCTGCTGAAGGCAAGCACAAAGACATCGGCGCCGTCGCCGCCGGTCAGGCTGTCCTGCTGCTTGCCGCCTGATAGCCGGTCGTTCCCGTCGCCGCCAAACAGGCTGTCCTTGCCGCTGCCAGCCAGGATCTGGTCATTGCCGGAGTCGCCGAAGAGCAGGTCCCTGCCGCCGCCGCCCCTGAGTTGGTCAGCGCCGCCGCCGGCATGGATTTCTTCGTCCCCGGAGCCGGTCCTCAGCCGATCGTCCCCCTGGCCGGTCAGGATCAGGAAGTCTTCAACCCCGACAAAGTCCAGCACAGCCAGGTCGCGGTCAGCGATATGGCCGGCGTATCCGGCGACTCCCCCGGACGTGACGCCGCCTGTGACGGCGGTCAGGGCGTCGCTGTAATCGACAACAAGGCGGTCACGCCCCGCGCCGGCGTCGGCCGTATCGGACCCGCCCCTGACCTCGATCCTGTCATCACCGGCGCCCGAAATGATCGTGTCCGCCCCGATACCGGTCTTGATGCGGTCCAGGCCGCTTCCGGTCGTGACGGTGTTCTCGCCGTCACCGGCATCGACGAAATTGCCGCCATCAAGAGCGGTGATGGTGTCTGCGCCGCTGCCGGAAATGATCCTGTTGGCGCCCTGGCCGGCGCTGATGGTCCCCGCCCCTTCGCCGGTGCGGATCAGGTCATCCCCACCAGCGGTGGTGATCGTGTCAGCGCCGTCGCCGGTCAGCACGGTCAGATGTTCGAAGCCGCCGAGGATCGTCACCATCCGCCCGCCGCCGCCCGCCTCGGTGAAGTTCGAGCTGGCGTCGCCGGTTATGGCTCCGGTGGCCTGCCGATAGTCCACGACCAGCCGGTCCTCGCCGCCGGCCCCCGACACCGTGTCGGCACCGCCGCTGACATGGATGATGTTGTCGCCGTCATTCCCGACGATGCTGTTGCCGTCTGCAGCATCGAAGACATCGATTGGCGCTGTTCCGGTGAGGGTGACCGTGGTCACCCCGGTCACAAGCTGCAGCTGGATCCCTGTGGACCCCGCGCCGCCATCGATGATCATGCCGTTGTACAGGACCTTGGCGGATTCGTTCTTGTAGCCGGCTTCCAGCTCGACTGTGTCTCCCGGCCCGGCCGCAGCCATGGCCTTCTTGATGGTGATGTAAGCCGAACTGGGGCCGACGGTGAGGATAGCCATGACAATCTTCCGGGCGGGGCGATCGGGGCTGCAGTCCACCCGGTTCGCGGTCGCGAAGGCTCCGCGGGTCGCCGCGTCGTCATATGCAGGCCCAGCCGGAGTGTCTTGCGCAAGGCCTGGAGGGCCTCACGGTCTGAGCGGTTCTCCGTCATCTGGATGGTGCGTCCCGTTTGTCCGGTCTGACCGACCCGGTCACTCCGGACAGGACGTCGGGCTCCTGGACTGAACGGTCTGCCAGGTCATTCGATCCATGGCCGCAGAAATGACCGCCGTCGGCTGTCAGGTTCTAAAGTCCCGCCTCAAGCAGCCTCTGGCAGGCGGGTTCGATCCGGGCTTCGAGTTCACGCATGAACTCGGCCCGCTTCAGGCCGGGAGGAATGGCCGGCAGGAACTCGAAGACAATGACCCCGGGCCGCATGGTGATGCCCCGGGGCGCCCAATGGACGCCGGTGTTGAGGGCCAGGGGCACGACCGGCAGGTTCAGTTCCCGATAGAGGGCGGCGATTCCGGGTTTGTAGACGCCCGCCTCGCCCGGTTCCCGCCGGGTCCCTTCCGGAAAGATGACCAGTTGCCGGGTCTCGCCGAGGCGGTTCCTTGCGTCTGTGACCAGCTTGCGCAGCGCCGTCGAATGGCCTTCGCGGTCGACCACGATCATGCCGGTCCTCAGAGCCCACCAACCGAAGAAGGGGATGCCCAGAAGCTCCTTCTTAAGGACGAAGCAGCCGTCCGGCAGAAAACCCAGCGAGCCGAAGATATCGAACATGCACTGGTGCTTCGGGGCGATCACCGCCGGCCCGGCCGGGAGGTTCTCCAGGCCCCGGACCTCAACCCGGACATTGCAGATGACCCGAAGCAGCCAGGTCACCATACGGCTCCAGGCCCGCAGGACCGCCATCAGGGGTTCCCTGGGCCCCAGCAACATGGGCGAGAGCCCCACGGCCACCAGGGCCGAGAGCAGGTAGAAGGCTCCCGCAAAAAGCAGCGATCGCAACCAGATCAAGCGGGCCGGTCCTTGGACTTGGGGGCCGCAACGTCCTTGGGACGAAACAGGCCGAGGGCCGTCTCCTGCACCAGAACTGCCAGGTATTTGCAATACTCCAGGGTCAGGCGCTTGATCTGAACCTCATCGCCCCACCAGGCCGAGGCGTCCACGGCTTCGGTCCTGACCGGATAGGGGACAAGCACGGCGCCCGGCATCCGCGACCGCAGTTCCAGCAGGGCCCTGGGCATGTGGTAGTCGGCGGTCACGACGATTACCTGCCTGAAGCTGTGAGTGGCGGCCCAGGCGGCGATTTCGGCGGCATTGCCGCGGGTGTCGGCGGCCTCGAAGCCCAGGTCCACACAGCATTCGTAGATGGGCTTCCAGGCGCCGGTCACCTCGAGGAGATCCTGGCGGCTGACCTTTTCATTGACCCCGGAAACCAGCAGCCGGCGACCCTTGCCATGCTCCAGAAGCGCCACCCCGGCCTTGAGCCGCAGGGTTGACGCCCCGGTCAGCACAGCGACCGCGTCCGAAACGGGCGGATCCTCGACGGCGGGCTGGCTGTCTATGCGATGGGCGAAGGCGAGCAGCCCCACGACCCATATGGCGATCAGAATCAGCAGAAGGGAAAGGCGTCGCATGGCGGTCTCTATCCCAGGTCCCTCAACAGACGGTCGGCCGACAGCCTGGCCGCCACGGCGGCGATCAGCGCCGCCATCAGGGGCGCTGGCAGCACGGCGACCAGATCGATCCAGGCCAGGGGAAGCACAGGGGTGAGTCCCTGTCCGCCGCCCGCCAGCCGAACCACGGCGGCGATCATGGCTGCGCCTGCGGCGCCAAACAAGCCGGCGGTTCCTGCCGCGATGGCGAATCGGGTCTGGAACAGCCGGGCGACAAAGCCCGTCTCGGCGCCCGAAAGATGCAGAACTTCGATCACCTCGCGATGGGCCGCCAGACCGGCCCGGGTGGCGAAGCCGATCACCGCGGCGGCCGCAGAAATGATCAGCAGGCAGACGCCCAACGCCGCCCAGCGGGCAATCCCGGCGCCGCGCTGGATATCGGCGATCCAGACGCTGTGGTCATCGACGGTGGCCAGAACGCCTGCCGCCTTGAGGGCGCGATCCAGATCCGCTGCAGAGGCGGGGGCCTTGGGGTTCATGTCGACGGCTACAAGTCGCGGCATGGGGATGTCATCCAGCAGGGCGTCGCGGCCCAGCCAGGGCTCCAGCAGGGCCTCCGCCTTTTCCTTTTCAAGCGCCCGGGCCTCGGCCACGCCCTTGACCCCGGCCAGGACTTCGGCGGCGCGGGCGGCAGCAGCGTCGGGGGTTTCAGCGCCCTTGGGCTGGACGACCACCGTGGCGGAGTCAGAAAGCTGGCTGGTCCAGCCCCGCGCAGCGCGATCGGCCGCAAGCGCGCCGATGGCGGTCAGGCAGGCGAGAAAGCACAGAACCGCCACCACGAAGACAAGGGCGCCGTCCCGGGCGTCCCGCTTGGGCAACAGCGGGGCCGGCGACCAGCGGACCAGGTCGAACAGGGGCGCCGTCACAGGTCGGTCTCCGATCCGGATCGACCGTAGCGGATCATTCTGCCGCCCTCGAGATGCAGCACCGGCTGGCCGCTGCGGGCGACAAGGTCTTCATCATGGGTGGCGATCAGGACCGTGGTGCCCAGCCGGTTCAGTTCCACGAACAGTTTCAGGATGCGGATGGCGTGACCGTGGTCGACATTGCCGGTCGGCTCGTCTGCCAGCAGGATATCCGGTCTCGCCACAACCGCCCGGGCGATGGCGAGACGTTGCTTCTCGCCGCCGGACAGGGTGGCCGGCAGGGCGTGCATGCGACTTCTCAAGCCGACCCAGCCCAGCAGTTCGGCGACATCCTCGCGATACTCCGATGGACGACGGCCGGCGATCCGAAGGGGCAGGGCGCAGTTGTCGAAGGCGGAAAGATGGTCAAGCAACCGGAATTCCTGGAAAACCACCCCGACCCGTCGACGCAGATGAGGACGATCCTGGCCGGAGATGGTCTCGACGTCCCGGCCGAACATCTCGATCCGCCCGCGCGAGGGATGTTCAGCCAGATAGATCAGCTTGAGCAGGCTGGACTTGCCGGCCCCCGAGGCGCCCGTCAGGAAATGGAAGGATCCCGGCGCCAGATCGAAGGTGAGATCCTTCAGGATTTCGGGCGCACGGCCATAACGCATACCCACGCCTTCGAAGCGTAATGCGGGTCCGGAGGCGATATCAGCCGATAAGACGTCAGGGTTTCTGGACATGAGAGCCGAAATCGGCGACCTCGTAGGAGGTTGCGGGAGCGTCCGATTCGCCGGCCATGATACTGACCTGTCCTGAGTGCGCCACCCGGTATTTCGTCGGCGACGATCAGGTCGGCGCGTCTGGCCGTACTGTCAAGTGCGCAGCCTGCAAGACCCGGTGGACAGCCCATGCTGAGCCGGTTCTGGAGCTGACTTCAACTGGTGAGGAAGGGGCTGTCGCTGTCGAGCCGGCTCCGCTCAGCCTCGAGCCCAAGCCGCTGGACGCCCTGCCGGGCGAGGAACTGCCAAAGGTGTTCCGGGCCAAGGCCCAGACGGAGCGTCGCGTCAGGGAAGCCGCGACCACCGGCATTGTCTGGGCCGGCATGACGGCCTTCCTGCTGGTGCTGCTTGGCGGCGGATTTGTGCTTCGCGAGGACGTCGTGAAACTCTGGCCCCGTTCTGCGGCGGCCTTTGCGGCGGTCGGGTTTCCAGTCAACCGCATCGGTTTGCAGATCGAGGACATCAGGGCTGAGCCGGCCCTGCAGGATGGCCATGCCGCCCTGTCGGTATCCGGAGTGATCCGCAACATCCGTTCCGAGACCGTGACGGCGCCGCCGCTGCAGATCAGTCTGGTCAACAAACAGGATAAGCGGGTCATGGCCAAGATCGCCCAGGCCTCCGATCCCCGGGTGCCAGCCGGCGAGACCCGGCATTTCGCCGTGGTCCTGCTGGATCCGCCGCGCACGGCGGCCGTGGTCGAGGTCGCCTTTGTCACCGACAAGGGCGTCGTTGGAGAAAAGCCGGCCGCCGCCAAGGCCCCGAAGGCCAAGTCGGTTTCCCTGCGGGGGACAACCGAACCGACCCCCCCGGCCCATGACGAGATTCCCGAGGCCACCGCCGTGCCGGAGCAGGGTGCGGAAGCCCACCACCCGGCGGCCGAGGCCCACCATTGAGCCGGACCGCCGGCAGCCACGAAGTGCTTGTGAGCGAGGCCCAGATCGCCGAGGCGGTGGATGGTCTGGCCCGCCAGATGGCCCCCAGGCTGGAGGACGGGGCGGTGGCCGTCTGTCTGCTGACCGGCGGCATCTGGTTTGCGGCGGACCTCACCCGGGCCCTGAGCCGTCATGGTCGACAGCTTCGGTTCGACGCCCTCTGGCTGTCCTCGTACCGCGACGAGCGCTTGAGCTACGGCCGGTGCGAAGTGCGGGCCGATCTGCAGCGCCCCCTGGTGGGCCGTCAGGCGCTGATCCTGGACGATGTTTTTGATACCGGCCTATCGCTGAGCGAGGCCGCAAGACTGGTGCGGGACGCGGGCGCCCGGGAGGTTTTGACGGCGGTATTCGCTCGCAAGCCCTGGCCTGAGAAACGGGCCATCGAGCCTGACTTTGTCGCCTGGGAGGCCCCGGCCCGTTTCCTGGTCGGTTATGGCATGGACGCCGCCGGAGAGCTGCGCGGCCTGCCCTATGTGGGCGCGGCGGACTGAGCTTCAAAGCCGGCCTTCATGCCGCTACGTCATACTTGCGGCGGTCTCATCCCAAGGTCAGGCTGGCTCGATGCTGGCGCCAGACCGGCTCCGGGAGACAACGTCATGGCCTATGAGCAGATCCAGACCACCCTTGAGCACGGGGTCCTCACCCTGACCCTCAACAGGCCGGACCGGCTGAATGCCTATACGGCCCGGATGGGCGAGGAACTTGGTCACGCCTTTGTCTCGGCCGATGCTGACGACGCGGTGCGGGCCATCATCGTCACCGGGGCCGGCCGGGGCTTCTGCGCCGGCGCAGACATGGCTGCCGGGGCTGAAAGTTTCGGCGGGGACGCCGCCAACCTGTTCGGCGAGTCCAGGGCCGAGCAGCCACGAGGCGGGTTTGTCGGCGCCATCTTCAGCTGTCGCAAGCCGTCCATCGCCGCCATCAATGGCGGGGCGGTGGGGGTCGGGGTGACCATGACCCTGCCCATGGATATCCGCCTGGCCTCCACCAGCGCCAAGATCGGCTTCGTCTTCGCAAGGCGCGGCCTGGTCCCGGAAGCGGGCGCGGCCTGGTTCCTGCCACGGCTGGTCGGCCTGCCCCAGGCCCTGCGCTGGTGTTACTCGGGCAAGGTGTTCGGGGCCGAAGAGGCGTTGCGCGGCGGCCTGGTCAGCGAGGTTCTGGCGCCGGAAGACCTGCTGCCCCGGGCCGAGGAGATTGCTCGCGAGATCGCCGAGGAAACTGCGCCCGTTTCCATCGCCCTGACCCGACAAATGCTCTGGCGGTTCGCCGGAGAGCCCGATCCCCTTGCGGTGCTCAGCGTGGATGGACCGGCCAATCTGTCGCTGGGCAGTTCGGAGGATGTGCGGGAAGGCGTCGCCGCCTTCCTCGAGAAGCGCAGGCCGCATTTCCCGGGCAGGGTCTCGACCGACATGCCGCCCCAGTATCCCTGGTGGGATGAAGCCTAGAGCCTGTTCCGTTATGAGCGAACCGATCACAACGGAAAAACAGGCTCTGATTCAAAGTGTTAGAGCATGTTTCGATCCGATAACCGCATCACACTTATCGGAACATGCTCTACAGCCAGGCAGCGAGGCTTTCGTCCGCCAGCATCTCTTCATAGGTCGGTCGGCGCCGTATGACGGCGAAGCGGTCGCCGCTGACCAACACCTCGGGAACCAGGGGGCGGCTATTGTATTCGCTGGACATGGCCGCGCCATAGGCGCCGGCTGACATGAAGGCGACCAGGTCGCCGCCCTGCATGGGCGGCAGCAGCCGGTCGCGGGTGAAGGTGTCGCCGGTCTCGCAGACCGGGCCCACAACATCAAAGGCCAGGGCTTCGCCCGATGAGTCCGCCACCGGCCGGATGTCATGGAAGGCTTCATACATGGCCGGGCGGATCAGGTCGTTCATGGCGGCGTCCAGCACCAGGAACCGCCGACCCTCCGGCCGATCATTGCGATGGATGATCCTGGAAACCAGGACCCCGGCATTGGCGCTGATCATCCGACCGGGCTCGAAGGCCAGCCGGACATCCAGACCTTCGACCACCCGGGCCACCATGGCCGCATAGTCTTCCGGGGTCGGCGGCGTCGGCTGGTTGAAATAGGGCACGCCCAGGCCGCCTCCGAGATCCAGCCGCTCCACCGCCAGTCCGTCGGACCGGAGATCCTCGACCAGGCTGCGCATGCGCCGAAAGGCCGCCTCGAAGGGAGCCAGGTCGGTGATCTGGCTGCCGATATGACAGGCGACGCCCAGGGGCGTCAGCCAGGGATTGACGCTGGCTTCCGCATAGAGCCGCCGGGCCTCGGCGAAGGAGACGCCAAACTTGTTCTCGGCCTTGCCGGTCGAGATCTTGGCGTGGCCGCCCGCCTCGACATCCGGATTGACCCGGAACACCACGGGGGCGGACGCTCCCAGAGAGGCGGCGACCTCGGCTACAAGGTCCAGCTCGGGCCTGGACTCGACATTGATCTCGGACACGCCAGTCTGGAGGGCGAAGGTGATTTCGGCCCGGGTCTTGCCGACCCCGGAAAAGACAATGCGCGAGGGCGGAATGCCGGCGGCGAGTGCGCGGCGGATCTCGCCTTCCGAAACCGTGTCGGCCCCGGCCCCAAGGCCGCCCAGAACCTTCAGCACCGAGACATTGCTGTTGGCCTTGACCGCATAGGCGATCAGGGGCTCGCCCAGGGCGGGATGGCTTTGCAGGGCGTCGCGAAACACCGTGAAGTGCCGCTCAAGTGTCGCCTGGCTATAGACGTAGACCGGGGTTCCGACGGCCTCGGCGATCTGTGCAAGGGGAACGGCCTCGCAGCAGAGCTGCCCGTCCTGGCTCTCGAAGTGATTCACTTAGTGCTGGGGTCCCGAGTTGGGCATGCCCTGGGCCGAAGGACCGCCGAGCGGATCGGAGGGCGAGCCGCCGATGGGCTGCTGGCGGATTGTGGCGCTGCTGGTGGCCGGGTCACGGACTTCTTCATCGGAACCAGGCTTGGAGGGTCTGTTGGCGGCGGCGGAGGCCGCTCGCTGGGCTGCTTCCTCCCTGGCGCGGTCCTCGGGACCCCAGAGCGGGCCGGGACGTTCAAGTTCGCCCATCCGGCCGCAAGCCGACAGGGCCGGAATGGTCAACAGAATCAGGGCCAGCAGGGGGGCGCGAAGTGACATCAGAGACTCTCTTTCCAGCGCGCGATCTGGGCGCGCACCTGATCCGGGGCGGTTCCGCCATAGCTCCGGCGACTGGCGACGGAGGCGGCGGGGGTCAGAACAGTATAGACCCCGTCGGTGATCCTCGGGTCCAGCGCCTTCAGCTGATCCAGGCTCAATTCCGCCAGATCGACACCGAGAGTCTCTGCCTGTTTGACCGCAGCGCCGGTCAGGTGATGGGCCTGGCGGAACGGCAGGCCCAGCTCGCGGACCAGCCAGTCGGCGAAATCGGTGGCGGTCGAAAAGCCGGAGCCGGCGGCCAGGGCCATACGTTCGGTATCGGGCTCCAGGTCCTGCACCATGCCGGCCATGGCCAGAAGGGCCAGTTCCAGGGAGTCGAAGGCCTCGAAGGTCGGGACCTTGTCCTCCTGCATGTCCTTGGAATAAGCCAGAGGCAGGCCCTTCATGACGACGGTCAGGCTGGTCAGGGCCCCCAGGATGCGTCCGACCTTGGCGCGGACCAGTTCCGCAGCGTCGGGGTTTTTCTTCTGGGGCATGATGGACGAGCCGGTGGTGAAGGCGTCCGACAGTCTGATGAACCCGAATTGCGGCGTCACCCAGATGACGATCTCTTCGGCCAACCGCGAAAGATGCGTCGAACAGATGGTGGCTGCGGACAGGGCTTCCAGGGCGAAGTCCCGCGCGGAAACGCTGTCGAGACTGTTGGCGGTCGGGCGGTCGAAGCCAAGCGTTCTGGCGGTCATCTCCCGGTCGATCGGGAACGGGGATCCGGCCAGGGCGGCCGCGCCCAGCGGACTTTCGTTCATCCGGGCCCGGGCGTCGGCAAAGCGCGAGGCGTCGCGCCCGAACATCTCGACATAGGCCATCAGATGGTGGCCGAAGGTCACGGGCTGAGCCGGCTGGAGGTGGGTAAAGCCCGGCATCAGGGTTTCGGCATGGGCCTGGGCCTTGGTCAGAAGCGCGGATTGCAGGGCCTTCAGCTGGGCGATGGTCCGGTCACAGGCGTCCCGCACCCAGAGGCGAAAATCCAGAGCGACCTGGTCGTTGCGGGACCGGGCGGTATGAAGTCGGCCCGAGGGCTCGCCGATCAGTTCGCTCAGCCGGGCCTCCACATTCATGTGGATGTCCTCGAAGGAGTCCCGATAGGGAAAGGCCCCCTCGGCCATCTCGGCCTCGATCAGCGAAAGTCCGTGCTGGATTTGCGCTTCGTCGTCGCTAGATATGGCTCCGATGCTGGCGAGCATGGCCGCATGGGCCCGGGAGCCTGCCAGGTCCTGGGCGGCCAAGCGGCGATCGAACCCGATGGAGACATTGATCGCCTGCATCAGATCGGCCGGTCTGGCGCTGAAACGCCCGCCCCACATTTCCTGACCCTGGGCGGGGCCCCGGGATGGCGTCCCGGTCGGGCCCGTGTTGTTTGAGGAGTCGTCAGTCATATGAACCAGGTTTCCAGGGTCGGCGAGCGGCCAGATTGGCTGAGGCGGGCGATCATCGCCGCCTTCCTGATCGGCGTGGCGGGGGTTCTATATGTCATTGCCGCTGCGGTCATCAAACCGTCTGGCGCCGTCAATCTGAATGACCTGCGCAAGGGCGCCCTGGCCAAGCTCGAAATACCAAAGACGCCGCCGCCGACCCCCACGGCCGGGTTCCAGGATGGCGACGGCAAGGCCGTTACCCTGGCTGATTTCAAGGGGCGGGTCGTGGTCGTCAATTTCTGGGCGACCTGGTGCGCGCCCTGCAAGGTGGAGATGCCCACCCTGTCGCGGCTGGCCGCCACCTATGAGGGACAGAAGGTTGCCGTGGTGGCGATCAGCATCGACAAGGACGACAAGGACCTGGACGCCCGGGCTTTCATCGCCCGCAACAGGCCCCTGAAATACTATCGTGACCCGTCCGGGGCCATGCCCTTCGTGATCGAGCCTGCGGCCATGGGCCTGCCCACCACGATTGTTTATGACAAGTCGGGCGTCGAGCGGGCGAGGCTGTCCGGCGATGCCGACTGGGCCAGTGCAGAGGCGGCAGAACTGGTCCGAACCCTGATGGCCGAGTGACGACCGGGATGGATCCTGCCTCGGTCCAGGCCCTGGAGCGCATCGCCGACAATGCCTGGCCGGCGGAGGTTCGGGAGCAGCTGGGGGGCTGGATCCTCAATGCCGCCGATGGCTTTTCCGGGCGGCTGAACGCCTGCTGGCCCCTCGGCGATCTTCCGGCCGGCCTGCCCCTGGCCGCCGCGGTGGACCGGGTCGAGCTCTGGTATCGGCGACGCGGCCTGCCGCCGCTCTTCAAGCTTCTGGATCAGGATGTGGCTCTGGCGGATATCCTCCGCAGCAGGGGATACCAGCCCCGGACCCCGACCCTGGTGATGACAGGTCCGGCTCCGAAGGGCCTGTCGCCGGGACGGGTGGTCGTGAACCGAACCGCCGAGGCCGCCTTCGAAGCAGTCTTTCTGGGCGTCCAGGGCGACCCCGCCGATGCTGCAGAACGGATGGCGGCCTTCCGGCGTATCCCGGAGCCGCGCTTCTTCGCCCGGATCGACGCGGCGGGCCAGCCTGTCGCCATCGGCGCCGCCTGCGCCCACGGAGGCCATGTCGGGCTGTTCGGCATGCGGACCCTGGCGAGCCACCGAAGGCAGGGCATGGCTGCCGACATCGTTTCCGCCCTGCTCGTCGCGGGGGCGGGGGCCGGTGCGCAGGGCGCCTATCTGCAGGTCGAGGCCGGCAACCAGGCCGCCATCGCCCTCTATCGCGGCCTGGGCTTTTCGGCGGCCTACCAGTATCTCTATTGGGCCAGGGCCTGATCGGCCCTGCGCTGGTCCCGGGCGGCGGCCCACTGAGCCAGGGCCACTCCGGCCAGGGCTGCGACGGCGCCCAGACCCTGGAGCGGCGTCATGGCTTCGGTGAAGATGAGCCAGCCCAGCAGGGCGGCGACGGCCGGCTGGACCAGAACCACCACAGAGGCTGTGGCAGTGGGCAGGCGGCCGAGGGCCCAGGCGATCGCGCCCTGGCCGGTCACATGGACGATCGCCAGGCCAAGGCAGGCCGCCCAGCCTGACAGGCTGGCTGGCAGCAGGTCCTCTCCCAGCAGGACCATGACCAGGGCGAGGCCCAGGGCGCCGACCAGGCTGGACCAGAACATGACCGCGACGGTGCCCGATGTGGAGCGGGCCCGCCGTACGCATAGGAAATAGGCCGCATACCAGAGGGCCGTGCAGGCGGAGAGCAGGTCCCCCATGGGCGGATTGCTTCCCGCGGCCCCGGAACCGCGCCCCTCGGCCATAGTCCAGGCGCCGACCAGGCCCAGGGCCATGCCGCAGAGAAAGATCGGTCCGACCTTTTCCCGGAACAGCAGGAAGCCGACGATGGTCACGACGATGGGTGTCAGGTTCGCCAGCACCGTGGCGTTGGCGACGGAGGTCATGCCGATGCCGTAGTGCCAGAAGGCCAGGTCGCCTGCGAAGAAGATTCCCGCCAGGACCAAGGCCGGGGCCGGTCGCCAGGGGGCGCCCTCCGCTCGCGCCGCCCTGAAATAGAAGGGGGCCAGCATCGGCAGGGCTAGCGCCAGTCGCCAGAAGCCGCCGGCGGCTGGCCCCACTTCGGTCATCCTGACCAGGATGGGCGCAAAGGCGATGATGCAGGCCCCTGCCACAAGGGCGATCAGCGGCAGGGTTCTGGCGTTCATCTAGAAAAATCCAAGTTCTCGGCGCAGGTCCGCGGCTGAAAGGCCGCTTTGGCGAATCTCGGCCAGGGTCTCGCTCTTGTTCCGCTTGGCGTAGCGCTTGCCGTCCGCTCCCACCAGCAGACTGTGATGGCGATAGACGGGCGTGGGAAGCCCCAGGAGCGCCTGAAGCAGCCGCTGGGCATGGACGGCCTCGAACAGGTCCTGGCCGCGAACGACATGATTCACGCCCTGCAGGGCGTCATCGACTACCACCGCCAGATGATAGGAGAGCCCGACATCCTTGCGGGCCAGGACGATGTCGCCGGCCCGGTCGGGCCGAGCGAGAAGGGCGCCGGTTTCCCCCTGTGGTCCGCTGCCCGTCTCGAGAAAGGCAAGGCCGCTGAAGTCACCCAGGCGTTCCCGGGCGGCCTGGATGGACAGTCGCCAGGCGAAGGGTTCGCCCGCCAGAAGCCGGGCCGCCTCCTCGGCGGGCGGCAGAGGCGCGCCGAAGAAAGGCTGCTCATGGGCATGGGGCGCCGATTGGGCCTGGGCCGCCATTTCCCGGCGCGTTCGAAAGCAGCGATAGAGGACGCCGTCCGCCTGCAGGCGCTGGAGGGCCTCTTCATGGTCCTGGCGATGGCGGGACTGACGACGCACCGGCTCTTCCCAGGTCACGCCCAGCCAGGCGAGATCTTCGAAGATGGCGGACTCGAACTCGGGCTGGCAACGGGTGGCGTCTATGTCTTCGATGCGGAGCAGAAACCGCCCTCCGCTCTCCTGCGCCGCCCGATAGGCCATCAGGGCTGAATAGGCATGCCCCCGATGCAGCCGGCCGGTGGGCGAGGGCGCAAACCGGGTTACAGGCAGGGGCGCAGGCCTTCTGGCCCCTGGTCGCTCTTCAGTCTCGCTGTCTGGTCGTTCGGACAAGATCCGGTACGTCAGGCCTGGGGCGGGATTCGCCTGGCGAAGGCTCCCAGATGGCTCAGCACGCCGCGCAGGAAGGCCTCGTCGCCGCCGAGCGCGCGCTTGAGGGGGGCAAACTGTGCGAAGCCGCTCATTTCCGCCAGTCCGTGGGCGGTGCACCAGGCCGCGATGGTCGCCAGTTCCACATCCAGGTCGGTGACGTCCGGGCCGGCGCTTTTGCGGAAGGTCTCGCGCACCATGCAATAGGCGCTGTCGTCGTTGTCGGCCATGCCCTCAGGCAGCGAGTCCCTGTCTCTCGAGCAGTCATACATCACCCGGTACAGGGCGGGATGGCGCTGGGAAAAACAGACATAGGCCACGCCCAGTTCGGTCATGTGTTCATGAACGTCCCTGGCGTTGGCCACGGCCTGGTTCATCGCCTCGCCCAGGGCGTCCCAACCCACATGGGCGACGGCGTCCAGCAGTTCGCCCTTGTCCTTGAAGTGATGGTAGGGGGCCGCGGGACTGACCCCGGCCTCCCGCGCAACCGCCCGGAGGGACAGGGCGCTGGGGCCCTCCCTTTCAAGAATCCGGGCGGCGGCGTCGACCAGCGCGCGGCGCAGATCGCCATGATGATAGGGGCGGGGATCGGTGATGGCTTCAAGGGTCATTGGCTGCATCATAAAACTCTATCCGAACGGCGTAAAGATCATCTTGACAGCGCTTAGATAGCTGCTATCTAAGCATTGTCCAGATCGGACGAACCCCGCTCCCCCGGGGATGAAAAAAACGGGCCGACCCAGTGGCGGCCCAAAACCTGGAAGGTGTGTGTCATGACCATTTCGAAAATCTCCGCGTTCGAACGCTTCTTCGACCGTTCGGTCTCCGTCTACCTTGTGGGCCTGGGTCTGGTCCTTGCAGGCGCGACCGTCTTCGTCGGCGGCTAGAATGCCGGTCTGATGTTTCAAGGTTCCGCGGAGGCTGTCCTGCAGTCACCGTCCGGAACGGATCTTCTCGATCCAATGCGGTTCGCCTTTCCTCGAGGGCGGATCGCCCGAGACTCCTCAAGGGAGGCGCCCGGCGCCTCCCTTTTTCTTTGTTCCGGGATTTCCAGGGCTGAACGCTTCCGGCGTCTTGGACCTGTCGTGTTTCCGGGTCATTCTCCACATGCACTCGGGAATGATGGCGATTCCCGAACTGTGGCGGAAAGGCAGGTTTGTCTTCAGTTCCTTAAGGTCATCCATCATCACCTGGCGGCGATCATGCAGGTGATCACCCACGCCCCATCGGGCTGGCCAGCCCTGGTGCTCAACGCCGACTATCGGCCGCTCAGCTATTATCCCCTGTCAGTCTGGCCCTGGCAGGATGTGATCAAGGCGGTGTTCCTGGACCGGGTGGACGTCATATCCACCTATGATCAGGTCATTCGCAGCCCGTCCTTCGAGATGCAGTTGCCCAGCGTCGTTTCGCTCAAGCAGTATGTTTCCCAGGACCGGCCTCCGGCCTTCACACGGTTCAACCTCTTCCTGCGGGATTCCTTCACCTGCCAGTACTGCGGATGCGGCGACGACCTGACCTTCGATCATGTGCTGCCAAGGTCGCGGGGCGGGCGAACCACCTGGGAAAACATCGTCACCGCCTGTGCGCCCTGCAACCTGACAAAGGGCGGTCGGACCCCAAGGGAAGCGGCGATGCATCCGCGGAGGGCCCCGCGCCGACCCAGCATGCACGAACTTCAGGATCGCGGCCGTCGCTTCCCGCCGGGCCATCTGCACGAGAGCTGGCTGGACTATCTGTATTGGGACATCGAACTGGAGGCTTGACGACCGTCGGCGGCGTCAGGGGCCGACGACAGTGTCGGGCTGGACGGGGTCGAAGTCCGGTTCCGGGGGCGTGTCCATCGGCTGGCCGGGCCAGGGTTCCAGCGGCTCGGGCTCAAAATCCGGGTCTGACATGAAGGCGGGCATGGGGCGCTCCTGTTGGGGGGATTCAGCGTCCTGTGTCCGGGATGGTTCCTAGATTTTTTCGCTGATCTTGATCGCCGCGCGGCAACCGGCCTGGATTACCGCCGCCAGTAGCGGATAGGCTGGAGCCTCGCGCGCGCCTTCGGCCAGGGCCAGATCACGATGGGCCAGTTCGTCATCGCGAAACTGGCTGAGTTCAGAAACCAGGGCTGGTTCGCTGGAGGCCAGTTCAGCGATCTGACCGGCGTAATGTTCCTCGATCACGGTCTCGACCGCCTCCGTGCAGGCATGGGCGGCCTTTTCGCCCAACAGGGCCGTGCCTGCGCCAAGGGCGAATCCGGCGGCGCGCCAGAGGGGTGACAGCAGAGTCGGGCGAATGCGTCTTTCGTTGAGCAGGGATTCCATGCGGCTGAGATGAACCTGCTCATGGCCCTCCATTTCGGCGAGCTGGCTGGCGATTCGCTCCCGTCCCGGCGCCCGCCCCAGAACGGCCTGCTGGCCGCGATAGATATGGACAGCGCCCAGTTCTCCGGCGTGATCGACCCGCAGCATCTCTGCCAGTCGGCCCTCTGCCGCGCCGCGGCCAGGTCTGGCGGGAATGGGTTTTGCGGTCATGCACGGGACTCCCGGGCGGCGATGAAGCTCCAGACAGCGAGCTTGAGACTGATGATAGCATTCCAGCCGGCCATGGACAGGCCAAGGAACACCCAGGCGGCCTTGTCGCAGGCCGGGGCTGACACCTTAGCGCCATCCAGCAGCGCCTGCAGCTGCGCCGTTGTCGCGCCCCGGCCGCCTCCGCCCGAGGCGCAGGTGGTGGGGCCGGGCCACCATTTCCACTCGGCGCCGGAATGATAGATGGCCATCCCCATGCCATAGAGGAAGATCAGGCCCAGCAGGACGTTCAGCCAGGGTCGAAACCGCTGGCTCCAGGGGAACCGGCCCAGGACGATGGTCAGGGCCGCGGCGGTCATGACTGTCCAATAGACTTCCCTCTGCCGGAGGCACAGGGTGCAGGGCATGAGCCCGCCGAAGGCCTCGAAGGCATGGGCGATGGCCAGCATCAGGGCCGACGATAACAGCGCCACCCAGGGCCAGTGGCGGATGGTCAGGGTGATCAGTCGCTGGAGCAGGACCATGAAGCGCGCCTAGCAGGCAGAGGCGGAACTTCCGCCAAGATAGTGGCTGGCGACCAGTCCGCCGACCACAAGGGCGATGGCGAGGCCGGCGAACAGGGCCAGTCGACGCTCTATGACAGGCAACATGGCCGGCCCGAAGGCCTTGACCACCCAGGCCACCAGAAAGAAACGGGCACCCCGGGTGATTACCGAGGCCAGGACGAAGATGCCGAAGCTGTATTGCGCCAGTCCCGAGGCGACGGTCACGAGCTTGTAAGGAATGGGCGTCAGGCCCTTGGCCAGGATGACCCAGACCCCGTAGCGATCGTACCAGCACTTGAACTCGGTCATGCCGCCAGCGTGGCCGGTCACGTTCATCAGCCAGACGCCGAAATCCTGCAGAAAATAGCCGATGGCATAGCCCAGGATCCCGCCCAGCACCGAGGCCAGGGTGCAGACCCCGGCATAGAACCAGGCCTTGTCCGGGTTCTTCAGAACCATGGGCGCCAGCATCACGTCCGGTGGAACCGGAAAGAACGAGCTTTCGGCGAAGGACACCGCAAACAGGGCGGAAGGAGCATGACGAGACCCGGCCAGTCCCATCACCCAGTCATAGAGTTTGCGCAGCATAACCCAGTGCTAGAGCGGCTCGGGTGAAAGGGAAAGCCTGTTTCGGTCGCCAGGGCCCGTGCGGCGCAACTATGGTCAAGGCCAGGGCGGAGGTAGGCTGACCAAGGTTGCGTAGTTAGTTGCATATGATACGATATTGGTCTTGCCAATTCCAGATCGAAGGCCGCCCATGACCCTCACGTCCAGCGTCGGAAACACGATTTCCACCGATCTGTTCGATAATCCCCTGGGCACCGACGGTTTCGAGTTCGTCGAGTTCACTTCGCCGGATCCCGACAGCCTCAAGGCGCTTTGGGAGCTGATGGGATTTACGGCGGTCGGCCGGCATCGTTCCAAGAATGTGCTGCATTTTCGCCAGGGCGACATCAACTTCATCCTGAACATGGAGCCTGCAGGCCAGCCTGCGGAGTTTCGCGGCGCGCATGGCCCGTCGGCCAACGCCATGGCCTTTCGGGTTCGCGACGCCGCCAAGGCCTTTCGAATGGCCATAGAGCGGGGAGCCAAACCGGTTCAGGGGCTGGTTGGTCCTATGGAACTGAACATTCCGGCCATCGAGGGGATCGGCGGATCCAACCTCTATCTGGTGGACCGCTATGGCGCCCAGGAGATCTACGACGTCGATTTTCTGCCCATCGAAGGCGCCTCGGCTGCGGAGGCCATCAACGGGGTTGGCCTGACCTACCTGGACCACCTGACCCACAATGTCTTCCGGGGCAACATGGGCAAGTGGGCGGACTTCTATGAGAAGGTCTTCAATTTCCGCCAGATTCGCTACTTCGACATCGAGGGCAAGGTGACCGGACTGTTCTCCAAGGCCATGACCAGCCCGGATGGCAAGATCCGCATCCCGCTGAACGAGAGCCAGGACGAGCAGAGCCAGATCGAGGAGTTCCTGCGGGACTATCGTGGCGAGGGCATTCAGCACCTCGCCTTCGGCGCGGACGACATCTATGGCGTGGTCGAGACCCTCAGGGCCCGTGGGGTCAAGTTCCAGCAGACCCCGGAAAGCTATTACGAACTGCTCGACGCCCGGGTGCCCGGCCATGGCGAGGACCTGCAGCGGCTGCAGGCCGACAACATCCTGCTGGATGGTGCGCCCACCGAAGGGCAGGGGCTGCTGCTGCAGATCTTCACGGAAAACCTGATCGGTCCGATCTTTTTCGAGATCATCCAGCGCAAGGGTAATGAAGGCTTTGGCGAGGGCAACTTCAAGGCCCTGTTCGAAAGCATCGAACTGGACCAGATTCGACGGGGTGTGGTGACGGAATCCTGATCGCTCCTTCTCCGCACCAAGAGAAGGATTCCTTATCATGCCACTGAAATCCCTGATCCCGGCCCTGCTGGCGACATTGTCCCTGGCCTGTCCGGCCCCGGCGCAGGTTCCGCCCAGGCCGCAATGGGCGATCGCCATCCATGGCGGGGCCGGGGTGATCGAGCGGGACCAGATGGATGCGGCCACTGAAGCCGCCTATCGCCAGGCCATGGCGGCGGCCCTGGCCGAGGGCTCAAGGGTGCTTCAGGCCGGCGGCTCATCGCTGGATGCGGTCGAAGCGACCGTCCGGCAGATGGAGGATGATCCCCTGTTCAACGCGGGCCGGGGCGCTGTGTTCACCGCCGAAGGTCGAAATGAACTGGACGCCGCCATCATGGACGGGGCCACCCTGAAGGCCGGTTCGGTGGCCGGCGTGACCCGCACGCGAAACCCGATCAGCCTGGCCCGTACGGTCATGGAAAAATCGCCCCATGTCATGATGACCGGTCCGGGCGCTGACGCCTTTTCCCGCGCCCAGGGTCTGGAGCAGGTGGAGCCGGGCTGGTTCTTCACGGAACGCCGCTGGGAGGGCCTGGAAAAGGAGCTCAAGCGCCTTGGCCTGCCCATGCCGACCCGTCCGCTCGGGGCGCCGGCTCCCAACAAGGCTGTTACCGAACGCCCGCCGCTGGACGAGCGCAAGTTTGGAACGGTGGGGGTGGTTGCCCTGGATGCAAGGGGCAATATTGCAGCCGGCACCTCGACCGGCGGGACGACGGCCAAGCGCTGGGGCCGGGTCGGAGATGCGCCGATCATCGGCGCGGGAACCTATGCCGACGACAAGAGCTGTGCCGTGTCCGCCACCGGAACCGGCGAGTACTTCATCCGATTGACGGTCGCCCGGGAGATCTGCGCCCTTGTTCAGTACAGGGGTCTGACCCTGCGGCAGGCGGCGGATACCGTGATCCAGCAACGCCTGACAGGGCTGGGGGGCGACGGAGGCGTGGTCGCCCTGACGCCGGATGGCCAGCTGGCCTGGAGTTTCAACACCAGCGGCATGTACCGGGCCCGAGCCTCGGCAGGTCAGGCGCCGGTCGTCTCCATCTACAAGGACGAACCCTGAAGGGCGTGGGATGAGCAATCGAAACTGGATTCCCGTTCGCGGGGCGCAAGGCCGCCATAGCCGACAGGCCCATGCCGACCTGCCGGAAGGGACCTATGAGCGGGAAATGTCAAAGGAGGGGTTCTTCGGGCCGGCCGCCTTTCTCTACCACCCGCGCCCACCGACCGGCTGGTCCAGCTTCGAAGGCCCGTTGCGGCCCCGAGCCTTTGACCTGAATCGACTGGACGAGCCCCGGGCTTCGCCCTGGGATGCGCCGGTGGTGCTGCACAACGCCGCCACTGAAATGCGATTCTGGAAGCCGGGCCCTGGCCTGACGGAACTGGCGCGCAACGCCGATGGCGACCTTCTGCTGTTCATCCACGCCGGAGATGGCGATCTCTTCTGTGATTTCGGTCGGATCGGATACCGGGCTGGCGACTATCTTTATCTGCCGCGCGGAACCATGTGGCGGCTGGCTCCGGTTTCGGACACGGCCATCCTGTCCATCCAGGCGACCAACAGTCACTTCACCCTGCCGGACAAGGGTCTATTGGGCCCCCATGCCATCTTCGATCCGGCTGTGTTGGATACGCCGATCATGGACGAGGGCTTCCGGGACCATCAGGCGATGGCCGGGGCGTTTCCGGTGCGGATCAAGCGGCGCGGGGCGGTCTCCACGGCGACCTATGGATACAATCCGCTGGACGCGGTGGGCTGGCATGGCGAGCTGGCTCCGGTCAGGCTCAATGTCCGGGACATCCGACCTGTCGTCAGCCACCGATATCACCTGCCGCCCAGCGTCCACACGACGTTCCTGAGCGACCGGTTCGTGGTCTGCACCTTTGCGCCCCGGCCCTTCGAGACTGACCCTGGCGCCATCAAGATCCCGTTCTTCCACAACAACGACGATTTCGACGAGGTGCTTTTCTATCACGCCGGGGACTTCTTCAGCCGCGACCATATCGAAAGCGGCATGATGACCTTCCATCCCAGCGGCTTCACCCACGGCCCTCACCCCAAGGCCCTGAAGAACATGCTGGTCCAGCCCAAGCCGGCGACCGACGAATATGCCGTGATGATCGACACACGCGACCCGCTAGAGGTTGGCGACGGGGCGACTGCGGTCGAGAACCCGGCCTATGTCGACAGCTGGAAGACCGGCGCCTGATGGATCGCCGGTCGATTCTGGGCCTGTTTTCGGGACTACCGTTGGGCGGATTTTTGTTCAGGCCAGGAATGGCGAACGCTGAGGCTGTTTCTCGGTCGAGCGAAGCTGAAGACCGCAAGCGCCGCTCAATCAAGCGGCTCAAGGGGGAGGGGGTTTCGACCCTGGAGTGGTTGCCCGTCATCGAGGACAGCACCCAGGCGAGGCCGCCATCGGCAGACGCAGCGGCGAGGCGCTTCTGCGCCCTGGTGCTGGTGGCGATCAAGAGCGTCAGCGGTGATCAGGCCCTGGCGACCCGGCTGCGCGCCGCCTTTGCGGACAGGGCGGACCTTTCTCCTTCGGAAATCGAGTTCATGGAGGACGCTGCAGCGTCCGACCTGGACCGCGTCCAATTCAGCTGGGCCTTTGAGGCCGCCCTCCCGATCGCCTGGGCGCTGGGGCGAATTCAGGCGCTGGACCGGCCGGAACGGCTGGTCGATCCCGCCAGCCTGATCGACCTGATCGAACCCGACGACGGCAAGGCCTTCGTGTCCCGCGCGCGGATGAGGCCCCTGGCGGAAATCCTCGACGCGGCCGATCTGATCTACCGATACCACTGGGCGGTCAGGGATGCCGGCCTGAAGAACAGGCCGGCGCCGGCCAGGCTGGATGGCGAGGTCGTCATGGAGCGCCATCGCGGGCTGAACTGGTTGATCGGCTATGACGCTGAATGGGACGAGGTCACGACCGACACATGAGCGAGGCCATCGATCTGGACGAGAAATTTGCTGCGATTGCCGAGCACTGGCGGCCGAAGGTCGCTGCGCAGTTGAACGGTCAGGATCTTCGGCTGGTCAAGGTGCATGGGGTTTTCCCCTGGCATCGCCATGCCGAGGCCGAGGAGATGTTCCTGGTCTGGAAGGGCCGGTTCCGGGTCGAGTTCCGCGACCATGTTGTCGAGATGGGACCGGGTCAGATGGTGGTTGTGCCCCGGGGAGTGGAGCACCGCACCGCCGCC
Source organism: Caulobacter sp. (assembly GCA_029866155.1). Lineage (GTDB taxonomy): Bacteria > Pseudomonadota > Alphaproteobacteria > Caulobacterales > Caulobacteraceae > Caulobacter. The sequence continues at coordinate 17,851 of JARWZW010000020.1, read as the reverse complement.
GATGAGGAGGCGCAGGTGCTGATCTTCGAACCGTCCGAGGTGATCAATACGGGCGATGCGCTCATTTCCGAGTTTACGGCGTCCCGGGGAGTGACGGTTTGAGCGATCCCGACCTGCTGGCCTTCGCCGAGGATGAGCTTGGCCGCGCCCTGACCCTGTCCTGGCGGGACCTGTCGAAGATCACCCCCTGGGGCGACACCTTCGAGGGCCTTTCGCCGGCTGGCCGGCAGGTGCTGGTCGAGCGAAACTATATCTGGGCGGCCGAGGCGGGTGGGGACATACTCTGCGAAGTAGCGGTCTTTGGCGGACCGTCGCGATACGACCAAGGGGCGCGGGTCAGTCGCCTCATCAAGAAATAAAAGGGAAACGCCGTCTTGAAGCTTGCCTCATTGAAGTCCGGCCGCGACGGCCGCCTGGTGGTCGTCTCCAGGGATCTGGCCTGGTATTTCGACGCCTCCGCCGCCGCCCCGACCCTGCAGGCGGCTCTGGACGACTGGGAGCGCTGCGAGCCGATCCTCAAAGCCCTGTCCGCCAGTCTCGAGACCGGCGGCGTGCCCAGGGAACGGTTCCACGAACATGACGCCATGAGCCCCCTGCCGCGGGCCTATCAATGGGCCGATGGCAGCGCCTATGTGAACCATGTCGCCCTTGTGCGGCAGGCCCGGGCCGCCGACATGCCGGCCAGTTTCTGGACCGATCCCCTGATGTATCAGGGCGGCAGCGACGGGTTCCTGGCCCCCCGGGACGACATTCCCCTGGCGGACGAGGCCTGGGGTTGCGACATGGAGGGCGAAATCGCCGTCATCGTCGGCGACGTGGCGCAGGGCGCCAGCCGCGACGAGGCCCTGGCGGCGATCCGTCTGGTCCTGCTGGCCAATGACGTGTCCCTGCGCAACCTGATCCCCGGCGAACTGGCCAAGAGTTTCGGCTTCTTCCAGTCCAAGCCGGCCAGCGCCTTTTCGCCAGTCGCGGTCACCCCGGCCGAACTGGGCGAGGCCTGGAAGGATGGCAGGCTGCACGGGGCCCTTGAGGTGGAACTGAATGGCGCGCCGTTTGGCGAGGCGGACGCCGGGGTCGACATGACCTTCGATTTCGGAACCCTCATCGCCCATGCCGCAAAGACACGGTCGCTCTGCGCCGGGACGATCATCGGGTCGGGCACGGTCTCCAACCGGGGTTCGGATGGTGGTCCAGGGAAATCCATAGCAGACGGCGGTGTCGGCTACAGCTGCATTGCAGAGGTGCGGACCGTCGAGACCCTGCTCGCCGGAGAGGCGAAAACGCCATTCCTGCGTCATGGCGACCGGGTGCGGATTGAGATGCGCGACGGCCGACGCCACTCCATCTTTGGCGCCATCGAACAGGTCGTGGCGCCGGTGGCGTAGACCCATGAGGAAGCCTCGCACCATGTCGCATCTGGCCCTCGCGCCCGATCCCGGGTCGGGCGCTTCCGAGTCCGATCTTGTCCTGGATGACTACCTGCCATTCCGCCTGTCGGTGGCGTCCAACGGGGTCTCCCGGCTGATCGCCCGGGCCTATGAAGACCGGTTCGGCCTGACGATACCCCAGTGGCGGTTGATGGCCGTTCTGGCGGAGGGCGGACTGACCCAGCAGGCTGTTGTGGCGCGAACCGCCATGGACAAGGTGACCGTTTCGCGGGCCGCTCGTGAAATGGTCGCCCGCGGCCTGTTGGGCCGGGACGCCAACACAGCCGATGGCCGGTCCCACCTGCTGGTCCTGACCCCCATCGGTCGCAGTCTTCATGCCGAGATCGCACCCCTTGCCAAGGCCTATGAAGCCGCGCTTCTGACCGGGCTGGCGCCCAGCGAAGTGGCGACCCTCAAGCGGTTGCTGCTGCGGCTCGAGGCTGCGGCCGCGAGGCTGTCGGGCGATTCAAGGCGATGAGCGATTATTCCCGGCGATCGACGGGGCGGCTTTGACACAAACTTCCCCCTGATTCTTCACCGGGCCGAAACGCAACCGGGCGGAGTCTGGATTTTCCCCTATCCCAGAGGCAGACCATGGCGATCCTGACCGGCACCAACGCCGCCAACACCATCTCTGGACTGGATGATGCCGACGTCCTCTACGGCCTGGGTGGCGCGGACATTCTTTCGGGCGGTGGCGGTGATGACGCCCTGATCGGCGGAACGGGTAACGACGCCCTCAGCGGCAATGCTGGCAAGGACATCTTCGTTTTCGACCAGCGCCGTTTTGGCGCCGATACGGTGCTGGATTTCACCCTGGGCGCGGACCGGCTCGACCTGCGGGGACTGGGTGTCGCGGACCTGGCCACCCTGACGCCCTATATGAGCCAGGTCGGGGCCGATGTGGTAATCCGGACCGAATTCGACAATCTGCTCGAGAGCATAACCCTCAAGAACATCGATCTGGCCACCTTGCTGGCCACACCGGGCGCCTTCATTCTGAACGGGTCGAGTGACGCCCTGATCGTCGAGGGCAATGATTTCTCAAGCGACGTCCTGTTCGGTGGCAATGGCAACGACTCGCTGTTCGGATTCAGTGGCGTGGATGAGCTGAACGGCGGAGCCGGCAACGACACGCTCAATGGCGGTGTCGGGGCCGACATCCTGAGCGGCGGGGCCGGCCGCGATGTTATCACCTTCGACCAGCGGGGGTTCGGTGCGGACATCGTGCTGGACTTCACGCTCGGCAGCGACCGGATCGATCTGCGTGCCTTCAATCTGTCTGATATCGCAACCCTGGCTCCCTATGTCAGCCAGGTCGGGGCGGACGTGGTGATCAGCACGGCCTTCAGCGGCGAGCTCGAGTCCATCCGGTTGAAGAACGTCGATATGGCGACCCTGCTGGGCGCCCCCTCGGCCTTCATCTTCAATACGGCGAAGACCTCCCTGATCGTCTATGGCGAGACCTTCGCGAGCGATGTCCTGTTCGGCGGCAAGGGGGCCGACTACCTGTTCGGCCTCAGCGGTTCGGACGAACTGAACGGCGGGGCCGGTAATGATGTCCTGAATGGCGGCGAGGCGGCGGACGTGCTGCGGACGGGCGCGGGCAAGGATATCGTCACCTTTGACCGGCGCGAGTTCGGCGGCGACAGGGTCCTGGATTTCAGCCTGGCCACGGACCGGATCGACCTGCGGGTTTTCAATGTCGCCGACATGCTGACCCTGACCCCCTATATGAGCCAGCAGGGCGCCAATGTCGTGATCGCCACACGGTTTGGCGGCAGCCTGGAGTCCATCACCCTCGAAAACGTCAGTCTGGCGGCCCTGCTGGCCAGTCCTTCGGCCTTCATCTTCAACAGCCTGGTCGACCCGCTGATCGTGCGGGGCCAGGCCTTCGCCGCGGACGTGCTGTTTGGCGGCAAGGGGGCTGACAGCCTGTTCGGTTTCAGTGGCGCGGACGAACTGAACGGCGGCGCCGGAGCGGATATCCTGGTCGGCGGCGAGAGCAACGACGTCCTGCGGGGCGGCGCCGGCGCTGATCGCTTTGTCTTCGCCGCCGGGGATGGCCGGGACGACATCCTGGATTTCACCCAGGCCCAGGGCGACCTGATCGACCTGAGGTCCATCGATCCCAGCCTGGACTACGATGATCAGGCGCTCGCCCTGGTGACCGGCGCCTTTACGGCCATCGGACAGGTCCGGATCGATACAGTGGGCGGCGACAGCGTCATCCTGGTCAATCTGGACAGCAACTTCTCGACGGCGGAACTGGTGATCGACGTTCTGGGCGTCGTCACCCTGACCGGAGCCGACCTGCTGCTGTGACGCTCCTGCAGCGCCGCGTTGACGTGGCCGGCGGCATCGCTATTTTGCCGCCACTCGCCGACCCTGGTTGCGCGGGCCCCTGTGGTGGAATTGGTAGACGCGCCGGACTCAAAATCCGGTTCCGCAAGGAGTGTCGGTTCGACCCCGACCGGGGGCACCATCGGGTCGACGGCCTTCGGGTTTGCTGAACGCCGTCGGAGGTAGATCTGCTGACGGCAAGGGGCTTCCTGCGGGCCTAGGCCTCTGAGGCGTTTCCTTCCCTGGGCAGGTAGGGCAGACTCCGGATCATGCCTTTCGAACCCCAGACGCCAGCGGCTGCGCCCCAACGACTTCGCATGACCGACATCGCCCGGCTGGCCGGGGTGTCGACCTCGACCGTTTCGCGGGCCCTGGCCGGAAATCCGCTGATCCCCGGGCCGCTGAGGGAACAGATCGTCGCCCTGGCTGCTGCCCATGGCTATGTGATCAACCAGTCGGCCCGCAGTCTGCGCCGACAGAAGACGGACACGGTCGGCCTGGTGATTCCGCTGGGTCATGAAGCAGGCCAGCTGATTTCCGACCCCTTCTTTCTGGAGATGGTTGGGCGGCTGTCCGACGAGATCACCCTGCGGGACCATGCCGTGCTGCTGCATCGGGTGGTCGCGACACAGCCGGGATGGCTCGATCGTCTGATTGGCGCCCATCGGGTCGATGGTTTGCTGGTCATCGGCCAGAGCGACCAGCACCAGACCCTCAACGCCGTGGCGGCCCATTACGCCCCTCTGGTCGTCTGGGGCGGCCACCTTCCGGATCAGGCCTATTGCACGGTGGGCGTGGACAATGTCGGCGGCGCCAGGATGGCGGTCGAGCATCTGATTCGGACTGGCCGGCGCAACATCGCCTTTCTGGGGGTTCCCCAGGCGCCCGAAGTCGCCCTGAGGCATGAGGGCTATCGAAGGGCCCTGTCCGATGCCGGCATTTCGGCCAGTGAAGCCCTGTCGGCGCCGGCCCATTTCACCACGGAAACCGCCTATGACGCGATGCGCTCTCTGATAGCCTCTGGCGTGGCGTTTGACGGGGTGTTTGCAGCCTCGGACGTCATCGCCCTTGCCGCCGTCCGGGCGCTGAAGGCCGACGGCCGGTCAGTGCCGCAGGATGTGTCCGTCGTGGGATTCGACGACAGTTCCGTCGCCCGGTACGGCGATCCTCCTCTGACCACGGTCCGACAGGACCTGGAAACGGCGGCCAGAGTGATGGTCGATCTGCTGTTTCGGCGCATGGCCGGTGAGCGAACGCCGTCCTCGACGCTCGCCCCGGAACTTATTTTGCGCGCCAGCTCGAGCCGTTAGTCCCTTGGAGGGCAAGGGAATTCGGGCGAACAGTGGACGCAATCGATTGCATTTTGCTGTCTGGGGCTAATAATTGGCTTGCAAACGATTGCACAACGCATTTTGATCGGTGCTCGCACCTGGGCCGCCAGGGCGTAGCAGGCGTCGAACCAGGCGCTGGTCCGGGAGGGAACAAGATGATTTCACGCAAAATTCTGCTGGTCGCTGGCGTGGCCATGCTGGGCCTGGCTCCGGCCGCCGCATGGGCCGAGGCCCAGACGCAGCAACCGGCCACCGAGGGCTCGGCCTCCGCTGACTCCGATACTCTGGATCTGGACGCCGTCGTCGTCACAGCCAGCCGGGCTGGCCTCACCAAGATGTCCTCCTCGGTGTCTGTCAGTTCGCTGTCCACCGAGCAGATCGAAGCTGCGGCGCCGCGCTCCACCGCCGAGATCTTCCGCGGCCTGCCGGGCATCCGCTCCGAATCCACGGGCGGCGAAGGCAACGCCAACATCGCGGTACGGGGTCTGCCGGTCGCGTCCGGCGGCGCCAAGTTCCTCCAGCTGCAGGAAGACGGCCTGCCGGTCATGGAATTCGGCGACATCGCCTTCGGCAATGCGGACATCTTCCTGAGGTCCGACTATTCCCTCGCCCGGATCGAATCCGTGCGGGGTGGCTCGGCCTCGACCTTCGCCTCCAATTCGCCGGGCGGCGTCATCAACCTGATCAGCAAGACCGGCGAAACCGAGGGCGGCGCCATCGGTCTGACCCGGGGACTTGGCTATGATCACAACCGCCTGGACTTCGGTTACGGCGGCCCGATCAGCGACAGCCTGCGGTTCCATGTCGGCGGTTTCTGGCGCCAGGGCGAGGGCGCCCGGCAGAGCGGCTACGATTCTGAGAAGGGCGGCCAGATCAAGGCGAACATCACCAAGGAGTTCGAGACGGGCTATGTCCGCCTTAACTTCAAGTATCTGAACGACCGGGCCGTTGGCTATCTGCCCATGCCGACCCGGATCAGTGGAACCAATGGCGATCCGTCGATCGGCTCCTTCAAGGGCTTTGACATCCAGTCGGATGACATCCAGTCCCCCTTCCTGTCGCGCAGCTTTGGTCTGGATGGTGATGGCAAGCGCCGCACGGCTGATGTCGCCGACGGCATGCATCCCGATTCCCTGCAGTTCGGCGGCGAAGCAAGGTTCGACCTCCCGGGTGGCTGGACCCTGACCGACCGCGCCAAGTTTGCCGACAACAAGGGCCGGTTCGTCTCGCCCTTTCCGGCAGAGGTCGGCCCGGCGGCCGCGATGGCCGCCTCGATCGGCGGCGCCGGCGCCACCCTTCGCTATGCCAATGGGCCAGGCGCAGGCGATGTCATCGCCAGCCCCGGCGGCCTGAATGGCAACGGCCTGGCCATGCGGGTCCATATGTTCGACGTGGAGTTCAAGGACTTCAGCAACGCCATGAATGACCTGAAGCTGTCCCGCAGCTTCGAGGTGGGCGGTCTCGGTCCGGTCGACGTCACCTTCGGCTATTATCGTTCGACCCAGACCATCGCCATGGACTGGCTCTGGAACACCTACCTGCTAGAAGTGAAGGGCGACAACGCCGCCCTGCTGGACGTCTTCAACGCCGGCGGCGTCAAGCAGACCCAGGACGGACTGGTCGCCTATGGCGTACCCTTCTGGGGCAACTGCTGCACCCGTCGCTATGACACCCAGTATGATATCGACGCGCCCTATGTCAGCGTCGCCGGCAAATTCGGCGATCTGAACATCGATCTCAGCCTGCGCAGCGATCATGGCGAAGCCAGCGGCCGCTACGCCGGTGCTGTTCAGCGGACTAATCTGGACGTCAACGGCGATGGCGTGATTCAGCCGACCGAGGTCAGCGTCTCTGTTGTCGACAAGGCCAATGCCTCCCCCGTCGACTACAGCTGGAACTACCTGTCCTGGTCGGCCGGCGCCAATTATCAGTTCAATCCTGACCTGGCCGCCTTTGGCCGGGTGTCGCGGGGCGGTCGGGCCAATGCCGACCGGCTGCTGTTCGGCAAGATCCGTGCGGACGGTTCGGTCGCGTCCGAGGACGCCGTCGACATGGTCGACCAGGTCGAGGCGGGCGTGAAGTATCGCCGGGACGGGTTCGGCCTGTTCGCCACGGTCTTCTGGGCCAAGACCCAGGAGCAGAACTATGAGGCCACGACCCAGAAGTTCTTCGATCGGGAATACAACGCCCGGGGCGTCGAGCTGGAAGCCAGCTACCGGCTTGGGGACTTCGCCATCACCGGCGGCGCCACCTATACGGATGCGGAGATCTCCAAGGACGTTCTGAACCCCGCCGTGGTCGGCAACCGGCCGCGTCGTCAGGCCCAGTGGGTCTACCAGGTCGCCCCGACCTGGAGCCGTGACCGACTGTCCGCCGGGGCCAGCATCATCGGGACGACGGAGGCCTATGCCCAGGACGACAACCGCCTCGTCTTCCCGGCCTTCGCCCAGGTCAACGCCTTCGCCGCCTATGACCTGACCGAGGCGCTGTCCCTGTCGGTCAACGCCAACAATCTGTTCGACACGATCGGGCTGACCGAGGCTGAAGAGGGCTCGATCACGCCCAATGTCGACAATGTCATCCGGGCCCGCTCGATCAACGGCCGGACCGTGACCGCCACCCTCCGTTACGCCTTCTGATCCTGGCGTGACCGTGACCCTGGCCAGAGCTCCGGCAGGTGGGCGAAATCCGTCCGCCGAAGCCCGCATCGAACGGCTCTGGCCAGTGGTGGAGGAACGACTTCGTTCCGTTTACGGTCGGCATCCCGCACTGGACTCAGCCCTGCAAAGAATTCGCGGGGCTGTGGTCGAGGCGGCGGAAAACCGGGGCGGCCATCTCGCCGCGCTCGACGCCGCCTGGGAAGTGGATCCCGGGCGGCTGTCGCGGTCAGGACAACCGCTCTATTCCTTCTATGTCGATCGCTTCGCGGGAAACCTGAAGGGGCTTCGGGATCGACTGGACTACCTTCAGGACCTTGGAGTCAGATGGCTGCATCCCCTGCCGCTGCTCAAGCCCCGGCCGGGCGACAGCGACGGCGGTTTTGCAGTCGCCGACTATCGATCCATTGATCCGCGGCTGGGCTCGATGGCAGACTTGGAAACCCTGACGGCCGATCTGCAGACCCGGGGCATGGGCCTGTTTCTCGACGTGGTCTGCAACCATACGGCGCGAGAGCACCCCTGGGCCGAGCGGGCAAGGCAGGGTGATCCCGTCTATCGGGACTATTATGTGGTGGTCGATGAGGCCGAGGCCCGCCAGCGGGACAGTGAACTGATCGATGTCTTCCCCGATACCGCGCCTGGCAGCTTCACCCCCGAGCCCGAGATGGGGGGACATGTCTGGACAACCTTCTATCCGTTCCAGTGGGACCTGAACTACGCCAACCCGGTGGTGTTCGCCGAAATGCTGGAGGTCTTGCTGTTCCTGGCGGCGCGCGGGGTGCAGGGATTTCGGCTCGATAGCGCACCCTTCCTCTGGAAGACGCAGGGCACCACCTGCCGGAACCTGCCCCAGGCCTATCTCCTGGTAGAGGCCTGGCGCGCGGCCCTGTCCATCGCGGCGCCAAGCGTGATGTTGCTGGCCGAAGCCATTGAAAGCCCGGCAGATGTCATTCCGTTCTTTGGCGACCGGTCAGCGGGCTGCGACCTGGCCTACAGCAATGGCGTGATGACGGCGCTCTGGGCGGCTCTGGCGGACCAGGATGCGGGAATCTTCCGTCTGGTCCTGGCAGATACGTCGGCCAAGCCGGCCAGGGCGGCCTGGGTCAACTATGTCCGCTGCCACGACGACATCATCTGGAACGCCCTGGCGGGCCATGGCTCGCCCGACGATCTGCATCGCTGGTCCAGGTTTTATGGCGGTCAGGGCGAAAGCTATTCCCTGGGCCAGTCCTTTCAGGCCCCGCCGGGCGTGGCCGCCTCGACCAACGGCATGGCCTCCGCCCTGGTGGGCGCCCCGGCCGGGTCGGAACCCGGGACGCCAGCTGTCGCGCGGCTTAAACTGCTCTATTCGGTGATGTTCGGCCTGGATGGACTGCCGCTCATCTATATGGGCGACGAGATCGCCCTGGCGAACGACCTGTCCTATCGCGAAGACCCCGAGCGGGCAGGGGACGGCCGCTGGCTGCATCGTCCGGCCATGGACTGGTCTCTGGCCCTTGAGCGGGACCCCGCTTCCCCTGCGGCGGTCGTCCATGGTCATTTCAGAAAGCTCGCGCAGACGGCGGCGGATCTGGACGGACGAGGGATCGGCGGGCCCGCCTGTCCTCAGGACCTGGGGCCACCCGAGGTTCTGGCCTATGTGCGGTCCGGAGGGGAGCGACCGCTTCTGGTGGTGGCCAACCTGTCAGATCACAAGGTAAGCATTGAGCTTCCGACCGGATTCGACGGCGCGGAAGACCTGCTTGAGGCAAGCCGGATGACGACCGGACCGATCACCTTACCTGCCTATGGCTGCCTCTGGCTGGCCGGGGCAGCCTGATGCGGGCGGCCGGTATCGAGCTTGGCGGCACCAAGGTTCTGGTGGCCTTTGGAACCAGACCGGAGGACCTGTCGCCCCCTGTCAGGATTCCCACCGCCGGTCCTGAGGAGACCCTTGCCGCCATTTTCGCGGTGCTGGACGCAGAGCAGCAGCGGGCAGGTTTCGAGGCGATCGGCGTTGGCAGTTTCGGGCCAATCCGTCTGGAGCCCGGGGCGCCGGACTGGGGCTGTCTGCTCCACACGCCCAAGCCCGGTTGGTCTGGCGCTATCGTCGGACCCGCCCTGAGCCGGCGATACGGATTGCCCGTCAGGCTCGAGACGGATGTCACCGGAGCCGCCCTGGCCGAGGGGCGGTGGGGCGCCAGCCGTGGCTTGTCGAACCACGCCTACGTCACCGTGGGAACCGGCGTCGGGGTCGGGCTGGTCTTTGACGGCAGGCCCCTGCGCGGCATGCTGCATCCCGAGGCCGGTCATCTGGCCGTGCGCCGGGATCCGGTCCTTGATCCGTTTCCCGGAGCCTGCCGCTTTCATGGCGACTGCCTCGAAGGCCTGATCAGCGGTCCCGCCCTTGAGGCCAGGCTTGGCCGGCCCGCGGACCTGGCGGAGGATCAGGATCCTGTCTGGGGCCTGGTCAGCGGCTATCTGGGGCAACTGGCCCTGTCATTGACCCTGATCGCCTCGCCGGAACGTATCGTCATCGGCGGCGGGATCGGATCGCGGACGGCTTTGCTTACCGGCGCGAGAGCCGCCCTGCAGCTTGGACTTGGCGGCTATTTGCCTGATCTCGACTCCGCATCAAGCCTGGGGGCGTTTCTTGCGCCCGCTGAACTTGGCGACAGAGCCGGTGTTCTGGGCGCCATCGCAATCGCATCCCTGGAGACATCATCATGAGCGCCGATCCCCAGCCTACGGGGGTCCCCGGACCTTCGAGGCGCAATGATCTGCTGATCAAGGGACTCACCTTCATGATGTTCCTGACCTTCGCCATGACGACGGATTCGGTCGGGGTGATCATTCCGAAGGTCATTGCGGAATTCAGCCTGGGACTTACGGCCGGAGGAGCATTTCACTATGCGACCATGAGCGGAATCGCCCTGGCCGGGCTCTTCCTGGGCTTTGTGGCGGACCGCCTCGGGCGAAAGGGCGCCATTGTCCTGGGCCTGATCCTGTTCGGCCTGGCTTCGGCCCTGTTCATTGTCGGACAGGACTTCGCCTTCTTCCTGTTGCTGCTCTTTGTCTCCGGGGTTGGAATTGGCGTGTTCAAGACCGGGGCCCTGGCCCTGATCGGGGACATCTCAACATCCACCCGGTCCCACACCGCCACCATGAACACCGTAGAGGGATTTTTCGGGGTCGGCGCCATCATCGGTCCGGCCATCGTCACCGCCCTTCTGGTGGCCGGGGCGTCCTGGAAATGGCTCTATGTCATCGCTGCCGCACTGTCGGCCCTTCTGATCCTTTCGGCCCTGGCGGTACGCTATCCGGAGCGGGTCAGGACCGATGACGCCAGGACTGACCTGCGCGCCACCCTGGCGATGATGCGTGATCCCTATGCCCTGGCCTTCAGCCTGGGGGCGATGCTCTATGTCGGGGTCGAGACGGCGATCTATGTCTGGATGCCGACCCTGCTGCAGGGATACCAGGGCCCGGCCCACATGCTGGCGGCCTATGCCCTGTCGGTCTTTTTCGTTCTGCGGGCGGGGGGGCGGTTCCTGGGGGCCTGGATGCTCAATCGCCTGAAGTGGACCACGGTCCTGGCGGTCTCGAGCCTGGTCATCCTGCTCTGTTTCGCCGGCTCGCTGATCGGGGGCGTTGACGTAGCAGTCTATCTTCTGCCGCTGTCGGGGCTGTTCATGTCGGTGATTTACCCGACCCTGAACTCCAAGGGGATCAGCGTCTTCGACAAGGCGCGCCATGGCGCTGCGGCGGGCGTGATCCTGTTCTTCACCTGTATCAGCGCGGTCCTGGCGCCCCTGGCCATGGGGGCGGTAAGCGACCTGTTCGGCGGGCCGGTCTATGGCTTCGCCCTGGCGACGGGCTTTGCTCTCCTGCTGTTCGGGGCTCTGGCCGCCAATGCCGTTCTTGATCCCAGTCGCGTGATCCTCGCTCAAAAGGACGTGGCTGACTATTGACCAAGGTCGATCCGGCTTCCAATGCCGGATGTCTATGACGCAATGGACGGTATCCCTTCCGACGACTACCGCCCAGCTCCCGGGGACTCAGGATGAAGATCGTCATTGCCGGCGCGACCGGGGACCTGTCCCGTCGCATGCTTCTGCCGGCCCTCTACAATCTGGATGCAGACGGCTTGCTGGCGGAGGATGTGCGGATTCTGGGCCTGTCGCGGCAGATGCTGGACCGAGAGACCTTCGCAGACATGGCCCGGGAAACCGTCGAGGGGCGCGGCCACGCCTTTCGGAGGGAGATCTGGGAGCGATTCTCCGCCCGGCTGGACTATCTGACGGCGGACCTGACACGTCCGGAAGGGGGGGCAGCCCTGGCCAGCGAGGTCGGCGAGTCGGAGGCGATCTTCTACCTGGCGGTTTCGCCCAGCCTGTTCGACGGGATCTGCGATACGCTCAACGCCGTGGGCCTGAGCCATGCGCCAAACCGGGTTGTTCTCGAAAAGCCTATCGGCCGGGACGCGGTCTCGAGCGCACAGATCAATGCCGCTGTGGCCCGGGCATTTTCGGAAGATCGCACCTACCGGATCGACCACTATCTCGGGAAGGAAACGGTCCAGAACCTGATCGCCCTGAGGTTCGCCAATACGCTGTTTGAGCCTCTCTGGAGCAGCCAGTCGATCGACCACGTGCAGATCACGGTGTCGGAGACGGAAGCTGTGGGCGATCGCTGGCCCTATTACGATGACTATGGCGCCCTGCGGGACATGCTGCAGAACCACATGCTCCAGCTGCTGTGCCTGGTGGCGATGGAGCCGCCAGCCAGTCTGGATCCGGATTCCGTGAGGAACGAGAAGGTCAAGACGCTGCGGTCGTTGCGCCCGATGCGCCGCGCCGATATCGGCGACCTGACTGTCCGTGGTCAGTACCGCGACTATGCAAAGGAATGCGGCCGGCCGACGAACACCGAAACCTATGTCGCTCTCTGCGCCCATATCGACAACTGGCGTTGGGCAGGCGTGCCGTTCTTTCTGCGGACAGGCAAGCAACTGGCGGAAAAGCGCACCCAGATCGTCATCCAGTTCAAGCCTGTGCCCCATTCGATCTTCACCGGCGCAGCCAGCAGCGATCTGGTCGCCAACAAGCTGGTCATCGAACTGCAGCCCAAGGAAGACATCAGCATCCTGTTGATGAACAAGACCCCGGGCCTGGATGGCGGCGGTTTTCGGCTATCGCCCCTGCCATTGAGTCTGAGCCTGGCCAATGCCTTTGGTGGCGACAGGCGGCGCATCGCCTATGAAAGGCTGATCCTGGATGTGATCCACAACAACTCGACCCTTTTTGTCCGGCGCGACGAGGTCGAGGCCAGCTGGGCCTGGATCGATGGCATCCGGGCCGCCTGGGAGGAGGCCGGACTGGCGCCCAGACCCTATGAATCCGGAAGTTGGGGGCCGTCGTCCGCCTATGCGATGATCGCCCAGCAGGGGCGCAGCTGGAATGAATAGGCTGGAGACCTTCGCCAGTCTTTCTGACCTGGCAAAGGGCATGGCCGAACAGCTGGCCTCCATCCTGGGCGAGTCCCTGGCGATGGACGGGCAGGCCCTGATCGCGCTGTCCGGAGGAACCACGCCCGAGCCGGTCTACCGCCAGCTGGGGAAAGCCCCCCTGGACTGGAACAGCGTCACCGTGACCCTGGCGGACGAGCGCTTCGTGCCGCCGGAGGCGACGGACAGCAATGCCGGCCTGCTCGGCCGCAGCCTGTTCGCCGGCGCCGCTGACGAAGCGAGATTTCTGCCGCTCTGGAGCGAAACTGACCATCCGTCCGAGGCTGCTCACCAGGCTGACCAGGTTCTACGGTCTCTGGTCCGACCCTATGACGCAGTCGTGCTGGGCATGGGCGCCGACGGCCATACCGCTTCCCTGTTTCCGGGCTGTCCCGAGTTGAAGGCCGGCCTCGATCCGGACGAACGCCGGCGGTGCATCGCCGTGGCGCCCTGCAGCCCGGCGCCAGTCCAGCCCCGCCTGACCCTGACCCTGCCGGAACTGCTGCGGTCACGCCGCATTTTCCTGTTGATCACCGGGGAGGCCAAACGGCGGGTGCTTGAAACAGCGATGGCGGGGAGCGACCCTGTCGAGATGCCCGTGCGAGCCATCCTCCGACAAACCCGCGTGCCGGTCCAGATCGCCTGGGCCCCGGAGACATGACCATGCCGATTGCTGACCTGAACCCCGTTGTCGCCGCTGTCACGGCCCGGATCATCGAGCGGTCGGCCGATACTCGCCGGCGCTACCTGGAACAGATCGATGCTGCGGCCGGGGGCGGCGCGCCCAAGGGCAAGCTGTCCTGCGCCAACTTCGCCCATGCCTTCGCCGGGGCTCCTTCCGAGGACAAGATCCGGGCGCTGGATCCCCGGACGATCAATATCGGGATCGTGACGGCCTATAATGACATGCTCTCGGCCCACCAGCCCTATGAGCGCTATCCGGACCTGTTGCGCCAGGCGGCCAGGGCGGCGGGCGCAACAGCCCAGGTGGCCGGCGGCGTGCCGGCCATGTGCGACGGGGTCACCCAGGGGCGGCCGGGGATGGAGCTGTCTCTGTTCTCCCGCGACCTGATCGCCATGTCGACCGGCGTGGCCCTGACCCACGACGCCTTCGACGCCGCCCTGATGCTGGGAATCTGTGACAAGATCGTTCCGGGACTGGTTATCGGCGCCCTCAGCTTTGGCCATCTGCCGGTGATCTTCGTTCCCGCCGGGCCCATGAGCTCGGGCATCTCCAATGCGGAAAAGGCCAGGACCCGAGCGCTCTATGCCGAGGGGAAGGTCGACCGGTCGGTACTGCTGGCCTCGGAAATGGCCTCCTATCATGGCCCCGGGACCTGCACCTTCTATGGCACGGCCAACTCCAACCAGATGATGATGGAGATGATGGGCCTGCATCTGCCCGGCGCCGCCTTTGTTCATCCCGATACGGAACTGCGCGACGCCCTGACCCGGGCCGCCGCCTCTCAAGCCGCCGGCATAACGTCTGGCCGGGCCGATTATCGTCCCATCGGGCGGGTGGTCGATGAGCGGTCCATCGTCAATGCCGCCACCGGGCTGCTGGCCACGGGCGGCTCGACCAACCACACCCTGCATCTGCTGGCCATGGCCCGGGCGGCCGGCATCGCCTTCACCTGGGAGGACTTTGACGACCTCTCCTCGGTGACTCCCCTCATCGCCCGGGTCTATCCCAATGGCAGCGAGGACGTGAACGCCTTCCAGGCTGCCGGCGGCATGGCCTATGTGATCCGCCAGCTCCTTGGGGCCGGCCTTGCCCATGAGGATGTCCTGACCGTCGCAGGGCGGGGCCTGTCGCATTATGCCCGCGAGCCCTTCCTCGAGGATGGCAAGCTGTCCTGGAGAGATGGACCCCATGCCAGCCTGAGCCAGGATATCCTGCGCCCCGTCAAAGATCCCTTTGACCACCAGGGCGGCATTCGACTGCTGACCGGCAACCTGGGCCGGGCGGTCTGCAAGACCTCCGCCGTCAAGCCGGACCAGAGGGTCGTGGAAGCGCCCGCCGTCGTGTTCGACAACCAGGACGACCTGACAGCGGCCTTCCAGCGCGGAGACCTGAACCGCGATCTGGTGGCTGTGGTGCGGTTCCAGGGGCCAAGGGCCAATGGCATGCCCGAACTTCACGGCCTCAGCCCTGCCCTTGGCGTCTTGATGGACCGGGGGTTCAAGGTGGCCCTGGTCACCGACGGCCGGATGTCCGGCGCCTCGGGCAAGGTGCCCGCCGCCCTGCACCTGACTCCCGAAGCCCTGGACGGCGGGCCTCTGGCCCGGGTGCAGGACGGGGATATCATCCGGCTGGACGCTGAAAGCGGGTCCCTCGAGATCAAGGTCGCCGCGACGGACCTTGCCAACCGGCCGCCTGCGACCCGGCCTGCCGCAGGAAGCGGATATGGACGGGAGATGTTCGGGCATTTCCGGGCCGCCTGTGGTCCGGCAGATCAGGGCGCTTCGGTGCTGGGACCTGAAGAATGAACCAGGCGGCCATTGCGGCCCGTCCTGCGAACCGACGGGGTCTCGTCGGGGATGTGGGCGGCACCAATGTGCGCTTCGCCATCGCCAGCCTGGCGGTGGACGGCGCGATTGAGCTGACATCGGCCCTGACCCTTGAGGCGTCGGCGCATGCCACGGCCGGCTCCGCCCTGGCGGCCTATCTGGCGGCCGTCGAGGAAGGACCCCTGGATTTTGCCTCGGTTGCCTGCGCCGGTCCCGTTACTTCGGGGCGTGTGAGCTTCACCAACCTGGACTGGTCGTTCGACGAGGCGGATCTTCGCGAGGCGGCGGGTGTGGATCGAGCGCTACTTCTCAATGATCTGGCGGCGGTGGCCTGGGCCGCTCCTGCGCTTTCGGCCGCTGACCTGCATCCGATCGGTGAACTCGCGGCGGCGCCCTGCGAGCCGGCCACAGTCGCGGTCCTGGGGGTCGGAACCGGGGTCAACGCCTCAGCGCTGGTCCGCTCTTGCAACGGGGCGTTCACGGTCGTCGTCGGGGAGGCCGGTCATGCCAGCTTCGCTCCCTCTGACGAGGTCGAGATGGCGCTCTGGCGTCGGCTGCGGCAGCGGTTTGGCCGGGTGTCCAACGAGCGCCTGCTGTCCGGGCCCGGTCTGCGAAATCTCTACGAGGCCCTGTGTGACGAGGCGGGTGTCCGGGCGGAGACCTTCTCGCCGGCCGAGATGGAGGCGCGGGCCCTTTCCGGGGACCGGATCGCCGAAGAGAGCCTGATCCGGTTCTGCAGCATCATGGGGGCCGTCGCCGGCGATATCGCCCTGACCTTCGGCGCCCGGGGCGGCCTCTGTATTGCCGGAGGCGTGGCGCCCAGGATCCTGACGTGGCTTGAACGGGGCGACTTCCGAAGGGCCTTTGAAGACAAGGGGCGCTTCGGGCCCTATCTGGCGGGGATTTCGACTCAGGTGATCCTGCATCCCCAGGCGGCGCTCATCGGCGCTGCCCACGCCGCTCAAACACGGGAGACTGGCTGATGATCCTGGAAACCATGCTGAGGCTGGCCCCTGTCGTGCCAGTGCTGGTCATCGACCGTCTGGAAGACGCCGTCCCGCTGGCCCGGGCCCTTGTGGCCGGCGGCCTGCCGCTGCTCGAGATCACTTTGCGGACCCCGGTGGCGCTGGAGGCCATCCGGCTGATTGCCGATGCTGTGGACGGCGCCGTCGTGGGGGCTGGAACGGTGCTGACGCCGGTCCAGGCCCGGGATTGCGCCGCTGCCGGAGCCCGGTTTGCGGTCAGCCCGGGCTTTTCCGAGCTGTTGTCCAGGGAAACCCCGATTCCGCTCCTGCCTGGGGTATCGACGGCGACCGAGGCCATGGCGGCGATCGCCGCCGGTCATCGCTTCGCCAAGCTGTTTCCGGCCGAGGCTGTTGGCGGGAAGGCCCTGCTCAAGGCCCTGGCCGGCCCGCTGCCGCACCTGACTTTCTGTCCTACCGGCGGTGTGACCCTGGAGAATGCGCCGGGTTATCTGGCCCTGGACAACGTCGTCTGCGTCGGGGGCAGCTGGATTGCGCCCAAGGCTCTGGTCCAGGCTGGCGACTGGCCGGCGATTGAAGGCCTTGCCCGGCAGGCCGCCGCTCTCAGCCTTGCGTCCTGATGCATGACGGGGCCGGCTGAACAGCCCCGGGGCGTTATCAGCGAAGGACTGCCTGGCGAGAGACAGTAGCCAGACGGAATTCCGTTGTTATATCTAGCGCCAAGAGCATCGCGCTCACGTTTGGGGGGAAAGGGCTTCGCTGAAGCGACGCAGCCACCCCAGATGCGTTGAAACAACATCAAGGCAGGAAGCTTAATCCCATGGCCGAGATCATCGGAACCGAGAACCCCGAGCCGTTGAACGGTGGAGCGGACGACGACATCATCAAGGGTCTGGGCGGTGATGATGTCATCAATGGCGGCGACGGAAACGATGTGATCGAGGGCGGAACCGGAAATGACAACATCAATGGCGGCGCCGGGACCGATACTGCCAGCTATGAAAATTCGCTCAACAACGTTGGCGTCTTCGTCAGTCTGGCGACCGGTTTCACAAGCGGGGATGCCGGCAATGACACGCTGACGAGCATCGAGAATGTCATCGGCTCGACG
>JARWZW010000010.1 GCA_029866155.1 Caulobacter sp. | reverse complement strand
TGCGGTTATCGCGGGCCGAGAGGCCTATCTGGCTGGTCGAATGCCTCGCCGGATGTATGCCGATCCTTCATCTCCGCTGGCTGGATTGATCTGACCGCCACGGCCTGATCTGATGGACGGCCCTGTTGGAGGAACGGCCCGCTATGCGTTCAATCCTGTTGCTCGGCGCCGCCATGGGGTTGATGTCCCTGGGCGCACCCCAGGCCCGTCCGTTCGACGTTCTCGCCCTTTCGGCGCTTTGCAGCAATGAAGCCCAGGGATCGGCCGGGGTCAGGCCAGCGGCCGCGACGATGAAGATACTGCCAGGTTATGGAAACGACAGTCTGGCCATCTCCACCGGCAATCCTCAGGCCCAGGCCTGGTTCAACCATGGGCTCCGGCTGGCCTGGGCCTTCGCCCATGAAGAAGCGACAGCAGCCTTCAGGGAGGCCGTCCGGCTGGATCCGGCTTGCGGGATGTGCCTATGGGGTGAGGCCCTCTCCCTGGGCCCGACCATCAACTACCCCATCAATGCGCAGCAAAAGGCCGAAGCCTATGCTGTCGCCGTCAGAGCCCAGAAGCTGCTGGCCAGCAGTCCCGAGCGTGATCGCAGACTGGGGTCGGCCTTGATTCAGCGCTACCGTCTCGGAGGCGGCGCCTATGCCCGGGCCATGGAGACCTTGGCCCGGGGCTATCCGCAGGACGATTCCCTGCAGGTCCTGGCTGCTGACGCCCTGATGATCGCCGGTCAGGAAAAGCGAGCGGTTGAGATACTGGACGCGGTGCTGAGGCGATCGCCCGACAGTGCCGGCGCGATCCATTTCTACATCCACTCGACAGAATGGATAGGTCAGGCCGGTAGGGCCGAGGCCCATGCTGATCGGCTAAAGGCCTTGGCGCCGGGTGCCAGTCACCTGATCCACATGCCCTCGCATACATACTACCAGATCGGCCGGTATCGGGACGCAGCCATGGCCAATCTGGAGGCCATGGATGTCGACCACGCCTGGGTCAAGACCACAGGGGCCTCGGCTTCGCCCTGGGACATTCCCTATTACGGGCACAATGTGCGGTTTGCCCTCGGCGGCGCCATGATGGCTGGCGAGGCTGGCGCGGCCCTGAAGATAGCAGGCCGGTATCTGGAAACACCTGAAAAGGACATCAAGGCTGGCGGGATTTGGGCCCAGACGGGGGTGGCGTCAGCCTGGTTCGCACATGGGCGCTTCACCGATCCGGACCAGGTCATGGCCATGGCGCCACCGTCCCCTGACCTGCCTCTTGTTCGGGCTCTCTGGCGCTACGGGCGCGGTGAAGCCCTGGCCCGCAAGGGGGACGCCGACCTGCTGCTGGCGGAGGTCCGCCTGATGAAGCCGGGCGTGGAGGGGCGGGGACCGCCATCAGGTTCGGCAACCGCCCTGATCGAGATCGGAAGAGGGGTGCTTGCAGGCCGGGCGGCGATGCTCCAGAGCGATTTTGGCGTCGCGGCCAAGGCCTATCGCGCCGCAGCGATACGCCAGGAGAGGGCTCTGGGAGATCAGCGGGATCCTCCGCCCTGGTGGTATCCGGTTCGCCGAAGTCTGGCGGCCGCCCTCCTGGCGGATAGTCGTTATGAGCCCGCCTTGCAGGAGGCGAGGTCTGTTCTCAAGACCTGGCCCAGGGATCCCATGGCCCTGCTGGTCGTTTCCCGCGCCCAGGCGGCCCTTGGCCGACGGGTGGAAGCCGAGGAGGCCCTGGCAGCCGCCCGGTCCGGTTGGGGCGCAGGCGATATTGCCGTCACCCCGCTGACCCTTATCTGACTGACGGAGTAGCGTCGCTTCCGACCTAAAGCGGGTTCTGGACTGTCGAGGAGGCGTTATCGCCCTGCCAGGGCCGACGCTATGGCGGCGCGCAGCCGCTCAGGGTCTGCGCCGGGCACGACGGTGTCACCGATCACAAAGGCGGGGGTCCCGTCCAGACCGATGTCGCCCGCCAGCGTCCGGACATCATCCAGATACTTTTTCTGGTCTGGCGTTTGTTCGAAGGTGCGAACCCCGGCCGGCGATATTCCATTCCGCTTGAGCAGGTCATCCACCATCTCGTCGGTGAGGGGCTTCCTGGCCATCATTTCCTGATGACCGTCGAGGAACAGGCCCTTGTCGCGCAAGGCTTTTGCGGCTGCCGCAGCGTATTCAGAAGTCGGGCCAAAGCTGCCGAGTGTAAAGTCCTTGAATACGAAACGGACTTCCGGGTGCTGGCGAATAAGCGCCATGACCTCGGGGGCGATGACCTTGCAGTAGGTGCAGTTGTAGTCATAGAACTCAACCACTGTGACGCGCCCGTTGGGGTTGGCCACGAAATCTCTCGGGTCTCGCTCCAGCCGGGCCCGGAACATCGGGATCTTTCGTCGGCCGGCCTCGGCGGCGGCTTCCGATTCGGCGAACTGCTTGGCTTGCAGGGCCTGGGAGACCTCAAGCAGAACCTGCGGGTTCTGTAGCAGATAGGCGCGAACCTTGTCGCCGAATGCCTTGTCGACCTTCACGGTTGGAGCCAGCGCCGCCGCCGGTTCGGTCGGAGGGGTCTCTGATTTCTTGCAGCCGGTCAGGGCCAGCAGGCCTGCAGTGGCCATAATCACGAGGATGGGGAGGCGACGCATGGGCGGGTCTCTTCTCGGAGCTTGGAATCGTTCGGCGAGGTCGAACCTAGCGATGAAGGATTGCGCCTTCCTTGGCGAGGTCCTTCAGGTCCTCATCGCTGGGATTGGCGGTGAGGACGATGTCCGTTGCACGGCGCCAGCTGATCGTGTCCTTGTCCAGAAGTCCTCTGGCGCGCATGGCGAAGGACCGCGCCTCGTTCAGGCCCCCGACGCTGTAGTAATATTCGGCCGTGGCCAGCCTCGCGAGACCTTCGTCTCCCCGGGCGTCATAGGCCTGGGCCAGCAGGCGCCAGGCGTCCGGAATCTCATCATCGAGCAGCGCCCGCTTCAGTTCATCGATCCCTTCGTCCCGCTTGCGCGGGTCATCGAGATTGATCAGGGTCTGGCCGAGATTGATCCTCAACAGAGGCGCATTGGGTTTCAGGGCCACAGACCGGCGCTGCGGCGCCTCGGCCTCGCGGGTCCGGGCAAATTCGAACAGCATCTGGCCCTTGAGTTCCCAGAGATAGGCGTTGTCCGGCTGCTCCACCAACAGAGCGTCGACCATCTTGAGGGATCGGTCGATATCCTTCAGACGGTAATAGGCGATCGCCCGGGCATAGCGGGCGGGATAGGCCGTGTCCTTTTCCCCATACTTGATCAAGGCTGCCTGGGGCGATGTGAAGCCATCGATCTTGGCCTTCATGATCTGGTGCTTGGCCAGGGCTTCGGGGGAATCGACGACAGCGTAATGGCTCTGGGATTCCACCCGGGTGCGAAGCAGTTCTATCCGTTCCGAAGACAGAGGGTGACTCCGGAAGTAGGGAAATCTCCGGGCCTCCTGGAAAACTTCCTGGTAGCGGAACTTGTCGAAGAATTCGACCAGCCCCAGGCTGGACTGACCGGTCTTTTCGAGGAAGCCAACGGCTGCCTGATCCGCCCGGCCTTCCTGTTCACGGCTGTAACCCAGGGCTCCCAGTTGTGCGAAATAGCCCGAATTGCCGATCAGCATGGCGCCTGCATCGGGGGCCCCAGCCAGCAGGGCCAGCACGCCCAGCCCCATGGTCAGCAGCATCGGGCGCAGTCCTGCCTTCAGCATGTCTTCTGATCGCAGGGGGTGGGCGCCGGCCAGGTGGCCGGTCTCGTGGGCCATGACGCCCTTCAGCTGGTTGGGATTTTCCGTCTCAAGAATCAGGCCGGTATTGAAGCCCATCACCTGACCGGTGGAGGCGAAGGCGTTGAGCGACTTGTCTCCGACCAGCAGGATAGTCACGTCCTTGGGATCGAGGCCGGCGGCGATCAGGACCGGATCGGCCTGTTCGTGCAGGATTTCCTCGATCTCCGTATCGCGCAGCAGGGCGATGCCCTGGGCCTGTGCGGAGGCGGTGGCGCCCATGACGAGGCCCGTTGCAACCAGGGTTGCAACGAGACCTCGAAATGCGCGACGGATCGTAAGTCTGCGGGAGCTCATACGAACAAAACTACTCCGTTTGCGCCCCCGCGCTAACCCAACTCTAGCGTCGGATGATCACCGACGCCACCAGCCCCGCTTCGGCTTTTCAGGGGGGGCCTGAATTTCTGACGGATCAGGGTCTGAGACCACCGTCGGAACCGGAGCGAAGACAGCCCTCGGATCGGACGCGATGCTGGTGAGCTCGGCTTCCATGATCGAAGGCGCCGCGGCCGCTGGCCCGTCCTGGATGACCTCCGCCTCCGGGGCGAGCTCCACTTCCGGAACGGTCTCAAGGACCTCGGTGGCGGGCTCCGGTGCCAGGGTTTCGGCGGTGGAGACGACAGCCTCCGGCTCAACCGGCCCTTCGGCAGATTCAGTCACGACTTCGGCTTCTGCCTTCTTGCCCCGGGTCCGGCTGCGGCGCGGCTTGCGCGCGGTTTCGGGCTCGGTGGGAAGTTCCACCCAGACTTCGTCCGGGAAGCTGGCGGCTCCGGCCGGAGCGAGGTCCGGGATGACCGGCGCCGTCACGACGGGTTCCTGGACCGGTTCGGGCCTTACGGTCGACAACGAAGCGACCTGCGGCTCGGCCTGTTCCTTGATGGACAGCATGCCGCCGCCTTCGAGGGTCGCCGGATCGTGCCACTGGAATGGATCGTTGCCAAACGGGACCCGGGGGCGAGCCCAGGCGAAACCGTCGCGGGGACGATCTTCTTCCCGGCTGCGACGGCCGCCGCGACGACCGCGCCGACGGCGACGTCCGTCCTTGTCGAGTTCCTCGTCACCATCGGCGTCGGCATCAAGCTCCGGCGCCGGCTCTGCAGGGCCGTCCGTTGCGGCGGCGACTTCGGTCTCTTCCTCGTCTCGGCGTCCGCCACGCCGGCGCCTGCGACGACGACCGCCACGGCCATCGGAGTCATCTTCACGACGGGGTTCGCGAGGTTCGGTGCGAGCCGGGCGCGCCGCCATTTCGGCCTCGGCGCCATCATCGTCTTCGCTGACAATCTCTTCGTCATCTTCGTCGTCGTCCGGGGCAACGAAATCGTCATCCTCGACGAGGGCCTGGGCCGGCAGGGCGAGGGCCGCCGAATCCAGAGGGTGGAGACTGTGCTCGCCCAGCGAGGTGCGTTCCAGTTCATGGTCCGCATGGGCCAGGGCCTCGTCCACCTGGATTGTCACGTACAGATTATGGACGTGATGAATCCGGGCCAGATGGCCGCGCTTCTCGTTCAGGATATAGAGGCCGACTGCAGCAGGGACCTTGAGGGTCAACTCGCCGCCGCCGCGCAGGGCTTCCATTTCGACTGCGCGCAGGGCCGAGAGGGCGCTGGATTCCACCGAGCGCACCCGACCGACGCCTTCGCAATGGGGGCAGACATGGGTCGTACCTTCCAGCACGCCGGTGCGGCGGCGCTGGCGGCTGATTTCCATCAGTCCGAAGGACGAAATGCGGCCCATCTGAACCCGGGCGCGGTCATCTTTCAGATTGTCCTTGAGGATCTTCTCGACCGCCCGGTTGTTCTTCGACTCTTCCATGTCGATGAAGTCGATGACAATCAGGCCGGCCAGGTCCCGCAGCCGCAACTGGCGGCAGGCCTCTTCAGCCGCCTCCATGTTGGTCTTCAGCGCCGTGGCCTCAATGTTCCTTTCCCGGGTCGCCTTGCCGGAGTTCACGTCGATGGCGACCAGGGCTTCGGTCTGGTTGATCACCAGATAGCCGCCGGACCGCAGGGGCACGACCGGCGAGTATATCTGCGAGAGCTGGCTCTCGATCCTGTGGGCGACAAATAGCGGCGTCGGCTCACGATAGGCCATGACCTTATTGGCCTGGCTGGGCATGATCATCCGCATGAAGTCGCGGGCTTCGCGGTAACCGCCTTCACCCTCGACATGAACGCTGTCGATGTCCTTGTCGAACAGGTCCCGGATCGCGCGTTTGACGAGATCCTCTTCCTCGTAGATCAGGGCCGGGGCGACGGAATTGAGCGTCGTCTCGCGGATGTTTTCCCAGAGACGCATCAGATATTCGTAGTCGCGCTTGATTTCGGCCTTGGTGCGCTTGGCGCCGGCCGTGCGCACGATCAGGCCCAGGCCCTTGGGTACGTCCAGGCTCTGGACGACGCTCTTGAGGCGCTTGCGGTCGGTGGCCGAGACGATCTTGCGGCTGATGCCGCCGCCACGATCAGTATTGGGCATCAGCACGCCATAGCGGCCGGCCAGTGACAGGTAGGTCGTCAGGGCCGCGCCCTTGTTGCCGCGCTCTTCCTTGACCACCTGGACCAGCATGATCTGCCGGCGCCGGATGACGTCCTGGATCTTGTATTTCCGCATGAGGCGGCGACGGCGGCGCTCGACCTCTTCTTCCATATCGTCGTCGTCGTCGGCGCCAAGCCGTTCAACAGCGGCGTCTTCGGCATGGTCTTCGGTCTCTTCGCCCTCGGCCTCGGGGGAATCGGCCTCTGTTTCGATCGCAGCTGTGGCGGATTCTTCGCGGGCGGCAGGGCGGGGGCGACTACGGCCGCGGCGGGGCGGCGCTGGCTCGTCGTCTTCCTCTGCGACCTCGCGCATCAGGGCTTCGCGGTCAGCAACCGGAATCTGGTAATAGTCGGGATGGATCTCGTTGAAGGCGAGGAAGCCATGCCGATTGCCGCCATACTCGATGAACGCAGCCTGCAGGCTGGGTTCGACGCGAGTTACCTTGGCGAGGTAGATGTTTCCCCGGAGTTGCTTTCTTGACTGGCTTTCGAAGTCAAATTCTTCGATCCGGCTTCCATCCATGACGACGACACGCGTTTCTTCGGCGTGTGCGGCGTCGATGAGCATTTTCTTTGTCATCGATTTTCTCTCTCCGGCCAAAGGCGCGCTCTTGGCGCAGCCGCCGGTCTTGTTGATTGGCGCGCATCACGCCGCCAAACCCGCCGCTCTCGGAAGAGGCGGGGATCAGCGTCAGCGTTGTCGGGGCGAGAGCGCGGCCCATGAAAGGTCTCTGTTTGCCTGAAGCGCCGGGACGGCGCTGGGGCGGTTGTGTTGCGCGTCCATTTGCCGAAGCGGGACAGGACGCAGGTCCTTTTGGTTCAGCGCGGAGCCACTTCGTCAGTCGCGAAGCACGGCGCGCTGAGCGACCATAGACCAGAGAAAGGAGGAAAGGAAAGTGGCGAGACGTCGCTGCTGGAAGATATGCTCACAACAGGCGCATGATCCCGCATGTCGCCCGGCCGTCAGGAAACACGCCGGGCCCTGACCCTGGACGCTTCCGGCGCATCGGGCCTGAAGTGCGCCGCAATCCCGAGCCTGGCGTTGCAACTGGGACAGCGGATAACCGCGTCGTCGGCTTCGGAGCCCGTCAGGACCACCAGAGCGCCGCAAGGTTTGCATTTCCAATGCGGTCCGGCGGGCAAAGGCGGAGCGGCCGCCTTCGCAAGGGACGTTCCAGCCGGTGTGGTCGAGGGCGGGGTCGCGGGGGCTGCCGGCGGAAACTTGAGCTTCAGGATCGGTCGTTTGGCCGCGACCGGTTCCGCGCCCTCGACGACCGGCGCCCTGGCCGGCAATGTGGAAGGCGCCGACCTTGCGGCGGGCTTTGCCGAAATTCGGGACCGACGGACAATTTTCGGTTCCAGGGCCATGTTCCGTTCAGGAGCCCGAAAAGGGCCCTCCCGCAATATTGTTCGGCCTCTCGACTACACCAGATCGGGGCCCGCGAAAACGGCATCCCTCGGAGAATGCGCGGGATTGCCGCTCGGGGAGGGAATTACCGGTCGCGAAACAGGCGAAGCTGTGGCAACAGCGGCGCTTCGAAATTGATCGGGGTTAACGCCTTCTCCACCGACCCCGTGGCAAGAGTCGCAAGATCGTCGAATTGGCGTGAGCGTTGAGGCGAAGAATGCGCGGGCGTGAAGGACTGATCTTGGGAAAGCGCTGGATCGCCGCTTCGATCGCAGCAGGGATCCTGCTGGTCGGTCTTGGCGCGGGCGCCATGGCCCAAGTCGCCGGGGCCTCTGCCGGTATTCTGAAGGTGCGCCTCGGGGGCGACGCCACCGAAACCCGCATGGTGATGGATGTCGGACGGTCGGTGTCCGGCCGGATCCTTTCCGATGGGGCCACCGATCGGAAGGTCGTGGTTTCCTTTTCCCAGGTTGATGTTGCTTCAGACATGAAGGGGGCAGGGCAGGGCGTTGTCCGGCGCTGGAGCGTCGAGCCTCGCAACGGCGCGGCCAGGCTGAGCATAGACCTGGCTCAGGACGCAGAGGTGACCCGCCGGTTTTTGCTGCCGCCGGGCGAGGGCGCCCCCCATTATCGATATGTGATCGACCTCAAGGCCAAAGGTGCGGCCGCCCCCCGTCTGGCGCGCGCGCCGGTCCCGACTGTGGCCAGGCCGGCTGTTGCGACATCGATCCGGGCGCTTCGTCCGTCTGGCCGCAAGGTGATTGTCATCGATGCCGGGCATGGTGGTCGTGATCCCGGCGCTCTGGGGCGAAACGCCCAGGAAAAGGTCGTGACCCTGTCGGCCGCCCGGCGTCTCAAGGCGCGGCTGGAACGTTCGGGTCGCTACACCGTCATCCTGACGCGGGACAGCGATGTCTATGTTCCCCTGGAAACCCGGGTCCAGATCGCCCGGAAGGCGGATGCGGACCTCTTTATCTCTCTCCATGCCGACGCCGGTCCGGCCGATGTCAGCGGGGCCAGCGTCTATACACTTTCCGAAAAGGGCGAAGGTCGGGCTGCCCGGGTGCTCAACAAGGAAGACTGGCTGATGAACGCCAGCGTCACCGGTGGTGACCGGGGGGTCGGGCAGATTCTCCTCGACCTGACCCAGAGGTCGACCAAGAATCGCAGCGCTGTATTCGCCGAACTGCTGGTCGAGCAGATCTCGGATGTCACCCCGATGCTGCGACGAAGCCACCGGGACGCCAATCTGATGGTGTTGCTCGCCCCGGACGTGCCGGCCGTGCTCCTCGAGATGGGTTTCATCACCAGTCCTCGTGACGAGACCCTGCTCACCTCAAGTCGTGAGCAGGACCGTCTGGTGGACCGGGTCGGCGACGCTATCGACCAGTGGTTCGCCCGCGGCGTCCGGATCGCTTCGCGATAGGAACAACCTCCGGCGCCGTGCATCCGGCGCCGCACTCGCGCAATTTTGGTTCCGCGCCTGCAGACCGACATTGGCGCCTGCGTCGGCGCGCGCTAGAGGAATCCCATGTCTGAAAAAGCTGCACGGGGGTCCTGGCCGGTTTTCAACCCGCCTGAGCGGTGGGTCGCCATCCTCGGGATCGCCGTGCTCAGCGTTATCGCCGTCGCAGGCTTTGCGATCGCAATCTATGCCGCCGTGCTGTTTCACGACATGCCGGACGCTGGCGACCTGGTCGACTATCGCCCGCCGACGGCCACACGGGTCTATGGCTGGGATGGAACTCTGATCGGCGAGTTCAGCCGAGAACGACGCATTTTTGTCCCCTACGACCAGATGCCGCCGCGGATGGTCCAGGCCTTCCTCGCTGCCGAGGACCGCAATTTCTTCCATCACAGCGGGGTCGATGTTCAGGGCCTTGGCCGGGCCATGTTGAAGAATGTCCTCAATGTCGTCCGGGGGCGGCGCCTTGAAGGGGGCTCGACCATCACACAGCAGGTCGCCAAGAATGTCCTGCTGACCAGTGATGCGACCCTCGGGCGCAAGTTCAAGGAAGCCATCCTGGCAAGGCGTCTGGAGCAGACCCTGACCAAGGACCACATCCTCGAACTCTATCTCAACGAAATCTGGCTGGGTTATCGCAGCTACGGTGTCGCTGCAGCAGCCTACAACTACTTTGGCAAGTCTCTGGACAACCTGACCCTGTCGGAAATGGCCTATCTGGCCGCAGTGCCCAAGGGCCCCGAAAACTATCATCCCATCCGCAACAAGGCCAACGCCATCGGCCGACGCAACTGGATCATCGGCCAGATGGCGGAACTGGGCTGGGTGAGCCAGGCCGAGGCCGATTCGGCGATGAAGGAAGACCTTGTGGTCCAGGCCGCGCCTTCGCGAGCCAAATACAAGGACGCTGACTATTTCGTCGAAGAGGTCCGGCGACGGGGCCTGGCCACAATGGGCCAAAGGCTGACCGAGGGGGGCTATTACATGCGCACCACCCTCGATTCCAACCTTCAGACCGCCGCCCGCGTCGCGCTGATGAACGGGCTCGAGGCCTATGACCGTCGCCATGGCTGGCGTGGCGCCTGGGGTGCAGCCGAACAGGCCGAGGGCTGGGAGGCCGCCGCCCTGTCGAAGACGCCGCCTTCCGAACGGAGAGACTGGCGCGCAGCCCGAATCCAGCAGGTCGAAGGCGGAGTGATCGTCCAACCTGTCAAGAACGCGCCTGCCGGGCCACTGGTTTCCGAGGACGTAGCCTGGGCCCGGGCCGGCAAGGGCCTCAATGTTGGCGATCTGATCTTTGTCGAGCCGGCTTCCGCGACCCCTGGGGCCTATCGGCTGCGTCAGGTGCCTCTGGTCAATGGCGCTCTTGTCGCTATTGAACCCCAGTCTGGTCGGGTGCTTGCCATGGTGGGCGGCTATTCCTTCTCGCTGTCCAACTTCAATCGCGCGACCCAGGCGATGCGACAGCCCGGTTCCGCGATCAAGCCCTTCGTCTATGCTGCGGCTCTGGAGGATGAATACACCCCGGCCAGCATGGTTACTGACGCCCAGATCACCTTCAAGGGTGCCATCAATGGCGAAGCCTGGACGCCTGAAAACTACAACAAGAAGTACTATGGTTCTATGCCCCTTCGTCGGGGCCTGGAGCTGTCGCGCAACGCCATGACAGTCAGGCTGGCCCAGGGGGTCGGCATGCGCAAGATCTCCGACCTGTCGATCAAGATGGGGGTGACTGACAATATGGCCCCGGTGCTGGCCATGGCCCTGGGGGCCGGCGAAACCACGCCGCTCAAGATCACCAGCGCCTATGCCGGGTTCGCCAACGGCGGTCGTCGGGTGGATCCCCATCTCATCGAGATGATCCAGGACCGGGAAGGCAAGATCCTGTTCCGGGCGGACAAGCGCGACTGTCCCCGGTGCAACAACGGCTTCAACGGTGACGAAAGCCCCCGGGTCGCGCCTGACGGCAAGCAGGTGATCGATCCGGTAACCGCCTATCAGATCACCTCCATGCTGGAAGGCGTCGTGCAGAGGGGCACCGCCACCCAGGCCCGGGTTCTGGGTCGGCCGATCGCCGGGAAGACCGGGACGACGAACGAATATCGCAGCGCCTGGTTTGTCGGTTATACGCCGCAGATCGTGGTCGGTGTCTTTGTCGGATTTGATGATAACCGGTCTTTGGGAGAAGGGGAGGTCGGCGGGGTCGCCTCCCTGCCGATCTTCATCGACTTCATGAAGGTCGCCCTGAAGGACGTGCCGCCAACTCCCTTCGAGCCACCCAAACAGGCGAAGTTCGCCATGGTCGGCGGTATACGGGAGGCCTTCAGGCCGGGAACCGAGCCAAAGGTCGCGGTCGCCGTCCCCGGCGGGCCCAAGCCCGAAGGTCCTGTTCCCTATAGCAACGCCTTCGTGCCACAGGTCGCCCCGCCGCCGGAACAGAAGCCGCCACCCCGGCCGAAGGTGCCGGATGATCTGAGCGGGTTGTATTGAAGCCCGCGGGTCGCTACTGACGCCCTCCCTATTGTTCATCCCCCTGACCAGACTGTGCTTGGAGTCGTTTCATGAGACCGGATGTCGAGGCCGCAAAGGCTGACATCGAGCAGGCGATCGCCCTGCTCAGGAGGCGTCTTTGACTGGGATCCAGCCCTAAGACGCCTGGATGAACTGGATGCCCGGGCAGAGGACCCCACGCTCTGGGATCGTCCTGCCGAGGCCCAGGCCCTGATGCGGGACCGGCAACAGCTGGCGTCCCGGGTCGAAGCGGTGAGGTCTCTTGAGCGAGACCTGGTCGACGCCGTTGATTTCGCCGAACTGGCCGATATGGAGGGCGACGAGGCCTCCCTGGAGGATGCCCGGGCGCAGCTCAAGCTCCTGCGGGAGCGTTCCGATCGGGCCCAGCTCGAGGCCCTTCTGTCCGGAGAGGCCGATGGCAACGACGCCTATGTGGAAATTAATTCCGGAGCCGGAGGGACCGAGTCCTGTGACTGGGCCAACATGCTGCTGCGCATGTATAGCCGCTGGGCGACGGCCCACGGCTATTCTGTGGACCTGATTGAGGAGACCCCGGGCGAGAGCGTCGGGATCAAGTCCGCCACCCTGCAGGTCAAGGGTCCCAATGCCTATGGCTGGCTAAAGACGGAAGGCGGGGTCCATCGGCTGGTGCGTATCAGCCCCTATGACGCGGCCGCCAAGCGTCACACCAGCTTCGCTTCGGCCTGGATCTATCCGGTGGTGGATGACACTATCGAAATCGAGATCAATCCGTCGGACGTTCGCACGGACACCTATCGGGCCAGCGGAGCGGGCGGTCAGCATATCAACAAGACCGACTCGGCTGTCCGCCTGACCCATATCCCGACCGGGATCGCCGTGGCCTGCCAGGCAGGCCGATCGCAGCACCAGAACCGGGACGAGGCCTGGAAGATGCTCCGGGCCCGCCTCTACGAACTGGAACTGCAGAAGCGTGAAGCAGCGGCCCAGGCTCTCGAGGACCAGAAGACCGATATCGGCTGGGGCCACCAGATCAGATCCTACGTTCTGCAGCCCTACCAGATGGTCAAGGATCTGCGGACCAGTGTGGAGACCAGTGACACGGACGGGGTGCTGGACGGCGATCTGGACCAGTTCATGGCGGCTTCCCTGGCCCAGCGGGTGGGCGCCACCCGGGGCGGCGCCGAGGTCTGACGCCTTGCCGGACGGTCGGGAGCGCCAGATGTCGCCGGCCTTCCCGATCCGACGACCCGCTAGACCAGCCCAAGATCGGCCAGGAGCCTGTGTGCCTGGTCAGGCCGCTCTGGCGTCTGAGTCGGCCATGCGCTGGATCGCGACATAATCGGTCTTGCCGGTCCCCAGGACCGGGATCTCGGAAACCTTCAGGATCTTGCGCGGAACTGCCAGTTCCGGCGCCCCGATCGCCTGGGCGTGAGCCAGAAGGGGCGAAACGCTGGCGTCGGCCCTGTCCGTCACCAGGACGAGCCGCTCACCTTTGCGGGGATCAGGCATCGAGATCACGGCGTGGCGGGCATCTGGCCAGACGGCCGAGGCCAGATCTTCGGCGGCCGTGAGGGATACCATTTCCCCGCCGATCTTGGCGAAGCGCTTCACCCTTCCCTTGATGACGATCCAGCGGTCAGACGTGATGGTGACGACGTCGCCGGTATCGTGCCAGCCGCCCTCGGGCGCATCGACGCCGCCGTCATCCCTAAGATAGCCCGCCATGATGTTGGGACCGCGAATCATCAAACGGCCGCCTTCGGCGATACCTTCGACCGGCTCGACACGATATTCCATTCCCGGCAGCAGTCCGCCGACGGTTCCTCGACGGTTGTCATCGGGCTTGTTGACCGCCACCACAGGGGCCGCTTCGGTCGCGCCGTAGCCTTCAAGCACCGGCACCCCGCCGAAACGGTCCGCCAGCAGGTTGTGGGTTTCCTCCCGCACCTTCTCGGCCCCGCAGACGATGAACCTCAGGGCCGAAAGATCTCCCGGGTCGGCGGCTCGGGCGTACTGGTTCACAAAGGTGTCTGTGGCCAGCAGGATGGAAGCGCCGCTGTCCTTGATCAGGGGCGGAATCTGTTTGGTGTGAAGCGGGGAGGGATACTGAAAGGCCTTCATGCCCGTCAGCAGCGGCAAAATCACGCCACCGGTCAGTCCAAAACAGTGGAAAGTGGGCAGGGGATTGAACATCACCCAGGCTGGATCAAGGTCGATATGGGCGGCGATCTGCTCGGCGTTTGCGATCAGGTTGGCCTGTGTCAGCACAACGCCCCGGGGCGCTCCGAAACTCCCGGAGGTGAAGAGGATGACCCCGGCATCGTCCGGACGCGACCGGGTGCGGAAAGCCTTGGGCATGGCGCCCGCCGCTGCCGCATACAGCTTGTCAGCGATGCCGATCTTGGCGCGGACATCTTCCAGATAAACGACCTTGCAACTGGTCTCGAGGGCGTCGATCAGGTCGTGCAGCTTGCCTTGCTCGATGAAGGCGTGGGCCGTCAGAACGGTCTTGACCCCGGCCAGCTTGCAGGCAGCCCGCAGATTTCTGAGGCCGGAGGTGAAGTTGAGCATGGTGGGCACGCGGCCAAAGGCGTGAAGGCCAAAAAACGTAACCACGACTCCGGCACTGGATGGCAGCAACAGGCCCACCCGCTCGCCAGGCTCGGTAAAGCCTGCGATCTTGCGTCCCAACGCAAAACTGGCCCGAATCAGGTCGGTGTAGGAGAGCGGTTGCCGGTTCTGGTCTTCCAGAATGGGCTTTTTGGCCCCGTGGCGGTCCCGGGCGACGAGCAGTGCATCAAACAGCGACCGCTCTGCCTCCCGCGCATCATAGGCACGCGGCATCTAGGCGAAACTCCCCAAGGTTTCTCAACAGATTTGTTGCGCTGAACCTATAGAGAGCCCTTCCACTTGAAAAGGCGATTAGGGCTCATCGATCCTGGGCGGCGGACCGGACCGGGGCGAAAGTTCAGGCTCCTGCTGAACAAAGCCGTCGATGGCCTTGATCCATTGCGAACGGGAACGGTCGACGAGCAGGTGGCCAGGGACGTCTGACGCCGTATCGGCGATGCGCAGGGCCCTGCAACGCGGGGCCCTTTTGCAGGCGCCTTCGAAGGGCAAGCCGCTGTCAATCATGAGGACCGGAAGGTCAATGGACGCGAGGCGTTTCGCGGCGTCACTGCCCGCCTGGGCCATGACCACACGCCATCCGATACTGGGAGCGGCCATTCGCAGGTCCGGATTGGCGACCTGCCAATCATGCGCCAAACTCCCCCGATAGGGGTCAGCCCCCCTGAGCGGCGTCTGGGTTCGGCGCCAGCCGCCTTGGCGGGGGTCGCGCAACCAGCCAAGTCCCAACCGCGTCAGGCCGGTCTCCATCGATGTCACCTGCGAGGGCGGCGGCAGGGCAGACAGGACAAGCCGCTTGGCACCCGACCTGTCTGAAGCCGCCAGGATGGCCAGGATGCCGCCGGACTGACTGCCGACCAGGATCAGGGGCTTTCGGTCCTGGGGGAGGGAAGCGCGGATCATGGCCCGTATGGCCTGGAGATCCGCTTCGGGATCAGGAATGTGTCCGGTGTCGGCAGCGACCGAATAGCGCCCCGAGCCGCCTTGGCCAGCCGCTTCCAGAACCCAGACGGCGTAGCCCCTGGCGTTGAGTTCCCCTGCAGTCTCGAACCAGGTCTCGGCGCTCTCGCCATAGCCTGGCAGGATCAGGATGTGGGCGATCGGGGCGTTGCGGGGCGAAGAAACGCCATAGCGCTGGGCGGGATAGTCGCCGGTCTGGACCAGCCCCCAGGCCCAACCCTCCGGCGGGAAGAACCGGGTTGCAAGGCCGGGCGGCAGACGCGTGTCGACAAAGGCGTCACGAGGCTGGCCCTGGCCGCAGGCGGCCAGAAGGCAACAAAGCACCAGAAGGAGGTGTCGACCGGTCATCTCCCCGACTGTGTCCGCTTGCAGCCCGATTGAGCAAGGGCCTGGCCGCCACAGGGCCGGCAAATGCGCAGGCTGTGTCATCGGCTGTCATGACCCTTGATCCCTGCGGCCAGAACGCTGATCTAGGGGTCATGGCCATTCTGATCGACACCCTGACGCCCAAGGTGCGTCATCCCGAAAAGCAGGCGCGGCCGGATTCGCCCGTGCTCAGGAAGCCGGATTGGCTGCGGGTTCGCGCTCCTGGCAGCGCCGGCTACCAGGAAACACGTTCCATCGTGAAGGCGCATGGCCTCACCACGGTCTGCGAAGAGGCTGCCTGCCCCAACATCGGCGAATGCTGGACCCAGAAGCACGCCACCATGATGATCATGGGCGATGTCTGCACCCGCGCCTGCGCCTTCTGCAATGTGGCGACCGGAAAGCCCCAGGCGCTGGACCCTTCGGAGCCCGGCCGGGTCGCTGAGGCGGTCGCCAGGATGGGTCTGCGGCATGTGGTCATCACCTCGGTGGATCGTGACGATCTCGAGGATGGCGGGGCGCGACATTTCGCCGAGGTGGTTCATGCGATCCGCGCAGCGGCGCCGGAAACGACCATCGAGATCCTGACTCCCGACTTTCTCCGCAAGGGCCGAGCCGAGCAGATCGTCATCGACGCCCGCCCGGACGTCTTCAATCACAATCTCGAAACTGTGCCCCGGCTCTACCTGTCGATCCGCCCCGGCGCCCGTTACTACCATTCCCTGAGGCTGCTCGAGCGGGTCAAGGAGCGGGATCCGAACCAGTTCACCAAGTCAGGCCTGATGGTTGGACTGGGGGAGGCGCGGGAAGAGATCATGCAGGTCATGGACGACATGCGCAGCGCCGGAATCGATTTTCTGACGATCGGACAGTACCTGCAGCCGACCCGCAAGCATGCCCCCGTCGACAGGTTCGTCACGCCCGATGAATTCGCCGCCCTGGAACAGATCGCCCGGTCAAAGGGGTTTTTGATGGTCTCGGCCAGTCCCCTGACCCGGTCATCACACCATGCCGGCGAAGACTTTCAACGTCTCAAGGCCGCCCGTCTGGCCCAGGCCGGAGCGAGCTAGGCCCTTGCGCCATCAGGTCACCCGCGTTCTGCCCCACGCGCCCACGCTACTGTTTTCACTGGTCGGGGATGTGGAGCGCTATCCGGATTTCGTTCCCTGGTGCCAGAGCATGAGGGTCTGGAACCGTCGGCCGGCTGTCGACGGGATCGATCAGCTGGACGCGGAAGCTGCGGTCGCCTTCAGTTTTCTAAGGGAAAAATTCGCCACCCGGGTGCGGCGCGACTCCGTGCGCCACATCATCGAGGTCTCGCTTCTGTACGGTCCGTTCCGCCGCCTGCAAAATCGCTGGACCTTCACCCCTGTTCCGGAGGGATGCGAAGTCGGTTTCGACATCGACTTCGAGTTCAAGGTTCCGATGCTGGACCGGATTTTTGCGGCGAATTTTGAGCCGGCCGTCACCCGGTTGATGGCCTGTTTCGAAGCCAGGGCCAGCGCGCTACAGCCGCTGGGGACCGCAGACGATCAATAGATGCGGTCCCTCGGAGCCGTCGATCAGCGGGTGTCGCCAGGACGGCTGCCCGGCAGGCCCTCGCTGTCGTCGCGCGGCAGAACGCCACCCTGGCCCACATTGCCAAGAAGCTGTTCGAGAATGGTGATCTCCCGGCCCCGGGTCGGGGTTTCCCGGCCGTTGAAGGCAATGACCTTGCCATCTTCCAGGGTGTAGCTGTTGACGGACGCTACCTGATCAC
This sequence comes from Caulobacter sp., assembly GCA_029866155.1. GTDB lineage: Bacteria > Pseudomonadota > Alphaproteobacteria > Caulobacterales > Caulobacteraceae > Caulobacter. Next base: position 80,413 of record JARWZW010000010.1, on the reverse strand, counting down.
TGTCTGCGCTGAAGGAGACGGCCACCACGTCACGCTTGGCCACGCGGGGCTTGTAGAAGGCGACCCGGTCGGTCACCTGGCTCATGTAGAACCAGAGATTGGAGTCCAGGGCCCCTGCAGCGCCGATTTCCTCGCCAGGCCTGGCGGCCTTGCTTTCGGTCATGGAGGTGGCTGATGGCGAGCCCAGCTTGGCCAGGACGGTCGATTTGGAGTCCTCGCCGACCTTCACGTCGGCGGGATTGCTTTCGACCACCTGGAACCCCGAATAGGTCGTCATGGGCGTGCAGGCGCCGGCGAACAGGGCGCTGGCGGTGACGAGCAGAAGAGCGGACTTGCGGAACATGACGTCTCCGGACGGTGTGACCTTTGACCTATCGCCCGTCTGGGCCTAGTTCAATGCCTGCCTTGTAGAGCTTGGGCAGGGCGAAATCGAGGCGGACATGTTTTTCAAGCTTTGGAAACGGCCAAGACCGGCCCAGACTGCGGCGGAAGCCCTCTATGCCGGGGCTGTTGCCCAGGCGCGCCAACCCGCTCTTTATGGCGATCTTGGCGTACCCGACACCCGCGAGGGGCGGTTCGAACTCTACAGCCTGCATGTGATTCTGCTTCTTGACCGGTTGAAGGCGCAGGGGGACCAGGCCGCAGAAACAGCGCAGTTTCTTGTGGATCGCTACACCCGGGGCCTGGATGACGCCTTTCGCGAGATGGGCATTGGGGATCTTGCGGTCTCCAAGCGGATGAAGAAGCTGGCCGAGGCTTTCTATGGTCGGGTGCGGGCGATGGATCAGGCCTTGGATGCGCTGCCTGAGCAGCATTCCCTTGAGGCCCTGGTCGAGCGAACCCTGTTCGAGGGCGACCCGGTCGCCGCCCGGGCCCTTTGCGGCTACATCCTGCAGACCCGGTCAAGCCTTGCCGAGCAGCCGCTGGAATTCTTTCTTTCCGGGAGCGTCACTTGGCCGAAGATCTGAGCCCGCCGCCGCTCTGGTCGCGCTTTGTCACGCTTGCAGAGGTCGGACGGGCAAGACAGGTGGTGGACCTCGAGGCGGATGGGCCAACCCGAATCGCTATCGCCCGTGAGCTGGATCTCGAACGGCTGGACCGGCTCACCGGCCGGGTCGTGCTTCGTCCATGGCTGGATGGCGCCGAAATCGATGGTGTTCTGGAGGCGCGCGTGACCCAGATCTGCAGCGTCTCGGGCGAACCCTTCGAACAGGTCCTAACCGGACATTTCACGGTTCGGGCCGTGCCGGCCGGCAGTGACGCCGCCCCGAGCCTCGAGTTGGCCGAAGTCGATATTGATCCGGAGGGGGATGACCCGCCGGATGTGCTCGAATCGGACCGGATCGATGTGGCCGCCTATGTCGTCGAGCATCTGGCGCTTGAAATCGATCCCTTCCCGCGCAAGCCTGGGGCGGTCTTCGAGCCCCCGCGCGACCAGGCCGTGATTTCTCCCTTCTCGGTGCTCAAAAAGCTTCAGGGAAAGGATCCGGCCTGACAGGCGGATCTCGCCAAGGCTTGCATCGCCCGGCTCGGACGCTATCGTCCGGCCGCTTCGTCCAAGGGACGTATCCGGGAGCTACTGGCCCGCTTTGCCCGATCCAATGATTCTTTCCGTCGACGTGATGGGCGGCGACAATGGCCCGTCCGTCGTCTTACCGGCGCTGGCGATCGCCCTGCGCAGCTCAGCTGGCGGCGACGTTCGCTTTCTGCTGCATGGTAGCCAGGCCGCGATCGAGCCGGAGCTGGCCCGCATGCCGGCTTTGCGGCCGGTTTGCGAGATACGCCATACCGAAAAGGCGATCTCCATGGAGGACAAGCCGGCCCAGGCGATGCGCCGCGGCAAGGGCTCCAGCCTCTGGAACGCGGTCGAATGCGTCAAGTCAGGCGAGGCCCAGGCTGCGATCTCCGCCGGAAACACCGGCGCCCTGATGGCGATTTCCATGCTGTTGCTGCGAATGGCGCCCGATGTGGAGCGGCCCGCCCTCAGCGCCAGCTGGCCAACCATGCGGGGGGTGACAACCGTCCTTGATGTTGGCGCCAATGTGGAAAGCGACGCCGAGCAACTGGTCGAGTTCGCCATCATGGGAGCGGCCTTCCATCACGCGATCCATGGCGTCAACCGACCGAAGGTCGGCCTGCTCAACGTTGGTTCAGAAGAGCAGAAGGGGCACGAGGAGGTCCGGGAGGCCCATGCCCTGCTGCGCAGCACCGCGTTCGAGTTCGACTATCACGGCTTTGTCGAGGGCAACGATATCGCCCGGGGAACGGTCGATGTGGTGGTGACCGACGGATTCACAGGCAACGTCCTGCTGAAGACCGCAGAGGGGGTGGCGCGGTTTTTCGCCGCAGAGCTCCGGTCTGCCCTGACCTCCAGTCCCCTTGCGACAGCCGGCGCCCTGCTGGCCTCAGGCGCCCTCAAGACCCTGAAGGCCCGGATGGACCCTGGCGCCGTGAACGGGGCCCCCCTGTTGGGGCTCAATGGCATTGTGGTCAAGAGTCACGGCGGCGCCGACGCCGCAGGCTACGCCTCGGCCGTCCAGGTCGCGATCAATCTGGCGAGAAGCGATTTCGCCGCCGAGATCGATCGCAGTGTGAAACGCCTTTCCGAGGCCCGGCGCGCTGTCGCCGCCGGGGCAGAGCCCGCAGCATGACCGACCTGACAAGGACAGCAATCACCGGCGTCGGGGGCTACCTGCCGCCGGACATCGTCACCAATGAGGCCCTTTCCAGGATCGTCGACACCAGCGACGACTGGATCACGGAGCGGACAGGGATCCGGGAACGCCGAAGGGCGGCTGACGATGTCGCTGTCTCGGACCTGGCTGTGGCGGCGGCGAAGCGGGCGCTGGAGGCTGCCGGCAAATCGGCGGCCGACGTCGACCTGATCATCGTCGCAACCACCACCCCTGACCTGACCTTTCCGTCCACGGCGGCCATTGTCCAGCGAAAGCTCGGCTGCGGGATCGGCATCGCTTTTGACGTTCAGGCTGTCTGCTCCGGTTTTGTCTACGCCTTGAGCGTAGCGGACGGCTTCGTGGCCCGAGGGCATAGCCGCTGCGCCCTTGTGATCGGGGCCGAGACGATGACGCGGCTGATGGACTGGGCTGACCGTGGCACCTGCGTGCTGTTCGGTGACGGGGCCGGCGCTGTAGTGGTCGAGCCTGTGGCCGGCCGGGGCGATACCTCCGATCGCGGACTTCTGGGATTCGCCCTGCGCTGCGACGGAACCAAGCAGGATCTGCTGTATGTCGACGGCGGGCCGTCCACTACCGGCACGGTCGGCAAGCTGCGCATGCAGGGAAACCTGGTCTTCCGCCACGCGGTGATCAATATCTCCGAAGCCGTCGAGGCGGCGGCAGCCCAGGCTGGCGTCGCCATCGCTGAGGTGGACTGGTTCATTCCGCACCAGGCCAACAAGCGGATCCTGCTGGGTGTCGCCAATCGACTGGGTCTGGACGAAGACAAGGTGATCCAGACCGTCGCGATCCACGCCAATACTTCAGCGGCGTCCATACCCCTGGCCCTGGCCCATGCCATCGAGGACGGTCGCATAAAGCCTGGCGATCTGCTGCTTATGGAAGCCATGGGAGGCGGCCTGACCTGGGGCGCCTGTGTCGTTCGACTCTAGAAGCCGACTGCGCAAGCCGGCAGAACCCTTTGACGTGGCGCAATAATCGCGCCATGGATGGGTATTCGGTGGTCTGGGGAGAGGTCCCATGAAGGGGGCGACGCTTACAAGAGCGGAACTGTGCGAAGCTGTCCATGAAGAGGTCGGGTTGACCCGGCAAGACTGCGCCGAGCTTGTCGAGCGAACCCTTGACCTGATGGCCCAGGCCCTTGAGCAGGACGAGCAGGTGAAGCTTTCCGGTTTCGGAGTGTTCCAGGTGCGGGCCAAGCGCGCCCGGATGGGACGGAACCCCAAGACCGGCGAACCGGCAGAGATCGAGCCGCGTCGCGTGATCGGCTTCCGGGCCAGTCAGGTGATGAAGGCGCGGATCGATCAAGCGCTCGAAGGTTAGGGCCGCCGTTGGCCAAAGGCCCGAACGCCTTTCGCACAATATCGGAAGCGGCCGATGAACTCGGCGTGCCTCAACATGTGCTGAGGTTCTGGGAGACCCGATTTACCTTCATAAGTCCCATGAAGAGGGCAGGGGGGCGACGCTTTTACCGGCCTCAGGATATCGTCGTCCTCGCTGGTGTCAGGCGTCTGCTCCACGATGAGGGGCTGACGATCAAGGGTGTCCAGAAGCTGCACAAGGACCAGGGACTCAAGGCGCTGCTCGGCGCAGGCCAGGGCCTGTCCTTCGATCATTCCGTCTCGCTGGAAGGCCCTGACCGTGACAGTGAGGCCCTCTCCGATGATGCCAGGCGCCGGCTGTCGGACGCCCTGTCGCAATTGCTGCTGGCCCGGGAGCGGCTCGATCACCTTCTCACAGAGCGGGCGGGGTCGAATTCAGCCCCCTGAAATCAGGGAATTCGTCCGCTTGGGGCGACGGCCAGAGACACATTGAAATTCAGCAAGATTGTCCGTTGCCGCAGGGCAGGGTCATCCCTATAAGGACCCTCCTTCCTGTGTCGGAGCGTAGCGCAGCCTGGTAGCGCACTTGACTGGGGGTCAAGGGGTCGCAGGTTCAAATCCTGTCGCTCCGACCATTCTCCTGAACCTTGGAGCCCTTGGGCTCCTGGTTCATCCAGGAGAGCAGGGGGAAGAGCGGCAGTCCCCAGGCCGTTCCCACCACAGCGAAGTACAGAAACTCTATCGCCCGATGGTCCGGCAGACGGTCATGCAGACTGACTGCGGCCATAGCATAGAGCGCTAGGAACAGCAGGATCCCCAGGGTCCCGACGATTTTCTTCAAGATCATGGTCATTGGGTCTGTCCGCCGCGGTTGGGTCAAAGCGCGATAACTAGAGCATTTTCCGGCGGGTGTGAAACGGATATCGGCCTATTCAGACCTGTAACTCCTTGAATTGGAGGACGTTTTATCCGTTGTTTTCCTTTGGGGCACGCCAAGCAAGGCAAGGCCGCAGGCGACAAGCAGCGCCACCGCCAGCATTACGGCCAGGACCACATGGAAGGACTGGACCGGCCAGCCGGCCGCGCGGAAAGCCCATGGGGTTGTGACTCCCGCCAGAATGGAGCCGGTCATGGCGGCGAGCGTCAGACGAGGTCGGCGGAACAGGCTCGCCGCCATGCCGCCCAAAAGCAGGCTGATGACAACCAGGCCAAAGAGGCCGGGCATGGGCATGGCGTTCCGTATCCTGCGATCTATCTGTTCGTGTCAGCCTAGCATGTCTTTCCAGGCTCTGGACCGAAGATGTTGGGACGCGTAGGAGCCCGCCATGCCTTTCTTGTTATCCCAGCAACGGTCCCGGTCTGTCGCAGTCTGGTTGTTCGTTCTGGCCGCCTTCATTCTGGCCATGGTCGTGGTCGGCGGCGCCACGCGCCTGACCGGGTCAGGACTGTCCATTACCGAATGGCGACCGGTTACCGGCGCCATCCCGCCCCTGGATGAGGCTGGATGGCAATCGGAGTTCGCCAAGTACAAGACGATTCCGCAATATCACCTGCTAAACCGCGATATGACCCTGCCCGAGTTCAAGGTCATCTATGGCTGGGAATGGGGTCACCGTCTGCTCGGTCGCCTGGTGGGCCTGGTGTTTTTGGCGCCGTTTCTGACCCTTCTGGTCCTGCGCAAGGTGCCCCGCCGGTTGTTCTGGCGATGTGGACTTCTGTTCGGGCTCGGCGGTTTGCAGGGTCTGGTCGGATGGTGGATGGTGTCCAGCGGCCTGTCGGAGCGCGTCTCAGTGGCGCCGGAACGTCTGGCAATCCATCTTGGCCTCGCCCTGGCCCTCTTTGTTCTGGTCATCTGGACTGCCCTGGAGGCCTGGTATGGCGAGGTCCGCAATGCCTCAGCCGGACCCTGGCGCCCCTGGACCCTGGTGCTGCTGGGCGGGGTCTTCCTGCAGTGCCTGCTTGGCGCCCTGGTCGCTGGAACCCATGCTGGCTTCATATTCAACGACTGGCCTCTGATGAACGGGGAGATGTGGCCGAAGGACTATTGGGCCGGAAGCTTCTGGATGACCCTGGCCCACAATCAGGCCTCGGTGCAGTTTCATCATCGGCTCGGGGCCTACGGTCTGTCTGTGGCGGCCGTGGCGGTGGCCATCCTTGCCGCCCGCCCTTCCAGCATGCTCGCGTCTCAGTCCCGCCTGGCAGCCTATGGCCTTGCCGCGGTGATCCTGCTGCAGGCCGTGCTCGGGGTGATTACCCTGATGGCTGTAACGCCCGTTTGGCTGGGCATGTTGCACCAGTCAGGGGCAGTGCTTCTGCTTTTGGCGGCGACCTATCTTGCCTGGCGGGTCCGGAGGACCTAGGCGGCAGACTTTCGCTCAAATCATAGAGAGAGGCCGTGGCCGCCCACCGGAACGGTTTCGATTCCTGCGTCCATTCCGGCGATCAGAGGGCGGCCAAGGGCGATGGCCGCCCTGACGGACGGCAGTCTGAGGGAAGCACTGTGGCTTTCCGGGCTGTCCCAGACTTCAGTGATCCAGATGGCGTCGGGACCGGTCGGGTCCCGGGCCACGATATAGCTGAGGCAACCTGGCATCCCGGCGACGCCCTCCAGCAGAATGGAGATCAGGGCGTCTCGTTTGCCGGGGTGGGCAGTCATCTTGCCGATGAGTCCGTACAGGCGGGGCGCCGCCTCTTTGGAATGAACTTCACCGGCTGCAGAGGCCAGCAATGCCCCCGCCAGGAACCTGCGTCTTGAGGATGTCATGCCCCGAGTTACAGGGCTTTGAAACCCACGGTCCAACCGTTTCGACCGAGACGCGGGCGAAAAGGTCGATTTCAGGCCGGAATAATTACGGTATTATATTACCGTAAGCATATTTTATAATAAAAACAATATGATCGGGCGATCCCTGCTCTTTCGCATGGATTGACAACGCCGGCTTCAGCCCGTAATTGCCCGCCCTCACGTCGGAAGCCCGCTGCTTCCTCACGAACTGGATATCGAACCCATGATGAAGACCACGGCTTCGCTGAAGCCCGCCGAGGTCGAGAAGAGCTGGATCGTGATCGATGCAGAGAACGCCGTTGTTGGCCGCCTCGCATCGTTCATCGCCATGCGCCTTCGCGGCAAACACCGTCCTGACTATACCCCGCATGTCGATTGCGGCGACTTTGTCGTCGTGGTCAATGCCGACAAGGTGAAGTTCACGGGCCGCAAGCTCGAGCAGAAGATCTACTACCGTCACACCGGTCACCCGGGCGGCATCAAGCAGGTCACCGCTGGCAAGCAGTTGAACGGCCGGTTCCCCGAGCGGGTGCTGGAAAAGGCGGTTGAGCGCATGCTCCCCAAGGAAAGCCCCCTTGCCCGCGCCCAGATGACTCATCTGCGCATCTACAACGGCGGGGAACATCCCCATGCCGCGCAGAACCCTCAATCCATTGCGTTCGCTGATCTGAACGCCAAGAACGTGCGGAGCGCCTGATGGCCGAAGGTCTCGAAGCCCTGCAAGCCCTGTCCTCGTCGCCCAACGCGGCGCCGGCGGAGCCCAAGATCGACAAGTTCGGTCGCGCCTATGCGACCGGCAAGCGCAAGAACGCCATCGCCCGTGTCTGGATCAAGCCCGGCAAAGGCACGATCACGATCAATGGCCGCGACCAGGAAGTCTATTTCGCACGCCCCGTGCTGCGGATGATGATCGCCCAGCCGCTCCAGGTCACCGATCGGGTCGGCCAGTTCGATATCATCGCCACCGTTGAAGGCTCCGGCCTTTCCGGTCAGGCTGGCGCCGTGCGTCACGGTCTGTCCAAGGCTCTGACCTACTATGAGCCAGGTCTTCGCGCGGCCCTGAAGCCGCACGGCTTCCTGACCCGCGACAGCCGCGTTGTTGAACGCAAGAAGTACGGCAAGGCCAAGGCCCGTCGTAGCTTCCAGTTCTCGAAGCGTTAGCGCGCGACGTCTCATCACGTTGCGAAAAGGGCGTTTCGGGAAACCGGAGCGCCCTTTTTCTTTGGTTTGGCTGCGGAGGCCGCAATGTCCCCCAGGATCTTCATCGACGGCGAGGCCGGAACCACCGGCTTGCAAATTCAACAACGGCTGGCGATGCGGCAAGACATCAGCCTGATGTCCATCGATCCGCTGCATCGAAAGGATCCGGCCGCCCGGGCGGACATGCTCAACCAGGCCGATCTGGTCATTCTGTGTCTGCCTGACGATGCCGCCCGCGAGGCGGTGACCCTGATCCGTTCGCCCTCGGTCAAGATCATCGACGCTTCTTCCGCTCACCGGACGGCGGCGGGCTGGACCTATGGATTTGCCGAGATGGACCCCGACCAGCGGGCGGCGATCGTCGCCTCCCGCCGGGTCAGCAATCCCGGATGCTATCCGACGGGAGCGATCGCCTTGATCCGGCCACTTGTCAGTTCTGGTCTGCTGCCGTCGGACTATCCGGTCACCATCAACGCCGTCAGCGGATACACAGGCGGCGGCAAGGCGATGATCGCGGAATTCGAGAGCTCTGATGGCGAGGCGTTCCGGGCCTATGGGCTGAGTCTTCAGCACAAGCACGTGCCGGAGATGACCGTCTATGCCGGTCTGGCCCAGCCGCCGGTATTCGCCCCCTCGGTAGCCCGCTTTGCCCAGGGGATGATTGTCGAGATTCCGCTTCATCTTGACCGTCTGTCTGGCGGCCCGGGGATCCGGGATATCCAGGCTGTGCTGGAGCAGGCCTATCGGAATGAAGCCTTTGTCGACGTCGTTCCGCTGAGCCAGACCTCGAAACTGGATCGGCTGAATCCCGAAGTGCTCAATGGCACCAATCATCTGCGGCTTCATGTCTTCGGTCCTGAAGGCGGACGGCAGGCCAGGCTGGTCGCCGTGCTGGACAATCTGGGCAAGGGGGCCTCAGGGGCCGCTGTCCAGAATATGAATCTGATGCTTGGCCTTGCTGAAGGCGCCGGACTGTAATGCTGACGCTGAGGGTGGCGACCCTCGAGGACGCTGGCGAGGTCGCCCGCCTGCACCGGCTGAGCAGACGGACGGCCATGCCCTGGCTATTGGACCCGCACACGCCGCAGGAGGATCTGGCCTTCTTTCGCGAGGAGGTTCTGGCCAGCCAAAGGGTCGTTCTGGCCGTCCTGGATCAACAGTTGGCAGGGTTCGCGGCTTCGGGCCAGGACTGGCTGCACCATCTCTATGTCCATCCGCACCGGCAGGGCTGCGGAGTCGGCTTCGCCCTTCTTGAGGACGCGCGCCGATCTGGCTCGGTCCTCCGGCTTTGGGCCTTTCAGCGCAATCTGCGAGCCCGGGCCTTTTACGAACGGGCGGGATTTTCTGTTGTCCGGATGACGGACGGATCCGGTAACGAGGAACAGGAGCCTGATGTGCTCTATCTCTGGCGCAGGGCCGGGGCGACAGAGAACTAGGCGCGCCGGGGCAGGTTCTCCTGGCTGTCTTCACGGGGCTTCAACCGACTGTGTCGAGCTGTGACTGGTCTCGCCGCCCTGCAGCGCCATATTGGACCCATGGACCTCAAACGCCGACATCTGCTGCTGGCCTCCGCCGGCCTGCTCGCCAGCCTCGCCAGTCGGCCCGCCCTGGCGGGTGACTCTGATTTTGCCTCATCGCCACTGCGCCGACTGACCGATGCGCAATGGCGCCAGCGCCTGGGCCCGGAAGCCTATCGGGTTCTACGAAAGGCCGACACGGAGCGGCCCGGAACTAGCCCGCTCAACCGGGAAAAGCGGAAAGGGGTCTATGTCTGCGCCGGATGCAGCCTGCCCCTCTTCAAGAGCGACTGGAAGTACGAGTCCGGTACAGGCTGGCCCAGCTTCTTCAAGGCCATCGAGAAGAACGTCGGCCGCAAGCAGGATTTCTCGCTGCTGATCCCGAGAACCGAATACCATTGCGCCCGTTGTCTCGGACATCAGGGCCATTTGTTTGCGGACGGTCCGAGGCCCACAGGCTTTCGCTGGTGCAACAACGGGGCCGCCCTGAAGTTCCTGCCCGCCTAGAGCATGTTCGGAAAAGTGCGAAGCGGGGGTCGGATCGAAACAGGCTCTAACATTCTGAACTAGCGCCTGTTCCTTTATGATCCGACGCCCTGTCCCGAAGGGTCAGGCAGCAAAAAGCCCCGCCGCCAGAGGCGACGGGCTCTTTCAGATAGAGCGATTGGCCGAATTCAGCTGATCGGCCGAGGCATGTCCAGGCCTGTGTCTGCCGGCGCACTCATGCTGACCGGGGTCGGAGCAGGGGCGGAAGGCGGCGCCGGCGGGCGCTGGAATTTCAGGCTGCGGCCCTGGAAGAAGGCGCCGGTTTCCATGGCCAGCTGCTCATGGGTGATGTCGCCATCGATATAGGAAGTGCCGTACAGGCGAACCTGCTTGGCTGTTACCGAACCGACGATGCGGCCCCGGACCTCGGCGGCCTCGGCATAGACCGAGCCTTCGATATGGCCTGTTTCTCCGACCGTCAGCCGGCCCACGCGGACATCACCGCGCACGATCCCGTCGATCTGCAGTTCGCCGTCACCGGTGACACCGCCATCAATGCTAATGCCGCTGGAAATCAGCGAGGCGACGCGAGGTTTGGCGCGAGGCGCCTCGATGGCGACCTGGCTGGCGATCGGTTCGGGGGCTGAGGCCGGCTTGGCGACCGGCGTGGAGGGCTTGTTAGCGGGCTTGCTGAACATATTCACCGGCTCTCAAAAAACGGTTGGGGTTCTGGGGGCGACCGCCGACCCAGATTTCATAGTGCAGATGGGGGCCGGTTGAGCGGCCTGTTGATCCCATGGCGCCAATCCGCTGACCTATGCCGACACGCTGGCCTACGGAAACCGCAATCCCCTGCAGGTGGGCGTAGCGGGTCTTGAAACCACGACCATGGTCTAGCTCAACAGTGTTGCCATATCCTGACCGCACGCCGGTAAACGAGACGACCCCGGGGGCCGTCGCCAGGATCGGGGTGAAAAAGCCGCCAGGGAAGTCCAGGCCCGAATGGAAGGCGGGCCGGCGGGTAAAGGGGTCCAGCCGGACGCCATAGCTGCTCGAAACAGCCGCCGCAGCCGTTGGCCGGTAGAAGGGCAGGGACTTGGAGGCCTCGGAAAGGCCCCGCATATCTGACATGTTCGAGGCGGCGCGCTGGATCCGGCGGGCGAAATCCTCATCCACGTCCAGCACCACCGCCAGGGCCCGGGGGTCGCGAGCCTCGATCAGCGGGCCGCCGAGGGCGGCGCCTCTGGAGGCGAAGTTGTCCGGCGTCAGCCCCGCGAGACGAAAGGCCGCCCGAAGTCGCTCCGCTCTGGATCGAGCAAAGTTGTCTGCGGTTTCGATAAGCCGTTCCTGGTCCATCCTCGTGTACTGCACACGCTCGACAGGACTCTTGGCCAGAAGCCGGGGCTTGGCGGGGGCCAGCGCTTCAGCTGCCCCGGGCACGCCCTTGAATTCCTGGAACAGTTGGGCGAGGGCTGCGTGGCGCTTTTCGACGGTCATGGCGAGGTCGCCAAGCGAGCCGTTTGTGGCGTTGAGTTGGGCCATGGCGCTGTTCAGCCTGGCCTGCCGGTCTGCCGTGACCCGTTCGAAATAGGCCTTCTGCTTGACCAGTTCCTGGTCGGATTCACCGGCCGACAGGGCGTTGACCAGCATTGCGGCGGTACAGACGCCCATCCAGAGTGAAATCAGCGCTATGAAGCCGGCCCCGGCCAATTGCTTGCCGGTAGACAGCACATAGCCGCGCATTTCGCCGCCGGAGCGGACATACAGGTGCCGTTCTGGAAAAAGCTCCTGAAGAGCTCTGCGTACCTGTCGCAAGCGTGAAAACGCCATAGCCCCCGATACCCGTATTCTGTCCGAGGCGGATATGCATGGAAGTGATCAGGTCGCGCAAGGCCCTTCGCGCGGTAGGCGTCAACTATCGCCGAACTGCAACGATTTCAAACAGGAAACGGTTCCAGGACGGCCTGGCTAGAACCTGTAAAGGCAGTTCAGGGGCGGAAGCGCCCCGGATTGGGGCGGTTCCGCCCCTGAATAGGGAATATTCTTCCAGAGCAGGACCGTCAGCAGGCCAGCCCCTGACCCCGTTCTCTTCAGACGCCCAGGCTTTTGACCGCGGACAGGACCGCCTCCACATGCCCGGGAACCTTGACCTTGCGCCAGATGGCGCGGAGCACGCCCTCCCGATCGATGAGCCAGGTTGAGCGATCGATACCCATATAGGTCCGCCCATACATGCTCTTCTCGACCCAGGCGCCGAACCGCTCGATCACATCGCTGTCCTTGTCCGACGCCAGCACGACGCCAAGCTCATGCTTGGCGCGGAACTTGGCGTGGCTGGCCAGGCTGTCCTTGGAAACCCCGATGACAATCGCCCCCAGGGCTTCAAGATCGGGCAGCGCGGCGGTGAAGGCCTTGGCCTGGTTGGTGCATCCGCCTGTATCGTCCTTTGGATAGAAATAGACGATGGCGACCTGACCCTTCAGGCCAGCCAGGCTGACCTGGCCCTGGTCCGTGGGAAGCTCGAAGTCGGGCGCCGGGTCGCCGATGGCGAGGTTCTTGGTCATGGGTTCAATCCTTGCTGGTCAATCGACGGGCCGAACGAGAACGATCTTCTTCTTGCCGGCCGCCAGTTTGACGACTCCCTCTATGAGGTCGGCGGGGGTCACCATCTGCATGCCGTCGGTGACCTGTTGGTCGTTCAGGCGAAGCCCGCCGCCCTGGGCGAGCCGGCGCGCTTCCCCTCGGGAGCTGGCGAGGCCTGCGTCAACGGCAAGGGCGGCCAGCATGATCCCCTCGGCCAGGACGGCGCTTGAAACGCTGATGGTCGGCAGTTCCTGGGAGAGGGCGCCCTGTTCGAACGCGGCTGTCGCCGCCTGTCTGGCCAGGGCTGCAGCCTCTTCTCCGTGCAGCATCCGGGTCGCCTCGTCGGCCAGCACCTTCTTGGCGTCGTTGATCGCTGCGCCATCCAGGGATGCCAGGCGATTGACCTCGTCCATGGGCAGGTCGGTGAACAGAGCCAGGAACCGGCCGACATCGGCATCCTCGGTGTTGCGCCAGAACTGCCAGTAGTCATAGGGGCTGCGAAGGTCGGCATTGAGCCAGACCGCTCCGGCCGCCGTCTTGCCCATCTTGGCGCCGGATGAGGTCGAGAGGAGAGGCGTGGTCATGCCGAAGGCGGGCCTGGCGTCGACCCGTCGGATCAACTCGACGCCGTTGAGGATGTTTCCCCACTGGTCCGAGCCGCCCATCTGGAGACTGCACCCGAACCGCCGGTTCAGCTCCAGAAAGTCCGTGGCCTGCATCAACATGTAATTGAATTCAAGGAAGGTCAGGGGCTGTTCGCGATCCAGCCGCAGCTTGACCGAGTCAAAGGCCAGCATCCGGTTGATCGTGAAATGGACGCCGAACTCCCGCAGGAAGTCGATGTAGCCCAGCTTGCTCAGCCAATCGTCGTTGTTGACGATTATGGCGTCGGTCGGTCCGTCCCCGAAGGTCAGAAATTTAGCGAAGACCTGCTGGATGCTGGCGATATTGGCCTTGATGTCATCTTCGGTGAGCATCTTTCGGGCCTCGTCCTTGCCGGACGGGTCACCCACCTTGGTGGTGCCGCCGCCCATCAGGACGATCGGCTTGTGACCGGCCTGCTGCAGGCGGCGCAGCAGCATGATCTGGATTAGGCTTCCGACATGCAGGCTGGGAGCCGTGGCGTCGAACCCGATGTAGCCGGTGATCAAGCCATCGGTCGCCGCCGCATCCAGGTCGTCCGGATGGGTGATCTGATGGATGAAGCCCCGTTCGCGCATGGTGCGCAGGAAGGCGGACTTGAATTGAGGCGCGTCGGTCATGGCGGCGGCCTGTATCACGGGTGGATCGGTCTGCAAGTCGATAGACATGGGAAGGCTCCTTTTGGACAGGGGCCGGCGACGCTGTTTGGTGTTCGGGAGGGAGCACATGCCGCCGGTGGGACGCGGCATGCGATCGCAGCGCCGCTCGTCAGGACGAGCGGGGATGATAGAGGCTGGAGGGGGGGCGGGCAGCGATCATCCGGTTGCGCATAGCGTTCCCGATTGACCGGCGTCAAGCTGTCGCTATCCAGAGTCCATGCGACTGGACCTCACCCCGCATCCTGACCACCCGACCGACGTCGTGCGATCGGTGGAGGTCGCCGTGCGCCGTGGAACGGCTGACAGCCTTGTCCTGACCTTCGGCTTGCTTGGCGATGTTTCGCACATCAGGCTTCCTCCAATCCACCCTGCGGGACGGGCGGATGGCCTCTGGCAAGCAACCTGTTTCGAGGCCTTCATTCATTCAGGCGCCGGGGGCAGCTATCTCGAGTTCAATTTCTCGCCTTCGTCCCAATGGGCCGCCTATCGCTTTGACGGGTATCGCCTGGGAATGGCCAGCCTTGATCTGCCGCGCGTCAGCGCCCTCGGGCGCCGCGCGGCGGGTTCCTGTGGCCTGATCGCGACTATTGAGCTGGACGCCTCCGCAGGCCTCGCGTTTGACCGTCCCTGGCGCATGGGATTTTCCGCGATCATTGAAGAGGCCAGCGGCCGCAAATCCTTCTGGGCGCTCGCCCATCCGCCGGGTAAACCGGACTTCCATCATCCTGTCGCCTTCGCATGCGACGTTCCAACCGTGGTGCAATGGTGAAATTCGGCATCGACAGGCTGCTGGCCGACCCCGATCTGCGGGCTGACCTCAAGGGACGCCGCCTGGCCCTCCTGGCTCATCCGGCCTCTGTGACGGCGGACCTGATCCACTCCCTGGACGCCCTGATCGCCTGCCCGGACCTGAAGGTCACGGCGGCCTTTGGTCCGCAGCATGGCCTGCGCGGCGACAAGCAGGACAACATGATGGAGTCGCCGGACTTCAATGATCCTGTCCACGGCATCCCGGTCTTCAGCCTGTACGGCGAGGTCCGGCGGCCGACCGGTCAGTCCATGGGGACCTTTGATGTCATCCTGGTCGACCTGCAGGACCTTGGCTGCCGCATCTACACCTTCATCACGACGCTTCTCTATGTGCTGGAGGCCGCGGCCGAGCATGGAAAGGCGGTCTGGGTTCTGGACCGGCCCAATCCGGCCGGCCGGCCGGTGGAGGGCATGACCCTTCTGCCCGGCTGGGAGAGTTTCGTCGGCGCCGGCCCCATGCCCATGCGCCACGGCATGACTCTCGGCGAACTGGGTCATTGGTTCATCGCCGCCAACCGGCTGGAGGTCGACTACCGGGTGATCGGGATGGAGGGGTGGCGTCCTGACGAGGGGCCCGGATTTGGCTGGCCCCTGGGCGAGCGCACATGGATCAACCCCAGCCCCAATGCGCCAAATCTCTGGATGGCCCGGGCCTATGCCGGGACCGTCATGCTGGAAGGCGCGACCCTGTCCGAGGGGCGTGGCACCACCCGGCCGCTGGAACTGTTCGGAGCGCCGGACATAGACGCCGCCGATGTTGTTTCGCGGATGCGGACCCTGGCGCCGCAATGGCTGCGCGGCTGCCAGCTGCGCGCCTGCAACTTCGAGCCGACCTTCCACAAGCATGTCGGCGCCCTGTGCAGCGGGGTCCAGATCCACACCGAGGGGCCGGGTTACGACCATCAGGCTTTCCAGCCCTGGCGGCTTCAGGCCCTGGCCTTCAAGGCCATAGCGCAGCTCTATCCCGGCTACCCGCTGTGGCGGGATTTTCCCTACGAATATGTGCTCGACCGGCTGGCCATAGACGTGATCAACGGCGGCCCCGGCCTGAGACAATGGGTTGATGATCCGGCGTCCGAAGCCGGCGATCTCGACGCCATTGCAGGGCGCGACGAGCAGGCCTGGATCGAAGTCCGGCGACCCTTCCTGCTCTATTGACCCGGGCGATGGCCTGCGGGCCTGTGCTGGATCAGGCCTTTTGGGCGCGGGCCCGCTCGATACCGTCCAGCACCATTTGATGCGCCTGCTCGGCATCGCCCCAGCCACTGACCTTGACCCACTTGCCGGGCTCGAGGTCCTTGTAGTGGCTGAAGAAGTGCTCGATCTGGTCCAGGGTGATCTGGGGCAGGTCGGTGTAGGATTTCACGCTGTCATAGCGCGCCGTCAGGTGGGACGAGGGGACAGCGATCAGCTTCTCGTCGATCCCGGCCTGGTCCTCCATCAGGAGCACGCCGACGATCCGGCAGCTCATGACGGCGCCCGGCACAATGGCGCGGGTGTTCAGCACAATGACGTCGCAGGGATCGCCGTCGCCCGACAGGGTGTGGGGGATAAAGCCGTAGTTCCCCGGATACCGCATGGACGTGTAGAGAAACCGGTCAACGATCAGGACCCCTGCGTCCTTGTCGAGTTCGTATTTGATCGGTTCGCCGCCCAGGGGCACTTCGATGACGACATTGACGTCGACGGGGGGATTCTTGCCGATGGCGATGGCGTCCAGATTCATCAGGCAGGCTCTGCAGCAAGGCGTTTGTCGAGATAGTCGCCGACCTGTTGTTCGACGTTCGGAAGGTTTTCAGCCCAGAAGTGGGTCGCGCCCTCGATCAGTTCGTAATCGATGACGATACCCTTCTGGGAGCGCAGTTTGGTCACCACCCGCTCCACCTCGACATGGGGAACAACGGTGTCGTTGGAGCCATGCAGGAAGAGGCCTGAGGCGGGGCAGGGGGCGAGGAAGCTGAAATCGTACATATTGGCTGGCGGTGACACGCTGATGAAACCGTCTGTCTCCGGCCGGCGCATCAGAAGCTGCATCGAGACCCAGGCCCCGAAGCTGTAGCCGGCCACCCAGCACTGGGTCGCCGTGGGGTTGGTGGTCTGCAACCAGTCCAGGGCGGTCGCTGCGTCGGCCAGTTCGCCGATGCCGCCGTCAAACTCACCCTGGCTGCGCCCCACGCCGCGGAAATTGAACCGGAGGGTGGAAAAGCCCCGCTTCATGAAGAGGTGATACATCTGAACCGCCACAGGGTGGTTCATGTGACCCCCGGCGCGCGGATGTGGATGCAGGATCAGGGCAATGGGGGCATTCTCGCGCTTCCCGGGGGAATAGCGACCTTCAATTCGGCCTGCTGCGCCGGTCAGGACCACTTCGGGCATGGGAAACGTCTCCTCTGGGGCGGCTCAGAATACTTGACCAATGCGCTTGGTCTTCCTAGATCAGTCGCAGGTCGCGCCGGCCCCGCCGACGCGCCGGGGGCTGTAGCACAACGCCCGCGTCGGACGCCAAGGAATCCGCAATGCGCCTGTCGACCAAAGGCCGTTATGCCGTGATGGCGATGACAGATCTGGCAGATCGTCAGGATGAAGACGGTTCCAGAGCCGTCTCCCTCGCCGATATCGCGGCGCGTCAGGAAATTTCGCTGTCCTATCTGGAGCAGCTGTTCGCCCGGTTGAGGCGCCGGGGCCTGGTCAAGAGCCTTCGGGGACCCGGCGGCGGATACCGTCTGGCCCGACCGGCGGCCGACACCCATATCGCCGACATCGTCCTGGCGGTGGACGAGCCCCTCAGGGCCACACGCTGCGGATTTGAGGCGTCCAGGGGCTGCATGAAGGGCGGAGCCCGCTGTTCGACCCATGAACTCTGGGAAGAGATGGGCCGCCAGCTCCACGCCTATCTGGCCTCGGTGTCGCTCGAGGACGTTCTTGCCGGCCGGCTGCGCCCCGAACAGATGGCCGCCGCATGAACCCGGTCCATCTCGACCATAACGCCACATCGGTGGTCCGACCGCAGGCGCGGGCGGCGGTGATGGCCATGCTCGACCAGGGCGGCAACCCCTCATCTATCCACGCTTCAGGCCGCGCAGCTCGCCGGGTGCTGGAGCAGGCGAGGGAGCAGGTGTCCGGCCTGATAAGCGCCGTGGCCGGGTCGGTGACCTTCACAAGCGGTGGAACGGAGGCCAACGCCCTGGCCCTGCACAGCGCAGTGAGCAGCGGCCTTGATCGCATTCTCGTTGGCGCAACCGAACATGACGCGGTCTGGGAAAATGCCCAGGCCAGCGGCCTGCCCGTCACGACCCTGGCGGTGAACGCCCAGGGCGTTATCGATCTGCCGGCCCTGGCCGAGGCCCTCGACCTGCCGGGCAGGGCGCTGGTCTGCCTGATGCTGGCCAACAACGAGACCGGCGTCGTCCATCCCATCGCCCAGGCGGCCGATCTCGTCCGGCCGGCCGGCGGCTGGCTGCATGTCGACGCCGTCCAGGCGGCCGGAAAGATCGGCACGGACTTCAGCGCGCTTGGCGCAGACAGTCTGGCCCTGTCAGCTCACAAGCTGGGCGGTCCCCAGGGTGTCGGAGCCCTGGTTTGCGGGACCCGGGCCACCCTCGTCCGGCGCCAGCATGGCGGCGGTCAGGAGCGGGGCCGCAGAGCGGGAACGGAAAACCTGCCGGGCATCGCCGGATTTGCTGCTGCCTCCGAGGCTTCGCTCAAGGACCTTGCAGGCTGGACCGATCAGGCCCGCTGGCGGGATGGACTCCAGGCTCGCCTGCAGGCGGCCGGCGCCGTGGTCCTGGGCGCGGGCGCCGAGCGGCTGCCCCAGACCCTCTGCGTCGCCATGCCCGGCTGGGCGTCGGAGACCCAGGTCATGCACATGGACCTTGGCGGGGTGATGATCAGCGCCGGGGCGGCCTGTTCCTCAGGCAAGGTCAAGGCCAGCCGGACGGTCGCGGCGATGGGCAGGCCTGATCTGGCGGCCTGCTCCATCCGTATCAGTGGAGGCTGGAACAGCAGCGAGGCGGACTGGACCCGGGCGGGCGACGTCTGGCTGGCTGCGCTGGAAGTCCATCTGTCTCGCCAGAACCAAGTCAGGGAAGTCGCGTAAGTATGGCCGCTGTCAAAGAAACCGTCGATCAGGTCGGTGAACTGGAGGCCTACAAGCATGGCTTTGTCACCGATGTTGACCAGGAATTCGCCCCCAGGGGCCTGAGCGCCGACACGGTGCGGTTCATCTCGGCCAAGAAGGACGAGCCGGACTGGATGCTGGCCTGGCGACTGGAGGCTTTCGAGCGCTGGCTGGCCCTGGATGAGCCGGACTGGGCCAAGGTCAGTTTCCCGAAGATCGACTACCAGGATAGCTATTACTACGCTGCGCCCAAGTCCGGCAGCGATGGCCCCATGAGCCTGGACGACGTCGATCCGGAGATCCTGGCCACCTACGCCAAGCTGGGGATTCCCCTGCGCGAACAGGAGGTTTTGGCCGGTGTCCAGGGGGCGCCGCGCTATGCCGTGGATGCGGTGTTCGACAGCGTCAGCGTCGTCACCACCTTCAAGAAGGAACTGGCCGCGGTCGGGGTGATCTTCTGCCCGATCAGCGAGGCCATCCGCGAGCACCCGGAACTGGTCCGCAAATACCTCGGCTCGGTCGTGCCGGTCAGCGACAACTATTTCGCCTGTCTCAACAGCGCGGTGTTCAGCGACGGCAGCTTTGTCTATGTGCCGCCGGGGGTGAAATGCCCCATGGAACTCTCCACCTATTTCCGGATAAACGCCAAGGATTCCGGCCAGTTCGAGCGGACTCTGATTATTGTCGACAAGGGCGCCCAGGTCTCCTACCTCGAGGGCTGCACTGCGCCGATGCGGGATGAAAACCAGCTGCATGCCGCCGTGGTCGAGCTGGTCGCCCTGGAAGACGCAACCATCAAATACTCCACGGTCCAGAACTGGTACCCGGGCGATCCCGAGACCGGCAAGGGCGGCATCTACAACTTCGTGACCAAGCGGGCCGACTGCCGGGGGGACCGATCAAAGGTCAGCTGGACACAGGTCGAGACCGGCAGCGCCATCACCTGGAAATATCCCAGCTGCGTCCTGCGGGGCGAAGGCAGCAGCGGCGAGTTCTATTCCATCGCCATCACCAATGGCCGCCAGCAGGCCGACACCGGCACCAAGATGATCCATCTGGGCGCCAATACCCGTTCGCGGATCATCTCCAAGGGGATCAGCGCCGGCCGGTCTTCGAATACCTATCGGGGTCTGGTTTCCGCCCATCCCAAGGCGACCGGCGCCCGCAACTTCACCCAGTGTGACAGCCTGCTGATCGGCAAGGACTGCGCCGCCCATACGGTCCCCTACATCGAGGCCCGCAACGGACAGTCGGTATTCGAGCACGAGGCCACCACCACCCGCCTGTCCGAGGAACAGCTCTTCTACGCCATGCAGCGAGGGCTGACCCAGGAAGAGGCGGTCCAGCTGCTGGTCAACGGCTTTGTCCGCGAGGTCCTGCAGGAACTGCCCATGGAGTTTGCCGTCGAGGCCCAGAAGCTGGTGGCGATCAGCCTTGAAGGGTCCGTCGGCTGATGCTGCGCGCCATCGACCATGTCCAGATCGCCATCCCGCCAGGCGGGGAAGAGAAGGCGCGCGCCTTCTATGGCGATCTGCTGGGCCTGGTCGAGGTTCCCAAGCCGCCCGCAATGGCGGCGCGCGGCGGGTGCTGGTTCGAGTCCGGGGCCATCAAGGTTCATCTGGGGGTCGAGCAGGACTTCCGCGCCAATGTGAAGGCCCATGTCGCCTTCGAGGTCGACGACGTACAGGCCCTGTCGGACCTGGCCCGGGCGGCGGGCTACGCCGTGAAGCCGGACGACGAAATCGCTGACGTCGAGCGGGCCTTCGTCTTCGACCCTTTCGGCAACCGGCTGGAGTTTCTGAAACCCATCGAAGCCTCATGCTCATCCCCGGCCCTTCCCCCCGTCTCGGGGAAGGGAGACGCGCGCTGTCCCATTCGATAGTGCAATAGAGAAATATGAAAAAAAACAATGCTCGCGATCAATAACCTCTGCGCCTCTGTCGCCAACAAGCCGATCATCAAGGGACTGACCCTCGATGTGCCAGCCGGCGAGGTCCATGCCATCATGGGGCCCAACGGGGCTGGCAAGTCGACCCTGTCCTATGTGCTTACCGGACGGTCCGGCTATGAGGTGACCAGCGGCGCGGCAAGCCTGGATGGCGAGGATCTGCTGGGCCTGGAGGCCAATGAGCGGGCGGCCAGGGGGGTGTTTCTCTCCTTCCAGTATCCGCTTGAAATTCCGGGGGTTCCGGCCCTGACCTTCATCCGCACGGCGATGAACGCCCAGCGCAAGGCGCGGGGCGAAGCCGAGATCGGCGCTCCGGCCTTTCTCAAGCTGGCCCGGGAAACGGCGACCTCCCTGAAGATCGACTTCGAGATGCTCAAGCGCAGCCTGAACGTCGGCTTTTCGGGCGGCGAGAAGAAGCGGATGGAAATCTTCCAGATGGCGATGCTGTCGCCGCGTCTGCTGATCCTCGATGAGACCGACAGCGGCCTGGATATCGACGCCCTGAAGATCGTTTCGGCTGGCGTCAACGCCATGCGCTCGCCAGACCGCGCCATGCTGGTCATTACCCACTATCAGCGGCTGCTCGACTACATCAAACCGGACCGTGTCCATGTTCTTTCCGCCGGTCGCATCGTCGCCTCGGGCGGCCCGGAACTGGCGCTCGAGCTGGAGCGGGACGGCTACGACAAGTATGTGCAGGTGGCGGCATGACCCTCGCCTCTGCCCTCCGCACAGGCGACCTGACCCGGCTGCCATCCCGTCGGGATGAAGACTGGCGCTGGACCGATCTGCGGGGCCTCATCCGCGTCCTGCCGCCGGCGGCCGAGGCAGGTGCAGTTCACGAGGCAGGCCCCTTCTCTGAGCTCGGCGGCGACGAAATCATTATCGCCAATGGCCATGTCCAGGGCGCGGCTGATTTTGTGACTGTCGGCGGACAGGACGCGATCCTTCAGCTTCGCCATGTGGCCACTCAGGCCAGCAGCAACCCATCCCGGTTCGGGATCACGGTTCGCTCGGGCGACAGCCTTCTGGTTCTGGAATCCTACGAAGCCCAGGCCGACGGCGCCGTGACCAGCGCGGACATCGACATTATCGTCGAGGCCGGAGGAAGCCTCCGCAGGATTGTTCTGGCGGCGGACCATGCCTCAAGCATTACTGTCTCGACGGCGACCGTGTCCCTGGCCGCTAATGCCGTTCTGGAACAGACCGTCCTGACCACGGGTGCGCGACGTCAGCGGATCGAGACCCGGGTCGCGCATCCCGGCGCCGGCGCCACCGTACGGCTCGATGGAGCCTATCTGCTCTGCGACCAGTGTCATGCCGACTTGACCACGGTGGTCACCCACGGCGGTGTCGACGGGACCACCAGTCAGATGACCAAGGGCGTGGTCCGTGACCAGGCCCGTGGCGTGTTCCAGGGACGGATCGTCGTGGAGCGCGGGGCGGACCGCACCGACGCGCGAATGGGCCATCACGCCCTGATCGTCAGTGATCGGGCCGAGGTCGACGCCAAGCCGGAACTGCTGATCTTTGCCGACGACGTCTCCTGCGCCCATGGCAACACGATCGGCGCCCTGGACGAGGAAGCGATCTTCTACGCCCGTCAGCGCGGGATCCCGGCCGATGTTGCCCGCGCCATGTTGACCACAGCGTTTGTAGGAGAAGTGATCGACCGTATCGAGCATGACGGTGCCCGCGACATCGCCCGCGCCTGGGCCGCCCAACAGCTTGGAACGGACCTCTGATGCTTTCCCAGACTCATTCCACCGACCGGGGCGCCGAACTGGATGTGGCGGCCATCCGCGCCCAGTTTCCGATCCTGTCTCGCCAGATCAACGGCCGGCCCCTGGCCTATCTGGACAATGCCGCCAGCGCCCAGAAGCCCCGGGCCGTCATCCAGGCCATGACGGCGGTGATGGAAGGCAGCTACGCCAATGTCCACCGGGGCCTTCATACCCTGGCGAATGAAACCACCGAAGCCTATGAAAAGGCGCGCAAAAGCGTAACGCGCTTCCTGGGCGCCGATGAGGGCGAGATTGTCTTCACCAAGGGCTGCACCGAGGCGATAAACCTTGTCGCCAGCTGCCTTGGCCAGTCCCTGGTTGCTGGCGACGAGGTGCTGATCACCCAGATGGAGCATCACTCCAACATCGTTCCCTGGCACTTTTTACGGGAGCGCAAGGGCGTCGTGCTTCGGTTTGCGCCGGTCGCCGAGGATGGCAGTCTCGATCTGCCGGCGACCCTGGCCATGATCAACGAGCGCACGCGGGTCGTGGCCTTCACCCAGATGTCCAACGTCCTCGGGACCATCAACCCGGTCCGGACCCTTGTGGATGCCGCCCATGCGGCCGGCGCCCTGGTGCTGATCGACGGCTGTCAGGGCGCGGTTCACCTGGCGATCGATGTCAAGGCGCTGGATTGCGACTTCTATGTCTGCACCGGCCACAAGCTCTATGGCCCCACCGGCATCGGCATTCTCTATGGCAAGGCCGAGCGCCTGGCCGCCCTGCCGCCCTATCAGGGCGGCGGCGAGATGATCGGGACGGTAACGGAAACAGCGATCAGCTATGCCGACCCGCCAATGCGTTTCGAGGCCGGCACGCCGCCGATCATCGAGGCCATAGGCCTGGGCGCCGCCGTCGACTGGATGATGGATCTCGACCGTGACGCCGTCGCACGCCATGAGCGGGCACTCTATGACCGGGTGATCGAAAGGCTGGACGGCGCCAATTGGCTGCGCATCCTGGGGACCACGCCGGACAAGGGGGCGATCCTGTCCTTCACCGTCGAGGGCGCCCATCCCCACGACATCGCCCAGATCCTGGACAGACAGGGGGTCGCCGTCCGCGCCGGCACCCATTGCGCCGAGCCGCTGATGGCCCGTTTCGGGGTTACGGCAAGCGCCCGGGCGTCCTTTGCCCTGTACAACACCCTGGATGAGGCCGACGCGTTCGTGGACGCCCTGGCCAAGGCCCGCAGCTTTTTTGCTTAAGAGACCCATGACCGAAGCCGCCCAGACCCCCACCGAAATTCTCAAGGCTGACGCGCTTGCCGTCGCCGCCACGCCCCTGTCCCAGAAGGAGCTGGATGTCCTGACCGACAGGCTGGTGGAGCAGCTGAAGACCGTTTTCGATCCGGAAATCCCGGTCGATATCTACGAGCTTGGGCTGATCTACAAGGTTGACGTTTCTGACGATAAGCATGTGGCGATCGACATGACCCTGACGGCCCCGGGCTGCCCCGTTGCGGGTGAAATGCCGGGCTGGGTCGAGGATGCGGTCATGTTGATCCCGGGGATCAAGTCCTGCACCGTCGACCTCGTTTTTGACCCGGCCTGGGATCCGTCGCGGATGTCCGACGAGGCCAAGCTGCAACTGAACATGTTTTAGGACCGGATTCCGCACCCATGGAAACCACCGTCACACCCCGTACCCGCCGCCCGCGACCCAAGGTCGTGAGCCTTAGCGAGGCTGCTGCAAAGCGCGTCAGAGAGATCATGGACCGGGCAGAGCAGCCCTATGCCGGCCTGCGGGTGGGCGTGAAGAATGGCGGCTGCGCTGGCCAGGAATATGTCCTCGAATATGCCGAGAGCGCCGGGCCGCATGATGAGGTCGTGGAGGACAAGGGGGTGACCATTCTGATCGACCCCAAGGCGGTGCTGTTCCTGATCGGCACCGTGATCGACTATGAAATCAGCCGCCTTGCCTCGAAGTTCGTGTTCCGCAACCCCAATGAAACCGACGCCTGTGGCTGCGGAGAAAGCGTCACCATCATCCCGGCCGCAGCCTCCTGAGCTTAGGCTTGCCGCCGGCCATGATCCGGCAGCAGGTCGGGAGTTTGAAGAAAGCGCACAAATCCTCTGAATTTCGCCCATTCTATCTGCCCAGACAGGTTTGATCGCATGGGAGCGGCGGCGGCGGACGAGCTGCTCAGGACTGCCCGGCCATCTTTCGCAACTCGTCGGGGGTCGGCACGAGGAGCGAGGGCGTGACGGCCCCCCCTGTGGCCTCGGCGATCAGCTCCTGGCTGCGGGTCTCGATGACGGACTGCAGCCTTGCTATGAACTCGTCCTTTTCCAATCCGGTCGGAATGGGCTCGAGAAACTCGACCGTGGCCCGACCCGGGGTCTTGGCGAAATCCTGCTGGCGCCAGAAGCAGCCCAGATTGGTCGCGACCGGCACCACCGGCAGGTCGAAGTCCTTGGCCATGAAATAGACCCCGGTGCGGTACCGGAAATGCTCTCCCGGTCTGGCCAGATTGCCCTCGGGAAAGATCAGGATGCGCCGTCCCTCGGCATTTGCGGTGGCCGCCTGCTCGGCCAGGGCCTGGCGGGCTTCAGGGCCGCCGCAGTTGTCGACGATGATGGCCCCCATCTTGCGAAGGATCCCGCCGATCAGCGGAAACTTTTCCATATGGTCGCCCGTCACGAAGGTCAGGTTGGGGACGCTGGAATAGAGGACGAAGCCGTCACCCCAACTGTGGTGCTTCGCTGCGATGATGAAGGCTCCCTTGGGCAGGCGCTCCTTGCCCTTCACCTGCACCTCGATACCGGCCAGGGCCCGCATCCCCCAGATCATCCGGCGGGTATAGTGTTTAATGGCCCCGGCCATGGGGCGCCGGCCGGGCAGGGCGGCCAGCATGACGGCGCTCAGGGCGTAAAACACCGTCGCGATCCAGTAGTAGCCGGCGAATAGATAGGCGCGCATGACGCAGTCGTTCCTGTCTGGGATTTAGCGGGCGAACAGCACGGCCCTGACGGCGGCTGTCATGAGGGGGGCGTGCACCGACAGGCGATCTTCGCCCAGGCGGCCATAGGCCTTGTTGGTCGCGGTCTGGGTGATGATCCCGATGGCCATGGCGGCCAGGACCCTGGGATCGGCAGGCGGCAGTTCTGCTGTGATCATGGCCTGCTTTATGACCGTTTCGGTGACACTGACCGGGTCCCGACCATCCTCCTGATACAGCGGAATGAAGCGATGAAGCTGGGTCAGATGGAAGGCGAAGGTCAGCCAGTCCTCGTCCGCCACCTGGCAATAGGCCCGGACAATGGCGGCGGCCTTGTTCTCGATCCCGATCGCCTGGTCGGCGCTTTCCTGGATCAGGCCGGACAATCGTCGATGGGTGGTCATGAACAGGCTGGTGGCCAGTTCGTCCTTGCTGCGGAAATGGCGGTAGAGGGCGCCTTCGGAGACGCCGGCCTGGGCTGCTATGGCTCGGGTCGTGGCGGCGTCGACTCCCTCCCGGACAAAGACTTCCAGGGCGGCGCGTTCGATGCGAGGTTTGGCGGACATTGGAAGGCTGCTCGAGTTGTGTGTAAGCATTTACTCACAATCCCTCGGGCGATGCAAGTGAACAATTACTCACACTTTAAGGGCGCCCTCTTGGACGATCTTCAGGCCCATATCATTGACCTGTTCGAGCCCCTTGGCCCGGTGGTGGTGAAACGGATGTTTGGCGGGCAGGGTGTCTGGCTGCATGGCAGGATGTTCGCCCTGGCCTTCGGCGAAACCATCTATGTCAAGGTCGACGACCAGAGCATCGACCTCTTCCACGCTGCCGGTTCAACACCATTTGTCTATCAACAGCGCCGCCGGGAGCGCCAGGCATCCCTGCGTTACTTCTGTCTGCCGGAGGCCGCGGCCGATGATCCGGTGGAGGCCTCGCGCTGGGGGAGGCTGGGCGTGGAGGCGGCGGACCGCGCCAAGGTCCCCAAAACGAAAACGGCCCGGGCCGAAATCGGTCCCGGGCCGTGGGATGGCTGATCGAAGGACTTACCGGCCCTTGAAGGCCGCAACCCGCTTCTGCAGGAACGCCGAAACACCCTCGATGAAATCATCGGACTTGCCGGCAATCTTCTGGGCCTTGCGCTCGGCCTGAAGCTGTTCGCTCCAGCTGTTATCCTGGCTTTCCCAGATCAGTTTCCGGATCTGGCCAAGCGAGGCCGGGCCATCGGCCAGCTGTTTCGCCAGGCCGACGGCCACCGACATCAGTTCAGCGTCCGGCACGACCCGGTTCACCAGGCCCCACTCCAGCGCCTTGGCAGCCGAGATCTTGTCACCCATCAGGGCCATTTCCATGGCGCGGGCCCGACCGATCATGCGGGGCAGCAGGTACGTCGAGCCGCCATCCGGCACCAGCCCGATCCGACGGAAGGCCTGCAGGAAGTAAGCGCTCTCGCCGGCGACGATCAGGTCGCCCAGCAGACCGAAGGAGCAACCGATGCCGGCGGCGGCGCCATTGACGGCCGTCACCAGGGGCAGGGGGCTGTCCCGCATGATTGTCACGAGGGGATTGTAGGTGGTTTCCAGGGCGCGACCGGCGTCGGGTTTGCCGTCCACGTCGAGTTCGCGCGCCGAAGCGCCGCCCCCGGCCAGGTTAGCGCCGGAGCAGAAGCCGCGGCCTTCTCCGGTCAGGACAATGGCCCTTGCGCCACCCTTGCCGCCCGCCAGATCATTGAAGGCGTGGGCGAGTTCCGCAGCCAGGTCCAGGCCCGCCGCATTCATTGTGCCCGGGTCGGCCATCGTCACGATGGCCACGCCATCTTCGACCGCAACCTTGATCTTAGTGTAGTCCATGTCCGCAGCTCCCTAACGCCGTCTCTTCGGAGGCAGCTAAGCGGGAATAACGTGACGGAACGCCAGAGAAAAATCGGTTCTGGCTGAACCGCGCCCGGACTGGATCAGGCCGCTACAGAGGCCACCCGCTCGCCATTGGTAACCCGGTTGCGACCGGCCCGCTTGGAGATATAGAGGGCGGCGTCCGCCCGTTCCATGGCGCAGGCGCTGGCTTCACCGGTCTTGCGCTGGGCCAGGCCGGCCGAGATGGTTATGGTTCCCAGGTCCTCATTGGTCGACCGGCGCTTCAGCATCCGGGAGGCGACTTCATCGCGAATCTCTTCGAGGCAGGCCTCGACGATTCCGGCATCTTCACCCGGGAAGATCATGGCGAACTCTTCGCCGCCATAGCGCGCGGCAAAACGCGGAGTGGCGCCGACCCGGCCGATGACGCTGGCCACGAAACGGATCACCTGATCTCCGGTCTGGTGACCCCAGGTGTCGTTGAAGTTCTTGAAATGGTCGATATCAAGCACGGCCAGGGTCATGGGCAGGCCCTGTTCATCCGCGTCCGCGCAGGCCCTCGCCAGTTCGTCATCAAAGGCTTTGCGATTGGCCAGATTGGTCAGGCCGTCCGTCGTTGCATCGCGACGAACCTGTTCGAGATGTTCCCGCAGCCGGGCGACTTCGGTGGTTGATTCGGAGAGCTTCTTCTCGAGGGTCTGGTTCTGCTTCTGCACCCGCTCCGTGGCGGTGGTGAGGGTGGCGACCATGGACTTCAAGCTATTGGCGTCGGTGGTTGACACCAGCTCCTGGCTGGCCCCGGCCAAGGTCTGGCCATAGGCCTCGTTGGATTTCTGGGCCGTCTCGATGGCCTTGGAAACAGCCGCCAGTTCCTTGGACAGCTGGTCCCCGGCGTCACGAATCTGTTCGTTCAGCTTGGATTTGGCCAGGAAAGTGGCGGCCAGCTCTTCGCTGACAGTTTCTGTCATCGGTTCGCCGAGGGCGATCAACCGGCCCAGTTCTCGGGCCAGGGCTCCGTTCGGGTCAGCGATGTAATGAGACCAGAGCTCGAAATTGAGGGCGGTCGGCCAGACGTTGTGACGCTCCATGGCGTCGACTGCCTTGCGGGCGATCCGGTAGGAATCTGGACCCCTCAGGGTCATCTCGACATCTGCCGCCATTGGTCTTCAGTCCCGCTTTCGACCGATCCTCGGGATCGGTCTTTTTCTCGATGGGGGCAGGCTACGTCAGCAACGCCAAACGTCTGGTTAAGGACAGCCGACATGGTCACTTGCCGGTCGCACGGTGAGCGGTCATTCTGATCACTGATCACCTGAGCCGGATTCAACCGGCCGTTCTAACGCCAGGGGCAATGACCGTGACCAACAGCGCCATGCAAGACATCCTTCAACGCCAGAAGGCGGCCCATCTCAAGGATGGCGCCCCGACAGCCGAACAGCGAATCGACAGGATCGATCGCTGTATCGGCCTGCTGGTGGATCATTCCAGGGCCATCGAGGATGCGCTGAACGCCGATTTCGGCAACCGCTCGCGCGAAGCGACACAGCTGACCGATGTGAGCGGCTCGATCGGACCCCTGAAGTTCGCCAAGGAAAACCTGCGCAAGTGGATGAAGGCCGAGCGCCGCAAGACCAGCCCGGCCATCCTCGGCCTGTTTGGCGCAAAGGCCGAAGTGGTCTTTCAGCCCAAGGGCGTCGTCGGGGTCATCAGCCCGTGGAACTTTCCGGTCAACCTGACCTTCGCGCCCCTGGCCGGCGTGCTGGCCGCCGGCAACCGGGCCAT
The DNA here is from genome assembly GCA_029866155.1 of Caulobacter sp. Lineage (GTDB taxonomy): Bacteria > Pseudomonadota > Alphaproteobacteria > Caulobacterales > Caulobacteraceae > Caulobacter. Next base: position 51,288 of record JARWZW010000010.1, on the reverse strand, counting down.
GATCAAGCCCTCGGAATTCACGCCCCGGACTTCCGAGTTGATGAAGGAGATGTTCGGCAAGGTCTTTTCCGAAGAGGAGGTCGCTGTCATCACGGGGGGTCCCGAGGTCGGCCAGGCCTTTTCCGAACTGGCCTTCGACCACATGATCTTTACCGGGGCGACCTCCATCGCCCGGCATGTGATGCGGGCGGCCTCCGCCAACCTGGTGCCCCTGACCCTTGAACTGGGCGGCAAGAGTCCTGTGCTGATCTCCCGGTCTGCGGACATGGCGACTGCTGCGGCCCGGATCATGAATGGCAAGACCCTGAACGCCGGCCAGATCTGCCTGGCGCCCGACTATGTCCTGGCGCCGGAAGATCGGGTGGGGGAGTTCGTCTCCGAGGCCAAGGCCGCTGTCACCCGCATGTTCCCGACCATCAAGGACAATCCGGACTACACCTCGGTGGTCGCCCAGCGTCACTACGACCGGATCATGGGCTATATCGAGGACGCCCGCGCCAAGGGCGCCGAGATCATCGAACTGAAGCCCGAGTCCGAGGACTTGAGCCAGCAGGAGCATCGCAAGATCGCCCCGACCCTGATCCTCAATCCGACCGATGACATGACCGTCATGCAGGAAGAGATTTTCGGCCCGGTCCTGCCGGTCAAGACCTACCGGTCGACCGAAGAGGCGATCGGCTACATCAACGCTCATGACCGGCCCCTCGGCCTCTACTGGTTCGGTGATGATGACGCTGAAAAATCGCGGGTCCTGACCCACACGACCAGCGGCGGGGTGACTGTCAATGATGTGATCTTCCATGTTGCTCAGGAGGACCTGCCGTTCGGCGGGGTCGGCCCGTCGGGCATGGGCAGCTACCATGGCGTTGATGGCTTCCGGGAATTCAGCCATCGCAAGGCCATCTACACCCAGCTCAAGAAGGACATCGGACCGATGATCCAGATGAGGCCGCCCTATGGTCCGGCGATCCGAAAGTTCCTGGCCGGCCAGACCACCCGCTGACGGGTCTGGGGGGCCGGCCGGGGCGACAGGCCTTGAGGCATCTCCGGAACGGCTCGGCGAGCCGATCCGGAGGGGGCACCGGTTAGTCCTTCTGGCGAAAGCAGGCCTTGTGGCGACCGGTGGCGGGGTCTCGCCGCCCGGTTTGGGAGAGCCGGGCTGCGTTCCCGGTCAGGTCGGATTCTGTACGACCGTCCGGTTATTGCAGGGAAGCAAGCCCATCGCCCTTACTCTGCCTTGAACGACCCACTACATCTGTATCCAGGCCGGATGCTCCGGTTCGGTTCCAGAGATGACGAACATGCGTGCGGCTGTAATGGGTGGGTTGATCCTGGCGATCTCGGGTGGCCTCGCGGCCAGCGCCCAATCTCCAGAGATGGATTTCCGGGTGCAGGCCCGTTGTCTTGCGGTCTATGAGGCGGCGGCGACGGCGGTTGAGGCCGTCGGCGGCGACAAACCGCTGGTCAAGCTGCTGGATCGCAACCGCGAGCGGACCGCCCTGGCCCTTGCCGCCCGGCGTGACGTGCCGGCCAGCGTCAATCCCGCCGCCCTGCAGGAAGCCGAGGCTCAAAATCTGGAAGGGCAGAGCCGGGATTCCCTGGTCGCCCAGGCGCGCACCTGTGACAAGGCGCTTGGCTACGGGTCCTGAAGTCCCGGGTCAGTCCTGACCCGGGCAGGGGCCGTATCAGGCCTTGCTGAAGGACGTGGCGGGAACCGGACGGGCCAGGAAGGCCGGGACGTCCGAGCCAAATCCCACCACCCGGCGGTCGTCGTCGTCCCTCGGGGTGGGCGCGCGAACGCCTCGCACCGGTTCGGGGCGCCGCTCGGGCCGGGAATCGGGGATCGGCGGGGGCGCCGCCACCGGTTCGGCCTCGGTCCGGGCTGGCTCCATTTCCCGGCGCCCATCGCCCGTCGTGGCGGCAGAGCGTCCGCGGCTCCGGCCAGACCGTTCCCGGCGCGGTGCACGTTCGGGGGCGTCCACTTCAGGTCGGTCCTGGGCCGCCTCGACGACAACAGTCTCCTGGACCGGCGTCGGAGCCGGAGCGGGCCTGGGCTGGGCCGGAGCTGCCGAAATGGCGTCCATCCCGACGATCGATGTCTCTGATTCAGGCCGGCCGCGGCCGCGATGTTCCTTGCGCTCGGGGCGTCCCCGAGGTCCGCGCTCCCGTTCTATTTCCTTGCGACGCTGATCCTTCTCCTTGGCGCTGGCCCAATCCAGATCGAGGGTGACCTCGTCCGGCGCCTTGCCGATCAGTTTCAGGACCTTATCCAGGTTCCGGTCATCGGCCGGGGTGACGATCATATAGGTCTCGCCCAGCTTGCCGGCCCGGCCCGTCCGACCGATACGATGGACATAGTCGTCGGCATGATGGGGCACGTCATAGTTGAAGACGTGGCTGACATCCGGGATATCAAGACCGCGCGCCGCGACGTCCGAGGCGACCAGCAGCTTCAGTTCGCCCTTGCGAAAGCTGTCCAGGGTGCGGGAGCGGGTGGACTGGTCCAGGTCGCCATGGATCGGCGCCGCATCATGGCCATGCACCTTGAGTGATTTGGCGACGATATCGACTTCGCTCTTGCGGTTGCAGAAGACGATGCCGTTCCGGACATCGGCCCGCTCGACCAGAGCCCTTAGCGCCATGCGCTTGGCGCCCGGGGAGATAATGGGCAGCCGGACAAGATGCTGGGTGATGGTCTCGGCCGTGGTCGCCGGACGGGCCGCCTCGATCCGGATCGGATCCTTCAGGAACTGCTGGGTCAGCCGGGTGATTTCCGGCGGCATGGTGGCGCTGAAGAACAGGGTCTGTTTCTTCGGCGGGGTCATCTTGAAGATGCGCTCGATGTCGGGGATGAACCCCATGTCGAGCATCCGGTCCGCCTCATCCACCACCAGGGTCTGGACGCCGGTCATCAGCAGCTTGCCGCGCTCGAAATGGTCCAGCAGGCGACCCGGCGTGGCGATCAGCACGTCGACGCCCCGATCCAGCTTGGCTTCCTGGTCGCCGAAGGAAACGCCACCGATAAGCAGCGCCCAGCTGAGCTTCTGGTACTTGCTGTATTTTTCGAAGCTGAGCGCGACCTGGTCGGCCAGCTCGCGGGTCGGGGCGATCACCAGGCCTCGCGGCATCCGCGCCTTCGACCGGCCGGCGGCCAGTCGATCGATCATCGGAAGGGTAAAGGCGGCCGTCTTGCCAGTGCCGGTCTGGGCGATCCCCAGGACATCCCGTCCTGCGAGGGCCACCGGAATGGCCTGTTCCTGGATGGGGGTGGCCTTGGTGTAGCCGGTGTCAGCGACGGCCTTGAGGGTGAGGGGCGAAAGCCCCAGAAGTGAGAAATCGGTCATGTCACGCTGTTGAAGTCCCGGAGCCGCCCGTGCTTGGGCGAGCGGGCAGCGCGGATTCGCCAGACCTGCTCCGAAGTCTGGAGATACATAGGGGTTTGGGCCAGCAAGTCAATCTGAACAACCATGGCAAGACCGTCTCGAAATGTCTTGATGGATGTTACTGGCCTGCAGCTTTGGCTCGCGCCGAGGGCTCGGGCATGACGTCTGTTCCCATCAGTCGGTCCCAGATCCGGAAATGCAGCCCGAAATTGGTCAGCATGCGACGGTGATGCAGTCCGTGATGGGTCGAGGTGATCAGCCAGCTGCCGATGGGGCCGCGGACAAAGCGCTCCGGCCAGATCTCCACGCCGCAATGGTTCAGGGTCGCGGTCGCCGTCATGAGGATCAACAGGCCCATGGCCACGCCGACATGGATCGGGATGATAAGGGTGAGCAGCGGCAACACCCAGGCAACCAGCGCCGCCTCACTGAGATCAAACGCAAACGACGCCCAGGCGGTCGGCGTGTGAGACCGGTGGTGGCCGGCATGAAACCACCGGAACAGTCGCCGGTCATGCATGAGGCGGTGCGCCCAATAATAGTGGGCGTCCTGAATCAGCAGATAGAGGATGGCCGAAACCGGGAGCCAGATCAGCGGATAGGCGTTTGGATCGGTGTAGAGCAGGGTTTGGCCGGATTTCCAGGCCTCGATCACCAGGGCGGCCGGCAGCGCGTAGACTGCGGATGACGCCAGCGACAGGATAATCTCATGACGCACGGCCCCGGCCGGCGGGCGTGGAGCATCGGGCCGGCGCGCGACCAGCATGTAGATCAGGCCGGATGTCAGAACGTAGCGGACCGCGATGATCGCCGTCATGGCGGCAAAGGTGACCGTAAAGGCAAGCATCATGTGATCTTCCGTTCGACGGGCCTGGTCGGGAAGCTAGCGGCCGGTTGCTAGATATCCAGTTCCTCGACGAATTCGGCGTTTTCCTGGATGAACCGAAAGCGCAATTCAGGCTTTCGTCCCATCAGGGTCTCCACCAGGGCTTCCACCGCCTCCTCCGACCGGGGCAGGGTGACCCGCGCCAGGGTGCGGGTGACCGGATCCATGGTGGTTTCCTTCAGCTGGCTGGCCATCATCTCTCCCAGGCCCTTGAACCGGCTGATCTCGGGCTTCTTGCCCTTGAACTGGTCGGCCAGCAGTGAATCCTTGTGGGCGTCATCCCGGGCATAGGTCGACTTGCCGCCATGGCTGATCCGATAGAGCGGCGGCAGGGCCAGATACAGCCGTCCGGCCCGCACCATCTGCGGCATGGTCCGATAGAAGAAGGTGATCAGCAGGGACGCGATATGGGCGCCGTCGACGTCAGCGTCGGTCATGATGATGACCTTGTCGTAGCGCAGGTCTTCTTCCTTGAAACGTGAGCCTGGCTGGACGCCGAGGGCCAGCATCAGATCCGAGAGTTCCTTGTTTGCGGTCATCTTCTCGCCGGTGGCGGAGGCGACATTGAGGATCTTGCCTCGTAGGGGCAGGATCGCCTGGGTCTTGCGGTTTCGCGCCTGTTTGGCGCTGCCGCCGGCGCTGTCGCCCTCGACCAGGAAGATCTCGCTGCCTTCCGAAGCCTCACCGGAACAGTCAGCCAGCTTGCCGGGCAGGCGCAGTTTGCGGGTGGCGCTGGCGCGGGCGACATCGCGGTCCTTGCGCCGCTTGAGCCGCTCTTCAGCCCGCTCGACGACAAAATCCAGCAGGGCCCGCGCCGCCTTGGGCGAGGCGGTCAGCCAGTGGTCGAAGGGGTCGCGCATCACCGTCTCGACCAGTCTCTGGGCGTCGATGGAGCTGAGCCGTTCCTTGGTCTGGCCCTGGAATTCCGGATTGCGGACAAAGACGCTGACCAGGGCCCCGGCATTGGCGATCACGTCATCGGCCGTGATGATCCCGGCCCGCCTTTCGCCCGCCAACTCGCCATAGGCCTTGAGGCCCCGGGTCAGAACGGCGCGCAGGCCGCTCTCGTGGGTGCCGCCCTCCGGTGTCGGCACGGTGTTGCAGTAGGACTGGATGAAGCCATCGGCCTCGCCAAATCCCTGAGGAGTCCAGGTGATGGCCCATTCCACCGCCCCGGCCTCGCCGGTCCGTTCGATCCGGCCGCTGAAGGCTTCGGGCGTCACTGTGGAGATGCCCGCCGCCCGCTCCGCCAGGAAATCCGCAAGACCATTGGGGAAATGGAAGACTGCTTCCGCCGCGGTCTTGTCCTGGATGCGCTCGGGCGCGCAGGACCATTTGATCTGCACGCCGCGGAACAGATAGGCCTTGGACCTGGCCATGCGGTAGAGCCGCGCCGGCTTGAAAGCCACGCCCTCGCCAAAGATCACTGGATCCGGAATGAACTTGATGGCCGTGCCGCGCTTGCGGCTGGGCGCGATCTGCTCCAGTCCCCCCAGGGGCTTGCCCCGCGAAAACACCTGGCGATGCTCGAAACCGTCCCGCCAGACCGTCACCTCCACCCGCTCGGACAGGGCGTTGACCACGGAAATCCCGACCCCGTGTAGACCGCCGGAGGTTTCATAGGCCTTGCCGGAAAATTTGCCGCCCGAATGCAGGACGGTCATGATGACTTCCAGCGCCGACTTGCCCGGATGTTTGGGGTGCGGGTCGATGGGGATGCCGCGACCATCGTCCCGGACCGTCAGGGCCCCCTCGGCGTCAAGGGTCACCTCGATCAGCTTGGCATGGCCGGCCACGGCCTCGTCCATGCTGTTGTCCAGGACCTCGGCGAACAGGTGGTGCAGGGCCCGTTCGTCGGTGCCGCCAATGTACATGCCCGGACGCTTGCGAACGGGTTCCAGGCCTTCCAGCACCTCGATGTCGCTGGCGGTGTATCCTGTCTGCGGCCTGCCATCTTGAGACGGTTCGCGTGCAGATACTGCAGCCGACACCGCCGCCGCTTTGACGGGGACGACAGGCTTGGGGACAGGGAGCTCATCGAAGAGCGAGTTCTGTGCAGGCTTGGACATTTTCACTTGGAACTCTAGGCGATTCGACGACCTCGCGGGATCGCCCCGGGACCGGTCCCCCTGATCAGCTTCGAATCGTAACGAAGGGTTGGGAGGGATCGATGCGACCATTGGGTCGTATCACGATCGGCCCGCCTAACAGCCTTGCGCTTTTATCGACCGTCGGTTTCTCACTGATTGCGGCCGCCGGCGCCAGGCTGGCGAAAGAGTAGCGCGTGTTTTCGTCCAGTACCCGGCACGCAAAACTCAGTAGGTCTGGCTCCGGATTGTGACCCGGCGGCACAATGACCGAATAGACAGGGCAGGCCAGTCGCTGGATCGCTCTTCGCCAGAGCCGTTTGAGCGCTTCGGCCCAGGCGCTGTGGTCGTCCGAGGCCGTCGCTGCCCAGTAGCCGACCCGCCCGTTATAGGGATCAGCCTCAATCCGGAGGGGCGCCAATAGCATACATTCGCGCCAGCCAAGCCGGGGCGAGTCCGGTTGGTAACAGGTTTCCTTTAGCGGAAAAGCCCGGCGCAAGGCTGACCGGTCGATGGCGCAGTCCCGCGTTTCTGCCGCGGAAATCCAATCCTCGAGAGTCCCGTCGAGCGAAAAGGGTCGTCGCTGCGGGCGTCCCAGCATGGACTCCCAATCCCTGAACTTGAAGGTCCAGCGGTCTTCTTCGCTGGCCGAGATCCAGAGCGTTGGCTTGCCCAAGGCCTCACCGAACACCAGGCCATGCAGGCTTTGAGATATGACAACGTCTGACAGGGCAAGGCTGGAAAGCACGTCTGGATCATCGGTCATCATGTCGATAACGGCTACCGAGGGGTCTCTGGCCAAGGCCTTGAAGACTGGCATGTCAAAGGAGGCGTGGTGCGGAACAACGGCGGCACGAAAGGTTGGTCCTTTCGGTACTGTCCAGGACCCGGCCACTTCGTTCAGGAAGATTCCCGGGTCGCCCAAAGGGATGTCTCCGATGACATGCCCAAGCCGTCGCAGTGCAGAAAAGGTCTCTTTGCCTCGCAGGGCGTGCACTTTGCGTGCGTCAAAGCGGGGCAGGGGCTTCTGGTCGTTGATCATGCCAGAGCCCCAGACGTGGGAGCGCATGTTGGCCGAAAACATGATGCTCCCGATTCCCAGGACGTGGGGCGCGGCGCCAAGGGCGAACGCGGCTTGGGCGCCGGAAACATGCTCGATTATCAAGGGGTTGATCGCGTCCCCAAGATTTCTGATCTTGTTGTAGTTGCGATAGCCGACTTCCAGGGTCGAACCTGCGGGCGCCATGAGTCAGCCGGTCATCCGATGGGGAGCCGTCATCGCGTTGTCCCTAGGGCCTCTCATAGACGTAGGCTTGAGGATAGGCCGACAGTGGAGCGGCGTAGCGATCGCGCAGTTCGAAGGGGCGGCTGCCGTCGGGTTGCCGGACGCCGCCGATAAAGACCGCCACCGGCCAGCTGGAGGTTTCCAGGGGATCACCGGACCACAGGACGACATCCGCATCCTTGCCCTTCTCGAGCGAGCCGACCCGGTCGGCAATGCCCCAGATCCTGGCCGGATTGAGCGTCACGGAGGCAAGGGCGGCCTGATAGGGCAGGCCATAGGCGACCGCCGTCCCTGCGTTGAACCGGGCCTGGCGGAGATTGGTGTAGTCACGGCTTCCCATGACCGCGACCAGGACCCCGGCGGCCTGAAGACGGGCGGCGTTGTCCAGGCGTGACCCGAGCGTCTCGAAGCTGGTCGGCAGGTTGGCCTGGGGATCCATCAGCACGCCAACCCCGGCGGCGGCGATCTCGGAAGCGACCATCCAGCCCTCTTCGGCGCCTTCGAGGATAATCTTCAGCTTCTCCTCGCGGGCCAGACGCAGGGCCTGCCGGATGTCGGAGGCGCGGCTGACGCGGATCAGCAGCGGCGTCTTGCCCTGGACCACCGGGACGAGGGCTTCAAGGTCAATACGGGAGAGGCCGAATTCGCGGCTGTCCCCCTCGTCATATTCGCTTCGGTTGCGGGCGAAGGCCCTGGCGTCTTCCAGGGCGGCGCGCACCAGGACGAGGGACGCCCCTCTCGAGCCCCCGGCTGCGGCGGCTCCGGCCTGCCCCAGATCGAGCGCCACGGCCACCTTGGCGCCCAGAACCAGATCCGACTGACCGGACGCCAGGCTGACAATGGCCGCCTGGCCGGCAAACAGGGGCGGATCGCCCTCGCCGCCGCCGCCGCCGCCAGCGAAATCACCCGCTCCACTGTCGTCATGGACATGGCCGCCGCCGCTGCGAGACAAGACCGGCGTGGCCACGGCCCGGGTCAGGCCGCTCTGCCGGGCGTGTGGGATCATGGCCGATCCCGGGTTGACGCCGTACTGGATATCAAAACCCGCCGACAGTTTGCCGGACCGGTCATCTCGCGTCTCCGAGACCGCGTCAATTTCCGACACGGTGAGATTTGACGACGCTGCGATCAGGCCCGGGGTCACCACCCCGCCCTTGGCGTCAAGAATCACCGCGCCTGCCGGGGCCTCTACCCCGACTCCGACAGCCAGGATCTTGCCGTTCTGCAGGACCAGAGTCCCTTTGGCGATGGTTCCCTGGCTGGACAGGGTTTCCAGTCGGGCATTGATGATGGCCACGGTCTGGGCCGAGGCGGAGCTGAGCGGAACCAGGGCCGCTGCGGCGATGAGCAGGTGTCTCATGGGTGGAACGCGCCTTCACCGGGCTGGCCAAGCTCGAAGTCCGACTTGGGTTGGAACTTGGGGTCGCGGCGGTCAAAGGCCACCGCCCCGTCAATGAACACCGTCTGCGCCACGCTATAGACGCTGAAGGGATTGCCCGACCAGATAACGAGGTCGGCGCGCTTGCCAGGAACCAGGGAGCCTGTCTGCTCGCCGATCCCCATGGCCTTGGCCGGGTTGGCCGTGATCCAGGCTATGGCCTCGGCCGGGGAGATGTTGAGTCCGATCCGGTTTCCGGCAGCCATGGCGATCGCGGCTTCCTGGTTCAGTCGCTGGGTGATGGTTTCATCATCCGAATGAATGACGGTGCAGGCGCCGGCCCGGAAGGCGATGGCGGCATTGGCTTCAATGCCGTCCAGCGATTCCATCTTGAAGCCGGCCCAGTCAGCCCAGGTCGCGAAGCAGATGTTCTCTTTCGCCAGCAGCGGGCCGACCTTGTAGGCCTCGCTGGCGTGATGGAACATGGTGATCCGGTAACCGAATTCCTTGGCCACATCGACCATCACGGCCATTTCGTCGGCGCGGTAGCAGTGGTTCTGGACCAGGATCTCGCCCCTCAGGACGCCGGAGAGTGTGTCCAGCTGAAGGTCGCGCTTGGGGGCGTCGGCCTTTTCGCCCTTTTCCGTCTTGGTTCGGTAGTCGCCCCATTTTCGATTGTATTCGGCGGCCTCGATCCAGGCTTTGCGATAGCCTGCGACATTGCCCATGGCCGTGGCCGGAGCCCGGCCCTTGCCGCCATAGACGCGCTTGGGGTTTTCGCCGCAGGCCATCTTGAGACCATAGGGGGCGCCGGGAAATTTCATCCCCTGCATTGTGACGCTGGGCACGTTGCGCAGGGTGACCGAACGGCCCCCGAACAGATTGGCGCTGCCTGGCAGGATCTGAAGCGTCGTCACGCCTCCGGCCCTGGCCCTGTGAAACCCGGGGTCCTGCGGCCAGATCGAGTGCTCGGCCCAGACATTGGCGGTGTTGGGGTCGATTCCCTCATTGCCATCGGACCGGGCGCTGACGCCCGGCGACGGATAGACACCGAGATGGCTGTGTGCGTCGATGATTCCAGGAGTGACCCAACGGCCCTTGCCATCAATGACGGCGAATCCCTCGGGCACCGAGGTATCGGCGCCGCCAACGGCCAGGATCCTCGAATCCCGGAACAGCACCACGCCGTCTTCGATCTGGCGCCCATCCGCCGTCAACACCGTTGCGCCGACGATCGCCGTGGAGGTGGAGGGCAGGGGGCTGTAGGTCGACGGAAAGGCCTCGCCGGTCGCGCCATCCAGTCCTGCGGGGAGGGGTCTGGTTTCGGCCTTGCCGGCAACGCCGGATGTCGGGCTGGCTGCGGTGGTCGAGGCGCAGGCTCCGGCGAGACCCATCATGGCGCTGACGGCCAGTGCGGTTGTGAGTCTGGTTTTCATAGCGCCTTCCGAACAGCCTGAACCCGGGAGAACAGGCGAAAACCGGTCGATGATCAAGCGCCGCCGTCGGTCTGCCCTACAATCGGCAAAAATACCCACAAGAAATTGGTCCGGGCGCCATGTCGCCCTGATCCGAGGAAGACGTCATGACCCAGAGACTGCGTGCAATCGGAATGGCCGCTGCCGGGATGGTGGTCATGTTGGGTTGTCAGTCGGTCAGTGCGGACCCGGCCCCCGCTGTTCCGCCCCGGACACCGTCCGGCGCCGGCGCCACCTGCGCCGGCATAGCCGGGCTGCAATGCGCGGAGGGCCTCTATTGCCGGATAGACCCTGAAATGCAGACCGTAGCGGACGGATCGGGGACCTGCCGCGTCAAGCCCAGAGCTTGCACCCGGGAATATGTTCCGGTCTGCGGCGTCGACGGCAAGACCTATCCCAACCCCTGTACCGCGGCGGCGGCGGGGGTGAGCGTTGCACGGATCGCCCATTGCTGAGGCTGATCGAACCCGGGCCAGGCTGAAAAGAAAAGGGGCCGGCGGAAGACCGCCGACCCCTGGTCTCGCTGTCCTCAAGGACAGGCTAGCACTTGTAGTACATCTCGAATTCCACCGGGTGCGGGTGAAGTTGCAGGCGCATGACCTCTTCCATTTTCAGCTCGATGTAGCTGTCGATGAAGTCGTCATCCATGACGCCGCCCTTCTTGAGGAAGGCCCGGTCCTTGTCGAGGTTCTCGAGGGCTTCCCGCAGGCTGCCGCAGACTTCCGGAACCTTCTTCTGCTCGCGGGGCGGCAGGTCATAGAGGTTCTTGTCCATGGCGGGGCCGGGATCGATCTTGTTCTCGATGCCGTCCAGGCCAGCCATCAGCAGGGCGACGAAGGTCAGATAGGGATTGCCCATCGGATCGGGAAAGCGGGCTTCCAGACGCTTGGCCTTGGGGCTGTCGACATGCGGAATCCGGATCGAGGCCGAGCGGTTGCGGGCCGAATAGGCCAGCTTCACCGGGGCTTCATAGCCGGGCACCAGACGCTTGTAGCTGTTGGTGGTCGAGTTGGAGAAGGCGTTGATGGCCTTGGCGTGCTTGATGATGCCGCCGATGTACCAAAGGCATTCCTGCGACAGGCCGGCATAGAGGTCGCCAGCGAACATGGGCTTGCCGTCCTTCCAGATGGACTGGTGGACATGCATGCCGCTGCCATTGTCGCCGAACATCGGCTTGGCCATGAAGGTGACCGTCTTGCCATAGGCGGCGGCCACATTGTGGATCACGTACTTATAGAGCTGCAGCCGGTCGGCCATGGTGACCATGGTGTCGAACTTCAGGCCGAGCTCGTGCTGGGCCGGCGCCACCTCGTGGTGGTGCTTCTCGGGCTTCATGCCCAGTTCGCCCATGACGGCCAGCATTTCGCCGCGGATGTCCTGGGCGCTGTCGACGGGATTGACCGGGAAATACCCGCCCTTGGGGCCGGGGCGATGTCCCATGTTGCCTTCGGGATATTCCTTGGCCGAATTGCCGGGCAGTTCGGTGGAATCATAGCTGTAGCTGGTGTTGTTCGGCGCGACCGACCAGCGGACATCGTCGAACATGAAGAACTCGGCTTCCGGGCCGAAATAGACCGTGTCGCCGACCCCCATGGACTGGACATAGGCCAGGGCCGACTTGGCGATCGAGCGCGGGTCGCGGTTGTAGGGCGTGCCGTCGTCCGGGTTCACCACGTCGCAGAAAAGGCAGAGCGTCGTCTGCTGATAGAAGGGATCGATGATCGCCGAGCCCAGGTCGGGACGCAGCTTCATGTCGGATTCGTTGATGGCCTTCCAGCCGGCGATCGACGAGCCGTCGAACATGGTGCCGTCTTCCAGGAAGTCTTCATCGACCAAATCGATGTCGAAGGTGACGTGCTGCAGCTTGCCGCGCACATCTGTGAAGCGGACGTCAACATACTTGACATCCTTTTCCTTGATCATCGCAAGAATATCTTTGGCGGTAGTCATTGACCTATCCCCTAGGTGGTTAAACTCTTTGGATGAAACGGCTCGGCTCAGATGGCTTGCGGTCCGTTCTCTCCGGTCCTGATCCTGACGACGTCAACGATCTCGGACACGAATATCTTGCCGTCGCCGATACGGCCCGTACGGGCGGCGTCCTGAATGGCCTGCAGGGCGCCGGCCAGCTGTCCGTCGTCGACGACCACTTCAACCTTTATCTTGGGCAGAAAGTCCACGACATACTCCGCGCCACGATAGAGCTCGGTATGTCCCTTCTGGCGGCCGTAGCCCTTGGCTTCCAGAACGGTCATGCCCTGGACACCCAGTTCCTGCAGGGCTTCCTTCACCTCATCGAGTTTGAAGGGCTTTATGACGGCTTCAATCTTCTTCATGGCGTTCCCGGTCGAATTGGGGGACGGAACACATTGGTGAGCCTGCTAACAAGTCTGGAGGCTCCTCGTATCCCGACCTCAAACGATGCGAATGATCGGCGCCGTAAATCAAGGCGCCCATCGCACTAAAATCCATCATTGCGTCCGGAGCATGGATTGCGAAGGCAATTTCGGCCGGCGCCGGTCATCTCTTGCTATCTTCGGCTTCTGAACGGGTCGGAAACCGCCTGGTGCGCAACCATCCGGTCCAATAAGCTTTCCGCCGGCCAGGCGACCGTCGCCCTGTCCCGCGTCGCCCTGCTGAAGTTTGCAGCGCTGCCGTCGCGCGCGGCTGGACCTGCTCGCCGGTCGAGACCCCGAGGGGAGCGGAATCGCCGGCCCGTTGCGAACGCCCGTCGACGGACTTTCCTGTTCTCCCTGCAGCAGCTATGGCCAGTTGACTGGATTGAAGTCTGTCGAGGAGTGGCGATGTCGCGCGTCTATCTGATCCGTCATGGAAAGCCGGCCTCGTCCTGGGGTGACGACACGGAGGCGGATCCTGGCCTGGACGACGCCGGAAAGGCCCAGGCCGCCGCCGTCGCCCGGGCGCTTCTGGCCCTTCCGGAGTCCGTGAGGCCGGTGAGGGTGGTCAGTTCGCCCCTCAGACGCTGCCGGGAGACAGCAGAACCCTTTGCCCGCGCCCTTGGCGTGGAACTTGTCATCGATCCCCGGGTTGGAGAGATACCGACCCCGGCGGCCCTGTCCGATGAGGCCAGGCCGGCCTGGCTACGGGAGGCTTTTCAGGGGCGCTGGGGGCAGATTGTCGGAGATCTGGATTATGAGGTCTGGCGTCGGACGGTGGCGGCCGCTGTGGCCTCCCATCCGGAGACGGCGGTGTTCAGCCACTATGTCGCCATCAACGCGGCGGTCTCCACGGCCCGGGACGATGATCGGGTCATGGCTTTTCGTCCGGACCATACATCGATGACGACCTTCGAAATTGTTGATGATGGACTGGCCATCGTCGAACTGGGCCCGGAAGCCGCGACCCAGGTTCTCTAGGTCAGGGCGACGTGCATGAACTCTAGGGGATGGCCATGGGCCCTCGCACGATCCTGACTTCCTCCCAGATGGCCCGGGCAGACCAACAGGCCATCGCCGCCGGGACCTCGGGTCTGGTTCTCATGGAGCGGGCGGGGCAGGCGGTGGTCGAGGCCATCCGCAGCCGCTATCCAGCCTGTCGCGTGGTGGTTCTGTGCGGACCGGGCAACAACGGCGGCGACGGCTATGTGGTGGCCCGGCTCCTCAAGCGGCGGGGCTGGAACGTCTGGGTCGAGGCCAGCGGCCCCTCCGCCTCGCCCGACGCCCGGGCCATGGCCGCAAGCTGGAAGGGCGCCACCTTCAAGCTCGGGGCCGGGCCCCATGCCGACCTGGTTGTCGACGCCCTGTTCGGCGCCGGGCTGCAGCGTCCCCTGGACAGTGCTGCAGCGGCGGCGGCCCGCTGGTCTGCCGGACGAACGGTCGTGTCGGTTGACCTGCCCAGCGGAATTGACGGCGATAGTGGACGGATCCTCGGGGACACCGCCTTCCGGGCGGACGTCACCGTCACGTTTCACCGCCGCAAGATCGGTCACGTTCTGGAACCCGGCCGCAGCGTTTGCGGCGAGGTGGTGGTGGCCGATATCGGACTGGCCGAAACCCCCGGGCCCCTGACCGAAAACACCATGGACCTCTGGGCCTCGCGGATGCCCTGGCCCGATGCGGCGAGCCATAAACACCGGCGTGGCCGAATGGCCGTCATCGGCGGCGAGGCGCTGCGCACGGGCGCCGCCCGACTGGCGGCCCGGGGCGGCCTCAGGATCGGCGCCGGGCTGGTCACGGTGCTCAGCTCGCCGGCGGCGGCCCCCATCTATGGTCCGGCCCTGGAGGCGGTGATGCTGGCGACCTTCGAGTCCGATTCCGAACTGGTGCATCTGGCGGCCTCGACCGATGCGGCGGTGATCGGTCCCGCCGCCGGGGTCACGCCCCAGACCCGCTCCAATCTCCTGGCACTGACCACCACCGGAGCGGCCCTGGTTGTGGACGCCGACGCCCTGACCGTCTTTGCCGACAGGCCCGACGACCTGTTCGCCACGCTCGACAAGGATGATGTGCTGACGCCTCATCCCGGAGAGTTCGAGCGGCTGTTTCCCGGCCTCCTGGCCGCCTCCGGCAACCGGATCGCGGCGGCCGGAGAGGCCGCGCGGCGAGCCGGAGCAGTCGTCATCCTCAAGGGGGCCGATACGGTGATCGCCTGCCCGGACGGCCGGGTCGCGGTCAGTCTGAACGGCAGCCCCTGGCTGGCGACTGCAGGCTCTGGCGATGTCCTGGCCGGTTTCGTGGCCGGACTGATCGCTCAGGGAATGGAGAGCTTTTCCGCCGCCTGCGCCGCGGTCTGGATCCATTGCGACTGCGCCGGCCGCTTCGGGCCGGGCCTGATCGCCGAAGACCTTCCGGATCTCGCCCCGGCCACCCTGGCCCGACTGTTCGCCCAGCGCCCCAGCGCCCCGCGCGGCTCGGGGCAGGCCTGAAGCAAGGGTCGGTCCTCGCTGGAATTCCTTTACGGGCGCGACCTCGCGCCTTAAGCGTCGGGCGAACCTGCGGATGTGGCGGAACTGGTAGACGCACTGGATTTAGGTTCCAGCGCCGAAAGGCGTGGAGGTTCGAGTCCTCTCATCCGCACCAGCCCTTGAGGCGCCCTTTTGTCTTGGGGCTTGGCCGTGCCGGGTCCCCATGACATAAGGGCCGCCGCTTCGCGCAGGCCTGAGCCACGTCGGCTTTGGTCTGTGCGCCTCGTTCCACTCCAAAGCGGACTTCCAAGCGGCTGATTGTCCGCGCGTCCCGAATGTAAAGACTGGCCATGCAGATCGTTGAAAAATCCGGAGAAGGCCTGAGCAAGGTCTATGGTGTGACTGTTCCGGCCGGTGAACTGGCGGAACGTCTGGAGGCGCGGATCAAGGAGATCACGCCTCAGATGAACATCAAGGGCTTCCGGCCCGGCAAGGTGCCAGCCGCCCATGTTCGCCGCGTCTATGGCAAGGCCCTGATGGGTGAAGTCATCGAGCAGGCCCTCAATGAAACCACCCAGAAGGTTCTGGACGACAATCGCCTGCGCCCCGCCGCCCAGCCTGACCTGACGCCGTCCTCCGACATGGAGGCCGTTGTCGCCGGCGGAACCGACCTGACCTACGACCTGGCGGTCGAGGTCATGCCCGATTTCGAGCCGATCGATGTCGCCACCCTCAGCCTGACCCGTCCGGTCTACACCCCGACCGATGAAGAGGTGGACGAAGCCCTGACCGAGCTGGCCAAGCAGGCCCGCACCTACGAGCCGCGCACCGGCAAGGCCCCCAAGGCCAAGGCCGACGACCAGCTGCTGATCGATTTCGTCGGCAGCATCGACGGCGTTCCCTTCGACGGCGGAAAGGCCGAAGGCTCCGAACTTGTCCTGGGATCGGGACAGTTCATTCCGGGCTTCGAAGACCAGCTGATCGGCGCCAAGCCAGATTCCGACGTCACCGTGACCGTCACCTTCCCGGAGAACTACCAGGCCGCCAATCTGGCCGGCAAGGTCGCCGAGTTCGCCGTCAAGGTTCACGAAGTCCGCGCGCCCAAGGAATCTTCGATCGACGATGAACTGGCCACGCGCCTGCGCCTCAGCGATCTGGCCACCCTGAAGGACGTCCTGTCCAAGAACCTGGCCGACCAGTATGGCCGCGCGTCCCGCTTCAAGCTGAAGCGCGCCCTGCTTGACCAACTGGACAAGGGTCACGATTTCCCCCTGCCGCCCCGCATGGTCGAGGCCGAGTTCGACGGCATCTGGGCGCAGGTCCAGCAGGACAAGACCTCCGACAACCTGCCGGATGAAGACGCCGGCAAGTCCGAGGACGAGCTGAAGCTCGAGTACCGCAAGATCGCCGAGCGGCGCGTGCGGCTTGGCCTGATCCTGGCCGAAATCGGCCGGATCAATAACGTGACCGTCAGCGATCAGGAACTGTCCCAGGCCCTGCAGCGCGAAGCCATGGCCATGGCCCAGCAGTATGGCATGCAGCCCCAGCAGGCCTTCGACCTGCTTCGCCAGAACCCCCAGGCTTCGGCCCAGCTCCGGGCGCCCCTCTATGAGGACAAGGTGGTCGAACTCATCTTCGGCAAGGCCGCCATCGAGGACAAGTCGGTCAGCAAGGCCGAGCTTGAAGCCGAGGACGACATGCCGGAAGGCTACTGAGCCCCTCGAGCCGACCTGAATTGACAAGCGGCCGCCTCTTCCGGGGCGGCCGTTTTTCTTTGTCGGGGCTCAGTGGGGCGTCCCGCCCTTGCATCCTGTTAACCCGCGCCCGATATCGAGACCAAGGGCGTCGGCGCGGCTCGATTCGCGACACGCGGTGCGACTCCGGGAGCCAATCTATGACTGACTATATCCAGACCGCGATGAATCTTGTTCCGATGGTGGTTGAGCAGACCAGCCGCGGCGAACGCGCCTTCGACATTTTCTCCCGCCTGCTGAAGGAGCGGATCATCTTCCTGACCGGTCCGGTCGAGGACGGGATGTCGGCCCTGATCTGCTCGCAGCTGCTGTTCCTGGAATCTGAAAATCCCAAGAAGGAAATTCAGATGTACATCAACTCGCCCGGCGGCGTGGTGACCAGCGGCCTGGCGATCTACGACACCATGCAATACATCAAGAGCCCGGTCAGCACCCTCTGCATGGGCATGGCAGCCTCCATGGGGTCGCTGCTGCTCTGCGCCGGCGCCGCCGGCCAGCGCATCTCACTGCCCAACGCCCGGATCATGGTGCACCAGCCCAGCGGCGGTTTCCGCGGACAGGCTTCGGACATCATGCGGCATGCCGAGGACATCCTGAAGACCAAGCAGCGCCTCAACGAGATCTATGTGAAGCACTGCGGCCGCACCTACGAAGAGGTGGAAACCACCCTCGACCGCGACCACTTCATGAGCGCGGAAGAAGCCAAGGCCTGGGGCCTGGTGGACCACGTCTACGAAACCCGCGATGGGGCCGAAGCTGCAGCCTAGAGCCTGTTCCGTTATGACTGAACCGACCATAACGGAAAAACAGGCTCTGATTCAAAGTGTTAGAGCATGTTCCGATAGCCGTCTCACGCTCATCGGAACATGCTCTAGGCCTCAAGCCAGGCCGTGACCTCCGTCAGCGGGGCCAGGCGATCTTCAGGGGCGTTGATACAGCGTCTCTGAAAATCGTCGCCGGTTCGCAAGTCGGCGAAGAGCCCTGCCGGGTCCTCGTGAAAATGCAGGAACGCGCGACTCTTTCGATAGAAGACGCCCCGGGACGGCTCCTTCAGCTTGGGCAACAGGCGGATCGACTGGAGCAGAGGCTCCAGCTCATCGAGCGCTCTTGCCGTCGCGTGGCGCATGTCACGGCTTGCCGCGAAAGATCCGGTAGCCCGGCTCTTCTGCCAGCTTGAGCATTTCGGTGTCGCCGTCGGTGTCGCCATAGGCGGCCATCAGGCGGATATCCTCGCCATAGGTCTCACGCAGGCGCCGAACCTTTTCCGGGCCCCGGCAATTGTGACCGGAAAGCACGCCGATCGCCCGGCCATCGGCATCGAAGGCCAGTTCCGTGGCGATCAGGCCATCGGCGCCCAGGCCCCTTGCGAAGGGTGCGATGACAAAATCGGGGGAAGCCGTGACGATGATGGTCTTGGCGCCCTTGGCCCGCCAGCGGCGCCAGGTCTCTACCGCGTCGGGGCGCATCAGCCGGCCGGAGTTCTTTTCCGCGAAACGCCGGGCCTGCTCCCGCAGTTCCTCGATCGGCGCTCCCTTGAGAAATTCGCGAACCGCCGCCGCCTTGAGTTTGCCGGCATTGCGGCCGAACAGATAGGCAATCGAAGCCGGCGCCAGCCTCAGGCAGCCGAACGCATATCGAACCGGACCTGCCCGCCAGGCGAGGAAGGCCGTAAAGGTGTCCCGAATCGTCAAGGTGCCATCAAAGTCAAAGGCCACCAGCCCGAGCTCATCGAGGGGGTCGGTCATCGACGGCGCCCCCAGGGATAGTCTGCCTAGCATTGTCGCCTTGCGGGCCATGGTCTCTCTTTTTTGCGTTTCGGTCGCCTTCTTGACCACGATTCGTCTTACCAAACCGCTCAACGGCCTTCCGCCGCGCTTGTGAACGGGCGCAAGAGGCCCCATCTGCCCTCTGAGGACTTTCCGGTCGAGGCAGGACACGCCGCAGGCGTGTTGTGATGCCTTTGTGTCATTGCAGCGCTTGCCCGCGGACGCAGGATCGGGGAATGTCAAGGTTTGGAAAACCCGCTTGATGTAGCCTGTGTCTTCGACTCGCAGGATCGGTCCGCGGGGAGGGGGCTTTGATCTCTGATCAAATGCCGCCGGAGTGTGAGAAGCGATATGACAAAGGCCGCCAGCGGCGATTCGAAAAGCACCCTGTATTGTTCTTTCTGCGGAAAGAGCCAGCATGAGGTGCGCAAGCTGATTGCGGGTCCGACAGTGTTCATCTGTGATGAATGTGTCGAACTCTGCATGGATATCATCCGCGAAGAGCACAAGATCGCCTTCGTCAAATCCAAGGATGGCGTTCCAACACCCAAGGAAATCCGCGAAGTCCTGGATGACTATGTCATCGGCCAGGAACACGCCAAGAAAGTCCTCGCGGTTGCTGTTCACAACCATTACAAGCGCCTCAATCACGCGACCAAGAACAACGACATCGAGCTGTCGAAATCCAACATTCTTCTCGTCGGTCCTACCGGCACCGGCAAGACCTTGTTGGCCCAGACCCTGGCCCGGATCATCGACGTCCCGTTCACCATGGCGGACGCCACGACCCTGACCGAAGCCGGTTATGTTGGTGAAGACGTCGAAAACATCATCCTTAAGCTTCTCCAGGCTGCCGACTACAACGTCGAACGGGCCCAGCGCGGGATCGTCTATATCGACGAAATCGACAAGATCAGCCGCAAGTCCGACAATCCCTCCATCACGAGGGATGTCTCCGGAGAAGGGGTCCAGCAGGCCCTTTTGAAGATCATGGAGGGCACGGTCGCGTCCGTTCCCCCGCAGGGCGGCCGCAAGCACCCGCAGCAGGAATTCTTGCAGGTCGACACGGCCAATATCCTGTTCATCTGCGGCGGCGCCTTCGCCGGCCTGGAAAAGATCATTTCCGGCCGGGGACAGGGCACCTCCATCGGGTTCGGCGCCAAGGTCTCCGACCCTGATGAACGCCGCACTGGCGCGATCCTGCGGGGCGTCGAGCCCGATGACCTGCAGCGATTTGGTCTGATCCCGGAATTCATCGGTCGTCTGCCGGTCATCGCGACCCTGGAAGACCTGGATGAAGCCGCCCTGATGACCATCCTGACCGAGCCCAAGAACGCCCTGATCAAGCAGTACAGCCGGCTGTTCGAGATGGAGAATGTCGGCCTCAAGTTCACCGACGACGCCCTGTCGGCGGTGGCCCGCAAGGCCATCACCCGCCGCACCGGCGCCCGGGGCCTGCGCTCGATCATGGAAGGCATCCTGCTCGAAACCATGTTCGAACTGCCTTCCTACGAAGGGGTCGAGGAAGTCGTGGTCAATGCCGAGGTGGTGGAAGGCAGGGCCCAGCCCTTGCTGATCTACGCCGAGAAAAAGGGCGGCGCCGGCGCCGCCTGAGGCGCTCGAAGCCGAACAGCCAGGGCCCCCCGGTGAAAGCCGGGGGGCCCTTTTCGTTCGATCAGGCCGCCGCCAGGGCCTCGCCGGCCATGGTGACCCGGTGCATCAGGCGGTACTGGCCATGATAGTCATTCAGGGCGAAATGCCAGGTGGCCCGATTGTCCCAGATGGCGATCGAGCCGGGTTCCCAGACAAACCGGTAGACCCGGGAGGCGTCGATGGCATGGGCATAGAGCTCGAACAGCAGGGACTGGCTGTCTTCCCGGCTCATCCCCTCGAAGCGCAGGGTAAAGGCAGGATTGACATAGAGGGCCGGCCGGCCGCTGCCCGGATGGCGAATAATCACCGGATGCAGGGTTTCCGGCGTTTCCCGGGAGCCGCTCAGGGCCTGTTGGTCGGTGTTGGTATAGGCGCCGCCTGCGCCGAACACATGGGCTGAGCCATGGACGGCGCGAAGGTCCTTCAGGCGTGACTTCATGTCCTCGCTGAGGGAGTCGTAGGCCGCATACATGTCGGCGAACAGGGTGTCTCCGCCGCTGGCGGGCAGGTCCCTCGCCACCAGGATAGAGCCCAGGGCCGGCTCCACATCATAGGAGTGATCGGTATGCCAGCCGCCGCCGATATTGGTGGTCTGTTCCGGCGCCTTCTCGACCTTGGCGATTTCCGGCCAGTCGGGGTCGGTCGGAAAGAAACGGTTCACATCGATGGGGGCAAAGCTCCGGGCCAGGTCCAGATGGGCCTGACGGTCCAGGGACTGGCCCCGGAAGAACAGAACGCCATGCTGGAACAGGGCCCCCTTCAGGGCCTCGGCCGTGGCAGGGTCGATGGCGGCCAGATCGACGCCGCCTACCATGGCGCCGCATCCGGCAAGTTTTTCGATGGTCAGGACGGACTGGGTCATGGCAGCTCCTTGGATCTCCAGGCCCAACTAGACAGGGTTCTGGTCCCGACACTGTAACCAATGTTACATTGTGGCATGGCAATCCGCGATCTCGGCGCCCTTGGACGCCTCGAACAGTTCAGCTGGTTTGCCCGCCAGCCGGCAGAGCAGCGCCGGGCTCTGCTTCAGGGCGGCCATGTCCGGAGTCTGGCGGATGGCGCCTGGGCCCATGGAGAAGGCGACGAGGAAACGGGCCTGCTGGCGGTTCTGGATGGGTCCCTGCGGACCTTCGCCCGGGCGCCGGGCGGACGCAGCGCCCTGATCGGGGTCCTGCCCCCGGGGGCGATCATCGGCCAGAGCGCCCTCTTCGGAGGCGGCCCCCGACTGGTGACCGCCATCAGCGCCGGGGAGAGCCTGGTGTTTGTCCTGTCTGACCGGGCCCTTCGCGCGGTCGCCGTGGATCACCCCGGGCTCTGGCGGGACCTGTCCCAACTGATCTATCGCCAGCTTCAGACCATGGTCCAGTCCGTCGCCGAACTGACCGCCCTGCCGCCCCGGGTGCTTCTGGCGTCCCGGCTTCTGGTTCTGTCGCGACAGGGCGCTGCCGTCCCCATCGGGCAGGGAGAACTGGCCGAGATGCTCGGGATCAGCCGAAAGACCGTCAATGGCTGGCTGTCCAGTTTGGCGACCCAGGGTCTGATCCGGCAGGGCTATGGTCGTATCGAGGTTCTGGACCGGGCCGGGCTGGAGCGGATCGTCGATCGGGAGGAGCCCGGAGTGTGGCTTGCGGAGAGGTTGTCGCCAGTGGCGTGATCGTTCGGGCCATGTCATCAAGTCGGCATGAATCTGCTCTTCGACACCCTGACCGCAACGGCGAGGCCGGACGATCTGCTCCTGGAGCGGCCTGACGGCGGTCGCGATCTCTATCGCGACGTTCTCAGCCTTACTGCAAGGATGGCGGGCGCCCTGGTCAGTCTGGGCGTTCGGCCGGGGGATCGTGTGGCTGTCCAGGTCGAGAAGAGTCCCGAGAACCTGTATCTCTACCTGGCGACCATCCGCGCCGGGGCTGTGTTTCTGCCGCTCAACACCGCCTACACCCTGGCCGAGCTGGACTATTTCATCACCGACGCTGGTCCGGCCCTGATCGTCTGCGACCCGGCCGGTGAGGCGGGCGTTTCCGGCCTGGCGGCGCGGATAGGCGCCCGGGTCGCCACCCTGGACGCCCGGGGCGCCGGCAGCCTGTCTGACCTCGCCGCCGGTCAGTCGCCGGAATTTGCGACGGTCGAACGCAGTGCTCAGGATCTGGCCGCGATCTGCTACACTTCCGGCACCACCGGGCGCTCGAAGGGCGCCATGCTGACCCATGGCAACCTGACCGCCAACGCCTGCACGCTGGTCTCGCTCTGGCGGTTTTCAGCGGCTGACGTCCTGATCCACGCCCTGCCGATCTACCATGTGCATGGCCTGTTCGTGGCGACCAACGTCGTCATGGCAGCCGGGGCGGCGATGATCTTCCGGCCGAAGTTCGATGCGGCCGAGGTGCTGTCGCTCTTGTCAAGGGCGACGGTGCTGATGGGCGTCCCAACCTTCTACACAAGGCTTCTGGACCAGCCGGGCCTGGACAGCGCCGCCACCGTCTCGATGCGGCTGTTCATCTCGGGCTCGGCGCCCCTGCTGGCCGAGACCCATCGAGAGTTTGCGGCCCGCACAGGTCTGGCGATTCTTGAGCGCTACGGCATGACCGAGACGGGCATGAACACCTCAAACCCTTATCAAGGGCCGAGGATCGCAGGAACCGTCGGGCTGCCCCTTCCGGATGTTTCCCTGAGGATCTCCAATCCGGACACCGGCGGGCCGCTGCCGGGCGGTGAAATCGGGGTGATCGAGGTGAAGGGGCCGAATGTCTTCGCTGGATACTGGAACATGCCGGAAAAGACGGCGGCGGAATTTCGACCCGGGGGCTGGTTCATCACCGGCGATCTGGGACTGATCGATCCGGCCGGATATGTCCATATCGTTGGCCGGGGCAAGGACCTGATCATTTCCGGGGGGCTGAATGTCTATCCCAAGGAGGTAGAGGGCGAGATCGACGCCCTGCCCGGGGTCATCGAAAGCGCGGTGATCGGCCTGCCGCATCCGGACCTCGGGGAGGGGGTGACGGCAGTTATCGCCACTGGCGGCTCGGTTGTCCTGACCGAAACGGCTGTTCTGGCCGCCCTCTCGGATCGTCTGGCGCGCTTCAAACAGCCGAGGAAGGTGATCTTCGTGGACGATCTGCCGCGCAACGCCATGGGAAAGGTTCAGAAGGCCCTGTTGCGCGACCAGCATTCAGCACTCTACAGGGACCTATGAGCGACATTCTGATCATCGGCGGCGGCCATAACGGCCTGACCTGCGCACATTATCTGGCCAGCGCCGGCCTGAAGGTGACCATCCTCGAACGCCGGACAGTTGTCGGCGGCGCTGCGGTCACCGAGGAGTTTCACCCGGGGTTCCGCAACAGTGTGGCGGCCTACACTGTCTCGCTGCTCAATCCCAAGGTCATCCGCGATATGGACCTGCCGCGTCATGGCCTGACGGTCGTCGAGCGCAAGGCCTCCAACTTCCTGCCGCTGGACGGTGACTATCTGGTGACCGGCGATGGCCGCACCAAGGCCGAGGTGGCCAGGTTCTCCCAGAAGGACGCCGATCAACTCGACGCCTACAACCATCGCCTGGATGTCATTGCCGACGTTCTGCGAGACATCGTTCTCCAGACTCCGCCGGACATGGTCGAGGGCGGGCTGATCACCGCCCTGCCGGAACTGCTCAAGAGCGCGACTCTTGGCAAGCGGATCTCCAGCCTCGACACCACGGCGCGGCGGGACCTTCTGGCGTTGTTCTCGCAATCGGCTGGAGACTGGCTGGACGGATGGTTCGAAAGCGATCCGATCAAGGCGGTGCTGGGCTTTGACGGCATTGTCGGCAACTACGCATCTCCCTATGCGGGCGGGTCGGCCTATGTGCTGCTTCACCATGTGTTCGGCGAGGTGAACGGCAACAAGGGCGCCTGGGGGCATGCCATCGGCGGCATGGGCGCCATCACCCAGGCCATGGGCCGCGCCTGCGTCGAAAAGGGTGTGGAGATCCGCACTGGTGTGGGAGTCGCACAGGTGCTGACAGAAGGCGGCCGGGCTGTGGGTGTCGTGACCGATACGGGCGAAACCCTGAGGGCCAGGGCCGTCGTGTCCAACATCCATCCCCAGCTGCTGTTCGAGAAGCTGGTGGATCCGGCCCTGCTGTCGGTCGACTTCAATGAACGGATCCGGCGTTACCGGTCCGGCTCCGGCACATTCCGGATGAATGTCGCCCTCAGCCAGCTGCCCAGCTTCACTTGTCTGCCGCAGAACGGCGATCACATGACCGCCGGCATCATCATGGCCCCCAGCCTGGCCTATATGGAACGGGCCTATATCGACGCCCGCACCCATGGCTGGTCCAGGGAGCCCATCGTCGAGATGCTCATTCCATCGACGCTGGATGACAGTCTCAGCCCCTCAGGCCAGCATGTCGCCAGCCTGTTCTGCCAGCATGTGCAGCCTGTGCTCTCCGGCGGCCGGTCCTGGGATGACCATCGTGAAGAGGTCGCCGATCTGATGATCGACACCGTCGACCGCTGGGCGCCCGGCTTCAAGGCCTCGGTTCTGGGGCGGCAGATCAAGAGCCCGCTCGACCTCGAGCGCGATTTTGGCCTCGTCGGGGGCGATATCTTCCATGGGGCCCTGACCATCGACCAGATGTTTTCGGCGCGGCCGGTCCTGGGGCACGGGGCCCACCGGGCGCCGATCAAGGGCCTCTACATGTGCGGGGCCGGGACCCATCCGGGTGGCGGCGTCACCGGTGCGCCGGGCCACAATGCTGCACGGGAAATCCTGAAGGATGCCCGGCGGCGCGCATTCTGAAATCAGTTCCATGACCGATTCCACCGCTCCAGACTGGTCAACGCGCTTCAGCAATCGCATGTCCCGGGTAAGGGCCAGCGAAATTCGCGAGCTGCTCAAGCTGCTTGACCAGCCCGACATCCTGTCCTTCGCTGGCGGGATTCCTGACCCGGCGCTGTTTCCGACCGACCGGATCGAGGCTGGCTATCGGCAGATCCTTACGGACCCGGTCCTCGCGGCCCAGGCTCTGCAGTATTCCGTCAGCGAGGGTTATCTGCCCCTGCGCCAGTGGATCGCCGAGCGGATGACCCGCGACGGCATGCCCTGCGACGAGCGCAACATCATGATGACCGCCGGTTCGCAGCAGGCCCTGGACCTGCTTGGCAAGCTGCTGCTGAGCGATGGAGACACGGTCCTGACCGGAAGGCCGACCTATCTCGGCGCCCTCCAGGCCTTTAATGCCTATCAGCCGGCCTATCTTGACCTGTCTGATGGCGTCCTGTCCGCCGAACCGGATCCAATCTTCGACGCTCGGGCGGCGGGGGCTGTCGGCTATTTCGTGCCGGACTTCGCCAATCCCACCGGCCAGAGCCTGACCCGGGACGAGCGGACCGCACTCCTCGACCTGGCGGACAGACTGGATATCACGCTTATCGAGGATGCCGCCTATCGCGACCTGCGGTTCAGCGGCGAGGCCTTGCCGACGCTGCTGTCCCTGGATATCGTCAGGCGGGGCTCCATCGAACAGGTCCGCACCCTCTATTGCGGCACCTTCTCCAAGACCCTGACCCCGGCGCTCAGGATCGGCTGGGTCTGCGGTCCCCAGCCGGTGATCGAAAAGCTGGTGCTCCTCAAGCAGGGCTGCGATCTCCATGTCTCGACCATCAACCAGATGGTCGCTCACAGGTCGGTGAGTGAAGGATACGACCAGCACCTTGGCCGCCTCCGCACTGCCTATGGAGCCAAGGCAGGCGTCCTGCTGGCGGCGCTCGAGACCTACATGCCGGAGGGCGTGACCTGGAGCCATCCCCAGGGCGGGATGTTCGTCTGGGTCCAGCTGCCTGAAGGGATGGATGGCAAGACCCTGCTCGAGCGCGCCCTGGCCGAGGAAAGAGTAGCCTTCGTGCCGGGCGAGCCCTTCTTCGCCGAGGTAGCGGCCACCGACACGATCCGGCTCAGCTATTCCATGCCTTCGGATCCGCAGATCCAGGAAGGTGTCCGGCGGCTGGCCAGCCTGATCGGCCGGATGACCTGACGGCGATCCGCGGCCAGGTTCCCATCCAGTTTCCGGGCCGGCTTCCGCTAGGACAGACTTCCCGCCGGCCGATCCTTCGCTATCGTCCCTGACAACCGCCCAAAGAGCGGAAAAGGGAGAGATCATAATGCGGGCCGTAGTCCGACGTTCAGGAAAGCTCATCTGCGACGAGATCGCTGATCTGGAGCCGGGCCCCGGCCAGACCCTGGTCCGCACCCTGGCTTGCGGCATCTGCGGCTCTGACCTGCACGCCCTGCATCACCTGGACCATATGGTGGACATGACCCGACGCGCCGGCGGCGGCGACCGGCTCAATCCCGCCCAGGACATCGTCTTCGGCCATGAATTCTGCGCCGAGATTCTCGATCATGGCCCGGGCGGGGGCCGTTTCAAGCCGGGCGCCCGGGTTGTCAGTATTCCCGTCAACATCAGCGCCGCCGGCTTCGAGGCTGTGGGCTATTCCAACACCTATCCGGGCGGTTACGCCGAAAGGATGATCCTCACCGAGGCCATGCTTCTGGAGGTTCCCAACGGTCTCGCCACTCCCCTGGCGGCCATGACCGAACCCATGGCCGTCGGCGCCCATGCCGTGGCCGAGGCTGCGGTGGAACCGGGCAGCGTCTGTCTGGTGATCGGCTGTGGCCCTGTCGGTCTGGCGATCATCGCCGCCTTGAAGCTGAAGGGACATGGCCCTGTTATCGCCGCCGACTTCTCGGCCGCCCGCCGGCGCATGGCCGAAAAGCTTGGCGCGGACCTGGTGGTCAATCCGGCGGATGGCTCACCGCATGACCGCTGGAGCGATTTTGGCGTTCCCAACACCCTGGCCGGCCATTCGATTGCCCGCATGACCGGACAGCTCAAGGGCAAGTCGGTGGTCTTCGAGTGCGTCGGCGCTCCCGGCGTTCTGCAGGCCTGTATCGAGGGATGCCCGCCCGGCTCGCAGATTCTTGTCGCGGGTGTCTGCATGGAGGCGGACAAGATCGAGCCGTCCCTGGCGATCAACAAGCAACTCGATATGAAGTTTGTTCTCGGCTACACGCCCGAGGAATTCGCCGCGACCCTGTCCGACATCGCCGAAGGACGGCTGGATGTCGCCCCCCTGATCACCGGAACCGTCGGGCTGGACGGCGTTGCCGACGCCTTTGTCGCCTTGGGCGACCCCGAGATGCATGTGAAGATTATGGTCGATCCGACCCTGGCCTGACGTCACAAAAAGGCGCTCCGGACTGGCCGGAGCGCTTTCTGTCCAGTGATGCCTGGGCCTCTGACCCTGGCAGCCCGGCGCTATTCTGCCGCAGGCTTGCTGGCCATGCCCATGGCTTCCAGGATTTCCGGCCGGATATTGTCCGTGCCCTTGTTCTGGATATGCTGTGCCACA
The DNA here is from genome assembly GCA_029866155.1 of Caulobacter sp. Taxonomy (GTDB): domain Bacteria; phylum Pseudomonadota; class Alphaproteobacteria; order Caulobacterales; family Caulobacteraceae; genus Caulobacter. Next base: position 23,363 of record JARWZW010000010.1, on the reverse strand, counting down.
CGGGTGCCGACCGCCGCCATGGCCTCGCCGATGAAGCGGGGGCGATTGGTCGCGGCCCATTCCAGAGACGCCTCGCGGTTGACGTTCAGGTCCTGGAAGCGCGGCGCCACATAGCGGGCCAGCATTTCGTAGGACTTCTTCTTGGCCTCCCAGGGGGCCCAGTTGTGGTCCATGCAGAGAAAGGCGCCAAACCCGCCCGATTGAACCTGAAGCCGCTCGATCTGGGCGATCGCGTCGTCCGGCGTGCCGATGACGGCCATGCCGGATGCGATCAGGGCGTCCACCGGGTCTGTACCGTCGGACGGCGCCAGGGGCAGGGCCGCGACTTCACGGAAGTAGTAGAGCCAGTCTTCCAGACCGAACCGGACATCCGCCCGGGCCTGTTCGCGGGACTCGGCGATGTGGACGGGACCGACCAGACGCCACTGGCTGCGGTCCATGACCTGGCCATTGTCCCGGGCGCTTTCCTCGGCGATCGTCCAGTTGGAGGACAGGGCGTTGAAACCGCCGCTCTGGGTGGCGCCGATGCTCAGCAGGCCGACGCCATGCTTGCCCGCGGCCAGGGCGCCTGTGGGCGACACCTGGCTGGCGACGCAGATATCGACATGCGGCCGGGAAAAGGGCGTCATCTGCAGGCGCGCTTCGTTGAGCTCGAACCAGTCGGTCTTTTTCGTCACGGTCTCACCGCGCAACAGCGGGATCAGGACATCGATGGCCTCGTCCATGCGGTCCCGCTGGGTGCTGACCGGGATCCCCATCATGAAGGCGTCCGACGGCAGGGCGCCGGGGCCGACGCCGAACATGGTCCTTCCGCGGGTGATGTGGTCCAGCTGGTTGATGCGGTCGGCCAGCATCAGGGGATGATGATAGGGCAGGGAGGAAACCCCCGTCCCCAGCCGGATGTGGCGGGTGCGTTCCGCAACGGTCGCAATGAACAGTTCAGGGCTGGCGATCAGTTCATAGCCGGCAGAGTGATGCTCGCCGATCCAGGCCTCGTCGAAGCCCAGACGGTCCATATGCTGGACCAGCTCGATATCCCGCTCCAGGGCGAGGGTGGGGTTCTCGCGAAGGGGATGAAAGGGGGCGATGAACGCCCCGAAACGCATCTTTGCGCCGGCCATGATGGGGTCCCTCCCAGGACATTGGGCTTGGTTATTGCCGTTCAGTCTAGTCGTGGTTTTCAGGATGAGAAGGGTGACTTGGCGGAATGCGTCGGCCGCCCGGCAAGCGCCGCTCGCAAGGCCTGTCCGTGGGTTCTGGCTGTTCGTCGTTTCCCCCGGTTTGGAAAATGGTCTAGGCGGGCTGGGCCATGAATTACCGTCACGCCTTTCACGCCGGAAACTTCGCTGACCTGGTCAAGCATGCCGGACTGACCCTGTTGCTCGACGCGCTTGCCGCTGATCCCGCGCCCCTGACCATCATCGACACCCATGCCGGGGCCGGCGGCTATGACCTGACAGGCGAGCTCTCCCGGCGCACCGGAGAGGCGGCCCAGGGCATCTTCCGTCTGATGGGCGATCCTGAGGCGCCTCAGCCATTCCAGGCCCTGAAACAGTCCGTCCGGGCCGGAAATCCGGATGGCGATGTCCGGTTCTATCCCGGTTCCCCCAGCCTGATCGCGGGGCGCCTGCGGCCCCGGGATCGCTACCTGGCCTGTGAACTGCGCGAGGATGACGGCGCCACCCTGGCCCGGACCCTGGCTCCCTTCGCCGGGGCCGAGGCGCGCCAGGCCGATGGTTATGGGGTGGCGGTGACCGAGGGGCTGCTCGCAAGGCGGCTGTTTGTCCTGATCGATCCGCCTTTCGAGCGGGCAGACGACTACGCCCGGATCGCCGCGGTGATGTCGGATCTTCTGCCGGCCAATCCGGGGGCCTGTATCGCCGCCTGGCTGCCGCTCAAGGACCTGGAAACCCTGGACGCCTTCGCCAGGGCGATCGAGCCGATTGCGCCGGGCGCCCTGGTGGCCGAATGCCGGCTTCGCCCCCTGGACAACCCCATGAAGATGAATGGTTGCGCCCTGGTCATCGCCGGCGCGCCGGCCGGTCTCGAAGGACCGCTCGGACAGGTCTGCGAATGGGTCGCCAGGTTGGGCGAGGGGCGGGGGCGGGGCGAGGTCTGGCGATTGGAGGGCTGATCATTTCGCAAGTGCGAGGCGAATTTCCCTGTGTTATGTTGCATTGCACAATTTACGCCCGGAGTGATCCCGCCATGACTCTTGCGACCTCGCCTGCTCTTCTGTCTCCCGACGTCGAAAAGGCGCTGCGGCTGCCGATCGGCGCCGCCTCGCCGCTCTGGATGATGATCGGAGCCGCCGCCATGATGGGGGTGGCCTCTTACTGGGCGACGCGCTGGATGAGGCCCTCCATGCCGGTTCTGGAAATGCCCCGCCTCAAGGCGCCGCCCGAGCCGGCCATGGTGGAGCCGGTCCTGGCTTTCGTGGCGACATTGCCGGAGGCGGAGCCCATGGCCGGGCCGGTAGAGCCGGAGTCGGTCGCTGTGGTCTTCGATCCGGTGGTTGAGGCCCCGGTGATGTTCGTGGCCTTGGACGCGGGCCTTGAGGCGCAACTGCCGGACCAGGCGGTCCCGCCTCCAGTCGCTCCTGTCCTTGAGCCCATGGATGATTTGACCCTGCTCGGTGGTATCGGCGCCAGGCTTGCCCAGAGGCTGGCCGAGCGGGGCGTTACCCGCTTCGCCCAGATCGCCGCCCTCACTGCCGGGCAGATCGCCGTCATGGATAGCGAGATGAAGCTGATGGGCAGGATTGATCGCGACGCCTGGGTCGCCCAGGCCCGGGCCCTGGCGGATCAATAGTCCCACAGGGCCGGCTCAGCCGCCCTGGTCCAGTCCGAAGGCGGCCAGAAGCTGATCGGCAGCTGCGGAAGCCGGGGTCCTGCCCTGTCGCACCGCCAGCTCAAGGTCGGGAGACAGGCTGGCCACTCCCGGATCGGTCCGGAAGGAGATCTCCAGCCGGTCCCGGACCATGGCCCACATCCAGCGGGTGTTCTGGTCCGCGCGCCGGGCCTGCCGGGCGCCATTGGCGGTCATGACCTCACGGTGTCGCCGGATCTGTCTCCAGAGCTGGTCCAGGCCCTGGTTGGCCAGTCCCGAGGCCGTCAGGACAGGCGGCGTCCAGTCCGGATGGGCGGGCGTCAGGATATGGAGCGCATTGCGGTACTCGCGGGCGGATCGCTCGGCCCGGGCCGGGTCGGTGTCCGCCTTGTTGATGAGGATCAGGTCGGCGATCTCGATCAGGCCCTTCTTGATCCCCTGAAGCTCATCGCCGCCTCCTGGAATCAGGATGGCCATGAACAGGTCGACCATGTCCGACACCACGGTTTCGGACTGGCCCACCCCGACCGTCTCGACAATCACCACATCAAAGCCCGCCGCCTCACAGAGCAGGATGGCTTCCCGCGTCTTGCGCGCCACCCCGCCCAGTTCCCCCCCGGACGGCGAAGGGCGGATATAGGCCGCTGGGTCTGAGGCCAGTCGTTCCATGCGGGTCTTGTCGCCCAGGATGGAGCCGCCATGCCGCGTAGAAGAGGGATCGACCGCCAGGACCGCCACCTGATGACCCAGGGCCGTCAGGTTGCAGCCGAAGGCCTCGATGGTGGTCGACTTGCCGGCCCCCGGCACGCCGGTAATCCCCAGGCGCAGGGCCCCGCCGGTCCGGGGCATGAGCCGCTGCAGCAGGGTCCGGGCCAGGGCCTGGTGGTCCTGCCGGCGGCTTTCCACCAGGGTGATGGCGCGGGCCAGGGCCGCCCGGTCGCCGGCGCAGAGACGACGTTCGAGGTCATCGAGATCGAGGAGAGGTTTCACGCCGCTGCCTCTAAAGGACCACGGCGGTTCCCGAAACCGAAACCATCATCATCGAGCCGTTGGGGCCGAGGGTATTGTAGTCAAGGTCGACGGCCAGGATGGCGTTGGCCCCAAGCCTCTCGGCTTCCCGGAGAAGGTTGGCCATGGCGGCCTCCCGGGTCCTGGCCAGCACCCGTTCACAGGATTTCGACCGGCCGGCGATGAAATCCCGGATGGCCGCCATCAGGTCCAGGACCAGATCGGAGCCGAGAATCGACTGGCTGTAGACGGCGCCCCGGTAGTCGCGCACGGGTCGACCCTCGATGAAGGGCGTGGTGGTGATCAGCATGGCGAGCATCGCCTTCATGGGTTGCGGTCCGGACTCAATCCTCCGCCACGGCGAGAGTTCCCGCCCAGGGGGAGCAACCGCGCCACATGCCACGACCAAAGGGGGAATTCCGGCTGCCGGCTCTTCCATCCGATGGCCAGCTTGATGCAGAGTGGGGATGCGCATCCGACGGGACGCGCTGTTGCGGCACGCGGAGCCAACAGATGATTGTCGCCCGGACCCATCTCGACCTGCACAATATTCGCGGCAGCATCGAGCGGACCAAGAAACTGTCGGACAACGTCGTCGGCGTCGGGCCGCTGGGCGTGGGTCTGGACGCCATTCTCAATCTCGTGCCTGGCGCTGGCGCCATCTACAGCCTCATGGCCGGTCTGCTGCTCCTGCTGGACGGAATTCGCGCCAAGGCCGCACCCATGGTGCTGGTCCAGATGGCTGGCATCCTGGTGGTCGACACCATCGCCCCCCTGACCGGCAAGCTGGGCTCCATCGCCGACGTGCTGTTCACGGGCCACAAATGGTCAGCCGACATGCTGCTCAAGCATATGGAAGAGACGATCTATTTCGAGGGCACCCGCGAGGACGCGCTCAATTCGGCAGAGTATCGTGACCTGATGGCCAGGGTCCGTGCCGGCAAAGAGAGCCGCCGGGTGGTCTTCCTGGGTGGCGAAGGCCGGCGCAAGAAGCCTGTCGCCCCCACTGCATGAGCCTGGCCACCTGAATCAGGCTGGCCGAAGTTCACAAAAGTCCACCGGCGCCCACTGGCGGGAACCCGTCGCGTCGGTATAGGCTTTGACCATCATGAGCCGCGAACGCGCCCATAACGCCTGGAAGAACGCCGAGACGATCAAGAAGGTCTCCGACCGGGTGATCGGCATCGGTCCCTTCGGCATCGGCATGGACGGCCTTCTGACCTGGATTCCCGGGGTGGGCATCGTCTACAGCCTCGCCGCCGGCGGATTCCTCCTGATCCAGGGCTTGCAGGCCGGGGCTTCGCTGCTGACCCTGGCCCGCATGGTGACCTATCTGGGGGTCGACGCCCTGACCTCGGAAATCCCGATTGTCGGGGATGCCGTGGACTTTTTCTGGCAGGGCCACCTCATGGCCGCCACGGCTCTGCAGAAGGACGTGGAAGACCGCCATGGCGCCCCAGCCGACGTGCCGCTCAAGCAAAGGGCCCGAAAGAAGGGCAGAAAGGTCATGCCGGCGGCCTGACCGGCCAGACCTCGGCCTTCAGCTGCAGGTCCCGCCATTGATCTTGCGCCGGTAGGACTCAACCAGACTCAGATAAGGTGGCAGGAAGGTATGGACCATCACCGGCTTGCCATCGGTGCTGACTCCGGCCACCCCCGCCCGCAGCTCGAAATGCATGTGGATGGTGGTGGGCGTGCTGCCGAAATCGTTGGAGGCCTTGCCCAGTCTTCCGCCCCTGGCGACCGTGGACCCTTCGGCCACTGACAGGCTGGCCATCTGCAGGTGCAGATAGCGATAGACCCGGTGAGGGGCGGCAGCGGCGGTCAGGGTTACGCTGTAGGTTCCGATATCGGTGATGGTCCCGGCCTCGGCGGCCACGACCCAGTGAACACCCCTCTTGCAGGTGGCAGGCCGGATATCCTGGCCTTGATGACCCTTGCCATTGGCGCAGAGCGGGCTGGAATAGCCCCGGGTCTCGCAGAAATTGTCCCGCCAGGGCAGGCTATAGGCCGCCGCGTTGCACTGGCTCGTTCCGGCCGGGCCCTTGTATCCCCCCGGGCCATAGACCTGGGAATTGGCGAAGGCTGTCTCTTCGAATGGAAAACACATCTGGGGTGACCAGACCGTGCGGTCGAGATAGCCCGAGCCTGAGCCCGGGATCAGCGACCCTGCCTCGTTATGGGCGAAATCGATGGGAACGGGCGGTGAGGGCGGAGTCGGCTGGGGCGAGGCCACCGGATCGACCGGATCGGTCGGCAGGGGCTCGTCCGGAAGCTGCTCTGACCCGCCGTCGCCGGCGTTTTCAGCAACGGGCTCGGCCGGGCTGGTCGGCTGGGCAGGGGGTGCGGGCGCCGGGGGGGGGACGGCCTTCTTGTCCTCGCAGGCCGAGACTCCCAAGGCCAGGACCAGCACGGCCAGGAGCGGTAAGGTTCTGAGTTTCATGGCCTAGCCCCCCAGACCGGCGGCCTGGCGCGCAGCCCGGCCCATGACGACGCGATTGGTCTGGCCCTGGATCTGACGAACCAGGGTTTCATTGCGGCAGCGCGAATCCTTGGGGTCGTCACACCGGACCTCCACCGTATAGAGCACGCCAAACCGCACAAAACTGGCCAGCTGGCCGTCCACCGTGCGCTGGATGACCAGCTGTTCGGGCGTATCGGCGGACATCTTGAGCGGCGACTGAGCCGGCAGGGCCACCGTCGTTGTGGTTCCGGACATGGAGACCCCGACCCCGGGAAGATCGGCCGAGAGGCTGTAATAGTCGCCGAAACTGTAGAGCCGGGCATTGCCGGTCAGGGCCGGATCAGCCGGCAGGAGGATGGGCACGGCCGTCTTGTCGATGGCCGCCCGGTCAAGCTTGCCGAGAAGCGCCTGATCGCCTTCCGACCGTCGCGCGCCCGTGACGGCCGACTTCCAGTCGATCCCGCCCTGGGACGCGGGTTCCGCCGGCCGCTCCACAGGCGGTCTCACGGCTGCTGTCGCCTTTTGCACAGGGGGGCGGGCCTGGGGGGCTGGTCTTGCGCCCGGACCGGTGGTCGGAGGCGGCGCCGTCTGGGACGCCGCCGGCAGGGTCAGGGCTGCAAACAGCAGTCCCGACAGAGCGCCTAGTCGCCATGGCCACATGTCGTATCTCCCCGCACGGCCCGAAAGCCTGCGGAAAGGTTAACTCTCCTCGCGAGCGATGTTAAGAGTTATTCTCTCGCCTTCCGGCTGTTGGTTGGCCCGGGTCGTCAGGAGCGCTATTCCGCCGCGACGGCCTGTTCGTAGCCCAGCTGCCGGTTCAGTTTCTGCAACAGCTCGATGGCGGCCTCTGCGATGACGGTGCCGGGCGGGAAGATGGCCGCCACACCCGCCGCTTCCAGGGCCGGCCAGTCCTGCTGCGGAATGACCCCGCCGATCACCGTCATGATGTCCGGCCGGCCCTGTTTCGCCAGCTCGTCCTTCAGTTCCGGCGCCAGGGTCAGGTGGCCGGCCGCCAGGGAACTGGCGCCCACCACATGGACGTCGTTCTCTACGGCCTGACGAGCAGCCTCGGCGGGAGTCTGGAACAGCGGACCGATATCGACATCGAAGCCCAGGTCGGCAAAGGCCGTGGCGATAACTTTCTGGCCCCGGTCATGGCCGTCCTGGCCCATCTTGGCGATCAGGATGCGCGGGCGGCGGCCATCGGCCTGTTCAAAGGCCTCCACCATGGAGCGGGCGCGTTGCACAAGGGCGTTGTCGCCGGCCTCGGCCATATAGACCCCCTGGATCGACTTGATCTCGGCCCGGTGGCGACCGAACACCTTTTCCAGCGCATAGCTGATTTCACCGACGGTGGCCTTGGCCCGGGCGGCATTGACCGCAAGTTCCAGCAGGTTGCCGTCGCTGCGGGCCCCGGCCTCCAGGGCGTCCAGGGCGCTATGCGTCTCGGCTTCGTTGCGTTCGGCCTTGAGTCGCTTCAGCTTTTCCAGCTGGGCAGTGCGCACGGCGCTGTTGTCGACCTTCAGCACCGGAATATCGTCGGCGACCTCGGGCCGGTAGCGATTGACCCCGACCACGCTCTGCTTGCCGGCGTCGATCCGGGCCTGGGTGCGGGCGGCGGCTTCCTCGATCCGCAGCTTGGGCAGGCCCTGGTCGATGGCCTTGGCCATGCCGCCGAGGGCCTCGACCTCCTCGATATGGGTCAGGGCTCGGGCGGCCAGATCGTGGGTCAGCTTCTCGACATAGTAGCTGCCGCCCCAGGGGTCGGCGACCCGGGTCGTGCCGCTTTCCATCTGCAGGAACAGCTGGGTGTTGCGGCTGATCCGGGCGGAGAAATCCGTCGGCAAGGCAAGGGCTTCGTCCAGACTGTTGGTGTGCAGGCTCTGGGTCTGGCCGTTGACCGCCGCCATGGCCTCGACACAGGTCCGGGGCACATTGTTGTAGACGTCCTGGGCGGCCAGGGACCAACCGGAGGTCTGGCTGTGGGTGCGCAGGGACAGGGAGCGGCTGTCCTTGGGGTCAAACTCCCGCTTCATCAGCCTCGCCCAGAGCAGCCGGGCGGCGCGCATCTTGGCCACTTCCATGAAGTAGTTCATGCCGATGGCCCAGAAGAAGCTGAGGCGCGGCGCAAACTGGTCGATGGTCATGCCGGCGGCGACCCCGGCCCGGGCATATTCGATGCCGTCAGCAAGCGTATAGGCCAGTTCTAGGTCGGCCGTCGCGCCCGCTTCCTGCATGTGATAGCCGGAAATCGAGATGGAATTGAATTTCGGCATCTTCGCCGAAGTGTATGAAAAGATGTCGGAAATAATCCGCATCGAAGGCAGGGGCGGATAGATGTAGGTGTTGCGGACCATGAACTCCTTGAGGATGTCGTTCTGGATGGTCCCTGACAGCTTTTCGGGCGACACGCCCTGTTCCTCGGCCGCCACGATATAGAGGGCCAGGATCGGCAGCACCGCGCCGTTCATGGTCATCGAGACGCTCATCTTGTCCAGCGGGATGCCGTCGAACAGGGTGCGCATGTCGAGGATGGAATCGATGGCCACGCCGGCCATCCCGACATCGCCCTTCACCCGCTCATGGTCGGAGTCGTAGCCCCGATGGGTGGCCAGGTCGAAGGCAACGGAAAGGCCCATCTGACCGGCGGCCAGGTTGCGGCGGTAGAAGGCGTTGGAGTCCTCGGCCGTGGAGAACCCGGCATACTGCCGAATGGTCCAGGGGTTGGTGACATACATGGTCGGGTAGGGGCCACGCAGGAACGGGGCGACACCCGGATAGCCGGTGAGGAAGTCGAGACCCGCGACATCGTCCGGCCCATAGGCGGAGGCGACGGAGATGCCTTCCGGGGTTTCCCACGCCGGGCCCGACGGAGCAGCGCCGGCGGCAGAGGCGGGAGCCTCGGCGTCAAAGGGCAGGTCGGCGAAATTGGGGAAGGCGGACATGGGCTCAGGCCTCCTCGAGCGCGGCGGCGAGCCGCATGGGGGTCAGGGGCGGGCAGGCGGCAGAGGGGCCGGGCAGGCGCACATCCGGGCCGGCCACGGCAAAGGCGGCGGGATCGGCCGTTTCCACGGCGATGGGCGCCTGGTCCTTGATGGGGAAGGCGTTGACACCCAGCACCTTGCCCGGCGCCGCCAGCCAGGCGTCGCGGGTTTCGGCCACAGCCCGGGCGATATCGCCGCCGGACAGGGCCTCGATGATCCCGCCTGCGCCTTCAATGGCGGTAAACCGCGCCCAGGCGCCGCGGGCCATCTGGTCCGTCAGGCTTTCCAGATAACTGCAACCGCCGGCCGGATCGGCCACCCGGCCCAGATGGGCCTCCTCCATCAAGACCAGCTGGGTGTTGCGGCTCTGGCGGCGGGCGAAGGTGGTGGGCAGGCCAAGAGCGTCGGTGAAGGCGCCCAGGACAATGCTGTCGGCCCCGCCGACGGCGGCGGCGAAGCCGGCGGCGGTGATCCGCAGCAGGTTGGTCCAGGCATCCTTGCAGGTCAGCATGCGGCCGGACGACCGGACTTCGATCCTGGCGGGGACCGAAACCCCGCAGGCGCCGGTCAGCCGCGCCCACAGGGCCCGGGCGGCCCGCACCTTGGCGATGCCGGTGAAATACTCGCCGTCCAGGCTGAGCCCCAGAGTGATGGCGCCGAAGGCCTGGTCCATGGTCAGGCCGGCCCGGACAAGGGACCGGGCGTAGGCGGCTGCGGCGGCGATCATCACCGCCAGTTCCTCCACCTCGCCGCCGCCGGCTTCATGCACGGCAGACCCGCTGGCCAGCATCAGGCTGGCCTTGGGATGGATGTCCAGAAGTCGCGCGCCCACCGTGGCCGCCGAGACCAGATGGCTTTCCATCGGGCCCGGGCTGGCGCCGCTGCGGGCAAAGGCCGAGACCGGATCCATATGGAAGGTCAGGGGCGCGCCCGGCGCCGCCTTGGCCAGGGTCGCCAGCCAGTCGGCCGCCTTGGGGCCCAGGAAGCCGGCGTCCAGCGCCACCGGCGCCAGGTCCAGAATCACCCCGTCCAGGGTCCGGGCCAGGCCGGCGGCGTCGCCGACCGCCACGCCGGCCAGGCCTTGCGGGTCGATCTTCACCAGGACCGAGGCGGCCCCCTGTTCCAGATCCTTCAGGATCTCGGCATTGGCCATGACCGGATCGGGATGGGCGGTGATCGTCCGCAGGTCCCAGGGCCGGTGCAGGTCCCGGGGCCGCAGGTCGCGGGGATTGGCCGGGCCATCCAGATAGAGCGGCTCGATCTTCAGTCCGCCCAGGGTGCGGCTCTCCAGCGCCTCTTCAAGGGATTGCCCCTTGAGGGTCTTTTCGACCAGGGCCAGCCATTCGGCGCGGGGCGCAGGCTCAAAGTCGTCAGCCAGGGACAGGACAGGTCCGCTCAAGGCGAAGTCTCCCAATGCAAAAGGGTCAGTCGTCAGCCGGGTCATGCGCTTTTGACGTAAGGAGCGTCAAGCGAACAAGGGGGCAGCAATTGTCCTCGCCGACCCTTTGCCGCGCCGGCGTCAGGCGCCCTGGCGGCGCCTGTTTTGTCCCCTTGCCGGGTCCGGGGTGCTGATCTATTTACGTTGTATATCACGTTTTCAGAAAGACGCTTCCATGGCCCTGCCTCCCATCCTGCGCGACCGCCTGCGCCTGCCGGTGATCGCCTCGCCGCTGTTCATCATTTCCGGTCCGGAACTGGTGATCGCCCAGTGCAAGGCCGGGATTGTTGGCAGTTTTCCGTCCCTGAACGCCCGGCCGATCTCGCAGCTGGATGAATGGCTGGCCCAGATCACCGAGGAACTGGCCGCCTGGGACCGGGCCAATCCCGACCGTCCCTCGGCGCCCTTCGCCGCCAACCAGATCGTCCACCGGACCAACAACCGGCTGGAAGAGGACATCGAGCTCTGCGCCAAATACAAGGTGCCGATCATGATCACCTCCCTGGGCGCCCGCGAGGACGTCAATGACGCCGTCCATGCCTGGGGCGGCATCACCCTGCATGACGTGATCACCGACCGCTTCGCCCACAAGGCCATCGAAAAGGGCGCCGACGGCCTGATTCCCGTGGCGGCCGGGGCCGGCGGCCATGCCGGCGGCACTTCGCCCTTCGCCCTGGTCCAGGAAATCCGCGAATGGTTCGACGGGCCGGTGGCCCTGTCCGGCGCCATCGCCCACGGCCGCTCCATCCTGTCGGCCCAGGCCATGGGCGCCGATCTGGCCTATATCGGCTCGGCCTTCATCGCGACCCAGGAAGCCCGGGCCGCCGAGGGCTACAAGGACATGATCGTCGAAAGCGCCGCCGACGACATCGTCTATTCCAACCTGTTCACCGGCGTTCATGGCAACTATCTGCGTCCCTCCATCGTGGCGGCGGGCCTGGACCCCGACAACCTGCCCCAGAGCGATCCGTCCAAGATGAACTTCGGCTCGGGCGGCAACCAGGAAGCCAAGGCCTGGCGCGACATCTGGGGCTGCGGCCAGGGCATCGGGGCCGTCAAGGACATCCCCACCGCCGGCCAGATGGTCGACCGCCTGGCCGCCGAATACGAAGCCGCCAAGGCCGGTCTTGCCGAAAAGACCAGCTTCACCGCCGGAGCCAGGATGGCCTTGGCGGGGTAGGGGGGGCCGCGAGGGGGCGGCGCCATGACAATAAAATCCTTCGCCCCAAGGGGGGGGGGAAGGATTTCTCCTGGTGGTCCGCCCGTCATTCCGTCGGCGGCCAGACCATGGTCCAGGGCGACGTCAACGGCGATGGCCAGGCCGACTTCGCCCTGATCCTGAACGGCGCCCTGACCCTCGCTGCCAGCGATTTTCTGCTATAGTCAGGGAGGCGTTGGAGTGACGCGGGGCAGGCCAGGGCGCCTGACTTGCGGGGCGACCTGCCGCCGTACTGCGCGCGCTTTCTTACAGCGGACGTGTTCTGTCGTTACCGAACCCTGTGACGACCCGGATTCCCGCGTTACCGAACCCTGCGACGACAGGGACTTTGCCGCGACCAGATCCGATGGCCCGGGGGCCGGAAGGCGGCCAGGGACTCCCTCGAAGGCGCGCCGATCACCCGGTCCGGCTTGCCTGATCTTGACCCGTGTTTCGGGCGGCGCCGTCTGAAGGCCCGGCGCCAGCTAGCAAGTGAGGTGCGAGGACGCAGGCCGTGCGATAATCAATGCTACCGCTTCGATGCCGCCGCCGTTGAAACCAGGCTTGTTTCAAACCGGAGGACAGGTTGCCGGAGGAAAGCCGGCCGCAAGGGGCCCATGTCGCCACGCTCTGGCGCCGAACAGGGGCGGCGAGCCGGGGCGCCAATATCGCCGCCGCAGCCGGACTGCGGCTGACAAAACCTTGCATAAAGCCGACAGAGACCATGACCCGATCTGACGATTCCCTGACAAAAACAGGGGCCGGTTCGACGTCGGATCCCCTGTCGGTCAAGGCCGTCAAACGGAATTCCGGGATAGGCGCCTACGCATGAAAGCAGTAATTATCGCGTAAAAACAATGCAATAGCGCAGTCTTCCGATGCACTGTCATGGGTCGCAGGCTGGGTCGGGCCGGCCGCTTGGCCATGCCTGTTCTGGACTCCGTCGAAACTGCGCTAGATTTCTCCACCTGCAACCCGCTGGAAACCCGCCATGCTTCGCTACATCGCCGCCTTTGTCGCCGCCGGGGCCGTCTTCATCCTTCTGGACTTCCTGTGGCTGTCAGTCATTGCCCAGAAGCTCTATCAGCGGGAGATCGGCGATCTGCTGCTGGCCAAGCCCAACATGGTGGCGGCCGTGGCCTTCTATCTGACCTATCTGGTCGGGACCCTGTATTTCGCCGTGCGGCCCGGGCTGATGGCCGGGTCCTGGACCACGGCGCTGTTCACCGGGGCGGCCTTCGGGCTGGTGGCCTACGCCACCTATGACCTGACCAACATGGCCACCCTGAACGGGTTTTCCTGGACAATCGTGGCGGCTGACCTGGCCTGGGGCGGATTCATCACCGCCTGTGTGGCGACGGCAGGCTATTTCGGAGGCTCGCTGGTCAAGGGCTAGATCGCCCGTTGACGCAAGGACGCCCTTGTCGCTGTCGGCAAGGGCGGCGCAGTCTGGCCGGGTTCATTCATGCCCGACAGGACCCGCCCCATGATCAAGATCAGTTTCTGCCTGACCCGGCTGCCGCATCTCAGCCGGGATGAGTTCCAGACCTATTGGCGGGAGACCCATGCGCCGCTGGTGGCGGCCCGGGCCGGGCTGCTGCGGATCAGGCGCTACGTCCAGAGCCATACCCTGCCGGATGATGCCTTCGCTGCCATGGCTGCCTCCCGGGCCGGACCGCCGGCCTATGACGGGATCGCAGAGCTGTGGTGGGACAGCCTGGAAGACATGGCCAATCCTGACCCCGCCGCCCGGACGGCTGCGCTCGAACTTCTGGAGGATGAGCGGCGGTTCATCGACCTTGCCCACTCGCCGCTGTTTCTGGTGAACGAACAGACGGTGGTTCCGCTGGAGCGGAAAATCTGATGCTGGACGAACGAAACAGGCCTGGTGCCGCCGGGCAGGATTGAACTGCCGACCTCAGCCTTACCAAGGATGCGCTCTACCACTGAGCTACGGCGGCGAAAAGGCGAGGCGCGCCTGATAGCCAATGTCGGCGGTCAGGAGAAGGGAAAAATCGACTTGACCGAATTTGTTTGTGGAGGACCTCTTCCCGGCATGTCCAAACCGACCCCTGAAACCCTGAAAGAGCAGCAGCAGAAGGAGGCCAGACTGGCCGCCGCCCTGCGCACCAATCTTCGCCGGCGCAAGGCGGCCAGCCGCCCGCCGGCGGCCAAGGATGCGTCCTGACGGGGAATTGACCCTGGCTCACTGGCGCCGGGGCCTTGCGCCCGCTATGCCGCCGACCACAGATGAGTTTGGCCGGGGCGAGCACCGCCGCGTTGCAGATCTAGAGGGGATGGATGGACAGCATCGCCATCGTGGGCGGCGCCACGCTGAACGGGGAAATCCCGATCAGCGGCGCCAAGAATTCGGCCATCAAGCTGATGGTCGCCAGTCTGCTGACCGATGAGCCCCTGCGCCTGACCAACATGCCCCGCCTGGCCGACACCCGGTTCCTGGGCAAGCTGATGCAGCATCTGGGAACCCGGATCGAGGAGCGGGACGGCGAGGCGGGGCCTGAGACCCTGCTCCACACCCCTGAAATCCTCAGCCATTTTGCGCCCTATGACCTGGTCCGCCAGATGCGGGCCAGTTTCAACGTCCTTGGTCCCCTGGTCGCCCGCAATGGCCAGGCCAAGGTCTCCCTGCCCGGCGGCTGCACCATCGGGGCCCGCCCGGTGGACCTGCATCTGAGGGCCATCGAGGCGCTTGGCGCCCAGATCGACCTGCATGAGGGCTATGTCTATGCCCAGGCGCCACGGGGCCTGAGGGGAGCAGAGATCACCTTTCCCTTTGTATCGGTAGGGGCGACGGAGCACGCCATGCTGGCGGCGGTCCTGGCCCGGGGCGAGACGGTGCTGAACAATGCCGCCTGCGAGCCCGAGATCGAGGATCTGGCCATCTGCCTCAACGCCATGGGCGCGCGGATCAGCGGGGCCGGCAGCCCGACAATCCTGATCACCGGCGTTGACCGGCTGGGCGGGACCACCCACGCCGTCATCTCCGACAGGATCGAGGCGGGGACCTATGCCGTTGCGGCCGCCATGGCCGGCGGCGAGGTGCGGCTGACCAACACCCGGCCGGACCTGATCGAGGCCCTGCTGGTCAAGCTGGAAGAGGCTGGCGTCGGAGTCGAGCGGACCCTGGACGGGGTGATCATCCGCCGGAACGGCGCGCGGCTGAAGTCTGTGGACATCGACACCGCCCCCTATCCGGGTTTCGCCACCGACCTGCAGGCCCAGTTCATGGCCCTGATGACCCTGGCCGACGGGGAGAGCGTGATTCGCGAGACCATCTTCGAGAACCGCTTCATGCATGCCCCGGAGCTGGCCCGCCTGGGCGCCGATATCGCCGTTTCGGGCGGCGAGGCCCGGGTCCAGGGCGTCGATCACCTGGAAGGCGCCCAGGTCATGGCCACAGATCTGCGGGCCTCGGTCAGCCTGGTCATCGCCGCCCTGGCCGCCCGGGGATCGACCAGAGTCAGCCGGGTCTATCACCTGGACCGAGGGTTCGAGCGGCTGGAAGAAAAGCTCAATGCCTGCGGCGCCAATGTACGCCGCATCAAGGGCGCTGGTTCGGCCGACGAATGAGCAGGCAGGGTGGAGCAGGCGGGTTGAGGCTTCTGGCCCAGGATGCAGAGGACCTGGCGGTCATCTCTGCCGCCTTGCAGGACGCCGTGGCGCGGGTCGGCGACATAATCCTGGCGCCCGGAGGCCGCAGCCTGACTCTGGCCCTGAACCGGTTTCGCTGGGAGGCGGGTGGCCGCAAGGGCGCGCAGCGTGGCGAGCGGGTGCGGACCGGTCTGCAGATCAACGACGTGCTGGCGGTGAAGAGCCAGCGCCTGCGCCGGGATGCGCCGGATGCGGTGGTCTCCGTGCTGAGCCTGGACTTCGAGCCGGGAGAAGCACCGGGCGGAGTCATCGTCCTGACCCTGTCCGGCGGCGGCCAGTTGCGGCTGACCGTGGACTGCGTCGATGCGGTCCTGGCGGATGTTTCCCAGCCCTGGCCAACCCCCCGCAGACCGGTCCACGAGGACTGAGCGCACCAAGCAGCCGGACGATCGCGTCGTGATTGGGCTTGATCTGCCGGCCAAACTCGCCAAGTCAGCCCCATGCGCCGTTTCCGCCACGCCGATCCCGATTTCTCCGCCGCCTTCACGGCCTTCCTGGCCGAGCCGAGAGGTCGCCCGGAGGACGTCGACGCCGCCGCCGCCGCCGTCCTGGCAGCGGTCAAGGCCGATGGCCTGGACGCCGTGCTGGATTTTACCCGCCGCTTTGACCGGGTGGAACTGACCGCCGAGACCGTTCGGGTCACGCCGGAAGAGATCGAGGCGGGCGTTGCACAATGCGAGCCAGAAGTTCGTGAGGCCATCGCCTTCGCCGCCGCCCGGATCGCGGCCTATCATGAGCGGCAAAGGCCGACCGACCAGCGCTGGACCGATGAGGCCGGGGTGGAGCTTGGCTGGCGCTGGGGACCGCTGGATTCGGTCGGGGTCTACGTTCCGGGCGGCCGGGCCGCCTATCCCTCGACCGTCCTGATGAACTGTGTCCCGGCCAGGGCGGCCGGGGTCGGCCGGATCGCCATGGTGACGCCGCCCGGAAGGCTGGAGCCGGCGGTTCTGGCGGCGGC
Organism: Caulobacter sp.; assembly: GCA_029866155.1. Lineage (GTDB taxonomy): Bacteria > Pseudomonadota > Alphaproteobacteria > Caulobacterales > Caulobacteraceae > Caulobacter. The sequence goes on along the minus strand of JARWZW010000010.1, from coordinate 6,812 downwards.
GCGGGAGGCCGGTGTTACGGAGATCTGGCGGATCGGCGGCGCCCAGGCCGTGGCCGCCCTGGCCTATGGCGCCGGCCCGATCGCGCCGGTCGACAAGATCGTCGGTCCGGGCAACGCCTATGTCACCGCCGCCAAGCGTCGCCTCTATGGTGTTGTCGGTCTGGACGCCCTGGCAGGGCCGTCCGAGATCGTTGTGGTCGCTGATTCAGACAATGATCCGGAATGGATCGCCGGTGACCTGTTGTCGCAGGCCGAGCATGATCCTGCCGCCCAATCTATCCTGATCACCGACAGCGAGGCCTTCGCGGACGCCGTGGCAGAGGCCTTGCTGCGGCGCCTGCCAGGCCTCTCGACCGGCGAGGACGCCGCCACCAGCTGGCGCGACCACGGGGCGATTATCATTGCGCCCCTGTCCGCCAGCCCGGGCCTGGTCAACCAGATCGCCCCGGAACATGTGGAGTTTTGCACGGCTGATCCGGAAAGCCTCGCCAGTCAGGTGCGGCATGCCGGCGCCATCTTCCTGGGAAGGTTCACGCCGGAGGCGCTGGGCGACTATGTCGCCGGTTCAAACCATGTGCTGCCGACCAGCCGGGCCGCCCGCTTCCAGTCCGGCCTCTCCCTGTTCGACTTCCTCAAGCGCACCTCGATCATCCGGGCTGATGCTGCGGCATTCCGCCGGCTGGGCCCCCATACGGTCGCATTGGCGGAGGCTGAAGGGCTGCCGGCCCACGCCCTTTCCGCAGCCTTGAGGTTGCCGCCGGCCTGAACCCCGCTATCCTGCCGCCTGCCTCATGACTGACGACCGCTCCACACATCGCTTGGAAAGCATCGAGATTGACGAACAGTCGCTCGGAGCGGCCTCCCGCGACCAGGATCAGGAACGTCAGGTCGCCATTTTCGATCTTCTGGAGTCCAACTTCTTCCAGCCTTCGGGCGGCACCGAGGGGCCCTATCGTCTGAAGATCGCCCTTATCGAGAACCGACTGGCCATGCATATCGCCGGGCCTGACCTGGATCAGACCCACCTGCTGTCCCTGTCGCCCTTCCGTGGAGTGATCAAGGACTACTTCATGATCTGCGAAAGCTATTACGCGGCCATTCGCAACTCGACCCCGTCCCAGATCGAGGCCCTCGATATGGGGCGCCGAGGCCTGCACAACGATGGTTCGACGCTTCTCCAGGCCAGGCTGGAAGGCAAGGTCAAGACCGATCTGGATACAGCCAGGCGTCTGTTCACCCTCATCTGCGCTCTCCACTGGCGCGGATGAGCAGCCTGGACACGCCGCCCGGGGCGGTGCTCTTCGCCTGCAACTTCAACAAGGTCCGCTCTCCCATGGCCGAGGCTCTGTTGAAGCGGGCCTATGGCACGGCGATCTTTGTAGACAGCTGCGGCCTGAAGGCAGATCCGTCGGATCCGGGCATGGACCCCTTCGCTGCGGCGGTTCTGGAAGAACTCGGCATCGAAACGGCCGGCCACAGGCCAAAGACCTTTGACCAGCTGGAGGATGACAGTTTCGATGTCGTAATCTCCCTTACCGCACAGGCCCAGCACCGCGCTGTCGAGCTGTCCCGGGGCAGGGCGGTCGAGATCGAATACTGGCCGACCTATGATCCGACCCTGGTGACAGGCTCACGGTCCCAGATGCTGGACGCCTACCGACAGGTCAGGGACGAGCTGTATGGGCGCATCCGTCGGCGATTCGGCCGGGTGCTGACGAGCGGGGGTTAGAGGTCTCGAGTTTGAGGAAACGGGCCTGATTCGCCAGAATCGCTCTGACTGCCGCGCCCCATCGACCTTTCGACCCCTTCTGCGCTATAAGCCCCGTCAACGGGCTACGGCTCGCGCCCCGAATCGAGGTGCGCGGGCCGTATTGCTTTCCGGACCACTTTATTGAGAGGCCGTATGGCTAAGGAAGAACTGCTTGAGTTTCCGGGCACCGTCAGCGAACTGCTGCCCAACGCCACGTTTCGCGTGAAGCTCGAGAACGACCACGAAATCATCGCCCACACGGCGGGCAAGATGCGCAAGAATCGCATCCGGGTCCTGGCCGGGGACAAGGTGCTGGTGGAAATGACGCCCTATGACCTGACCAAGGGCCGTATCACCTATCGCTTTAAGTAGGGCGCGCTTGTCTGCGTCCAACCCAGCGCCCCTTGTCCTGGGAAGCGCCAGCCCGCGCCGCCTGGACCTGTTGAGGCAGGCGGGGATTGAACCTAACCTGGTCGACCCTGCCGATATCGACGAAACGCCGCTGAAGGATGAAACTCCCAGGCGACTGGCGTCCCGGCTTTCCGGCCAAAAGGCCGCTGCAGTCGCCGTTCGGCATCCGGGTGCCTTCATCCTGGGGGCCGACACCCTGGTGGCTGTCGGGCGGCGCATCCTTGGCAAGCCCCGGGAAGAGTCCGAAGCCCGGGCCATGATCAGCCTTCTGTCCGGCAGGGCCCATCGGGTTCTGACAGGTGTCACCGTCATCGCTCCCGAGGGTAGGTCCGCTTCCCGCGTCGTGGAAAGCAGGATCGCCTTCAAGCGCCTGACGGGTGAGGAAGTCGACAGATTCATCGCCAGTCGGCAATGGGAAGATGCGGCGGGCGGATACAAGATCCATCAGGGGGCCGGCGCCTTCGTGACCGACCTGAAGGGGTCCTTCACCGGCGTTGTCGGGCTCCCCCTCTACGAATCGCTCGCCCTCCTGCGTGGCCTTGGGTGGACCGGATGAGCCGCCGCGCAGCCTATCTTGACCGGAGCGCCGGCGAGATGCGGGGCGTGGTGACGCTGGACGGTCGACCCGAACGGCTTCTGATCAGTCGTGACGGCGACCCTCCGGCCCTGCAGCTGGGCGCGCGCAGCATCGCCCGTGTCCGATCCGTCGAATCAGCCTTCGCCTCGGCCTTTCTGGATCTTCCCGACGGGGCCCAGGCGCTCCTGCCGCTGCGCGCCGATCTTCCACGACCGGTGAGGGGCGCTTCGGTCGAGATCGAGATCCGCGCTGAATCACGCAGGGGCAAGCTTGCCACGGCCTGGTGGCTGGGGGAGGCGTGGGGGGAGCCCCAGCTTCTCCAGGCCGGACCCTCGCTTGAAGCCGAGCTGGCCCTGCTGGCCCGGACCGAAACGCTTGTTACCGGTCGGGAAGCCCGTCGAATCGCCGATGAAGCGGAATCCGAGGTTTTGCAGCAAGTCCACGGACTGCCAGGCGGGGGCAATGTCGCGGTCGAGCCGACCCGCGCCCTGACGGCCGTCGATGTGGATACAGGCCAGATGGCGGGGGGGGATTCCAAGCGGGTCTCCCGCCAGGCCAATCTGGGCGCCATCAGCGTGGCGGCCCGGCTGCTAAGGCTGAAGGGGCTGGGTGGGCTTGTGGTCTTCGACCTGGCCGGTCGTGGCCATGACGGCGCGGCGATCCTGGCTGCGGCTCGTGCAGCCTTCGCCGGTGATAATCCGGGTGTCGCCATCAGTCAGATCAGTCGGTTCGGCACCCTGGAAATGACCATTCCGCGTCGGCGCAGCCCGGTCCTTGACCGTCTGGCTGATAGCCGTGGATCACTGACGCCGCTTTCAGCGGCCCTGCAGCTGGCAAGGCGCGTCGAAGATGCCGGACGAATCGCGCCGGCGGCCCAACTGGAAGCCCGGTGTCGGCAGGATGTGGCAATGGCCTTCGAGGGACTCGCTGCGTGGCTTCGGGAACGTTTGGGCGCGAGAATATCCTTGGCCGTCGAGCCCAGCTGGCCGGTCGATCGGCTTGAGGTGATCAGCCGATGAGCAGACCCTGCCCTGTCTGCGGCAAGCCCTCGGTGGAGTCCGATCGGCCATTTTGTTCGAGGCGCTGCGCTGATGTTGATCTGCATCGCTGGCTGGCGGGGACCTACGCCATCCCTGGACTGGATGACGAATCCATCGATCCCGAAGAGGGCAGACGTTCGGAATAATCCGGATAAATCCACGCTTGGCCATCTGGACTTGCCCGATGGCCTCTTCTATAGACCCGTCTCCCGCGAGGGCGGCCCCCTGCGGCCCGGGCCTGGGTAGCTCAGTTGGTAGAGCAGCGGATTGAAAATCCGCGTGTCGGTGGTTCGAATCCGCCCCCAGGCACCATACTCCTCCTTAAAAGCGAGCAGTGCAGAGCGCGGTCGCCCGAGGCGCGAACGGCGCTTTCGATGCTGCGCTGCAATATGCCTTTTCACCCTCAAAGGGAAAATCGTGCGGAGCCTCATGACTTCCGGATGCTGCGCCGCAACATAAACTCCCTTCAGTCGCCCTTTAGGGGGAAATTCATGTTTCCGGGGCATCTTGACGATGCAAAAAGGGGTTGCCAAAGGGCCCCTGCGCCAAGTCTAACTCGGCGTTGAAGCTATGAGGTCTTCGGACCGAGTGGTTGGCGTGCGCCTTCGGGACGCGTCCAGGGTCTTTAAACCCTGGGGTCGCGTGGCGGGTCGAGCGCTGAGAAAATCGACTACCGCGGGAGCTAATCCCGGTTCACGCGGTGGAAATAATTAGTCTAGGGTTGGAGCGCTCACGCGTGACAGCCCTTCTGTCCATAAAGTGCTAGACCAAGCAGGAACTGGCGAAAGATGCTCGACAACAAACGAACGACCCCCATCCTCGCTCTGATTGGCGCCTTGGCGCTGATGGCGAGTGCACCCGCTTTCGCTCAGGAAGCTCCGCCCCCGGCCGCCGCCGCCGAAGCCGCCGCTCCTGCGGCCGCTCCCGCCGCCGCGCCGGAAGCCCCGGTCACCGAAGACAAGGCCCCCAAGACCATCGAGAATCACGGCGGCAAGCTGACGCCCGTGTCGATGTTCATGGACGCCGAGCCCGTCGTTAAGGTCGTGATGATCGGCCTGATGCTGGCTTCGGTATTCAGCTGGGTTCTTCTGATCACCAAGATGATTGAGTTCGGCGGCCTCAACCGCAAGTCGGACCGCTTCGTCGAAGCCTTCCGCGGCGCCAAGTCGATCAATGACATGGGCCGTATCGCCATCTCGGAGGAGTTCGAAGGCAACCCGCTGGCCGACATGGCCGCTGCGGCTGCTTCCGAAGTCGAGCTGTCCCGCCAGGCGGGTCTGCAGGTCGGCGGCGAGCATCGCGACTCCACCATCATGCGGGCGCAGACCGCTGTTGGCGCGGTTCAGTCTTCCCTGGCCAAGCGCCTTTCGGGTGGCATGCAGTTCCTAGCTTCCGTCGGTTCGTCCGGTCCGTTCATCGGTCTGTTCGGCACCGTCTACGGGATCATGAACTCCTTCATCGGCATTGCGAACACCAATACGACCAACCTCGCCGTTGTGGCTCCCGGCATCGCCGAGGCCCTGCTGGCTACCGGTATCGGTCTGTTCGCGGCTATCCCTGCGGTTATCTTCTACAACTACTTCCAGACGCAGGTTTCTGCGTACGGCACCCGCTCGGACGGTTTCAACGCTGAACTGATGAACGCCATTTCGCGGCAGCTCGACAAGGGGGCCTAATCCAGATGGCCGCCAAACTCGCAGGCTCCGGCGGCGGCGGCAGGTACCAGGTTGAACAGAACAGCGAGATCAACGTTACGCCCTTCGTGGACGTCATGCTGGTCCTTCTGATCATCTTCATGGTGGCTGCGCCGCTTGCCAGCGTGAATGTCGAGCTGAAGCTGCCCGCTGCGGTGGCCAAGCCTCGACAGAACCCGCCGAAGCCGATCTACATTTCGATCCAGAAAGGCGGCGCCATCTATATCGGCGACTTCCCGACCGATCTGGCCGTGATTGGCGAAGATCTGCGCAAGCAGGTCGGCAAACGGGATCCGACCAAGGAACGGATCTTCATTCGGGCTGACAAGGAGACCCGTTACGGGGCCTTCATGCAGGTCATGAACGCGCTGCAGGACAATGGTTTCTACAGCGTCGCTCTGATCGGTCAGGACGACAGTCGAGCTGCGGGTGGGTGACGCTCATGTCAGATCAAACACAAGACCTGGCCAGGCCCATTCACAATCCGTTCGATGCGCCCAAGCCAAGAACCAGCCCTGTGGCCTGGTTCGCAGCAGTCAGCATCGTTGTCCTGCTGCATGCCGGGCTGGTTCTCTACCTCTACAAGATGCGCTTCACCATCAAGGAGCGCGCCTTTGAGGACGAGAAGCTCGACACGCAGCTGATCAAGCCGCCGCCGCCTCCGCCGCCGCCGCCGCCGCCCCCGCCCCCGACGGATAAGCCTCCGCCGCCGGCCAAGGTGCAGCCGCGTCCGCCGGTTGATGTACCGAACGACGTTCCTCCTCCGCCGCCGCTTCCGATCCCGCCTGTGCCGGATCCCAAGCCGCAACCTCCGGCTCCGCCGGTGGTCGCGCCCCCGGCTCCGCCTGCGCCGCCGCGTAACCCGGTCATCGAGAACCCGACCTGGGACCGCAAGCCTTCGGGCGACGACGTAGCCAGATACTACCCTGACCGCGCTCTGCGTCAGGAAGTGGATGGCAGGGCGACGATCAGCTGTTCGGTCAAGGCCAATGGCACAGTGATCGGCTGCTCGGTGGTTTCGGAAAGTCCGGCGGACTATGGTTTCGGCGATGCCGCAATCAAGCTGTCCACGCGCTTCAGGATGAAGCCGAAGCGGGCCGATGGTAGTCCGGTTGAAGGGGGTACGGTTCGTATCCCGATCGTGTTCCGCATCCCTGAAGGATGATGAACAGGCCAGCTGGCCCATACATCAGGGCCCCGGAGAGCGATCTCCGGGGCCTTTTTGCTTTCGCTTTCGACAGGTTTCGCGGCGGCTCCATTCAGGGAGCGAGGGCGCGAGACTTCAGCCAGGCGCCCATGCGCTCATTCACAGCCTCTGGTGCTTCCTGCTGGACCCAATG
>JARWZW010000039.1 GCA_029866155.1 Caulobacter sp. | reverse complement strand
GGAGAGCGATCTCCGGGGCCTTTTTGCTTTCGCTTTCGACAGGTTTCGCGGCGGCTCCATTCAGGGAGCGAGGGCGCGAGACTTCAGCCAGGCGCCCATGCGCTCATTCACAGCCTCTGGTGCTTCCTGCTGGACCCAATGAGAAACGCCGGGGAGACGGCTTAGGGTGAAGTCCTTGACCAGCCCTTCATAGCCTTCGGTCAGTTCGATACCCAGGGCGGCGTCTTCTTCACCCCAGAGCATCAGGGTGGGAACCTCGATAGAGGGACAGTCGCCCCGGCTCCAGCGGTTCAGTTCGTTCAGATTGGCCCGGTAGTAGTTGATCATCGCTGTCAGGGCGCCCGGCTTCAGGGCGTTCTGCCTGTAGTGATCCAGTACGGCTTCGGGAAAGCGGCTCTTGTCGATCGCCATGCCGCTGAAAGCTTGGCCTATGGCGCCGGCGCCGTTCGCCCGAAGCATCAGTTCAGGAAGCCAGGGCAGTTGGAAGAAGGCGGCATACCAGGATCGCCGCCGCTGGGCCGCACTGGATTTCAGCACCTCCTGGAACACCACGGGGTGAGGAACGTTCATGATGACAACGCCGTCTAGGGGTAGGGCGCGCTCAAGGGCGAACGCCCAGGCGATCAGCGCGCCCCAGTCATGGGCGATCAGGAGTCGTTTGCGAGCGCCAAGCACATCGAACAGGGCTGCCGTATCAGCCACCAGATGAGGAAGGCGATAGTCGGACCGGAGCTTGGGGCGATCGGTCTCACCGTAGCCCCTCAGATCTGGCGCGACGGCCCTCCATCCCAAGTCTGCAAGGCAGGAGAGTTGCGAGCGCCACGAGTAGCGACTCTCTGGAAAGCCGTGCAGGAAGAGGGCGACGTGATCGCCTTCACCGGCTTCGTCGACCGTAAAGGTCAGTCCATTGGCCTGGACCTGCCGTGTGTGGGTGCTTGTCATGGAAAGAAGGTGGATCCTTGGACCAGAACGCGCAAGCGCGCCTTGAACATCAGGCGGCAACCGACTAAACGAACCCTTCGCTGATAAAGCGCCGCCTTAGCTCAGTTGGTTAGAGCGCCAGATTGTGGCTCTGGAGGTCCTCAGTTCGAACCTGAGAGGTGGTACCATCGCGATCCTGGGGGAGACCCAGATGCGAGCGTCATTCTGCGAATTGCTTCTTGCCGAGGGCCGATCGACAGGGGGTTCTGTCGGGAACCTTCCTAGCGGTATTCGGAATCGTCGCGAAAACCAGGGCTGAACTGCATCCCTTCCAGATTGGGTGACAGGACGATCGGTCGAACCCAGGGTTTCCGGCTGCAATCGCGAGCTTCATGAACCGGAATTTGCATGACAATCTGGACGGCCCGGGGATAGGTTGCCTGACCGGGGTGGATCGGCTCGACGGGAACGCTCCAGACCGCACCCCACACAGGGCGCCGCTGCCCAATAGACAGTGCCGCAAGGAGCCGACATGGCCAGCAGGAATCCGCTCGACTCAAACAACTACAAGGCCCTGCTCGGGGTCGGCAGCTGGCACGATGGTAGCGGCAGCGTCACCTTCTCTTTCCTGACGAGCATCCCGAGCTACTACAAGGATGGCAACAAACCCGACACCAAGATCGTGGGCGGCGAGGTTCTGTCGACCAACTTCAACGTTACGCTGAATGCCGCCGAGCAGGCCCTGGCGACCCTGGCCGTCGAACGCTTTAACGACGTCTGCAATATCAGGCTTGTGGCGGCCGGCCCCGGAGCTATTGGCGATGTGACTTTCGCCAAGGGTGATTTTCCGGGCCTGTTCGGCTTTGTCGCCGACTTTCCGGAGAACACCTTCACCAACGGTTCGGGCGACAATGGCGACGTCTGGATCAGCAACATTCCCGAACAGGAGGCTGCCGATCTCTATAACACCGGCTGGCAAACCTATCTCCACGAACTGGGGCATGCCCTCGGCCTGAAGCATCCCTTTGACGGCTCGCCGCTGCTCTACAGCGGCCTAGACACGAACCAGTACACGGTCATGTCCTACGATCCGCATCCGGACCAGGCTGATGAACCGGAACTGGCAGCCCAATGGCCAGCGACCCTGATGATGTTCGACATTCAGGCGATGCAGAACCTCTACGGCGCCAACATGACCACCCGGACCGGTGATGACACCTATTTCGGTCCCGGACCCAGCCAGCAGTTTGCCCTGGAGGATGGCGGAAAACTGATCATGACCATCTGGGACGCTGGTGGTGTCGATGAGATCAACGCCTCGAACCAGATGAGCAGGGTGACCATCGATCTACGCCCCGGATACTTCTCCTCCATCGGTGCTATCGCCAACAACATCTGCATCGCCTATGGCGGCAAGGTGCCAGGAGCCATGTCAGCCTGGATCGAAAATGCCTTTGGGGGGACGGCAGGCGACATTTTGATCGGTAACGAGATCAACAACATTCTCAACGGGGCTGGCGGGAACGACACCCTGAACCTGAGCTATGGCGGCAATGACAACGCCTTGGGTGGCGAGGGCAACGACCTGTTCATCGTGGGCGGCGCCCTGACCAGGACCGATCGTCTGGACGGCGGTGTTGGTTCTGACCGGGTTCTGATGGACGGCAACTACTCCGGTGGCCTGAAGTTCACGGGCTCGACCATGGTTAACATCGAGCGGATCGATCTGACCGCTGGCAACAGCTATCAGATCACATCCAGCGACGGGAGCGTGTCCGCTGGCCTGCTGCTGACGGTTGACGGATCGACCCTTGGCGTCGCCGACGTGCTGACATTCAAGGGAAATCGCGAGACGGACGCAAGGTTCGTTCTCAAGGGGGGGGATGGCAATGACGATCTGACCGGCGGGAGAGGAACAGACACCCTGTCGGGGGGCGCCGGTGATGACATTCTCAATGGCGGCCGCGGCAGCGACCAGATCACCCTCGGCGGCGGAGATGACCGGATCGTCTATCTGGCGGTCGTCGAGTCGGCCCAGGGCGGTCGGGATCGCATTCTGGACATGACAGCTGATGATATCCTTGACCTGTCAGCCATCGACGCCAACACCGGACTGGGCGGCAACCAGGCATTTTTCCAGGCTGCAAGCCTGTCGGGCACAGCTGGTCAGTTCACCGTGGTCTATGACAGCAGCGCTGACGAAAGCCTGCTGTCGGCTGACGTCAATGGAGACGGCGTCGCCGACCTGCTGATCACCCTCAATGGCGATGTCACGGGCTTTGCTGCTGGCTGGGTCCTCTAGACACTGCAAGCAGGTCTTCAGGACCCGTGCTGGGCGTCAACGCTTCGCACGGGTCCTTCACAGACAAGCACGGCCTTTTCGGAAGACCCTCAGACGATCCGTGCATGGGCGTCAGGATTGTTCGATCTGGTGTCAAAGACCTGACAGGCGCTGCGCAGGAACGGTCGTCCCATCTCGGTAACGGTTACTTTTCGTCCGTCGCAGTTGACCAGACCGCCGTGGGACCTGCAGTGATCAATTCCTATCTCGACATCAAGCGGCGTAACCTGCTGTAGGAGCTGAACCATGTCCCAACCACAGCTCAAGAGCCATCAGCTCCGCGCGGAGCGGAAATGGGACTGGCGAAAGCTGGAGGCCCTGCTGGGCCGGGTGGAAAGCCGTGGCCCCAAGGCTGTGAGCGATAACGAACTGCTCGAGGCGCCCGTTCTGTAACGGGCGGCCTTGTCTTCCCGTCAGTAGCGCGTGCAACTTCCCTTGATCAGGGTCTGATCGACTATCTGGAAGGACTCTGCGCACGAGCCTACTTCCTGGTTTACGGGGCCCGGCCCAGGATTGCTGAACGTTTCCCGTCCTTCTTCACAAGGACCTGGCCCGGCGCCGTCGCATCCTATTGGAAGGAGGCCCTAGCCTCTACAGCCATACTGATCCTGGGGATTCTGGTCGGATAATTTCTGGTTCGCGGCAACCCCGAGTGGTTCTACGCCATCGTCGGTGGAGACATGTCGGGCGGACGAGATCCGACCACCAGCGCCCAAACCTTGCGGGCGACCTTTTACGACGATGGAGAAAAGAACGGTCTCTCGATCTTTGCCGCCTTTCTGTTCACCAACAACGCTCAGGTCTCCCTGTTTGCCTTTGCCCTGGGATTTGCCTTCGGCATTCCCACGGCCATGCTGATCGCCATGAATGGCGCCAGTCTGGGAGCCATGATGGCCGTATTCGCAGCCAAGGGTCTCGCCTTCGAGTTTACCGGCTGGTTGGCGATCGACGGCGTCACCGAGCTCTTCGCCATCGTCCTGGCCGGAGCCGCCGGGTTCAAGATCGGTCTGGCCGTGGCCTTTCCAGGCGAACGGGGTCGACTGGATGCCGCGGCCGAGGCCGGTTGGATCGCCGGGGCTGTCATGGCCGGGTTGGTGTTGATGCTGATGTTCGCCGGGCTGCTGGAAGGCTTCGGCCGACAGTTGATCACCAGCGATCTGGCCCGCTACAGCATCGCCCTGGCTTCGGGGTTGGTCTGGCTCTGCTACTTATATCTGCCCAGACGGGAAGACGCGCTGAATGTCCGTTCGTGATCCCGTAGCCAGGGCCGATCTCGCCCTGCGCCGTTCGCTGGTTACACCCGAGGGTGTCGACCTGAACCTGCGGATCGTCGATGCCGGCCAACGCATCGGGGCTTTCACAATTGACGTGATCCAGCAGCACCTGTTCGTGAGCGCTTGCGGACTGGCCATGGCGGCCCTGAAGTTCAGGGATGTCGACCATGTCACGGTGATCATGTTCCTGGGCGCCTTCCTGGTGCGGAATGCATGGTTCATCGGTTTCGAACTGTCGCCAAGGGGCGCTACACCGGGCAAGCGGATGCTGGGTCTGCGGGTTGCAGCCCGGGACGGAGGGCGGCTGACCGCAGAGGCGGTCATCACCCGTAATGCCTTGCGTGAGGTCGAGTTCTTCCTGCCGATCAGCTTTATCTTTGCTGCTGGCGGCGCAAAGGGTTTCGAGTCGGGGCTTTATCTCATGCTCGTGCTTTGGACCGGAATCTTCCTTCTGTTTCCGCTGTTCAACCGCGACAGGTTGCGCGCCGGCGATCTGATGGCCGGCACCTGGGTTGTCCAGGCTCCGCGCAGAAGGCTTTTGCCTGACCTGAGCGATGCCGATGCGCGGTCGAGATTCGCCTTCTCCGACGCCCACCTTGACGCCTATGGCGTCATGGAGCTCCACGTCCTGGAACAGGTGTTGAGGGGAGGCGACCGCAAGACCCTGGCCGGCGTGGCCGACAAAGTCCGTCGCAAGATCGGCTGGAAGGCGGATGCCTATGAGCGGGATGACGGCTTTCTGGCGGCCTATTACGCAGCTCTGAGAAGCCGGTTGGAGCAGCGGATGCTTCTAGGGCATCGTCGCAAGGACAAGTTCGACCGGGCCTGAGGCTCAGCCGAAGATGGAAGCCAGTTCTTCGGGGACCAGGCCCTCCTTGATCGATCTCAGCTCATGATAGACCGCAGCCACGCCTGCGGCCCCCATCATCGCCGAAATCGATCCCAGCATAGGGACCATCAGCCCGTTGAGGATGAGCCCCCAGGCGGAACCTGGAGCGGCGTCAATGCCGCCGCCGAACAGGGCGCTGACATCAAACAGCACCATGCCCGCGACAGCACTGAACACCCAGGACAGAAGGAGATAGACCACAAACAGCGCAAGGATCATCCATCGGCTCCCCTTTGTCAGGTCGGCGCTACGCGAGAACGACTTGAAAACTCCCCGGTTCTCGACACCTCTGACCGGCACGGTAACGACGAACAGGATGGCCAGAAACATCGCGGGAAGGATCAGCACGACGAGGCCGATCACTAGCGCCAGAACCGTCAGAAGGCTGATGGCCAGAACCGGCAGAAAATGACGAATGCCGGTGGCGAGGCAGTCAGCGAACCGGGCCTTTCGGCCGTTCATGTCGAGCACCGAGCCGTGAACGATAGCCGCCTGAAGGGCGAAGCTGCAGACCACCGAGAGAAGCCCTACCGAGACGGCGACCACCCATTGGTCAGGGCTGGACCAGATTTCGCTGGCGCCCAGTCCCGACGCGCCTCGGTAGACCCCGAGAACGCCCTGCGGGACTCCGTTCAACAGGACCGACAGGCCGAAAAGCACGGGAAAATTGGTGCCGACAGCGCCGAAAGTCCGATTGAACACCCGGCCGATGTCGAAGTTGCGGTTTGCACGTGTGAAGTCGGTCATCGGGTCTCGCTGGCGGTCATTTCATCACAAATGCACGGCCGTGAAGAGGTCGCAGCCGTGCAGTATCTAGAGGGTCTGGCCGTCGTCGACAGTAAAGACGCTACCGGTGACCGCTCGGGACGCATCACTGCTCAGCCAGCCGATCACGGCGTCCAGATCGCTATCGTCCATCAAGCGCCGGCGAGGGAAGGTGGCGATCTGCTTCTTGCCGCCTTCCTCCTGGAACCACTCCGAATTGATTTCGGTTTCGATATAGCCGGGGCAGACCACATTGACGTTGATGCCGCGGTTGGCCCACTCCCGGGCCAGAGACTTGCCCAGCATCGCCACACCCGCCTTCGACGCGCAGTAGGCCGCCAGGCCTGGCAGGACCTTCTGGGCGCCGATCGAGGCGATGATCACAACCCGGCCACGGCCGGATTGTTTGGACCCTGCGGCAATCATCCGGCGGCCACCTTCCCGGGCCGTGAGGAAGGCGCCCGTGATGTTGATGTCCAGCACCTTGCGGAAGTCCTCGACGGCCAGTTCGACGGCCATGCCTTCCAGGTTCATGCCGGCATTGGCGATGACGGTGTCGATTGGGCCGAGGGCGGCCTCGCCCGCGTCAAAACCGGCGATCACGCTGGCTTCGTCCTGAACGTCCATAGAGACGGCGGCTGCCGACCCACCGGCGGCGGTGATTTCCGAGACCAGGTCATGCAGACGATCCATCCGTCGGGCGGCCAGAACCACCTTTGCGCCCCATCCGGACAGACTGAGGGCAAACCTTCGACCCAGCCCTGACGACGCCCCGGTCACCAGCACTGTACGGCCATTCAGGTCATAGATCGGTTGGGACATGGGGCATGCTCCGATTGGGGCGATGAGATTGACAGGGTCTGTGACCCGGCGTTGCCAGTCCGTTGCTGGAAGCGCAAGAGTGGGACTTAGGGATGTCGCCTGGGGAGGACGCATGCCGACCCTGCGATCCATTCAGTACCTTCGGGCCTTCGCCGCCCTTTCGGTGGTCCTGTTCCACAGCCTGCAATGGGCCCGGATCGATTTCGACATCGGAGCCGCCGGGGTCGATGTGTTCTTCGTGATCAGCGGCTATGTGATGTGGCGCTCGACCGAAGGGCAAAGCCTCACTCCGCTGGAGTTTCTGAGGCGAAGGGTCATCCGAGTGGTTCCGCTCTATTGGACGGCGACTTTAGCCCTGGCGGTCTCCGCAGCTGCCTGGCCAGCTCGGTTTCCCGAAATCGATCCCCAGCCTGGGCACGTCCTGCAGTCCCTCGCCTTCCTACAGCACAGAAATCCGCAAGGGCTGCCTTTTCCGGTTCTCGCGCCCGGATGGACCCTGAACTACGAAGCAGCCTTCTATTGTCTCTTTGCAGCATCCCTGCTGTTGCCGCATTCCCAGAGGCTGACCGGGTTGAGCTTTGGCCTGCTCGCGGTCGGACTCTATGGCTTCTTTCATCCCCCGGCCTACGAGATGCTGGCCAATCCGCTGATGCTGGAGTTCTTGGCGGGAGTATTGCTCGGACGGGCCGCCTCCATGGGTTTTCGTCCAGGGCGCGAGCTAAGTTGGGCACTCTTGGCCGCCGCCCTGTTCTGGTACGGGCTGCTGATGGCGACGCGTGCCGAATGGGATCTCTGGCGACCCCTGTTCTGGGGTTTTCCAGCGCTTTTGCTCGTGGCGGGACTCACGTCCTTGGAAGACACCAGAGCGTTGCCTGAGATACGGCCGCTCCGGGCGCTGGGCGATGCCTCCTACAGTCTTTATCTGCTGCATCCGCTCATCATCGGCGCCGTAGCTGTGACTCTGGGAACCTGGCGGCTGTGGCTTTTCCTGCCCTTGGCGCTTGGGCTGTCCTGCGGCCTCGCCTGGCTTTCCTGGCGCGGTTTCGAGCGCCCTTTGACGCATTGGTTCAAAGGCCCGTTGCCTGACCCGGCGTCGCCTGATCAAAGTGGGCGGTGAGAGCCTGCTTCAGACGGGCCGATTAGGGATCGGGAGACATCGAGATGGGCGCAAATCGCGCAGTTTGGACTGTTGTTCTGGCGGCTGGGGTCATGGCCTTGGCGGGTTGCAGCGACAAGGGGGGAGCCGGCGGCGTCAATGCCGATCGTATCATCGCGGCCGACAGCACTCCTGGTGACTGGATCAGCCATGGTCGCACCTATTCGGAGCAGCGTTTCAGCCCGCTCGAGAAGATCAACACGTCAAATGTTCAGGACCTGGGCTTGGCCTGGTCCTTTGAGCTGCCCGAAAATCGCGGCATCGAGGCGACGCCCCTGGTCACCGGCGGCGTCATGTACACCACCAGCGCCTGGTCGATTGTACGCGCCTTTGACGCCAAGACGGGCAAGCTTCTCTGGACCTACGACCCCAAGGTGCCGCGCTCCACAGGCGTAAAGGCCTGTTGCGATAGCGTGAACCGGGGCGTCGCGCTCTGGGAAGGAAGGGTGTTTGTCGGAACCCTCGATGGCCGGCTTGAAGCCTTGGACGCCAAGTCCGGAAGGCTGGTCTGGAGCAAGGTCACGGTCGACCAGACCAAGCCCTACACCATCACCGGCGCGCCCCGGGTCGTTAAGGGCAAGGTCCTCATCGGCAACGGCGGAGCGGAGCTCGGCGTTCGGGGCTATCTGTCCGCCTATGACGCCAAGACTGGCGAGATGGCCTGGCGGTTCTACACTGTGCCCGGCAAAAAGGAATCGGATGGCTCCGCCTCGGACGAGGCCATGAAGAAGGCCCGCCCGACCTGGAACGGCGAATTCTGGAAGGTCGGGGCGGGTGGCACGGT
The DNA here is from genome assembly GCA_029866155.1 of Caulobacter sp. GTDB lineage: Bacteria > Pseudomonadota > Alphaproteobacteria > Caulobacterales > Caulobacteraceae > Caulobacter. The sequence goes on along the minus strand of JARWZW010000039.1, from coordinate 14,568 downwards.
CTGGGACTCCATGGCCTATGACCCGGATCTAGACCTGCTCTATATCGGTGTCGGCAATGGTTCGCCTTGGAATCGCGACATCCGGTCTCCGGGCGGCGGGGATAACCTGTTCCTGTCTTCGATTGTCGCCCTTCGTCCGTCAACGGGCGAGTATGTCTGGCACTACCAGACGACTCCCGGGGAAACCTGGGACTACACGGCGACCCAGCATATCGTCCTCGCGGACATCACCGTGGGCGGAAAGCCGCGCAAGGTCTTGATGCAGGCCCCGAAAAACGGCTTCTTCTATGTCCTGGACCGGACGGACGGAAAGCTGATCTCGGCCCAGAAATACGTAGCCTCGGTTAACTGGGCCAGTCACATCGATCCGGTTTCAGGTCGTCCCGTTGAGTCTCCTGGGGCGCGCTATGAGAAGGCGCTGCACCTTTCAAATCCCGGTCCCCTCGGCGCCCACAACTGGCATCCCATGGCGTTCAGCCCCAAGACGGGTCTGGTCTACATCCCCGCCCAGGAAATTCCCTTTCCCTACATGCAGCCCGGTGGCGACAAGGCCAACTTCAAGTACCGCCCCCAGGGCTGGAACGTTGGGATCGATTTCCTGGTCGCCGGCCTGCCAGACGATGAGGCACAGTTGAAGGCCATCCGTGCTTCGCTGAAGGGCCGGCTGATTGCCTGGGACCCGGTCAGCCAGACGGAAAAATGGTCCGTGGACTATAGCGGCCCTTGGAACGGCGGTGTGCTGGCGACAGCCGGCGGCCTGGTCTTTCAGGGTAACGCCACCGGCGAATTTTCCGCCTATGACGCTGGGTCCGGCAAGAAGCTCTGGGGCTTCGACACCCAGACCGGCGTGGTCGCGCCCTCGATGACCTATGAGATCGATGGCGAACAGTATGTTGCCTTGATGGCCGGTTGGGGCGGCGGTTTCGCTGTGTCGGCCGGCGCCGGGGTTGATCCCCGGTCGGAAGGTCCGCGCCGACTGCTGGTCTTCAAGGTCGGTGGCAAGGAAAAGCTCCCGGCCCGTCCTGTTTCCAAGAAAGAGTTCATGGACCTGCCACCATCGAGCGCCACGCCGCAACAGATCGCCACGGGCACCGCGGTCTTTGCCGCCAACTGCGGGGTTTGTCACGGCGCTGGCGCCGTGTCCGAGTTCTCCATACCCGATCTACGCTACAGCCCGACCATCACGGACGCCGCCATTTTCAAGAGCATCGTTATCGATGGCGACCGTTCAGAACTTGGCATGGTGTCGTTCAAATCCTTGATGAACGAGTCGGAAGCCGAGGCGGTTCGCCACTATCTGCTGGACCTTGCCCGTCGCCAGAAGGCAAAGCAGGTTGCTGCGCTTGGCCTTGCCAGCAAGGACTGATCGCCGGGTTCTCCCTCCTTCGTCCCTTTCGTCGAAGGAGGTGACCTTGCCTTTGCCTTGGGCGCCGGGTCGGGATAAGGGACCAAAATGTTTCAGGACAGTCCGCCAGTCGCAGATCAGCCGGTCGTAGAGTCGGTCATCGTGGAGGCGGCGCGGATGGCGCCGTTGCCCGCTGATCGCGCCTTTTCCATCGTTCGGATAGACGGGGCGATCGCGACGGCGGCCCGGCTGGATGAGGCGCTCACGGAAACGCCTGGCGTCCAGCTTTTTCGCCGAACATCCAGCGCGTCCTCAAATCCCACGACCCAGGGGCTTTCCCTGCGCTCGATCGCCGGCTCCGGCGCGGGCCGCGCCTTGGTGACTCTCGACGGGGCTCCGCAGAATGACCCCTTCGGGGGCTGGGTCATCTGGAGCGGGCTGCCGACCGTTTCGATTGAAAGCGCCCTGATCGTTCGGGGGGCCGGGGCTGGTCCCAATGGCGCAGGAGCCCTCACCGGCGTTGTCCAACTCTTGGAGCGGACCCGGGTGCCTGCCGGAGGTGAGTACGAGGCCTACCTTGGTGAGCGTGGGGCGGCAGGCGGGCAACTCGCCTTTGCGGCCGGGGACCTGTTCATAGCAGCCTCCCACCAGAGATCTGATGGCTGGGTCCCGGTAAGGGCAGGACGGGGTCAGGCGGACCAGCCTCTGGCCTTTGAGTCCTCGTCCCTCGTCGCGCGGCTGGCTCCTGACCTAGGATCAGCCAGTCTCGCCATTCGTGGCTCGGTGTTCGAGGAGTCCCGTGACAGCGGCCTCAAGGGCGCCCATGCCAAGGCGAGTGGCGCTTCGATCTCCCTTGCTCTTAGCGACCAAAGTCCCGGCCTGGGAACGCAATGGCGGCTGCAGGGTTGGGCCCGGCTATCCGACCTGGAAAACAGCTCCGTCGCCGTCGCGGCCGGACGGGCCGGCGCCACGCCAGCAAACCGGCAGTTTGCAACCCCCGCCCTGGGCGCAGGTCTCAATGCCGCGCTGCGACTTGATCACCAGGACACGGGTTGGGAAATCGGCGGCGATCTGCGGTTCGCAGACGGTGAGACCCGCGAACAGTTTCGGTTCCTCGGCGGGGCCTTTACCCGAGGGCGGGTCGCTGGAGGCTCCCAGACTGTCGCCGGAATCTACGGAGAACATTGGCGGCAGGCCGGCCCCTGGCTGTTTACCGGCGGAGCGCGGTTCGACCATTGGTCAAGTTTCGGGGGGAGCAGGCGAGAGCGGGATCTTGCCTCCGGCGCGCCGACCCTGTCCTCAAGCTCTGCCGACGCCGATGGCTGGCAACCCACTGCCCGGGCCGGCCTGCGTCGAGATGGGCATGTGGCCATCCGGGCTGCCGCCTATTCCGGGTTCCGGCCGCCGTCCCTGAACGAACTGCATCGTCCGTTTCGTGTCGGAAATGACGTCACTGAGGCGAATGCGGGCCTGGACCCGGAACTTCTCTATGGCCTCGAGGCCGGTCTGGAGGGGCAGGGGCCCTGGCGCTGGACTGTCGCTCTCTTCATCAATCGCCTTGAAGGCGCGGTCACCAATGTGACGATCGGCGCAGGGCCCGCAGTCTTTCCGGTTGCGGGCTTTATCCCTGCGGGTGGAGTACTGCGCCAGAGGCAGAATGCAGGAGACATTGAGGCGGTCGGAATCGAGGCGTCCCTGGACCGTCGTTGGGCTAGTGCTTTCGCCTTCCACTCGGCGATCGCCTATACTGACGCCGAGGTCGATGGCGGTTCCGCCGCTCCTCAACTGACCGGTCTTCGTCCAGCGCAAACACCCAGGTTGACCGCCGTCATTGGTGGAGACTGGACCCTGGCGCCGGGCCTGACCCTGCAGGCCCTAGCCCGGCACGAAGGCGACCGTTTCGAGGATGACCTCAACAGCCGCCGGCTCGCAGCGGCCACGACACTAGATTTGCGGGCCGAATGGCGGATGTCTTCGAGGGCGACATTCTGGCTGGCCCTCGACAATGCTACGGACGAGGCGGTCGAGACCGGTCAGACGGTGGACGGCGTGGAGAGTTTCGATACTCCCAGAGCCCTCCGACTCGGGTTGAGGTTTGCGCCGGGCCGCTGACCATGGCCATACCGGGTCATGGAGAGGCAAGATGAAGGGTCTTGAAGGGCGGCCTGTGCATATTGCCGGCGCCGGGATTTTGGGCCTTGCAACTGCCCATGAGCTCGCCAAGGCCGGCGCCAGGGTCACCCTGTTCGACTGCCGGGATGATGGCGCCTCGGCTTCAGCGGTCGCGGCTGGTATGCTTGCTCCTGCGTTCGAGGCCTGTCTCGATCCTGTCAGCCGACCTCACTATCGGCTGTTTCGGGAGGCAAGGGATCTCTGGCCTGATTTCGCGGTAGAGACCGGAATCGATCTGGTTCGCAGCGGCGCCAACTATCGGGGCTCCGAGGCTGACGCCGTCGCAGCCGGTTTGGAGGCTCTTGGCGCCCCCTCGGACCGCCGGCCCGACTTTGTGTTCACGGCGGAGGATTGGCGCGTCGATCCGGGGCAGGCGCTTCCGGCCCTCCGCAAGGCCTTGGACTCTGCACGGGTCCGAACTACGCAACAGCGACTTGAGGTCCCGGATCCTGCCGTACAAACCGTGGTCGCCACGGGCTGGAAATCACATGAATGGGCACCTGAAACTGCTTTTCTTACAACTATTAAAGGGCATATCCTAACAATTCCCGGGGTCTATCGTGGAGACGTGGTCGAGCGGACAAGGGGCGGGTATGTCTGTCCTTCGGCTGCAGGCCTTCGTCTGGGGGCGACCATGGAGGCCGGAAAGAGTGATCTGAAGGTCGATCTGATGGTTGCCGGCGCGCTGTTTGATCGACTGGCGCCGCCGTCGATTCTGGCGGATCAGTCGGCGCGCATCGTCCAGGTCGGTATTCGCGCGGCGACGGCTGATGGCCTACCAATGGTCGGTCCGAGCGCTAGGTCTGGGGTCTGGCTTGCTGTCGGCGCCAGGCGCAACGGTTGGCTCCTTGCCCCGCTTGTGGCCCGGATGACAGCGGCGTATCTCGCGGGCGACGATCCCGGACCATGGTCGCAGGCTCTGCATCCGGGACGTTTTGAAGGTTCGACAGGGGAGTGAAGATGTCGGGTTTCTGGCTGACTGAAGAGCAGGAAGCGATCCGTGACGGCGTTGCCAAGGTCATGGCGAACTTCAATGACGACTACTGGCGGCGCTGTGACGAGACCGGCGATTTTCCAGAAGCCTTTGTCGCAGCCATGGCGACCGGCGGATGGCTGGGCGTAGCGATGCCGGAATCGGTTGGCGGCGCTGGACTGGGACTGACCGAAGCGTCGATTGTCATGCAGACGGTCGCCCAGTCCGGTGCTGCCTTCACCGGTGCCAGCGCCATCCACCTGAATATTTTCGGTCCTATGCCGATCGTAAAGTTCGGGACCGAGGACCAGCGTCGGCGCCACCTGCCCAGAATTATTTCCGGGCAGGACAAGATGTGCTTCGCGGTGACGGAGCCCAACAGCGGGCTCGACACGGCGAGTCTTGAGACTCGGGCAGAGAAAACAGCCAGCGGCTACCGGATCAATGGCCGCAAAATCTGGACAACCGGCGCCCAGAGGGCCAACAAGATCCTGCTGATCGCCCGTACGACCCCCAAGGAGCAGACGGCTAAGCCGATGCAGGGGCTAAGCCTGTTTTACACCGACTTCAACCGTGCGCGCATCGACGCCAAGCCCATCCCAAAGATGGGCCGTAAAGCCGTTGAATGTAATATGCTTTTCATCGAGGACCTGGAAATTCCGGCCCATGATCTGATCGGTGAGGAGGGCAAGGGCTTCCAGTATCTGCTCAGCGGCCTGAACCCGGAACGGGTTCTATTCGCGGTGGAGTCGGTCGGCATTGGACGCGCCGCTCTCGCCAAGGCCGCCGCCTATGCCAAGGAACGAATCGTCTTTGGCCGACCCATCGGCCAGAACCAGGGTGTGCAGCACCCCCTGGCTCGCGCCTGGGCCGAATTGGAGGCGGCCAACCTGCTGGCTTTCAAGGCCGCAGCGCTGTTTGACGCTGGCCGGGACTGCGGCGCCGAGGCCAATGCCGCGAAGTATCTCGGTGCCGAAGCAGGTTTCAGTGCCTGTGAGGCGTCTGTCTTGGCTCATGGAGGCATGGGATATGCGCGAGAGTATGACGTCGAACGGTACTTCCGGGAGGCGATGATCGCCCGGATCGCTCCGGTTAGCCGTGAGATGATCCTCAATTTCATCGCCGAGCGCGTGCTGCACCTGCCCAAGAGTTATTGAGGAAAGTCGGGTCCGAGACACATTCGCGAGTGCCAAACTCAATTAAATTCAGTCGCTTGTGATCGTGAATTGAGGCCCGGATTGCTCCTGTGCTGAGAGCCGCTCGATCTCTGGTCCGGGTCAGCCCAGATTGAAGCGCACCGGGATGGTCACCACGCCGTTCTCGGTCGTGCGGCCATCCCGCGTCATGGGGCGAAGCAGGAAGTAGCGAGATAGTTTCAAGGCTGCGTCGCCAAAGCCAAAATCCTCCGGTGTCTCGGTCAAGACGGTGCAAGACTTAACAGTCCCGCGGGATGTCACCTGGCAGCTCAGCATGACCTCGCCTGAAACTCCTCTGCGGACGGCCCGGTCCGGGTATGCCCGAGTGACTTGGTCCAAGGTGGGCTTGCGGACCCATTCTGGCTTGAGGATCACGGTTGACCTTTGGATAGTGGACGCCGGTCCCTCTGATGGCGTGGTGGTCAGCCGAACGGGCCCCTGGTCAGTCCTGGTGGGGCTTTCTTCGGCAAGCGGGGCGGTGTCCAGAGCCTCCTGGATTTCAGACACGGCTTGATGCTGATCCGGCCTGGTTGATGACGCCGGCTTGTCTCGTGTCCTGGGCTCCTTTGGTTTTGGCAGCGGGGGCAGCGGCGGCTTGGGGCGTGGCGGATGAAACAGTTCGCCCTGAACAATCACGTCCTCGAAGGAATGGTCGTCCGGCATGTTGAAGCGTTGGAATGCGAGATAGGCGCCAAGGGCGCAGTGGATCGCTGCGGATGCGGTCAGGGCAATCACAAGGGGTCTGGCCTTCCTTGACCGTATCCGGAGGGGGATGGAGCCTGAACTGAGAGACATGAAGGTCTTGCCCGTCTGGTTATCGAGCGCATTCAAGCGCGATATGACAGACGTAATGTATCGGGGCCACGAACGTAAAGTGTTAAATGTGACGTTTGTAGATTTCTTCAAACGAGCGTTCGGCGATCGTGATTTATCTTACATTAACCATGTCGGCCGCACTCAGGCGGTATGGCAGTGGAGTCTATCAGGGGCGTCGTAGAATCGGCGATCCAGCGCGCGTCGGAAGCGACGGGTGTCGATTTTTCTTTCTTGATGCGGACCGCAAAGCGCGAAAGCGGCTTGAGGCCAACCGCCAAGGCCCCGACCTCATCAGCCGCCGGACTGTTCCAGTTCGTCGAGCAAACCTGGCTGACAACCCTCAAACGGCATGGCGCCAAGTACGGTTACGCCCGCTATGCCGACCTGATTGTCCAGGGTAGCGATGGCAGAATGCGGGTGCCGGACCCCGACGCCCGGTCTACGGTTATGAACCTGAGGATGGACCCAAGGGCTGCGTCCCTGATGGCCGGCGAGCTAACCAGTGACCATGCGGACTATCTGAAGGGGCGATTGGGGAGGTCAGCAACGGCTGGCGAACTTTATGCCGCGCATTTTCTCGGCCCCAAGGGGTCTGCCCGTCTGATCGAGGCGAGGAGTGTTTCGCCGGGCGCCTCAGCAGTTTCCTTGTTTCCCGATGCAGCAGCCTCGAACAGGAGTATTTTCTACAAGGAGGGTCGCCCGGTCACGGTCTCCGAACTTTACGGAAACCTGACCAGCACAGGCAGCAGAGGCGCCGCCGTAAGTCAGCCGTCAGGCCAGCAGGATACGGGTTTCCTTGAGTATGCCGGTAGGCGAGGGGACAGGCAGGCGCAGGAAGACGCCCTGGTTGCCCTTATTCTTCGGGGAACCCAGGCGCCTGGCGTCCAGTCCAGTTCAACAACCCTCGCCGGCAATGTGTTTTCTGCAGAAATGCTGAGAGTCCTGTCGGATTCGAGAGGCAGGGACCGGTAGCCTTGAGAAGGTAGCAAGAGGGACCGTCCCACGGCCTTGATCCTGGATCAGCGAGATCCAGGATCGCGACTTCAAGGTCGCTTCTCTTGACAGTTTTAGATCAGGCTGCTGCTCCGGAAGCCCGCATACTGGCAATCTGATCTCGGTCATATCCCAGTTCGGCCAGCACCTCGTCTGTGTGTTGACCAAGCTTTGGTGGCGGTCCCTTTGGCCCATCATCGGCGCCTGGAAACCGGGCGGGGGAGGCTGGGCTCGGAAAGCTTCCCCCCATACCGTCGGGCACGTCAACGAAACATCCCGCAGCGATCGCTTGGGGGTCTTCAAGGACCTGTCGCGGGGTCTGAACCGGCGCCCACGTTATGTCGCCCGAATCAAGGCGACTAGCCGCCTCCGACAGGGTCATCGAGCCGAATGCAGCGTCCATGGCGGCGACCAGAGCAGGGCCATTCTCTCGCCGCGACTTGGCACGCTCAAACCTTGGGTCCTGAACCCATTCTGGATGGCCGGCTGCAGCAGCGATCGCAGGCCAGTCCGGAGCGCCCTGTCGGGGCAGCAGGCAAAGCCAGAAGCCGTCGCTGGTCTTAAAGAAATTGCCGAGCGGATTGACCGCAGCTTCTCTCGGCCTGGTCGAGGCGAGTTTGCCGAACCGCATCTGGATCGCCATGTCGGACCCGATGGAATAGACCCCTGCGCGAAGCAGGCTGGTCTCGACCAGTCTTCCCTTGCCGGTTGTCTGACGCTCGAAGAGTGCTGCGAGGATTGCAGACACCGTGGCCATTGAGGTGATGTGGTCACCCATTCCGGTCCGTATCGGAAAAGGCTCGACTCCTTTGGGGGCGGTGATCGAAGCCACCCCGGCACGGGACCAGAAACTGGCAACGTCCATGCCAGGCTTGTCGGCGTCGGGGCCTTCCAAGCCGTATCCGGTCACGGTCGCATAGACCACCCGGGGATTTTCGGCGTGCAGGTTTTCCCAGTCCAGGCCAGCGCGTTTGAGGGCTCCGGGTCTGATATTGGTCAGAAAGACATCGGCGCCCCGAACCAGGCGCAGGGCAGCCTCCCGTCCTTCTGCTGTGCCGATGTCCAGAACCACGCCACGCTTGCCGCGGTTGTCCAGTTCAAACACTGGATTGGCCGCCTGGTCGGAACCTATTGTTTCGAAGAAGCTGCGGATCGGATCGCCTGACCGGGATTCGATCTTGACGACCTGGGCGCCCCAGTCAGCCATGATGGCACCGGCGCCTGGCGCGGCTATGTAGCTGGCCAGTTCCACCACCTTGAGGCCCTCAAGCATACAATACCCTCCCGACTGAATGACGTTTGCGGCCATCATGATCGGAGGACGACGGCGAGGAAAGCCTATCCAAGGGGAAGGTCAGCCTGTCTGTTCCTCCAATCGAGGCTGGGTTGGTCCGGCGAGGGCGCCGCGCGACCTGGCGGCTGAGTCTGCGACCGCTCGGGCGACTCCGCCGACGGTGACAGGCTTTCGGAGCACAGTATCTGCGCCGGCGTTGAGGCATTCACGCGCCTCTTCGGCATCACCCCCGATGACAGCAATGATCGGCACTCCCCCAGCCGTGCCGCCCATTGAGCGAATGGCCGCGGCGGTCTGGGCCCCATCCATCAGGGGCATGCGTCCATCGATCATCATCAGGTCGAAGTCACAGGCGCCGGCCAGCTCGACTGCCCGACGGCCATTCTGGGCATGGACGACCTGGTGGCCCAGCTGCTCGAGTATTGCCCGCAGCATCGCAGCGTTCAGACCATCGTCCTCGGCGACCAGCACCCGCATGGGACGCTGCAAGCCTTGGCTTTGCCCGGATGCGGTGTTGCTTTCGTCGGCTTCCCTCATAGCGACAGCAGAGGGTTCCCAGGGAAGTTCGAGAGTGAAGCAGCTGCCGACCCCGACTGCGCTCTGGCCCACAAGGTCACCGCCCATCAGGCTTGAAAGCTGGCGCGCCAGAGACAGGCCAAGGCCCGCTCCGGGAATGCCGGCTCCGGTGCGTTCCACCCTTCGGAAGGGTTCAAAGGCTGTCGCCAGCTCTGACGCCGACAGCCCGGGGCCGGTGTCGGCCACAGCGACTGCGATCCTCCCATTTTGACGCAGCTCGAGCCGCGCTTCGATCCTGCCCCGCACGGTGTATTTCACGGCGTTACTGATCAGATTGGACAGGACCTGGCGGGCCCGTGTCACGTCTCCGATGACCGCCCCGGGGGCAGCCTCCAGCTCTCTGTCCACGTGAACGGAGATTTCCAGCCCCTTGGCAAGAGCGTGGGGACGATTGAGCAGGACCAACTCCCTGGCCAACCGCACCGGATCGTAAGGCTGGGCATCCAGGGTAAGCCGGCCGGAGTCGGCCGTCTCCGAGTCCAGGGTCGCGTTCAGCACGGCAATCAGTTCATTTGCAGCTGTCAGGGCGGCTCCAAGCTGCTCTCTGCTAGGAGCCGCACGTCCTCCGAGCCCGGCTGCGGCGGCAAGCACATGGGTCACGCCGTTCAGACCATTGCGGATTTCATGGCTCAGGGTCGACACGATATCGGTCTTGGACCGCGCCAGCTTCTGGGCCTTTTCGAGCGTGGCGCCGCGTTCGAGGATCAACCGCTCGCGTTCGGCCGCCATGGCGAATTGGCCGCGCATCATACGATTGACGATCAGGCAGAAGCTCATGGCCAGGGCCATCGCGCCCCAGACCGCCAGGCCCTGGTCCCTTGAAGCCGGATTGGAAAAGAGCGCCAGCAGCGGCCCGGCCGCAGCGGCCGGAGTGATGATCAGGAGGGCTTGGAGCACAGGCGCACTGAAAAACAGGCAGATAATGGCGCCGGCAGAGGCCATCAACAGAAGCGGGTCGCGAGCGGGTCCAGCAGCGTCGGCCAGGGCGGCGATCTGAGCCACGGCGCAGGCCCAGAGTAGTCCGCTGAGGATCTGGACACGGAGTAGGCGGGAGTCGTCAGCGTCGGGGTTTAGCCTCAGCCAGTTCTCAACGGCGTAGAACATCCCCCAATTCAGCGCGAAGATGGCGAAGCTGGCCGTCATCCAGACCGCATTGTTGGCGAACGAACCGGCCCAGACAAACACGGGCAGACTTACAGCGAACACGGCCAGGGCGTAGGGCAACAGCTTTCGCTGCGCAGCCAGGCTCTGGGAAAGCGTGCTCAGGCTCGCACGTTGGGGGAGCAACTTCGGGATTGGCGGTTCGGACAACATGAATCCCCTGGGGCGCTGGACCTGCGAAGATTAGTGCCACGAGGTTTGTTTCCGGTTACGCGGGATCGTTAATTCGCCTTGGTGAACTCAATCGATCGTTAAGCCTAACAACCGATGATCGGCCGATCAGCATCTGAATTCGGCAGCTTCGAGATTCCCATGACGACAACCCGGGCCGCCTTGACCGATATTGACCTGCGCACATTGATGAAGGGAGCCACGGTCGACGAGCGGGCGCTTGCCGCCCACAAGTTATGTCGCGTCATTGACCGGGAATCCCTGACAGGCGATGACCGGGCCAAGGCGCAGGAAATCCTGCGCGTTATGGCGGCGGATGCTGCCGAGCTCGTGCGTCGAGCCTTGGCGGTCACGTTGAAATCGTCGCCGCTGATCCCGCATGATGTGGCGATGAAGCTGGCGCGAGACGTCGACAGTGTTTGCCTGCCCATCCTGAATTTTTCGCCGGCCTTCACCGATGAAGACCTGTCGGAAATTGTCAGGCTCGGCGGGCCGTTGCGGCAGGTCGCCATCGCCCAGCGTTCGGGGCTGTCGCAGGCTGTAACCGACTCAATCGCACAACATGGTGGCGAACTGGCCGTGAAGACGGCGGCGGCCAACGACAATGCCAATTTCTCTGAGCAGGGCCTAGCGTCTGTTCTCGCAAGGTTCGAGCGGTCAGAGCAGGTTCTCGCGGCCGTGGCCTATCGAAATGCATTGCCCCTGGCGGTGACCGAGAAGCTGATCCATCTGGTGGGCGACCAACTGCGGGATCATATTTTCAGCCATCACGCCGTATCGGCGCAACTGGCGATGGAGATCGCCATCGGTTCGACCGAGCGGGCCACGGTCGATCTAGTAGACCAGGCCGGTCGAACTCATGACCCGCGCAGTTTCGTTGCGCATCTGAACAAGGCCGGGCGCCTGACGCCCAGTCTCCTGCTTCGGGCCCTCGCCCACGGGCACATGAGTTTTTTCGAGTGCGGCATCGCGGAACTGGCCGGTGTGCCTCATCATCGCACCTGGCTCATGATCCATGACGCAGGATCTCTTGGCCTCAGGGCGATCTATGAGCGGGCCGGGCTTCCGGCGAAGCTGTTTTCGGCATTCCGGGTGGCTGTGGATACCTACCACAGCATGGAATTCGATGGTCGAGCCCATGATCTCGAGCGGTTTCAGGAGCGAATGCTTCAGCGCTTCCTTACCCAGTCGCATTCGACACAGCGCGAGGATCTGGAATACCTCCTGGACAAGCTGAATCGCCTGCAGATTCCCGCGGGGGCTGCGGACCGGGAGGCAAGGCCCGGTGATCTCAACAATGCCAGGATTCAGGGCTCCGCAAAGGGGCCCTTGTCGAAGGTCGCGGAGCCCATCATCCTGACCGCATGACCGAAAAAGCTCCTGCCGCTATCCGCTCCGCCGCCACGATTCTACTCGTCCGGGACGACCCCGGTTTCGAAGTGCTGATGGTCAAACGCCATCACCAGATCGACTTTGCTTCCGGAGCCCTGGTGTTTCCGGGTGGCAAGACCCACGGCGGCGATCATGACCCTGCTTGGGTCGATCATTGCCTGGGGTGGGCTGATATCGAGGAAGGACAGCGACCCTTGCGGATCGCTGCGGTACGTGAGGCCTACGAAGAGACCGGAATCATCCTGGGCCGGCACCCGGATGGCCGGTCATTCTCGGGTGACGAACGGGCCGCCCGTTCCAGGGGAGAAGTGGACCGGCAGGAAAGGTCATTTCTCAGTCTGGTGGTCGAACTGGGCATTGTACTCGACATTGCGGCACTGACTGTATTCGCCCGCTGGATCACACCCAGTATGATGCCCAAACGTTTCGATACTTGGTTCTATGTCGCCAAGGCGGATGGTGACCAGATCGCGGCCTGTGATGGTCGGGAAACGGTGGACGCCGAATGGATCCACCCCCACGAGGCCCTCAGGCTCGCCGAAACGGGCGAACGGACGATCATCTTTCCAACCCGCATGAACCTCCAACTGCTGGGGGAAAGCGGCTGCGGCGATGAGGCCGTAGCGAAGGCCGGCGCGCGCCCTCTGGTGACCGTAGAGCCCATGGTCGAACAGAGACCGGCCGGCGGCGTGCTGACCATTCCGATCGATGCAGGCTATGGCGCGGTGGAAGAGCCGCTTTCAAACATCCGTTGAAATTTGACGATCAGCGGTTGGCGATAAACTCGTCGACCCTGCGTTCGAGTTCGGCGATCAGAACCTTGCCGACTGGATGGGTGTCCGTGCGGATCTCATCCCGGACGGCGGCGCGGATGGCGTCGATGTGCCCGTCTACCAGAAATATCGGAGCTTCCTGGCGGGTCGCGGGGTCGTCGATCAGCCGGCAAAGAGATGCCGCAATACGGGTGATCAAAGGAAATTCATAGGTAGCGCCAAGACCCTTCAGATCATGCGCCCTGAAATAGAGACCCTCGGCTGTGTGGGACGTCAAGCCATCAACCCGAATCGCCTGACGGGCGGCCTCGAGCTTCTGCAGTTCTTCCTGCATCCACTGTGCGAAATTGCCGGATAGAGATGCCAGAGCCGCTTCTGCCCTGGCGATCGCGGCGAGGTCGATTCCGCCAAACCTGCCGCCCAGCTTCAGCTTGAGCGAATTGGGCTGGTTGATGACCTCCATCGGGCTGTCGTTGCTCACGCACCTCTCCTTTGGCAAACTACCAAAGCAAGCCTTGACCGATGATCGTTAAAATCCTGTGAGATCATTGCTGGGGCCAGAAATAGGAATTGACCGACCTTGGGCTTCACCCTGCAGCGGCCTGTGTTGCTCAGCCGCTAAACTGCTCGGCCAGAACCCGCTCCTCCAGGCTACGCCCGGCATCGAACATCATCGCCATGCTGACGCTTCGATCCTCGCTGATATGGACTTCCAGGACGTCACGGACCTCGAAGTTATCCGCCACTGCGCTGACCGGTCGCTTGTCGGCTTCGAGCACCTCAATCGTGACCCGCGCAGTATGGGAAAGCAGGGCGCCTCGCCAGCGCCTCGGGCGAAAGGCGCTGATCGGAGTCAAGGCCATGACCCGGGCGTCGATCGGGATTATCGGCCCATGAGCAGAGAGATTGTAGGCCGTGGAACCTGCCGGAGTCGCAACAAGAACGCCGTCACAGACTAGCTCCGACATCCGAACCTTTCCGTCGATCGATACCCTGAGTTTGGCCGTCTGGCGTGTCTGCCGAAGAAGGGAAACCTCATTGATCGCCAGGGCGCGGTGCTGTCTGCGATGTCCATCGATGGCCACCATGGTCAAAGGATGGATGACCGCCCGCACCGCAGCGTTGACCCGCTCCAACAGGTCGTCTTCGCTATACTCGTTCATGAGGAAACCGACAGAGCCGCGGTTCATGCCATAGATCGGTTTTCCCAGCCCCATAGTTCTGTGCAGGGTCTCAAGCATAAAGCCATCCCCGCCCAGGGCGATGATCACATGGGCGTCGGCGTCAGGCGTCGCCCCGTAGCGTGCGATCATCCGGGCCATGGCCTCCTGGGCTTCTGGCCGGTCGCTGGCGGCGAAGGCCAGTCGGGTCATATTGCTTTGAGGCTGGTACATTTGCGCAGAGCAAGGCCCGTTTGCGAACATATTGTCAAACGGTGGTGATCGCCTGGCGGAAAGCCATGGCCGCGATATCAGGATCAAAGGGGCCGAACGCGCCAGCCGCTCTTCTCAGGCCTTCTGCGCCACCGCCCGGCCTGCCTTCATTTAGTGCACGAACGGCTTCGAGGATGTCTGGAAAGACGCTGCGATCGATGCCGACTGCAGCACAGGCCAGGGCCAGCAGCTCGGGCTTCTGGCTGTCGAGCGCCTGAAGGATCTGGGTCACTTCGAACTGACCCAAGGCGGCAAGGGCGTTCACAAACACTC
>JARWZW010000025.1 GCA_029866155.1 Caulobacter sp. | reverse complement strand
TTGAGGGGCGGAGAATGGCGCGAAGAATGGCCCCTATTCGAGGCAGAAAGCGGCCAAGCCGTCGCCTCGGAATGACGGTTTGAGAGGCGAAAGCGCCCGGAATGTGGGGGTGGCAGGGGCTTGATTGGCCAGGAGAGACAGGTTGGGCTGACTGGCTGGCGGCCCGGGAGGGACTCGAACCCCCGACCTTAGCTTTAGGAAAGCTCTGCTCTATCCTGCTGAGCTACCGGGCCGCACGGCCTGCCAATACGCCGGGCCGGGGGCGCTTCGCAACAGGGCAGCGGTGATCTATCCTCCAGGCCGGGTCCAGGAGGGGTTATGGGCGTCTTGCGTCATCTGTATGTGCAGGTTCTGATCGCCATTGCGGCGGGCATCCTGCTGGGGGCCCTGCGGCCGGGGCTGGGGGCGGAGCTGAAGCCCCTGGCCGACGGGTTCATCAAGCTGATCAAGCTGGTGATCGCCCCGGTGATCTTCTGCACCGTGGCGGCGGGCATCGGCCGGATGAGCGATATGTCGCGGTTTGGCCGCCTGGGCGGGCGGACCCTGCTGTATTTCCTGGTGGTGTCCAGTTTCGCCCTGCTGGTCGGGCTGGGCGTCGCCCTGCTGGTGCGGCCGGGCGCCGGGCTGAACATCGACCCGGCCGCCCTGGATCCGAAGATCGCCGCCGGCTATGCAGCCAAGGCCGCCGAGGCGCCGGGCCTGGCCGCCTATCTGCTGAAGCTGATCCCCGACACCTTCTTCGGGGCCTTTGCGGACGGCAATATCCTGCAGGTGCTGGTCATCGCCATCCTGACCGGCTTTGCCTGCGCCCGGCTGGGCGATTTCGGCGACCGGGTCAGCGGGGTGCTGGAGGACATCGCCAAGGTCTTCTTCTCGATCATCCATCTGGTGGTGAAGGTGGCGCCGATCGGCGCCTTCGGGGCCATGGCCTACACGATCGGCGAGTACGGGGTGGGCAGCCTCGTGCAGCTGGTCAAGCTGATCGCTACCTTCTACGTCACCTCCCTGCTGTTCGTTCTGGTGGTGCTGGGGGGAATCGCCGCCTGGGCGGGCTTTTCCCTGTGGAAGTTCCTCCGCTATATCCGCGAGGAGCTGCTGATCGTCCTGGGGACCAGTTCCTCGGAATCGGTCCTGCCGCAGATCATGGAAAAGCTGCAGCGGCTGGGCGCCTCGCGCTCGGTCACCGGACTGGTCATTCCTACCGGCTACAGCTTCAACCTGGACGGCACCAACATCTACATGACCCTGGCCATCCTGTTCCTGGCCCAGGCGACCAACACCCCCCTGACCGGCTGGCAGATCGCCACCCTGCTGGGGGTGGCCATGCTGACCTCCAAGGGGGCCAGCGGGGTGACGGGGGCCGGGTTCATCGCCCTGGCGGCGACGATTTCCGAGGTCCAGACCATTCCGGCCGTGGCCCTGGCGGCCCTGGTGGGGATCGACCGGTTCATGAGCGAATGCCGGGCCCTGACCAACCTGGTCGGCAACGGCGTGGCGACCCTGGTGATCGCCCGCTGGGAGGGGGAGCTGGACCGCGAGCAGCTGGCCCGGGAGCTGGACCGGGGGCCGGGGCCGGCCCGGACGTCGGGGACCGGGGCCGCTGCGGCCGGGGGCGCCCAGGCCGATCCGTTGAGCGATTGAGTCAGGCAGCGCGCCCTGGCGGAGTCCTGTCGGCCCCAAGACGCCTGGCCGGACTGGCGGCCGGGCTGTTCTCAGCCCTGGTCCTGGCCGGCTGCGGCGAGGCGGCGCGGCTGGACAGCCTGGCCGACCAGGGCCGGGGGCAGGTGGTCGAGGTGATGTCCGGCGACAGCGTCCGGCTGGACAGCGGCGAGGTGGTCAAGCTGGCCGGGATCACCGCGCCCCGCTGGGACCAGCCGGGCGGCGAGGCGGCGCGGCAGGCCCTGGCCGGCCTGACCCTGGGCCAGACTGTGGAGCTGCTGTCGGCCGGGGCGAAGGAGGATCCGTTCGGCCGGCGGCTGGCCCATCTGCGGCGAATGAAGGGCCGGACATGGGTGCAGGGGAAACTGCTGGAGGACGGCGCCGTGCGGGTGCGGACCTTTACCGACAGCAGGGCCCTGGCCAGGCTGATGCTGGCCCATGAGGCCCGGGCCCGGCAGGGACAGCGGGGGCTGTGGGCGGAGAAGGCGTATCAGGTCCGGCTGCCGGTAGAGGCGGTGGCGGGGCCACCGGGCTTTGTGCTGGTCGAGGGCCGGGTGAAGTCCGGCTGGCTGGAGGCCGATGGCCGCCGGCTGGACCTGGGGTCCGGCCTGGTCCTGGCCCTGCCAGCCCGCAGCCTGGAGGATTTCGACAGCGCAGGGCTGGCGCCGGCCAGCCTGCAGGGCCGACTGCTGCGGGTTCGCGGCCATCTCGGACGGGATGGCGAGATGCGGGTCGACCACCCCGAGGCGATCGAGGTGCTTGAAGAGCGGTAGAGGCGTTCAGCCGATCAGGCCGGCCTCGGCCAGATCGCCATAGTCCCGCTCCAGGGCGCCGCGCAGCTTGGCCAGGGCGGCATGCTCCACCTGACGCACCCGCTCCTTGGAGACGCCCAGTTCCTCGCCCAGCGATTCCAGGGTGCGGGGCTCGTCACTCAGGCGGCGGGCCTTGATGATGGCCAGTTCCCGGGCGTTCAGCACCTTCAGCGCCCGGGCCACGGCCCGTTCCCGCGCCTGGCCGTCCAGCTTTTCGGAGGCCGCTTCTTCCGGGTCGGCCCGGTCGTCGGGCAGGAAGTCCTGGAAGGCGTCGTCGGCGCCGGCCGTGACCGGGGCGTTCAGGGAGCGGTCGGAGGCCGACAGGCGCGAGGCCATGGCCTCGACATCGGCCTCCTCGACCCCCAGGTCGGTGGCGATCTTGGCGCGAGCGGCGGCGGTCAGCCGGCCTTCCATGTCGCCCAGCCGGGCGCGCAGGCGGCGCAGGTTGAAGAACAGGCTCTTGCCGGCCGCCGTGGTGCCGGTACGGACGATGGACCAGTTGCGCAGCACATAGTCCTGCATGGCGGCCCGGACCCACCAGCCGGCATAGGTGGAAAACCGCACGCCGCGTTCCGGCTCGAACCGGGCCGCCGCCTGCATCAGGCCAACGGCGCCTTCCTGGACCAGATCGCCCATGGGCAGGCCATAGGCGCGGAACTTGCCGGCCATGGCCACGACCAGACGCATGTAGGCGCCGGTCAGCTCATGCAAGGCGTCCTCGTCGTTCTCTTCGCGCCAGCGCTTGGCCAGGTCATGCTCGTGATCGGCGGCCAGCAGGGGCGCCTTCATGGCCCGGCGGATGAAGCGCCGCTCGGCCGTTTCACTGGTGATCGCTTCTGTACTTGCCATGTCCCGTGTACGACGGAATGCGCCGATCGGTTCACTGGCCTCCAAAACGAAGATGGGCCCAAACAAAGAACGCCCGGCCGAGGGCCGGGCGTTTCGAAGGCGCTGATCCGGTTTTAGGGGATCAGGCGGCCTTTTGCAGGGACTTGGTCAGCAGGCTGACGGCGGCGTCGCGGTCGATCCGCTCCACGGCCGCCACTTCCCGGGCCATGCGGTCCAGGGCCGACTCATAGAGCTGGCGTTCGGAATAGGACTGTTCAGGCTGGTTGTCGGCGCGATGCAGGTCGCGGACCACCTCGGCGATGGAGACCAGGTCGCCGGAATTGATCTTGGCCTCATATTCCTGTGCGCGGCGCGACCACATGGTGCGCTTGATCCGGGCCCGGCCCTTCAGGGTGGTCAGGGCCTTGGACATGACGCCTTCTTCGGCGAGAGAGCGCAGGCCGGAGGTGGCGGCCTTCTTGGTCGGGACGCGGAGGGTCATCTTCTCGTGGTCAAAGGTGATCACATAGACTTCCAGAGACATTCCAGCGACTTCCTGGGTCTCCACCGCCTGGATGGTGCCCACGCCATGGGCGGGATAGACAACGTGATCGCCAACGGAAAACGCCAGACCGGTCTTGCTCATTGCTTGTCCTTTTTCTGCACCCTCCGCTGTCGCGGAGCGCCGAGTCCGATCGCCCTGCAAACGACGCAAAAAGCCCGGGCTCGATGGCGCGGGCTGCTTCGTCACGTTGCAAGGTCTGTCTAGGTCACCCTTCGCCTTCGTCCGGGCGCGCCGATCGGTAACGGCAGTTCTTGAACCGAAACGCGGCGGAAAATCTCCGCTGCGTCCCGAAGGTGATAACACAAAATTCAGACGAATGAAAGGTTTGCGACAGGCCGGCCTGCCGGACCCATCGCCAGGGAGACCGGGTTTACCGCTGCGACGGTCGCCGCCAACCAGAGCCGTTGGGCGACTCAGTTACCCTTGCCGGGTTTCTCGCTGAAGTATTTCTCGAACTTGCCCGTCTCGCGCTCGAAGGCTTCGGCGTCGGCCGGCGGTTCACCCTTGAGGGTGATGTTCGGCCAGATCTTCGCATAGTCGGTATTGATCTTCAGCCACTTGCCGTCCGGCTCGTCCTCGGTGTCGGGCTTGATGGCGTCGACCGGGCATTCCGGCTCGCAGACGCCGCAATCGATGCATTCGTCCGGATTGATGGCGAGGAAGTTCTCCCCCTCGTAGAAGCAGTCCACCGGACAGACCTCGACACAGTCCATGAACTTACATTTGATGCAGGCGTCGGTAACGATGTAGGTCATCAGGGGCTCGGATGGCCGCTTGCGAGACAGCGGGCGCGGGTTGCGGGCGACAGGGTCCGGTATTTCCGTTGGCGGGGGCGCCTTGTCAATCCGGCCCGGGACTTTGGTCGATCAGTTATTCTCTAGGGGGCAATAGAGGCTTCGGGCCTCGGCCGGCGGGCCGCGGCGTTCGCCGGCCGCCAGGACCTTCACGGCGACCAGCCGCCCCGACAGGGCAAAGACGATCTGGTCGCCTGGCAGCAGGCTGCGGGACGGCTTGTCCAGGCGGGATTCCTGCCCCCCCCGGGTGAGCCGCGCCCTGCCCTCCTCGACAAACCGCGCCGCCATGGACCGGGTCTTGAAGAACCGCGCCCGCCAGAGCCAGACATCCGCCCGGCAGGCCTGATCCGCACCGGACGGGCTGGCGATGGCCTGGGCGGGCCGGGTCATGACTTGGCGGCGCGCCGGCGACGGCGAGGGCGGCGCACCGGGGCCTCTGTAGCCCTGGCCGGGGGAACGGCCGGGGCCGGAGCCGGGGTCATGGTCGCCAGGACGGCGAAGGGCGATCCGGATGGCGGGGCCGCCGACGCCGTCGCCGCCTTGCGGGCCGGATCGCGGCGACGCCAGAAGACCGGCGCCTCGGGGCCGGCCGGCCGGGTCGCCGGCACGAAGTCCAGGCCGCGCAGGATGTCGTTCATCTCCCGGTCCGACCAGCCGAGCCCCGTCCTGAGGACCGGGGTGACCGCGATGCCCCTGCCCTGCTGATGGGCCGCCCGCAGCAGGCCGTCCAGGGTCTCGAGCTGCTCGACCGGCACGGCCAGTCCGCCCACGGCCAGCAATCCCCGGGCGGCCAGAGCCTTCTGGTCCACGGGGCCCGGGCTGAGCCGGGTGGTCGCCCCGGCCGGAGGGCTGGCGGGCGACGGCGACAGGGCCTGGGCGAAGGTCAGGGCTTCGGACGTCAACAGGCCCGGCATATGGAGGCTGAAAGCCCCGATCTTCACGCCCAGGCCGCGCAGGGCCCGGCGCTCGGCCTGGCTGAGGGCCTTGAGTTCGATCTCGACCGTCCGGCGGGCCAGGATGCCGCCGCCCTCCAGCAGCCGGTGACCCAGCCCCCGGGCCAGGCCCTTGATCTCGCCAGCCGCCATGGCCGCTTCCAGCCGGGTCAGGGGGCCGAGGCGGCGGATACGCTCGGCGGCGACAAAGGCCTCAAGCCGTCTCTGGGCTCGCTCCCGGGCCGGGGGCGGCCCCATCTCTCCCAGCAGCCTGACCCGGCCGGCCTCCATCAGCTGACCGGCCAGGGTTGCCTGCCAGAGCACGGCGCCGTTGGGGCTGAGGCTGAAGGCGCTGTCCGGTTCGGCCGCAAGGGCGCCAAGCCGGCGGGCGACTTCCGGGGCCACGGCCTTCTGGGCGGCGCCGCGCAGGGCCTTTTCCTCCAGCGAGGTCACGGCCCTGGGCTGGTCAAAGACCACGCCCTTCAGTCGGCCGACGAAATGGCCCTCGACCGTGACGGTCCCGTCCTCGGCCACCCCGGCCAGCATGGCCTCGCGGTCGCCCAGCTGGCGCATCAAAAGGCTGGTGCGACGGTCGACGAACCGGGCCATCAGCTTTTCATGCAGGGTGTCGCTCAGCCTGTCTTCCAGCCGGCGCATGACGCCCTGCCAGTGGGCCGGCTCATGCAGCCAGTCCGGGCGGTTGGCGACATAGGACAGGGTGCGGACCGCCGCCAGACGCTGGGCCAGGGAGTCGATCTCGCCGTCGGTGCGGTCCAGGCTGGCCAGTTGCTGGGCCATCCAGTCGGCCGGGATGCGCCTCTGGCGGCTGGTCAGGTCATGGAAGATGCGCCGCAGGAGGTTCAGGTGGTCATCACTGGCGATCTTGCGGAAGTCGGGGGTCTGGCAAACCTCCCACAGGCGCTCCAGGGTGCGCTTGTCCCGGCAGCGCTGGGCGATGTCGGAATCCTCGGCCAGACGCTTGAGGGTCTTTTCATCCAGGGCCTCGGCCGACAGTTTCAGCCCCTCGCGGGTCGGCGACTGGTCAAGGGACCGGATCAGGGCCGGCAGGGAAGCAAAATCCAGCCGGCTGTTGCGCCATTCGGCGGCGACCAGGGGCTCGAACCGATGGGCCTCCACCGCCTCGACCAGGTCCTCGTCCATGTCGTCGGCCTCACCCGTGACGCCGAAGGTGCCGTCCCGCCGGTAGCGCCCGGCCCGGCCGGCGATCTGGCCGATCTCCTGGGCCTGCAGCCAGCGGGTGCGGCGGCCGTCGAACTTGCGCAGGCCGGCAAAGGCGACATGGTCGACATCCATGTTCAGGCCCATGCCGATGGCGTCGGTGGCCACCAGGAAGTCCACCTCGCCCGACTGGTAGAGGGCCACCTGGGCGTTGCGGGTGCGGGGGCTGAGCGAGCCCATGACCACCGCCGCCCCGCCCCTCTGGCGGCGGATCAGCTCGGCGATGCCATAGACCTGGTCGGAACTGAAGGCGACGATGGCCGAGCGGCGGGGCAGCCGGGTCAGTTTCTTCGGCCCCGCATAGGTCAGGCTGGAAAACCGCTCGCGTGTGATGATCTCGGCATTGGGCAGCAGCCGGCGCACCAGATGGGCCATGGTTCCAGAGCCCAGCAGCATGGTCTCGTACTTGCCCCGGGCATGCAGCAGCCTCTGGGTGAAGACATGGCCGCGTTCGGGGTCGGTGCAGAGCTGGATCTCGTCGACCGCCATGAACTCGACCTCGCGGCCCAGCGGCATGGCCTCGACCGTACAGACGAAATAGTTGGCCCGGGGCGGGACGATCTTTTCCTCGCCGGTGATCAGGGCCACCTCGCGGGGGCCCTTGATGGCCACCACCCGGTCATAGATTTCCCGGGCCAGCAGCCGCAGGGGCAGGCCGATCATGCCACTGGCGTGACCGCACATCCGCTCCACGGCCAGATGCGTCTTGCCGGTATTGGTCGGCCCCAGAACGGCGGTCAGCCGGGCCGGCGCCTGTCCGGTCGAACGGTCGCTCATGACGGGGAAGGTGGGGCGAGAATCGGTCGGCGGCAAGGTGTGGCGCGGAGGGAATGAAGGGGTGGGTGTGATTGTCGCGGATCTACGCCAACCGTCGTTCCGGACGGCCCGCAGGAACGATCCGGGATCCAGGGCCGCCGATGGGATATCGCCGCCGGCGCCAGCCTGTCCTGCGGCTCTGGGCCCCGGCTCCGCTCAGCGCTTCGGCCGGGGTGCCGGGGGTTTTTGCGGAACGGCTGTTTCGGGGGCGTTGCGGCGACTACTCTCTTCGTCATCCTGAGCAGCTCGCGCAGCCGCCGGGTCGAAGGACGCAAACTGCTGGCGACTCGCATTGAACGGCTCTGAGACAGGGGGCGGTCAATGAGTCCCGGCGGATGTCACCGCCTGGAGGCAGCTCGGCCGTTGACCGTCTTTTCGATGACTTCAATCAAGGCAGGAACATCGACGGGCTTGGAGACGATGGCGTCGAAGCCGACCCCTTCATAGTCCGCGACCTGGTGGCGCATGGCGTTGGCCGTGATCGCAATGATCGGGACTGGCCCAAGTCCCGACTGCTTTTCATGTTGCCGAATCTTCCGGGTCGCCTCGACCCCTCCCATGACCGGCATGAGGACATCCATAAGGATCAGGTCCCATTCAGCCCCGGCAGCGGCTTCAACAGCCTGGGCGCCATCGCTGACCGCGGTCACCGACAGACCGGCCTGTTGGAGGACAGTGCGCATCACCAGTTGATTGATCTCGTTGTCATCCACACTGAGAACCCGCAGGGCCCGCGCGTCCGCAGGCCGCCCGGTCGTCTCCCCTGAAGGCGCAGGCTGCACAGCGGCAGGCGCGCCGCAGTTCAGTCGCTCAAGCGGAAGACTGACCGTAAAGGTCGACCCTTCACCGACCCGGGACTGGACCTTCAGGTCACCCCCCATCAGCCCGGCCAGTTCATTGCAGATGGCGAGCCCCAGTCCAGCCCCGCCAAAGCGCCGGTTGACGGAAGAGTCGGCCTGGCGGAACTCCTCAAAGATCAAATTGATCGCGTCAGCCTCGATTCCCGGGCCCGTATCGGAAACCGAGATTTCCACACCGGACAGAACGGACCGGGCGCTGAGGACAATCTGGCCCTGATCGGTGAACTTGATCGCATTGGACAGCAGATTCTGGACGATCTGACGGATCCGGGTCGGATCACCGCGGTAGCGCCCCCTCGCCGCAGCAATATCCTGCCGGAAGATGAGCCCATCCCTGTCCGCAAGGGCCGAGAAATTGGCGAATACGCCGCCGAGCACATCTTCGAGTTCGAAGGGGATGGACTCCAGCGGCAGCTTTCCGGCCTCGAGCCGGGACAGGTCGAGCAGTTGGTTCAGAATGGTCAGCAGCGCGCCGCCGGACTCCAGCACGACAGCCAGACGAGCGGACTGCTGTTCATCCTGAGCATCCTGGACCATCGCCTGGGCCATGCCGAGGATGCCATTCAGGGGCGTGCGAATTTCATGGCTCATGGTCGCCAGAAAGTTCGACTTGGCCTGGCTGGCCGCAAGCGCCTGGTCGCGCGCCCTGCGGAGGCTTTCGTTCAGCGTCTTGACCTCGGCCAGCTGCATGGTCTGCATGCTGACCGCCACGGCCATTGTGGTGGCGCCGTCAGCAGGAGAGAAGTCCTGGGCGGTCAGGCCCAGCTTGCCCCAACCGGAGGCCGCACCCGCCGACAGACTTACGCAGAACAGAAACCCGTCACCCAGATTCATGATGCAGCCGGCCAGCTTGATCCGGCCGTCGGCCGACCCCAGCTGCAGGGCGGCCCCCGATTTCGCCGAGGCGACGGGGTCGAAACCCTTGAAGGGCCGCTCCACGACGAACCACCTGTCCAGTCGTTGCCCCGCCAGAGCTTCCGGCACCAGCTTCAGGATTGTTCTTCCAACCTCGGTGATGACAAGGTTTTCATCGGTCCGGATGAAGCATGGAAATAGAGATTCAAACTGTGCGTTACTGAGATTGATTGGATTTTTCATAAATCAACCTCAGCTTCTATCGGAGGACAGACTTATTTCGAATAGAGAAAAATCCTCTTTGGTCCCTGAAAAAATAACATTACCCGTTTTGTCAAATCTATTAAGCAGACCTTCGAAAAGTCCTGTGACAAAGCTCTCCAGCCCTTGCCGCGTTGAATGATAGGCAATCTTTATGCGGCTCTCGTCATGCTCGAGAACAGCGAAATAGGGCAGCCGCGCTTCCGGCATGGCGATCTGGATGCTGGCATGCATCCGGTCCAGGTTTTCCAGGGACTCCAGAAGACTCCCGCCCAGGATGTTCATGACATTGGCGTAGGGTCCCGCGTCTGCTGCCTTGATCCAGTACTGACCAAAACTGCGCAGGGTTTCATCGACCGTCAGGCCAGCCTTGGCGGCGACCGCCGATATCAGTCGGAAGGTGATTTCGTCAGGGTAGGGTTGGGCGCCGATCAGGACGGAGTCATCGAGGCCCGCCGAATCCAGAATGCTGGCCCAGGCGGCCTCGCCATAGCCAGCGACCACCATGTCCATGGCGGATCTGTGAATCATTCCGTGCATGCTGTCGCCCCAAACGGATCACACGTCTTACAGCGGCCCATGAAGCATCCGGCCCGTAAATTTTTTATGATACTGGCAAAATACCACGGGTAGCCGAGGGACCAGCCGGGTTGAGGGGGTTCTTCAGGGAGCTGGCTGGCGTTGCGGCGCCAGCCTATTCGTCATCCTGAGAAGGTCGAGCAGCGGCCGAGTCGAAGGGTTTTGACGGGAGGCTTCAGATGTCCTCCTAGAGCCTGCTCCGTTTTGATCGAACCGATCAAAACGGAAAAACAGGCTCTAATTCAGAGTGTCAGAGCATGGTTCGATCCGATAACCGTTTCACACTTATCGGACCATGCTCTGGCGAAGGTCGATGACCACCTTGCCGGCGACCACGGTCATGACGGTTTCGGCCTCCAGGAGGTCCTGGTCGGGGGCGGTGAGGATTTCCTTCGAGAGGACGGTGATGTTGGCGGGGCTGCCGAGGGTCAGGCGGCCCCAGCCGGGGGGACGGTGGTCGGCGGCAGCGGCATTGACGGTGAACAGGTCCAGGGCCTGGAGGCGACTCAAGGCCTCGTGCGGGCCCCAGTCCGGGCCGCTGGCGCCCTTCAGGTCCTTGCGCACGGTGGCGGCGTAATACTCGATCCGGGGGTCGCCCACCTCGACCGGCGCATCGCTGCCGCCGATCACCAGGGCGCCGCTGTCGGTCAGGCTGCGCCAGGCATAGGCGCCGGCCAGACGGTCCTGGCCCAGCCGCGCCGGGGCGAAGTAGAGGTCGCCGATGGCGTGGGACGGCTGCATGGAGGCCACCACGCCCAGTCTTGCAAAACGGGGAATGTCGGCGGTGTCGATGATCTGGCTGTGTTCGATCCGCCAGCGGACGGCGCGGGCGGCTTCTGGCTCGGCGGCCAGCACCTCTTCGAACCAGTCCAGAGCCAGGCGGTTGCCCCGGTCGCCAATGGCGTGCAGGGCGACATCGGCCCGGACCTTCAGCGCCTGTTTCAGGATGGCGAGGGTCTGGTCATGCTCGGCGATCTGCAGGCCAGAGCCTGACGGCTGATCGGAATAGGGCTTGAGCAGCAGGGCGCCGCGCGAGCCCAGCGCCCCGTCCATGTAAAGCTTCACCCCCCGCACTCGAACCCGGCCGGTGGGATCGGCATAGGGGCCGCGCCGCAGGACCTCGCCGGCGTCTTCCGGGACCATGAAGACATCGACGGTGATCGGCAGCTGGCCCTTTCGCGCCAGGTCGAACAGGATGGCCACATCCTCTGCGCTGGTGCTCATGTTGGAGGCGCCGGTCCAGCCCCGGGCGGCATAGAGGTTGACTGCGATGGTCAGGCCTTCGCGCCGGCGGGCCCGGCTGAGGGGCGGCAGTTTGCTCTCGATCAAGGCGGCGGCGGTGTCGATCAGCAGACCGGTGGCCTGGCCATCGGGGCCGCGCTCTATCCGGCCGCCGGAGGGGTCTGGCGTGTCCCTGGTGATCCCCGCCAGGGCAAGGGCGGCGGTGTTGAGCACCACGGCATGGCCGTCCGCCCGCTCCAGCACCACGGGCCGGTCGGCGACGGCGGCGTCCAGGTCGCTGGCGCCTGGAAAGCGCTTTTCCGGCCAGTGGGTCTCGATCCAGCCCCGGCCGACGATGGGGTCCTTGCCGGGATGGGCGGCGGCGTGGCTGGCAAGCGCGCGGGTCAGGTCTGCGGCTGACCGCACCTGATCCAGGTTCAGAGTCATTTCACGCAGACCGACGCCGGTCAGATGGACATGGGAATCGACAAGGCCCGGATAGGCCGCCGCGCCCTTGAGGTCATACTGCGGCAGGCCCTTCGAATGCTGGCGGGCCGCCGCCAGATCGCCGACGAACGCCACCTTGCCATCCCGGACCACCAGGGCCTCTGCGGGGGTCACCACCATGGCGCCGTCCGGCCCGGGCGTTCCGCCGCCGGTGAGGATCGGGCCGCCGAACATGAGGAAATCATCGCCATCCGCCGGCTTTGCCTGGGCAGCGCAGGCCCCCAGCAGCAGGGCGGCGACCATCATAGCGAGGGGGGCGAGCGCGCCGATGGGTCTGATCATGATGGCTGTCTCCCGCCGCCGGTTAACGGCGCGACCAAACCCGCCGAACAGGGATGAAACGAATCATGACCGAATCAGCGACACCGCCCGATTCGGCCTTTGTTCACCCCAACCCATTGTATCTTCACGGCCATTAACCACAATCGGGTTCCGGGAGGAAGGCGGGCTTTGCGCGGTTTTCGCAGCGAATTCGGGCTCAGCCCTGTTTCGGCTTCTTCGGCGGCGGCGGCGGGCAGTCCGACTTCAGCCAGCGCGCCTCGATGGACCCGGTGGGAGTCAGGTTGATGCCAATGATCGAGGTCTTGATCTTCGCATTCAGGGCAAAGGCCTTGGGGCTGTAGGTTCCCGACGCCGTGACGAAGGCCTTGCGGCCCCGCTTGTCGACGCAGATGCCGTCAAACTCGGCCTTGCCATTGCCCACCCGCCGGGTGGGATAGGTGCATTTGTAGTGGCGGTTGCTCGGGCCGCTGAAGAACTTCTCGATGTCGGCTTCCTTCACGCAGCGGTTCTCGACGCTGGTGCTGGAGATGCCAAAGGAGACACGGCTCCTGTACTCCCAGTAGCCAGGCAGGATCGTGCTGCTGGTCTGGCCGGAGGCGGCGGCCGGAATCGCCAGCAGGGCGGCGAGGGCGAGCAAAGCGGCCGGGCGGATCATCTCGGGTCGGGCTCCAGGTCATTTGAGGGCAGCGGCGG
Organism: Caulobacter sp.; assembly: GCA_029866155.1. Lineage (GTDB taxonomy): Bacteria > Pseudomonadota > Alphaproteobacteria > Caulobacterales > Caulobacteraceae > Caulobacter. The sequence goes on along the minus strand of JARWZW010000025.1, from coordinate 7,149 downwards.
TTCAACTGACGCAACCCTATAATGAGGGCGCATGAATGGCCGCTGAAAGCGCCTTCGCGCGAGAGCGGTTGCAGGGGCGGCTTCAGAAGATATGCAGCGCCGCATGTTGCAGCAGCATGATGGTCTTGGCGTCCTGGATCGCGCCCGATCCGATCATGGCCAGGGCCTCGTCGAAGGCGACCTCCATCACCTCGATATCCTCGCCCTCGTCGGGATGGCCGCCGCCGGCCGAGGTGCGGTCCCCCGGCGTGTAGCGGCCGATGAAGAAATGCAGCTTCTCGGTCACCGCGCCGGGGCTCATATAGGCCTCGAAGATACGGGTCACGTCCCGCACGCTATAGCCGGTCTCCTCTTCCACCTCGGCGCGGATGCGCGACTCGGGGTCGGCGTCGTCCAGCAGGCCGGCGGGCGCCTCGATCAGCAGGTCGTCACAGCCATTGACGAAGGCCGGATAGCGGAACTGCCGGATCAGGATCACGGTCCGCCGGTCGGGCTCGAACAGCAGGATCACCGCCCCGTTGCCCCGGTCATAGGTCTCCCGGCTCTGGGTCTGCCAGGACCCGTCGCTGCGCAGGAAGGCGAAGGTGGTGGATTTCAGGATGTACCAGCTGTCCGAGAGCAGCCGGACCGACTCCACCCTCACCCTGTCGGCGATACTCATCCTGGCTGCTTCCTCATGCTGGTCCTGACCACGGACACCGGGCGGAAAGGCGCGCCAAGGGTTGACGTCTCGCCGCCCGGTCCCCTATAGACGCCCCTCTCGCGCCTGGGCCACCCCAGGCGTGTCCGAAATTCTATTGCGAAGGTCGCTATTATGTCGCGTCGCTGCGAGCTCACCGGTGTCGGTCCCATGGTCGGCCATAACGTGAGCCACTCGAACATCAAGACCAAGCGCCGCTTCCTGCCGGCCCTGTCTCCGGCCACCCTGGCCTCGGAGGCCCTTGGCCAGAGCTTCAAGCTGCGGATCACCAACGCGGCCCTGCGCACCCTGGACTTCCGGGGCGGCCTGGACATCTTCCTGGTCAAGGCCAAGGACGAGGACCTCTCGCCCCGCGCCCTGAAGATCAAGCGCCAGGTCAAGGCCAAGCTGTCGGAATCTGCCGCCGCCTGAGGGCGTATCCCTCTTCAATAGTACAGACGGCTCGCGAGGCGACTCGCGAGCCGTTTGCGTTGGAGCCTCAGGCCAGCAGATGCGGACCGGCGGTCCTGACGTCGGTGCAGCCGGTCAGGGCCATGGCCATCATCATCTCCTGACGGATCACAGACAGCATGTGAGCGACGCCGGCCTCGCCCCGGGCGCCCAGGGCCCAGGCCCAGGCCCGGCCGATCAGGACGCCCTTTGCCCCCAGGGCCAGGGCCTTGACCACGTCGAGCCCCGAGCGAATCCCGCCATCCATCAGCACCGTCAGGTCATCCCCGACGGCGTCGATGATCGGCGGCAGGGCGGCGACGCCGCTGAGCACCCCGTCCAGCTGGCGGCCCCCATGGTTGGAGACCACAAGGCCGTCCATGCCGCAGGCGACGGCCTGCCGGGCGTCTTCCGGGTCCAGCACGCCCTTGAGGACGATCGGCCCCTTCCAGTGCTGCCGCACCCAGTCCAGGTCCTGCCAGGTCAGGGTGGGGTCGAAGTTGCGCGTCACCCAGGGCCAGAATTCCATGATGCCCCTGGCATCCGGAATCGCTGCGGCGATGTTGCCGAAACTGTGGGGGCCGCCGCGCAGCTGGACATCGACAAGCCAGTCTGGATGGGTCAGGCCGTCCCAGGCCCGTTTCAGGCCGGTAAAGGGCCCGGCATTGCCAAACAGGCCGGTGCGATAGTCGCGGTAGCGGGCGCCGGGCACCGGCAGGTCGACGGTAAAGACCAGGACCGGCGATCCCAGATCGGCGGCCTTCTGCAGCAGGGCCGCCATATAGCCCCGGTCCCTGATCATATAGAGCTGGAACCAGGGCGGGGCGCCGCCATCGCGGGTCACCTCCTCCAGGTCGCAGACCGAGACGGTCGAAAGGCACATGGGCAGTCCGGCGGCCCGGGCCGCCTTCATGGCCTGGACCTCGCCACGGCGGGCATACATGCCGGCCATGCCGATGGGCGCCAGGGCGACGGGCATGGCCATGGGCTGGCCAAACAGCTCGGTGGTCAGGGAGAGGGTCGAGACATCGCGCAACACCCGCTGGCGCAGGGCGATGGTCTCGAAGTCGGCGACGTTGCGGCGCAGGGTCGCCTCGGCATAGGAACCGCCGTCGATATAGTCGAACATCACCCGCGGCAGTCGCTGCTTCGCCAGCAGGCGATAGTCGTCGACGCAGGCCGGGGTCATCGCCCGCCCACCCAGTCAAAGGCGAGCAGCAGGCTGCGTTGCTGGGGCGAACCATTGTCGTCCGCCAGAAGCAGCAGCCGGGCAGCGCCCGAGGGGGCCGTGATCAGCGCGACGCCCTCGATGTTATCGCGGGTCAGGCTGCCCTCCAGGGTCAGGACCGTGGTGGGTCGGGGGTTACGGGCCTTCAGCATCGAGACCGGATAGACGCTGACCAGCACCCGGGCGCCGCGGATCGGATCGAAGGTGCGGTGAACCGTGACCAGGGATCCATCGCCGAAACTGGCCAGGGCGGTCAGGCCATAGTCCTGATCGGGGCCCAGCAGGGCGGCGAAGCGATCACAGGCGGCGGAAAGCCGGCAAAGCCAGATCTCGCCCTCTTCCGAACCGGCCAGATAGGCGTCCGGCCCGGCGACAGGATAGGCCGTCAGGGCCTCCAGGCCCTGGTTCTCCGAGAACAGACTTGTCGGCATGGGTGCGGGCCGGGGCGGGCCGCCCTGGGCGGGATAGAGCCAGATCCGGTGCTGCCGCTCGAAGCTGACCAGCCGGTCGCCGCTGGCCAGGAGGACCAGTCCCTCGGCGTCTCCCTCGGCCTTGCCCTGGACAGCCTGACCGTCCGGCCGTTTCAGGGGCCAGAGCTTGCCTTCGGTGACACCGGTCAATTGCCCGGCGGCATCGAGGACCAGCCGCCCCTCGAACAGGTCGCCAAAGTCGCTGACCGCCACCAGGGTTCCGTCCGGCGTGAACTTCAGGTCCGACAGGCCATGCAGCCGGTCGGTCACGGGATCGGTCAGGGCGACGCCGCCGGCATAGGCGAAGGCGCCGACCATAAGCCGTTCGGGATTGCCCGGATCCAGGGGAACCGGCGTGCTGACCACCCGGATGCCGGGTCCTGCCGGAACCGGGGCGGACGGCAGCTCGGCGGTCGGAGCGCAGGCCGACAGGGCCAGGACCAGGCCGGCAAGACCCCAGAAGATCCTGCGCGGAGCCGCCATCATCCCACCGCTTCCCTGACCGCCTTGAGCGAAATCGACTTGGGTGGTGTCGGTTGCACCGTCGGAGGGGCGCTCAGCAGCCCCCGCACCTTGGCCACCCGCTTGGGCTCTTCCTCGAACAGGCTGGCCAGCTGTTCCACCAGCACCCCGCCCAGCTGTTCCACGTCCACGATGGTCACGGCGCGGCGGTAGTAGCGGGTCACGTCATGACCGATGCCGATGGCCAGCAGCTCCACGGGACTGCGGTTTTCGATCTCGCTGATCACCTGTCGCAGGTGGCGTTCCAGATAATGGCCGCTGTTCACCGACAGGGTCGAATCGTCCACCGGCGCGCCATCGGAAATGACCATCAGGATGCGGCGCTGTTCCGGTCGGCTGATCAGCCGCTGGTGGGCCCACATCAGGGCCTCGCCGTCGATGTTTTCCTTCAGCAGGCCCTCGCGCATCATCAGGCCCAGATTGCGCCGCGCCCGCCGCCAGGGGCTGTCGGCCGACTTGTAGATAATGTGGCGCAGGTCATTGAGCCGCCCGGGCGAGGCAGGCTTCCCGGTCTTGATCCAGTCGTCGCGGCTGATGCCGCCCTTCCAGGCCCGGGTGGTAAAGCCAAGGACCTCGACCTTGACCGAGCAGCGCTCGAGGGTGCGGGCCAGGATGTCGGCGCAGACCGCCGCCACCATGATCGGCCGGCCCCGCATGGAGCCGGAATTGTCGATCAGCAGGGTGACGACCGTATCGCGGAAATCGGTGTCCTGTTCCTGCTTGAAGGACAGGGGGGCGGTGGGGTCGATGATGATCCGCGGCAGGCGGGCGACGTCCAGCATCCCCTCCTCCAGGTCAAAGGACCAGGAGCGGTTCTGTTGCGCCAGCAGCCGGCGCTGCAGCTTGTTGGCCAGGCGGGAAACTACGCTGGACAGGCTGGCCAGCTGCTGATCCAGATAGGCCCGCAGCCGGGTCAGTTCCTCAGCGTCGCACAGGTCTTCGGCCGGGACGATCTCGTCATGGCCGGTGGTGAAGACCTTGTAGGCAGGCTCGGGCCGGCCGCTGTCCTTGGGATCGGGCCGGGCCGGCTTGGCGCCGTCGCCCATTTCCGGGGCCTCGTCGGACATCTCAGCCTCGGAGTCGTCCTCCATCTCGACAGACTGGTCGTCGCCGTCCTGGCTGTCGCTGTCGGTGGTCTCGGTCTCCTGCATGGACGAGCCTTCCGGCGACTGGCCCTCGCCGTCGCCTTCATTCTCGTCGTCGGACTGGGACTGTTCGTCCTCGCCCTCCTCGTCCTCGCTGCTGTCGGTCGGGTCGGCGCCCTCGTCGCCCATGTCCAGATCCCGCAGGATGGCCTTGGCCACCCGGCCAAAGGCGGCCTGGTCATTGATGGCGTCGGCCAGACGGTCGAGGTCAGCCCCGGCACGGGTCTCGATATCGGCGCGGAAGCTGTCGACCAGGGGTCGGACGGCCTCCGGCGGCGCCTGGCCGGTGAGGCGCTCGCGCACCATCAGGGACAGGATATCGGCCATGGGGGCGTTGGCCCGGTCCTGCATCCGGGCCAGGCCCTTGCGCTCCAGACCCAGTTCCAGGACGGTGTTGAGGTTCTGCCGCACCCCGCCCAGGGCATTGGAGCCGATGGCCTCGATCCTGGCCTGTTCTACGGCCTCGAAGATGGTCTGGCCGGCGGGCGAGACAGGTCGGCCGCGGGCATGGGCGGCCGCGTCATGGTGGGCCAGCCGCAGGGCCATCTGGTCGGCCAGGCCCCGGATGCGCGAGGCCTCTGCCGGCGACATGTCCCGGGGCGGATGAGGCAGGATGGCCCGCTTGCCGGTCAGCTGCGGCCCATCGCCGGAGAAGACGATCTCCAGATCCGACATCTCGGCCAGGGAGCGCGCGGCATGGGCCAGGGCGCGCTTGAAGGGTTCGGTCGGGCTTTCGGTCTTGGCGCTCATCACCCGCTGTTAAATCATCCAAGGGGCGCTGCGAAAAGCCATGGCGCGGGATTTACCCTGTTTGATGGCAAGGACTTTACGCCGATCCGCCAAAAGGCGGCATGACCGCCATCGCATCCGCCAGTTCCGGCCTCCAGGCCGCCGTCAGCCGGCTCAACGCCAGCGCTGATCGCACAGCTCGAATGGGCCTGTCGCAGGACGGCGCGGTCGATCCCGTACGCGAGGCGGTGGAGCGGATAGAGGCCGGCGCCGCCTTCAAGGCCAATGTCGCGGTGATCCGGACCGCGGACCAGATGACCGGCGCCCTGCTGGACATTCTGGCCTGAGGGGTTCGGGAGGCGTCGCCGTGCGGACTTCAGCGGCCGAGGATCCTGTCCAGCGCCTTGCCCTTGGCCAGTTCGTCGATGAGCTTGTCGAGATAGCGGATCTCGCGCATCAGCGGATCGGCGACCTCTTCCACCCTGCCCCCGCAGACCACGCCCTTGATGTTTGCCCGGGCCGGGTTGAGCGCCGGCGCCTCGGCAAAGAAGGTCCTGAAGTCTGAACCGGCCGCCAGCTGGTCGGCGAAGGCCTCAGCGGCAAAGCCGGTCAGCCAGAGGATGATCTGATCCACCTCCGCCCGGGTGCGCCCCTTGCGTTCCGCCTTGGCCACATAGAGCGGATAGACGGTGGCGAAGCTGGTCCTGAAGATGCGGTGTTCGGTCATCGCGGCGGGAGCGTGGTGGGTTGTGGCGGACAGTATAGCCAACTCCGCGTGCGTTGGCGTCTGGCTGGTTTGCGGAATTCAAAATGACGGGTACTCGGTGCCCAGTCCAAGACAGTCCAGGACCAACGGCCCCTATGGAGATAGCTTCAGAGCTATGGACAGAAAATAGCCGCTAGGCTATATGACGTCATGCCATGGACCGTCCGCAACCATGATGACTTCGACCCGGAGTTCGACGACCTGCCCGCCGAGGTGCAGGACGAGCTCCTGGCCATGATGGCGCTTCTGGAAGCCTACGGCCCGGCGCTGGGCCGGCCACATGCCGACACCCTGTCGGGCTCCAGGCACGCCAACATGAAGGAGTTGCGCTTCAAGGCAGCGGGCGGGGTCTGGCGGGTGGACTTCGCCTTCGATCCAGAGCGGCAGGCGATCCTGCTGGTTGCCGGCGACAAGGCGGGCGTGGCCCAGAAGCGGTTCTACAAGGGACTGATCACCCGGGCGGACGACCGGTTCACCGGGCACCTAAAGGCGTTGAAGGAGATTTAGACATGGGCCGCACCCGCGAAGAAATCATGGCCACGCTCCCCAAGGTTCGCCGGGCGCGGATCGACGCCCGCGCCGCCGAACTGGCCGGTGAGGTGGAGGGCCTGAAAGCCCTGCGCGAGATCGCCGGCCGCAGCCAGGAGCAGATCGCTCAGGCGCTGGGCGTCAAGCAGCCCTCAGTCCTCAAGATGGAGCGCCAGGCTGACCTGTACCTCTCCACCCTGCGCCGCTTCGTCGAGGCGGCCGGCGGCACCCTGGAACTGCGCGTCGAACTGCCCGGAAAGGGTGTGCTGCACCTGACGGGAATGGGCGACCTCACCCGCTGATCTGGCCAGCTCTGGTGGCGACGGACCCAACCACGCGCCCCAAAACAATCGTCATTCTGAGTAGCGGCTGAAGGCCGCGTGTCGAAGAACGCAATATGTTTCAGCAGCCTTGACGGGGCGTCGGCAATAGTTTGCGTCCTTCGACATGGCCGCTTCCCGACCTGCTCAGGATGACGTGAGCTGGAGTGCGTTTGTATTTGCCTTCGCCCGTCGCCGCCAGGCGTCGAACCGGACCTTGCCCAGCCAGAACAGCATGATCGGCAGGGGCGAGAGGGCGATCAGGTAGAGCGGGATCGAGTCGCGGAAGGCCTCGGGGAACACCTGCTGTTG
>JARWZW010000065.1 GCA_029866155.1 Caulobacter sp. | reverse complement strand
CTACCACTGAGCTACCGGCCCGCTTCATATGGGCAGGGCCCCAAAGCGGCGCGGACCATAGTGGCGCCCGCACCGCGCCGCAAGCGCTTGCCCGAGGTTTCAACAGGTATAGGCTTGCAACATGAAAAACGCTGTTCCCCTGCTCTGCACACTGATGCTGCTGGGGGCCTGCGCAACCACCCCGGCCGCCAACCCGGGCCGCATCCAGACCACAGACCAGGCCAATCGGGAAAATCTGGTCGGGGCGGCGTCTTCGCCGCTTCGCGACATGAATGTCGTCCGGACCAAGATCCCGCCTGTGCTTCTGGACGCCCTGGCCGATCCCTATGCCAGACCGCCATCCCGAAGCTGCGAGGATCTGGTCGGCCTGATCGTCCCCCTGACCCTGGCCCTTGGGCCCGACCTCGACGCGATCCTGGCAGAGGTGCGGCAGACGGGCGAACAGATGGTCGGCGACCAGGTGATGGGGATGGCGGTGGGCGCCGCCCAGGACCTGATTCCCCTGCGAAGCTGGGTCCGCCGCCTGACAGGCGCGGAGCGCCATGACCGCCTGGTACGGTCGGCGATCTCGGCCGGGGTTGTCCGCCGGGCCTATCTGAAGGGCCTGGGTCAGGCAGGCGGTTGCCTCGCGCCGGCAGCCCCGCTGGGTCCGGCCCGCGACGCTCAGTCCCCGGCGGCCTGACCGCGACTGGCCTGGCGCACGGCAAAGTCGCGCCGGAACGCCTCCAGCCTCCCTTCAGAGATGGCCGATCGCAGGGCGGCGGTCAGGGTCTGGAAGAAAGCGATGTTGTGCCAGGACAGCAGAACCTGGCCCAGGATTTCCTCGGCCTTAACCAGGTGATGCAGATAGGCCTTGGAATAGCCGCTGCTGGCCGGGCAGTCGCTGGCCGCATCCAGCGGTGTGTCGTCCTCGGCGAAGCGGGCGTTCTTCAGATTGACGGCGCCGTCCCAGGTCCAGGCCTGGCCATGACGGCCGGACCTTGTCGGCAGGACGCAGTCGAACATGTCCACACCCCGAGCCACCGCCTCGACGATGTCGATGGGCTTTCCGACCCCCATCAGATAGCGCGGCCGGTCCGTCGGCAGCATGGCCGGGGCATAGTCCAGGACCTCGCACATGGCGCTATGGCCCTCGCCCACGGCGAGTCCGCCGATGGCGTAGCCGTCAAAGCCGGTCTCGATCAGGCGTTCAGACGATTCCCGCCTCAGGGACTCGAAGGTCGACCCCTGCTGGATTCCGAAAAGCACCTGGCGATCCCTGGTCCCGAAGGCCGTCTTGCTGCGCTGGCCCCAGCGGGCGGACAGGCGCATGGCCTCAGCCGCCCGGGTCTCCTCGGCGGGCCAACTGACGCATTCATCAAGCTGCATGACAATGTCCGAGCCCAGCAGATCGGCCTGGATCTCGATCGAACGCTCCGGCGACAGCACATGCTTCGAGCCGTCCAGATGGCTGGCGAAGGTGACCGCCTCTTCCTTGACCTTGGCGATATTGGACAGGGACATGACCTGAAAGCCGCCGCTGTCGGTCAGGACAGGCCGGTTCCAGCGCATGAACCGGTGCAGCCCGCCCAGGCGCTGGATCCGCTCGGCCGTCGGCCGCAGCATCAGGTGATAGGTATTCCCCAGGATGATGTCGGCGCCGGTCTGACTGACCTGATCGACCGTCAGGGCCTTGACGGTCGCCGCCGTACCCACCGGCATGAAGGCCGGGGTGCGGATATCGCCCCGCGGCGTACGCAGGGTCCCTGTACGGGCTGCTCCATCCGTGGCGGAAATCTCGAAGGGAAAGGCGGACATCGCGGCGACCTTTTAAACAGTCGCGCGCAGTAGCAGGGATGAGTCGCCGTAGGAATAGAAGCGATAGCCCGTCGCAATGGCATGGTCATAGGCGGCCCGCATGACGTCCTGCCCGGTAAAGGCGCTGACCAGCATGAACAGGGTCGATCGGGGAAGATGGAAATTGGTCATCAGCCCGTCCACCGCCCGAAACCGGTAGCCCGGCGTGATGAAGATGGCCGTGTCATCGGCAAAGGCGCGGAGGTTTCCCTGATCGTCTGCGGCGCTTTCAAGAAGCCGAAGAGAGGTGGTCCCGACACAGATGATGCGTCCGCCGGACGTCCGCACCCGGTTCAGGGCGTCGGCGGTCTCAGGACTGACCTCGCCATACTCGGCATGCATGCGGTGCTCGGCCACCACCTCTGTCTTGACCGGCAGGAAGGTGCCGGCGCCCACATGCAGGGTCACGAAATGCCGGCTGACCCCGCGCGTCGCGATCGCCTCCAGCAGGCCTTGGGTGAAATGAAGGCCCGCGGTCGGGGCCGCGACGGATCCGTCCTCCCGGGCATAGACGGTCTGGTAGTCCAGCCGGTCCTGAGCGTCCTCGGGGCGTTTGGCGGCGATATAGGGTGGCAGGGGCATTTCGCCGACCGCCGCCACGGCCAGGTCCAGGGCGACGCCGGACAGGTCGAAGGCCAGCGTGATCTCTCCGCCCTCGTCCTTGGCGACGACCTCGGCCTCGACAGAATCGGCTTGCCCAGCCTGCCGGCTGGAAAAAAAAATCCGGTCTCCTGGCTTCATCCGCTTGCCCGGACGCATGAAGGACGTCCAGCTTGCCGGCCCCCGTCGGTGATGAAGGATCGCCTCGACGGCGACTTCCAGGTCGCCGCGACGCCGGACACCGAACAGCCTGGCTGGTATGACCCGGGTGTCATTGAACACCAGGGCGTCGCCCGGCTGTAGCAGCCCGGGCAGATCCCCGACCGTCAGGTCCTCCAGCCCGGACTGCGGCCTGACCACCAGGAGCCGCGCGGATTCCCGGGGGACCGCCGGTCGCAAGGCGATACAGCTTTCGGGCAGATCAAAATCAAAATCGCTTACGAGCATGGATGGCGGATGCGACGGCTGGTCGCCTGCGTCAAGCGGCCCTTGCCCGTTCCAGCCACCGGACTGATGGACAAGCCCGGGCGCATGGGGGAATGATCATCCGGCCGCTACTGGATTAAGGAACGACGTCCCATCATGCGCATTCCGCCACTGGCGCTCGCCGCCTTCCTGGTCCTGCCCCTGGCGCTTTCGGCCTGCGAGCGGAAGGAGGAGGCCGCTCCCGCGCCGCCGGTCGCCGTTGCGCCGACCCCGCCCGCTGCGCCCGCTGTTCCCGTCGCGCCTCCGACCGTCACCGGTTTCAACCATAGCGGAACGCTCGATGCAGCCGGCTACTACATCCCCCGCAACGAGATCCGGGTCGGGACCTTCAAGCTGAACCACCTTGGGGTCGGGGCGGCCAGCGACTTTACCCAATGGGAACAGGGCGACCGCGCATCTGTCTTCGGTCCCGTGCTGATGCAGTTCGACGATGTCACAAGTCCCGTCCAGACCAATGAACTGGGCGGCGAGGCCCATACGGTCAGCGTCAGGGTTCTGCCGTCCGCCTATTCCGTTGATGGCAAGACCCTACGGTTCGTCGGTCAGGATTCGAAACTGGGCAGGATCGCCTTCGAAGGCGCCTTCCAGACTGCCGCCCTGGCTCAGGCCAGGGCGGAGGGTTCCGGCCCGCAGGCTGTGCTGACCGGAACGCTTCAGGTGGGCACGACGCGCATCTCCAATGCAAGTTTCACATTTTTTGCTGGCGATTGACCGGTGGATTAGGCCCCTGTTTGCGACTCACACCCCATTCAGGTGGCCATGTCCTCGCTCATCCGCTCGCTGATGATGGTTGTTCGCCTGGGAGCTCTCGCCCTGGCGACGGCAGTCGCCCTGGCCTCCCTGGTGGCGCAGGGCGGGATGTTCAGCGACCGCCTCGACATCCTGACACATTTTGCGCCGGTCTGGCTGACCCTGGCGATCGTCGCTCTGGGACTCTGGGGACTGGCTGGCGGCCGAAAGCTTCTCGCCCCAACCCCTGTGATCGCGGCCATCGCCATTCTGGCCAGCGCCGCCCTGATCGTTCCGGAGTTCCTCAGGCCAGGCAGCGGACCGCCTCCCGCAGAGGGCGAAACCCTCAAGATCGTTCAGTTCAACCTCTGGGGCCGGGGGGAAAACCCTGAACAGGCGGTGAAATGGATCCTCGCACAGGACGCCGATATTCTGGTTTTCCAGGAGGCCTTCGCCCGGTCCGGCGGGATCGCGCGCGCCCTGTCCAGGCAGTACCCCCACCATGTCACATGTGCTGAACCCTACCCCTGTTCGACCATGATCCTGTCTCGTCAGCGACCGGTGCGAAAACGCAATCTCGGGGGCAACACGCCCTATGTGCTGTCCGGCGCAGAAGCGACCTTCGCCACCCCCCGCGGCGAGTTTTCAGTCATCGGGGTTCACTTCACCTGGCCCATCCCGGCGGGTCCGCAGCAGCAGCAGACCCTGCGACTGTCCCGGGTGGTGGCGGAACATCCCCGCCAGACCACCATCCTGTCAGGGGACTTCAACTCGACGCCATGGTCCTTCTCCCTGCGCCGACAGGACCAGATGCTGGGACTGATCCGACGCACGCGTGGGCAGGCCAGTTGGCCGGCCGCAGCCGTCAGCCGCTGGAAGATCCGCACGCCCCTGCCCATCCTGGCCATAGACCAGGTCTATGCAGGATCGGATTGGAAAACGGTCAGCGTGACCCGTGGCCCGAAACTGGGCTCGGATCACTTTCCGATCGTCACTGTGCTTCGCAGATAGAGCCTGCCCCCGGGGGGCAGGACTCCGCTCCGGCAGCAGGATCAGAGGTCGGCGGCGATCCGCGCGGTCACGATCTTGCCGGGGCTGCGCGGAGGCTCGCCCTTGGGCAGGGCGTCGACATTGTCCATGCCTTCGGTCACTTCACCCCAGACCGTGTACTGCTTGTCCAGGAAGGTGGCGTCGTCAAAGCAGATGAAGAACTGGCTGTTGGCCGAATTGGGGCTGGACGAACGGGCCATGGAGCAGATGCCCCTCAGGTGCGGTTCGGCGGAGAATTCAGCCTTGAGGTCGGGCTTCTTGGAGCCGCCCATGCCTGTGCCCGTGGGATCGCCGCCCTGGGCCATGAAGCCCGGGATCACCCGGTGGAACACGACGCCATCATAGAAGCCTTCCCGCGCCAGTTCCTTGATCCGCTCCACATGGCCGGGCGCCAGGTCAGGTCGAAGGTTGATGGTCACCGCTCCGGTGTCCAGGGTCAGGATCAGGGTGTTTTCGGCGTCGGCCATGGCGGCGTCCTTTGTCATTGGTTGCGGGCCTTTTAGGCGCTTTGCCAGATCGCGCAAGGCGCCCGGTGGGCGACCGTGATCATCCGATCAGGGCGGGCAGGTCCAGGTCGCAGACCGAAAAATCGGCGCCCTTGTTGGTACGGACAGCGGCCAGGTGCGCCTTGAACCAGGGGCCGGCCGGATCGATCAGGCGAACGGTTGGTCGGTCAGCTGCAGGGATATCGGACAGGACCCGAACCCGGGACATTATGTCCTGGGGCGCTGTCACCGGTTCGCCGGCCTTGATGGCTCTGACCGCTTCCAGACCGCTGACGACCCGTCCAAACGCTGTGTAGCGCTTGTCCAGAGAGGGATAGGCCTGGCGCATGAGAAAGAACTGGCTATTGGCGCTGTCGGGATTTTCATCGCGGGCCATGCCGACCACGCCAGGGCAATAGGTGCCCCAGGCCGCAACCTTTCCGTCGCTGGTCATGGTGCGATAGCTGATGTCCTGGCTGACCACCGGCAGGGAGGCGATCAACCCCTCCTCGAGGCCCTGAGGGGCCGATACCGGCGTAAAGGCCGTCGATGGGTCCCGCCGGAAGTTGAACTCTGCCTTGAGGTTCGGCAGATCGGTCTGGCCTTCTCCGGTATTCAGGGGATCGCCGGTCTGGGCCATGAACCGGTCGATCACCCGGAAGAAGGTGCGTTTGTCATAGACGCCCTTGCGGGTCAGGGCGACGATCCGCGCCACATGTTCGGGGGCTGCCTGCGGAACCAGCTCGACGATGATCTGACCCCGGTTGGTGTCGATAATCAGGATGGTCTGGGGGTCTGGCGTGCGCCAGTCGATCTCCCTGGGCGAGGTCACCGGCAAGGCCGGCGGCTTGCTGTAGGGCCGGCTGTCCGCGGCGCCTTCGCGGACGGGATAGGATGGCAGGGCGGCGCATCCCGACAGGGCGATCAGGGCGACGCCGCACCCTCCCAGAGCCTTCAGAACCTGCATTAGCCCACCCCCTGTTCACCCACCCGGCCTTCATAGCCGGAGTCGGCGGACCGGGTCGACGGGTGGTTCCTGCGCCCCTGCTCGAGAGCATGTCCCGATAGCCGCGAAGCGGCCATCGGCTCGAAACAGGCTCTAACATTCTGATTCAGAGCCTGTTTTTCCGTTAGGATCGGTTCGACCATAACGGAACAGGCTCTAGGCGGCTTCGGCGACCGCTTCCTCGTCCGGCGCCAGGCGGATCAGATGATCAAAGGCCGACAGGGAGGCCTTGGCGCCTTCGCCCATGGCGATGACGATCTGCTTGAACGGGGTGGTGGTGGCGTCGCCGGCGGCAAAGACGCCCGGCAGGGATGTCCGCCCATGGCTGTCCACCTCGATCTCGCCACGCGGGCTGAGGTCCAGGGCTCCCTTCAGCCATTCAGTGTTGGGCACCAGGCCGATCTGGACGAAAATCCCTTCCAGTTCGATCTGATGCAGGCTTTCGTTGGTGCGGTCCTTCCAGGTCAGACCGGTCACCTTGTCCCCGTCGCCCAGCACCTCGGTGGTCAGGGCAGAGGTGATGACGGTGACATTGGGCAGGCTGTGCAGTTTGCGCTGAAGCACGGCGTCGGCCCGCAGGGCGCTGTCAAATTCGATCAGGGTCACCTGGGAGACAATGCCGGCCAGGTCGATCGCCGCCTCGACGCCGCTGTTGCCGCCGCCGATCACCGCCACCCGCTTGCCCTTGTAGAGGGGGCCGTCACAGTGGGGGCAATAGGCGACGCCGCGGTTGCGGTAGGTTTCCTCGCCGGGAGCACCCATCTGGCGCCAGCGCGCCCCGGTGGCCAGGATCACGGTCTTCGATTTCAGGCTGGCGCCGCTCTCAAGCACGATCTCGGTCAGCCCGCCGGAGCTGGCGGCCGGGATAAGGCGCGCGGCCAGCTGCAGGTTCATTACATCGACGTCGTAGTCGCGAACATGCTGCTCCAGGCCGGAGACCAGTTTGGGGCCCTCGGTATGGGGAACAGAGATGAAGTTCTCGACCGCCATGGTGTCCAGCAGCTGTCCGCCGAACCGCTCTGCGGCGACGCCGGTCCGGATACCCTTGCGCGCGGCATAGATGGCCGCAGCGGCGCCGGCGGGCCCACCGCCGATCACCAGCACGTCGTAGGGCGCCTTCTGGCTGATGGCGGCTGCGTTGCGCGCCTCTGCGCCCGTGTCCAGCCTGGCCAGGATCTGGTCCAGGGACATCCGTCCCTGTCCAAAGGGCTGGCCGTTCAGCAGCACGGTCGGCACCGCCATGACCTTTCGGTCCTCGACCTCGGACTGGAACAGGGCCCCATCGACGGCGACATGGCTGACCCGCGGATTGATGACGCTCATCAGGTTCAGGGCCTGAACGACATCCGGACAGTTCTGGCAGGACTGGGAAAAATAGGTTTCGAAGTGGAAGTCGCCGTCCAGGGCGGCGATCTGCGCAATCACCTCCGCCTCGACCCGGGGCGGATGGCCGCCGACCTGCAGCAGACCCAGCACCAGCGACGTGAACTCGTGGCCCATGGGCAGGCCCGCGAACCGCAGTCGCGCCGCCTCTCCGGGCAGGCCGATGCTGAAGGACGGCCGGCGGGCGTCATCGCCGTCCAGCGAAACCACGACCCGGTCCGAGACCGAAGCCACATCGGCCAGCAGGGCCTTCATCTCGGTGGAGCCGGCGCTGTCATCCAGGCTGGCGACCACCGAAACGGGATGGCGCAGGTTTTCCAGATAGGTCTTCAGCTGGGACTTGAGGCCTTGGTCCAACATGGGTCGCTCCGGTGACGAAGGGTCACAAACACAGTGTGGAGGAGAAGGCGCCGCCGCCCGCCCGGTTCCCGACATTGGGGTAAGGGTGGAACGGCGGGCCGGGGTCGTCAGGCTAGATCTTGCCGACCAGGTCCAGTGACGGGGCGAGGGTCTTCTCGCCTTCCTGCCACTTGGCGGGGCAGACTTCGCCGGGGTGCGAGGCGACATACTGGGCGGCCTTGACCTTGCGCAGCAGTTCCAGGGCGTCACGGCCGATGCCGCCAGCCGTGATTTCGACGATCTGGATCACGCCCTCAGGGTCGACAACGAAGGTCCCGCGATCGGCCAGGCCGTCGGCCTCGATCATCACATCGAAGTTGCGGCAGATGGCGCCGGTCGGATCGCCAACCATCACATACTGAATCTTCTTCACGGCCTCGGAGGTGTCGTGCCAGGCCTTGTGAGCGAAATGGGTGTCGGTGGAGACGCTGTAGATCTCGACGCCCAGCTTCTGGAACTCGGCGTAGTTGTCAGCCAGGTCTTCCAGCTCGGTCGGGCAGACGAAGGTGAAATCGGCCGGATAGAAGAACACGACCGACCACTTCCCCTTGAGGTCGGCGTCGGACACGGAGAAGAACTTGCCGTTCTGGAAGGCCTGGGCCGCGAAGGGTTTGACGGGGGTGTTGATGAGGGACATGGGCGCTCCTGGCCGCGAAGGTGAAGTGGAGCCCGCTGTCTATGCCTGGCAGCTGTATTTTGGAAATTGATATATTCAGTCGATAGCATAGACTGACCCTATGCTGACCTCAGTCCTGCGCCACGGACCGACATCCGACCAGGCTGGCTGACGCCTCAGCCCAGACGGACGGGGATCTGGACGTCACAGGCGGTCAAAATGCCGCCGGCCTTGGCCTTTTCCGCCTCGACCAGGGCCTTGAAGCCCGGACTGCGCGTGTCCATCACCTGGATTTTCGGCTGTTCTGCGGCCGGGATGTCAGCCAGCAGCCGTACCCGGGTCATGGTGTCCTGGGGCGGCGGCACTGTGCTGTCATCGGGACCGGCCTTGATCTTGCGCACGACATCCAGGCCAGAAATCACCCGGCCCCAGACCGTGTACTGGCTGTTCAGGGAGGGATAGGTCTGGCGCATCAGGTAGAACTGACTGTTGGCTGTGTCGGGCTGTGAGGCCCGGGCCATGCCCGCGACGCCTGGACAGAACAGGCCCCAGCCAGCGGTCTTGCCATCGATGGAGACCATCATCTGCATCTGGGGCCCAGTCCGGACCGGGATATTTCCCATGAACCCGATTTCGGTGACCCCGATGCCGCCGCCCGCCGGCAGACGCTCATGCAGGACAAAGGGGTCCGCAGGGCCGCGGCGGAACTCGAACTCGGCCTTCAGGTCCGGGAGTTCAGAGCCCCCGGTGCCCGTGTTGTCCGGATCGCCGGTCTGGGCCATGAAATCATTGATCACCCGAAAGAACTTCAGGCCGTCATAGAAGCCGCGCTGGGTCAGGAGCCTGACCCGCTCGACATGGGCGGGGGCCAACAACGGCGCCATCTCCAGCAGGATACGGCCCTGGTTGGTGTCGATAACCAGGATGTTCTGGGGATCAGGCGTGCGCCAGTCGCTCGGGACGCCGGCAGCCGGCAGGGGCGCGGTCTGGGCCTGGACAGCGAGGGGCAGGGCCAGAAGGGCGGCGGCGATGAGAGCAGCTTTCATGGCCTTCGCCCTAAGAGTCGGTTGCGGCAATCGCAAGGCGAAAGATCAGCCCCGACCGATCTTGGTCAGCAACTTCGCCTCGACCCGGCTGGGCAGGAACATTTTTACATCGCCGCCCAGCTTGGCGATCTCCTTGACCAGACGGGAGGCCACGGCCTGGTGCCGGGGATCCGCCATTAGAAACACGGTCTCGATCTCGCGATCCAGCTGCTGGTTCATGGCCGTCATCTGGAACTCGTATTCGAAGTCCGCCACGGCGCGCAGGCCGCGAACGATGATGCCGGCCTGAACTTCCCGGGCGAAATGCATCAACAGACCGGAGAACGGCACCACCTCGACCTCGGCGATCGCCTTGAGGTGATCGGTTTCCTCGCGGACGATCTCGACGCGCTCTTCCAGCGAAAACATCGGGCCTTTACCCTCGCTGATCGCCACGCCGATGACCAGACGGTCCACCAGTTTCACGGCCCGGCCAATGATATCCAGATGACCATTGGTCATCGGATCAAACGTTCCCGGATAGAGCCCGACTCTCGCCACCCGTTTTCCCCTTTACGCGCCCGGATCGTCTGTCCCGGGACTCAGGTTTCGTCGGTTGCGGGGGAGGTGTCCTCCCCGCTTTCACCGTCGCCATTGTCACTATCGCCAGCGCCCGCTTCAGCCAAGCGCTCAACGCCAACGACATGCTCATCCTTGCCGGTGCGGAAGACAATCACGCCCTGGGTGTTGCGCGCCGCGATGCGGATCTGCGCTACGGGACAGCGGATCAGTTGCCCCTGGTCGGTGACCAGAAGGATCCCGTCGCCGTCCTCGACCGGGAAGGCCGCGACCAGCCGGCCGCCCTTGCGGGTCAAGTCCTGGGCGAGCAGCCCCTGCCCGCCCCGGCCGGTCCGCCGGAAGTCATAGGCGCTCGTCCGCTTGCCGATGCCTTCGGTGGACATGGTCAGGATGATCTCCTGCCGCACATCCAGTTCGTTGTAGCGTTCCTGGGAAAGCTGCGCGTCCGGCACGGTTTCGTCTTCATCCGCCGGGGCGGCGGCCTCTTCGCCTTCGTCCCCGACAATGGCCCGCAGCAGGGCGCGGGACTGCCGAAGATAGGCGACCCGTTCCTCGGCTGTGGCGTCCACGGCCCGCAGGATGGCCATGGAGATGACGATATCCTCGGCCTGCAGCCGGATGCCCCTGACACCGGTTGAATCGCGGCTGGCGAAGACCCTCACATCATCAGCCTCGAAGCGGATCGCCCGCCCAAGCGCCGTGGTCAGCAGGATGTCGCTCTCGCCGGTGCAGAGGCCGACCCCGACAATGGCGTCCCCCTCGTCCAGCTTCATGGCGATCTTGCCGTTGCGGTTGATCTGGACGAAATCGCTGAGCTTGTTGCGACGGACATTGCCGCTGCGGGTGGCGAACATTACGTCCAGCCGGTCCCAGGTGGCCTCGTCCTCGGGCAGGGTCAGGATCGAGGTGATGGTCTCGCCAGGCTCGATCGGCAGCAGATTGACAAAGGCCTTGCCCCGCGAGGTCGGGGTGCCGAGCGGCAGACGCCAGACCTTCAGCTTGTAGACCTTGCCGCCGGACGAGAAGAACAGCATCGGCGCGTGGGTCGAGGCGGAGAACACGCGGGTGACCGCGTCCTCGTCCTTGGTCGCCATGCCGGAGCGCCCCTTGCCGCCATGCCGCTGGCTTCGATAGGTGCTGAGGGGCGTGCGCTTCACATAGCCGCCGTGGGTGACGGTGATGACCATTTCCTCGCGGGGGATAAGGTCCTCGTCCTCGATGTCCCCATCGCCGTCGATGATGGTGGTCCGGCGCGGGACGGCGAAGCGCTCACGCACCTCGACCAGTTCTTCGCGAACCACGGCCATGATCCGGGCGCGGTCGGACAGCAACTCCAGCAGCGCTGCAATGGTCCCCGACAGGGTCGAGGCCTCGTTCATGATCTCGTCGCGACCCAGACCGGTCAGGCGGGACAGGGTCAGGGCCAGAATGCCCCGGGCCTGTTCGTCGGTCAGGCGGACCTCGTCATCCAGGACGACCGTGCGCGGATCCTGGATCAGGTTGATCAGGGCCATCATGTCGCCGGCCGGCCAGGGCTTGGCGACCAGGCGCTCCCGGGCCTCGGCGGGGTCCGCCGACGACCGGATGATATGGATCACCTCGTCGATATTGGCCACGGCGATGGCCATGCCGACCAGGTTGTGGCCCCGGTCCCGGGCCTTGTTCAGCTCGAACCGCGCCCGGCGGATCACCACCTCTTCGCGGAAATCCACGAAACAGACGATCAGTTCTCTGAGGCCCATCTGCATGGGTCGGCCCCGGTTCAGGGCCAGCATGTTGACGCCGAAACTGGTCTGGACAGAGGTAAAGCGGTGAAGCTGGTTCAGCACCACCTCGGCGGAAGCGTCACGCTTCAGCTCGATCACAACCCGCATGCCCTGACGATCGGACTCGTCGCGCATATCGCCGATGCCCTCGATCCGCTTCTCGCGGACCATCTCGGAAATGCGCTCGATCAGAGCGGCCTTGTTCACCTGGTAGGGCAGCGAGGTGAAGATGATGGCTTCTCGATCCTTGCGGATCGTCTCGATCGTCGAGGTGCCGCGCATGATGACGCTGCCCCGGCCGCCGATCAACGCCTGGCGGGCGCCGGACCGGCCAACGATCTCGCCGCCCGTCGGGAAGTCGGGCCCGGGGACGATATCCAGCAGGGTCTCGAGCGACACATCCGGATCATCGACCAGCGCCAGGCAGGCATCGACGATCTCACCCAGGTTATGGGGCGGTATATTGGTCGCCATGCCCACGGCGATGCCGCCCGAGCCATTGACCAGCAGATTGGGAATTCGCGACGGCAGAACCGACGGCTCCTGCTCCTTGCCGTCATAGTTGTCCTTGAAGTCGACCGTGTCCTTGTCTAGGTCCGCAAGCAGCGCTTCGGCCGCCCGGGTCATCCGGCATTCGGTGTAGCGCATCTGGGCCGGCGGATCATTGTCCACCGAGCCGAAATTGCCCTGCCCGTCGATCAGCACCAGCCCCATCGAAAACGGCTGGGCCATGCGGACCAACGCGTCATAGATCGATTGGTCGCCATGCGGATGGTACTTGCCCATCACATCCCCGACCACCCGCGCCGACTTCACATAGGGCCGATCATGGGTGTGGTTCTGTTCGTTCATGCTGAACAGAACACGACGATGCACAGGCTTGAGGCCGTCGCGCGCATCCGGCAGGGCGCGACTGACGATCACGCTCATGGCGTAGTCGAGGTAAGATTTCCGAAGTTCGTCCTCGATGGCGATGGGGCTGACTGCGCCCCGCCGGCTATCATCGGGCGGTGTGTGGGTCTCGTCGGTCAAGGAAGGAATTTATCCGGTGGAATCGACACGGAACGTGTTGCTGTTTGTTATCATTACAGTCGACGGGACGCCACCCGCGCGCCCCCAAGCCCCATGACCGGAGATGTCACCATGCGGACCCTTCTGATAGCAGCCGCCTTCAGCACCCTGGCCCTGCCTGGCCTGGCCGCATCGCCGCCCGTCAATGTCACGCTCCAGGGCGACACTGGCCAGATGCTTGGTTCCGCCCAATTGACCGAAGGCCCGCGAGGCCTGCTGCTTCGTCTGGACGTGAAGGACCTCCCGCCGGGCTGGCATGGCCTGCATTTCCATGAGACCGGCGACTGCTCCAGCCCGGACTTCAAGTCCGCCGGCGCCCACCTTCATGGTGCCGCCTCCTCGGTTCACGGCCTGCTCAATTCAGCAGGCAACGAGGCTGGCGACCTGCCAAACCTGTTTGTTGCGGCCGACGGAACGGGACGGGCCGAATTCTTCAGCACCTGGACTTCATTGGGCGCTGACCCTTCCCGCCAGTCCCTGGCCGACGCCAACGGCGGCGCGATTGTCATCCACGCCGCCGCCGACGATCACCTGACCCAGCCGATCGGCGGGGCCGGCGCCCGGCTGGCCTGCGGGGTCATCCCGCCGCTGTAGCCTCCGCGGCGACCCTTCTCTCGGACAGGGCCACAAGGGCCACCCCGACCATGGAGGCGGCGCCGCCGATAAGAAGCTGCGGAGTAAGGCTGTCGCCCAGCAGCCCGACGCCGATGGCGCAGCTGACCAGGGGGGTCAGCAGGAACCAGGGCGTCACCCGTCCGGCCTCATGACGCTGGACCAGCCAGAACAGCAGCGCTGTAGCCCCCACAGTCGAAGCCAGGGCCGCAAAGACCACCAGGGCCCAGATCGGCGCAGGCGCCGCCAGGGCCTTGTCAACCGATCCCGGCTCGAAGGCCAGGGAAGCCATCAGCAGCACAGGAGCCCCGGCCAGGGAGGTCAGGCCCTGCATCTTGAGCGGTTTGAGGGTGGGCGCCCGTCGCACAAGCACCATGGCGAAGGCCCAGAGGGCGCTGGCCAGCACCGCAACGGCCAATCCCCAGAAATCGGTTGCCGCATCGGGATCCAGACTCATCCAGGCCACGCCCAGGAAGGCGATGACCATGCCGGCGACCGCCGCTGGCGGCATGGTTTCCTTCAGGAATATCCACGAGGCCAGGGCCGTTAGCGGAATCCAGAGCTGTAGCGCGACGACAATCGGGCTGAGGTTATCGACCATGCCGAAGGCGATATAGACCAGCCCGAAATGGATCGGTCCCGCCACCAGGATGGCCGGCAGGATCAGCCGCCACGGCGGCAGGGGCGGTCTGAGGAAGGGCGCCAGAAACAGCAGGGCTATGGCGAAACGCGCGCCCCCGACGAACATCGGGGACATGGCTTCGGTGGTCAACTTGGCGGCGGCGTTGTTCAGGCCCCAAACCAGGATGATGCCGAAGATGCTCAGCCACTCGACCGTGCTGAAGGGGGTTTTCGCGTTGCTCGTCACGTTCAGGGCCTTGCCACAAGCCGGGCCGGGGGTCGAGAGACAGGTCGGTCCAGGCCGTCGGAGGGCGCTGCATGCGATGCGGCCTTGCGACTGCAACGCCTTCCAGGCGCTGCAGTCGCAGGATGCCCGGCTGCACGTCTAGAAGGGGATCTCATCATCCAGATCGGCGGAAAAGCTCTCGCGCGGGCCGGAGGGCTGGCTGCGAGCGGGCGCCGAGGTGAAACCGCCGCCACTGCTGCCGCCGCCAGAATAGTCGCTGTCATTGCTGTCGCTGGAGCCGCGGCCGCCCAGCATGGTCAATTCACCGCGGAATTTCTGAAGCACGATCTCGGTGGAGAATTTCTCGACCCCCTGCTGGTCAGTCCATTTGCGGGTCTGCAGGGCGCCTTCGATGTAAACCGTCGAGCCCTTCTTCAGGTATTGTTCGGCAACCTTGACCAGGTTGTCATTGAAGATCACGACCCGGTGCCATTCGGTCTTTTCCTTGCGCTCGCCGCTGTTGCGATCGCGCCAGGTCTCGGAGGTCGCCAGGGAAAGGTTCGCAACCCGGTCGCCTGAAGTGAGGGTGCGAATCTCGGGATCCTTGCCCAGGTTCCCCACCAGAATGACTTTGTTGACGCTGCCCGCCATGACGGTTTCTCCATCTCGCCCGGCGACCAGACCCGCCGGAATCTGCGCGGAACGCTACGCTGCGCCGGACCAGGGCGCAAGCGTTATGTTCTGTATTTGTTCCTGTCGGGCGAGATCGGTCCACAGCTAGTTTTCTGCGGGATCAGTAGCTCGGCATGGCTCCCGGCTGCGCCAGTCGGCCATCGCCGGTGCGGACCATGAGCAGGTATTGCCCGCCATTCCACTTCTGCCGACGGAAGATTCCGGCCGGATTGACGATCAGGAAGCTGCCTTGATAGGCTCCGACGATCTCGCGGTTCTGGCCCCCGAGCCGCAGGAAACGGACCCGCATCCCCTCCAGTTCGGCTGCACAGAACTCGATGCTGGCGACCTTTTCCTTCACCGGATTGAAGCGGAAGGTTCCGTCCGCCTGGGGCGCCGCATGGTAGCAGATACCCTTGTCGTAGGGCGCTTCCGGGACCTTCTCACAGGCCGAAAGACTGACAGCGGCGGCGGTGACGGCGAAAAGCAGGAGCGACTTGGTCATCGGCAAACCCTACAGCCCAAATCACGCCGGGCTCAACCCATCGACGGAAAACTGCAATCCTGTTCCTGGCGGGCCAGAAGCCTGAAGCGGCGATTATCGTCGGAAATCTCGACCTTGCCCGGCACCAGCCGCAGGGTCTGGTTTCCCCAGCGACCATAGGTCGCCTTTCCAGGGCGTTCACACTGACCGGAAAACAGCCGCTGGACGCAGGCGTTGAGGCCCAGGGACTCCGGCAGACGCGACCAGGAGGCATCGGCGTAACGCCAGCAGGCGCCGCCCTCTGCTGCTGTCGCTGCCGGGGCCGGGTCGGCCCCGGGCGCATTTGCGGCAGGGGATTGAACGGGGGGCAAAGTGGCCTGGGCCTCGACGATCTGGGCCGCGGGCGGCGGCAGCGGCGTCAGAACGGTGCCGGCGGCGCCAGCGGCGGCCAGGGCCCCGGTCTCATCCACCCCGACATCCAGGGCTCCGGTCGCCACGCCGTTGCGACGGGCGCAATCAGAAAGCGTGATTTCCCCGGCGAACTGGCCTTCGACAAAGCAGCGGATCGGCCTGGCCGGATCAAGACGGCTGTCGTCATCCCGCCCCTGTTCCACGACCAGACCGGCCTGGGCGGCCGGTGGCGGGCCCGCAGGGGCTTTGTCGCCGCCGGCGATCGCCGCGGCGATGGTGGCGCCGAGCAGAATGGCGGCCAGGGCGCCCAGGGCCAGAACGACCCGTCGATCCTTCAAGAATTCCATGAACCAATCCGCTAACGCGCCCCGCGTCGCCTTTCAAGCACAGGCCTGTGAATAGGCGATGTCGCCTTCGCGCTTAGCCGCTCCCAGTCAGGCGATTCAGCGCGGCCTGGTAGTTGGAGATCTGGTTGCTGAGATAGGCGGGAACCGGGCCATTCACGGCGCTGGAGGTCAGGGAAGCCGGCTTGGAGGCCGCCTCGAGGTCCTTGTAGGCGGCCCGGATTGCGGACAGGGCCCGGGAAAGGACCAACTGACTGTTGCGGACGGCGTCGTCGGTGTTGAGCTTCAGGTCATTGGCCAGGGTCAGGCCATAGACATTGCCGTTGCCGCTGGTGGAAACGGTCCGCCCGTTTTCGACCCTGGTCAGCCGGACGACCCCTTCCGCAAGGCCCAGGGAATCCAGCAGGTCCCGGCCACCCTTGCCCGGCAGGATTTCCACCGTCGCCTGTTCATTGGCCGGAGTGATCTTGAGACGACGGAATTCGCCATCCACAACGACCTCGACCTTGGCCCGGAAGCCCGCCGCGCGGCTGACCTTGGTGGCCAGAGTTTCGAGGGTGTCATCAGCCGCCAGGGTGACGGTCGACAGCGGACCGCCTTCCCGTGTGCGGATCTGGAACTGGTCTCCCGGCCGGGCCGAGGTCGCCGATACGATCTTCTGGGAGTCGGTCCAGGCCAGGGCGCCCTTGGGCAGGCCCAGACGGTCCAGGGCCGAGGCCCCGGTCGTGTCCACGGCCAGCGCTGTCGGGGTGACATAACCGTCCTTGCCGGTGATGCGCTGGGCAGAGCCCGTCGTTCCAGCGACGACGTCCACCTCCACCAGATAGCCGTCCTGGGACGCGATTGGCGGAGTGCCGTCCGGCAGGGTGTCTCCCGCCAGGCCGCTTAGCCAGACCTTGCCGCTGGCCACGGCCATGGCGGTGACAGTGTCGTCATCCGCCCCGCCAAAATAGGCCAGGGCGTCTGAACTGGTGCTGGAGAGGTTGGTCGACAGCCGGGCTGCGAATCCGTCCATGCCCCCAGCATGGGCCTGGGTTGTCGTCGAAAATCCCAGGCTGGCGTTGCGGGTCGAGCCACCGACATAGAGCTGCCCGCCATCCATCTTCAGCCCGACGAGCGTGCCGCCCTGAAGGTCTCCCAGATCCCGGGTTCCGGACAGGGTGGCGCTGGCTCCGGACACTGTGAAACTGCGGATAACGGCATGCTTGTCATCCATGCCGCCGACAATGACCTCGCCGCCATTGACCACGATCCCCTTCACCCCGTCATCGGTGGCCGTTCCGAACTGCTGGGTGAACAGGGCCTGGGGCTTGCCCAGACTGTCAGCCTTGAGCGCGGTAAGATAGCCGTCCCAACCGCCAATGCTGGTGGCGCCCGGAATGGACGACCTGGAGCGGCCGCCGACATAGACGGTTCCATCGGCTCCAAAGGCGACGGCTGTCGCCTCATCCGCCTGCAACCCGCCACGGCGGCTTGTCCAGACCTCGTCTCCCTTGGCGTCAAAAAGGGTGACAAAGCTGTCGCTCAGCGTGGAACCGGGCCCTGAATTGATCGGGCCGTTGGTCGCCCCTTCCAACTGTCCCGTGATCGACCCGGCGATGGCCACGCGACCATCCGAAGAGATCGCCAGGGCATTGGCCTTGGCTTCACCCACGGCTCCCAGGGTGCGGGCATAGAGCAGCTTGCCCATGGAATCGTACTTCAGCAGGGCCACATCGGTGGCCCCCTTGATGGTCTGGCCGTCCGTGTCGCCGGTGACTTCGGCGAGCATATAGACAGAGCCGTCAGAGCCGATTTCGCTGGCCCGCACCGCTGATACCGTGCTGGCCAGTCCATTGGAGAATATCTTGGCGCCTACCTGGCCGGTGGCGCCGGCCTCGGTCTTGGTCAGGCTGCTGGCATAGACCGCATCCTTGGTCGTCGCCTTGTCGTCGGGATCCGGATCGCCGGCCGTTGTCGCCAGATAGACGGCCGGCTTGGCCGTAGAGGATGTGAAGCTGACCGTTTCAGTCGAATCCCCGATCACCTTAAGGGCGTAATTGTCTCCGGTGGCAGGAAGAGTGACCGTCGTGGTCCCGGTCTTGACGACCTTGGGTTCGCCAGCAGTCCGGCTGACCTGAAACCGGGTTGTGACGCCCGCATCGGTCAGCTTGCCGTTGATGAAGGAAACGACATTGCTCATCGAGCGGACGCCGGTCATCTCCGACAGGTCGACCGAGATGGTGGAGGTCGTGTTGAGCTTCTTGACCGCGATGTCGAAGACGACCGGGCCCGCAAAGGCGGCGACCGCCTCTGTCGAGGTCCCGTTGTGCAGAACGCCCGTCGTGTAGCTGTAACTGGCCCTGGGCGCCCCGACCGTGCTCTTGTCCAACAGCATGGCTGCGCCTCGGGTCAGCCGCATCTGCTCCAGCTTGAGACTGTCGGCATAGGCCGTCGTCTCGGCCATACCCTTGGCGAAGACCGTCTGGATCCTGGCCTTTTCCGTGTCGGTGACGCCCTTGGCGCCCATCCGCTCAGCAAGTCCAGACAGGGCGTTCAGGCCCTGAAACAGGGCGAAGAGCTTCTTGTAGTCCGTGCTTGAGCCCGCGAGATCCAGAACAGCGGCGTTTTCATCGACAAAACGTCGGCCGGCCATGACCTTTTCGACCAGGGCTGGCGCCCGAGGCGCCGTAGAGGTGGTGGCCCAGGGGGCTGTCGGCGCATAGCGAACCTTGCCACCCGCCGTCGCGGTTCCGCCGCCTGCAAAGGAGCTCTGGCCAGAGCGGGCCTGATAGTATCCGAGCAGAAGGTTGGAATCGATGCTGGACACGCCGGCTCCGGCAGACAGGAGGCCGCAGACGCACGGCCCCTCGACACCCTAGTGAGCCATAGGCTTACAACCGGTTAAGCAGCGATCAGCCGGGCCTCGACCAACGGAGTCCGGACCCGCTCCCGCCGGGCCTTCCAGTCCGAGGACAGGATGCCCAGCAACACCACGTCGCGGCGAAGACCATTCTTCAAGACATGGTCGCGGAGATAGCCTTCCCGCTGGAACCCTGCAGCGATCTGCAGCTTCAGGGCGCCATCATTGTCGGCCATCACCTCGGCCCAGACCTTGTCCAGGCCAAGCTCCCGGAAGGCCCTGTCCAGACCAAGGACCTGAGCCGCGCGGCCGACACCGCGACCGCGGGAGTCACGGTCTCCCACGAACCAGTTCCAGGAGGCCCGCCGGTGGTGGCTGGAAAGACCGGTCAGGGTGAGGAGACCTGCGGGGGCGCCGCCCCGGGTGATCATCCAGCCGCGGGAGTCGGCATCCGCCAACAGACTGATGAACCAGCGTTGATGGGTCGCCCGATCCGGTACCGCCGCATCGGACATCCACCGCTCGACATCGGGCTCCTGACGCCACTGATGCAGCTGTGCCTCGTCCCCGGGTTCAAGATCGCGCAGACTGATCATTTGCAACGCCTAGCAAGCCGACGGGACCCAGGACCAGCCCGACGCCGGAGATTAGCCGCCCTGGAAGAGCGAAAGCACAATCTGGGGCGCTTTGTTGGCAATTGAAAGCGCCTGGGTGCCCAACTGTTGCTGCACCTGAAGGGCCTGAAGCCGGGCGCTTTCCTTGGCCAGGTCGGCGTCGACCAGGTTGCCGATGCCGCCATTGAGAACATCTGTCAGCTTGGAGATGAAGGTGTTGTGGGCCTCGATCTGTTTGGCCTGTGCGCCCAGATCGCCGAGCGACTGGTTAACGTTGGCGATCGAGCTGTTGAGCTGGGACAGGATGCTTGTGGCCAGGGTCGCCGTGGTGATGGAGGCGGTTGAAGCGATCGTCAGGATCGAACCGCCGAGCGACATGTCCTTCACCGACAAGGTGATGTAGGCATTCGCGTCGGCATTGGCCAGGAAGCGGATGTTGCTGGTCAGGGAGCCGTTCAACAGGTTGGCGCCGTCGAAATTGGCGTTGGTCAGGGCCTGGGTGATCTGCTTCAGGGTGGCCTTGAAGTCTGAATCCAGCGCCGTGCGCGAAGCCGTATCGAGCGACGGATCCATCGCCGCGACCACCTTCTCCTTGAGCTGGTTCAACAGGTCCGAGACCGACTCACCGGCCGTGATCGCCACGTCCGA
Organism: Caulobacter sp.; assembly: GCA_029866155.1. Taxonomy (GTDB): domain Bacteria; phylum Pseudomonadota; class Alphaproteobacteria; order Caulobacterales; family Caulobacteraceae; genus Caulobacter. The sequence continues at coordinate 60,050 of JARWZW010000065.1, read as the reverse complement.
AATCGAGGTCGCACGGTCGAGACTCATCTTGACCGCCGAAAGGGCGCCGATGTCGCCCCTCTGCCCCTGAGCGATCCCCCAGACGGCGGCATTGTCCTTGGCGCCCTGAACCTTCAGCCCGGTGCTGATCCGGCTCTGGACACTGTCCATGCTCTCATTGGTCTTGTTGAGGTTCTGCAGCGCGACCAGCGCGGCCTGGTTGGTGTGCACGCTGAGGGTCATGGCCCGTCTCTCCGATGCGCCTTTGGGCGCTGGGGCGGACGCCGATTCGACCGCCTTTCCAATCAGAGGCTAGTCGGGGTTGGTGTCTGTATGGTTAACGCGCTGGAAACCATGCCTGTTAAGGACTTGGCCGGAGGCCCCGAGATCCGCCCAGATTGGGCTGATGACGCGCCTCAAAAACGCCAATGGCCGCCGTCGCATCGCGACGTCGGTCAATATCTTCCAGTTCGGGTCCGGCCTCTCCGGACCCGACTATTCGCGGGTGTCGAATACCTGGCCTGGCGTGTATCCGCCGTCGCTCTGCAGCTTGAGAACTGCATCACGGGGAAGCTGCTGCACGACCTCGCCGGTCCGGCGATCCAGGGTCTTGTAGACGAAAGATCCGGTGGTGGCGTCTTCCTCGATGACCAGCCGGAGATCCGCAGCCTGTCCCTGCGGGGGCGTCGAAGCGCCCTGATCCTGGACGGGCGCTACCGGCCTGGCGATCATGGCGGCCACGGGCTCGGGTCCACTGATGGGTGAAAGATTGCTGCTCATGTCTCCCAAATCGCCGGCCATTTCTGCTCGGCGTCTCCTCACTTGCGCCCGGCAAGACCGCTCCGGACAGGCGTGTGGGTTGGAGGCGGACGGTTGCCCGCCCGCCTCCGATCACGAACCGACTAGCGGAACAGACCCAGCAGGGACGAGGACGAGGAATTGGCGATCGACAGGGCCTGCACGCCAAGCTGTTGCTTGGTTTGCAGCGCCTGCAGACGCGCGCTTTCCTTGGCCAGGTCGGCGTCGACGAGGTTGCCCACGCCGGCGTCCAGGCTGTCCTGGAGCTTGCCGATGAAGCCCAGATGCGATTCCAGCGCCTTCGAACCGGTGCCCAGCTTGGCCATGGCGGCGGAGGTGTTGGTGATCGAGGCCGTAACCAGCGCCAGGGCCGAGGCTGCCGTGGTGGCGGTGGCGAACGACGTGGTCGCCGTCACCGTCACGTTGGCGCCGCCAAGGGCCAGGGACTGAGCCGCAACCGTCAGCTTGGAAGAGCCGTCGGCATTGGCAATCGCGGCGATGGTGGTGCCGCTGGCCTTGATCATGTTGGAGCCGTTGAAGTCGGCGTTGGAAACCGCCTTGCCGATCTGGTCACGCAGAGCCTTGAAATCTTCATTCAGGGCGGTGCGGCTGGCCGTGTCGAGCGAGCTGTCGGCAGCGGCAAGCGCCTTTTCCTTCATCTGGCCCAGCAGGTCGGAAACCGACTCGCCGCCAGCAATGGCCACGTCGACGACCGAGATACCGCGCTGGAGCGAGTCCTTGACGGAATTCAGAGCCTGGGAGGTGGAGCGTTGACCCTGGGCGATAGCCCAGACAGCGCCATTGTCCTTGACGGACGCAACGCGCTTGCCGGTATTGATGCGGCTTTGGACCTGATCCAGTTCACGGTTGGTGGCGTTCAGGTTCTGAAGGGCGACTTGAGCGCCCGTGTTCGTGTTAACGCTGTTCAGCGCCATGACGATGTCCTCATTCAAGGTTGCCGACGTCATTTTGACGGTCGGGAGCATTTTGCTCGTCTAAGGTAAGAGCAATCGCCGGGCCAACAGGGCGGGATCGAAGCGCCGCCATAAGGCATTGTTTTTATTGCATTATAGGTCTGTTAGCAATGATTTCACCCGGCAAATCCTGCCCATTCGGGCATGGCTAGGCAACCTTTGCCGGGGACAAAACCGGCAAGGTCTGCCGGGCGCCCATCGCCAGGATGAGCGCACAGCCGTTCTGAAGCGTTCGCAGGGGGGCCTGCGCCGCGGATGTGTCGGGTCGCGCCCACGCGGTGCGCGTGCACGACAGTAGTCCACCGAGTTTTGCATCGGCGGCGTCCTTCCATTCTGGTCGGGGGTTCCGGCGCTTTTCGCCGGGAAGGTCTTCTGACCCAGGCCTGCAGGGAGCAAGTCATGGGCCAGCTGAGGCTTGGACCCATCCCTGTTTTCATTGACTTATTTGATCCGCGACATCGAGCACCCGGGGGAACCTATTGCCGGGCTGCGATTTCGGCCCGGCGCCCGGGCGTTTTGGCCCTCTTTGGTGCGGCCAGAGGTCAAGCACCGAAATCACTCGAACCGACAGGCGCACCCTTGCCTCCCTTCGCGACCGAAATCGACGATTTCGGCCCGCGCCCCCCGAAATAGCGGGCCGAATTCGAAAAATCGCCGATCTTTGGACTTAAATCGCGCCTTTTCACGCCCAAAACGGCCCGCTTATGGGGAAATACGGTGTGACAATCGTTTCGACGCTGCTTAGCGTCCCGACAGAGCCTCGCGTCAGATGGGGCGAAGGGACGGCATAGTGTCGAACACGATCCAGACCCTGTCGGACCGGATACATGACGTCCTGCGCGAACGGCTGGTCAATCACGACATTCCACCCGGCGAACCGATCCGCCAGGACGCCTTCGCTGCCGAGTTCGGCATGAGCAAGATTCCTGTTCGCGAGGCGCTCACCAGACTGGAGGCCAATGGCCTGGTGATCAGCACGCCGCACAAGGGCTATCTGGCGGCTCCTCTCACCCTTGAGGAGGCAGAAGAGCTCTTCACCCTTAGGCGCCTCTTCGAGCCCGCCACCACAGCCCTGGCGGCGACCGTGGCCGATGCTGATCAGCGGGCGGACGTCCGCCGAAGGCTCGAGGCCCTTGAAGAAGCCCCTCAGAACATGAAGCGGACGGCTGACGAGCGTCTGGAATTGCTTGAAACCCTGATGGCGCCAGCACGCCGCCCGACGAGCCTGGCGCTCATGCGGCACCTGTTTTTCCGGACCGAGCGGTATGTTCACATGGCGCCGGAATCCGGCGCCCTGGACATCCAGCAGGTGCATTCTCTGCTGAAGGCCTGGCTGTCCGGCGATCGAAGCAAGGTCGAGACCCTCTACCGTTCCAGGCTCGATGCGCGCTGGAGCGCAGCCCGGGTCAATGCCGCGCCCTGAGCGCAGCCAGCGGTGTTTTTCCGGATCGTATACGATCTGTTCATTGAAAATCACTAATCCACGAACATCGCTATTTGAGAATACACGTGCGACTTGACGCCACGAAAAGGCGTGCTGCGCATGACGCCACAAGCCGATTGAGACGGCCAGAAGCCCGTCGATATCGAGATCCATTTTGAACTGCAGGAAGGGGTCGTTCTGCAGAGCGGATGGGTCGGGAAAACATGCGGACTATCCGAAATCCGTCGGATGGCGAAGCGAAGCGAAAAGGCCGCCGATTGCCGGGAGACCGGTTGTTGGCTGTGATCAGCTTGGGGATACGGTCATGCTCAAACTCCGCTTTTCCGGCGCAATGAACCTCTTCGGCGCCGCGCTGGCTGCCGGCCTGCTCTTTCTGAGTGCAGCGGCCTGGGTTTCGATCAATGAGGTCCGGATCGGCGGAGCCCTCTATACCAAGGTTGTCGCCGGCAAGGATCTGGTCGCCGACATCCTGCCGCCCCCCATGTACGTCATCGAGGCCTATCTTGAGGCCACCACGGCCCATTCCAACGGCAGCGTTGGAGAAGCCGCGAAAACAGCCAGGCGCCTGACCCAGCTGCGCGCCGACTATGACGCCCGGGTCGCCCATTGGCGCGATGTCGAGATCCTGCCCCAGGCCAAGGCGCTTCTGTATGGCGACTCGGACAAGGCGGCCCAGAAGGTCTGGAGCTCGGCCTTCAGAATGACCGACGCCCTGCAGCGGTCCGATATGGCCGCCGCCGAAGCGGCCAACAGCGACATGATCGCAGCCTACCAGCAACACCGTCAGGCGATCGACGCCATGGTGCCCCTGGTCGCCGCCGAAAACGTCCGGGTCGAGGCGGAGGCCAGCCGGGTCCAGACCCTCGGCCTCAGCATCATGGCCGGCCTGGGGGCCCTGCTCGCCCTGATCATCGGCGGCGGCGTCTGGATGATGCGCAAGGGCATTGTCAGCCCCATCGAGTCCATCACCCGCTACATGGGGGACCTTGCCGCCGGAAACTACGAAAAGCCCGTGCCCTTCGCCGGTCGCCAGGACGAACTGGGCGACATGGCCAAGTCCGTGGCCATCTTCCGGGAAGGCGTGCTGGAACGCCGCAGCCTGCGCCTGGAGCAGGAGACCAGCCGTGAGCGGGAACTGGGCGAACAGAACCGCCAACAGGCCGAGCGCCGCGCCGCCAACGAAGTGCGGGTCCATGCGATCAATAACCTCGCCAAGGGCCTGGAGCGCCTGTCGGCGGGAGATGTCAGCTTCCGTTTCGCCGAGTCCTTCGGGACCGACTACGACCAGCTGCGCACCGACTTCAATGACGCCTCGAAAAAACTCAGCCTGACTCTCGGCCTGATCCGCCAGGCCGCCCTCGGCGTTGGCTGCGGCTCGGACGAGATCGCCCAGGCCGCCGATGACCTGTCGCGCCGGACCGAGCAGCAGGCTGCCAGCCTGGAACAGACCGCTGCAGCCCTTGACCAGATCACCTCAACGGTCCGGCAGACGGCCGATGGCGCAAAGCGCGCCAATGTGATTGTCGGCGACGCCAGGACCGAAGCCCAGGAAGCCGAAAGGACCGTAGAGGCGACCATCAGGGCCGTCGGCGAGATCGCGACCTCTTCAAGCCAGATCGCCCAGATCATCGGGGTGATCGATGAGATCGCTTTCCAGACCAACCTTCTGGCCCTGAACGCCGGCGTGGAAGCCGCCCGGGCCGGCGATGCCGGGCGAGGCTTCGCTGTGGTGGCCCAGGAAGTTCGGGCCCTGGCGCAACGCTCGGCCGAGGCAGCCAAGGAAATCAAGGGCCTGATCGCCAATGCCTCGACCAAGGTCGGCGAGGGTGTCAACCTGGTCGGACATACGGGAACGGCCCTCAGCACCATCCTGTCGCGGGTCACCCAGATTGCAGAACTGGTCCACGAGATCACGGCCTCGGCTGGGGAACAGGCGGCGGCTCTCAACGAGGTCAACCATGCGGTCAACCACATGGACCAGATGACCCAGCAGAACGCCGCCATGGTCGAAGAGACTACGGCCGCCGCCCATTCGCTCAAGGGCGAAGCCGATCGTCTGGCCGAACTGGTGGGACAGTTCGCCCTCTTCTCGGCCGACGCCAAGATGGCCAATGCCGACGTTCGGTCAATGCGCAGGTCCGCCGCATGATATCGCCAGAGACAAGGGAGGCTTGGCTCGGGTCATCTTCCGCCGTCGACTGACGGTGACAACGATCTGAAGCGTTTAGGGGACTCTTCCGGAAGGCTAGACCGACCCGGCGCCCCCTGTATGAGCTGCTCGATTTTGTCCTGTCAGGCAACTATTGCTCGACGGGAAAAGTAGGCACGCCACGTAATGCTCTTATAGGTTGAGCATCCGCCTCTCATTAGATTTTTGTAAATCAACCTTCTTTAGAGCCGAATCCGAAGATTGTACTCAAGAAGGGTAGTTAGAGCCGCTAAGGCTCGGCACGGCAGAAGAAACAAATGCAATTCTGTCGACGCCCCGATCCTGATTGAGATGCAGTAGGCAGTTATCTGGCGGAGAGGCGGAACTCGGCCGCGCCCTTGCCTCGACACCCGCGAGCGGCGGAAGGGCGGCGTCAAGAGACCCAATCGCTCTTTGGCAGAAGGCTGTCTTTGACGGACTCGACTGGGAAAGGATGCCGCCGTGCCTAAACTCCGCCTTTCTGGCGCCATGAGCCTGTTTGGCCTTGCGCTGGCCGCTGGCTTGATTCTGTTGAGCCTTTCTGCCTGGGTATCCATCAACCAGGTCAGGATCGGCGGTAGCCTCTATACCAAGGTCATCGCCGGCAAGGACCTGGTCGCCGACATCCTGCCACCGCCCCTCTATGTGATCGAGGCCTATCTTGAAGCCAGTACGGCCGCGTCCGATGGCTCACAGGATGAAGCCTTAAAGACAGCCAGCCGCCTGAAAAGGCTTCGCGCAGATTATAATGCCCGGGTTGAATACTGGCGGGACATCGAGATCCTGCCCGAGGCCAAGGCCCTCCTCTACGGAGACTCCGACAAGGCCGCCCAACAGGTCTGGGATGCGGCCTTCCGGCTGACCGACGCCTTGCAAAAATCCGACCCGGCCGCCGCCAGCGCCGCCAATGCCGACATGATGACGGCCTATCGGGCGCACCGTAAGGCGGTCGACACCATGGTGCCCCTGGTTGCCGCCGAAAACGCCCGTGTCGAGGCGGAGGCCAACCGGGTCCAGACCCTCGGCCTCAGCATCATGGCCGGCCTGGGCGCCCTGCTCGCCCTGATTATCGGCGGCGGTGTCTGGGCCATGCGAAAAGGGATCGTCAGCCCCATCGAGTCCATCACCCGCTACATGGGGGACCTTGCCGCCGGAAACTACGAAAAGCCCGTGCCCTTCGCCAATCGCCAGGACGAACTGGGCGACATGGCCAAGTCTGTAGAAATTTTTCGGCAGGGCGTGCTGGAACGCCATAACCTTCTCCTGGAACAGGAAGCCAGTCGCGAGAGGGAAAGGGCACTCAGCATTCAAAGCCGCGAGCAGGATGAGCGCCGCGCCGCCAATGAGGTCAGGGTCGCCGCAATCAACGATCTCGCCAAGGGACTAGAACGGTTGTCGGCTGGCGATTTCAGCTTCCGCTTCGCGAAATCCTTCGGGGCGGACTACGACCAGCTGCGCACCGACTTCAACGACGCCTCGCAGAAACTGAGCCTGACTCTCGACCTCATCCGTCAGGCCGCCGTCGGCGTCGGCTTCGGCTCGGACGAGATCGCTCAGGCCGCCGATGACCTGTCGCGCCGGACCGAACAGCAGGCTGCCAGCCTGGAACAGACGGCGGCCGCATTGGATCAGATCACGTCCACCGTTCGCCAGTCAGCCGACGGCGCCAAGCGCGCCAACAGTATCGTCAACGACGCCCGCACCGAAGCCCAGGCGGCCGAAAGGACCGTCGAGGCCACCATCAGAGCGGTCGGGGAAATCGAATCTTCCTCCAGCCAGATCGCCCAGATCATCGGCGTGATTGACGAAATCGCCTTCCAGACCAACCTCCTGGCCCTGAACGCCGGCGTTGAGGCTGCCAGGGCCGGTGATGCGGGGCGCGGGTTCGCCGTGGTCGCCCAGGAGGTTCGCGCCCTGGCGCAGCGCTCGGCTGAAGCCGCCAAGGAAATCAAGGGCCTGATCGCCAACGCTTCGACCAAGGTTGGCGAGGGCGTGACCCTGGTCGGAAACACCGGCGCCGCCCTCAGCTCGATCCTGTCACGGGTGACCCAGATTGCCGAACTGGTGCAGGAGATCACGGCCTCTGCGACGGAGCAGGCCAGCGGCCTCAATGAGGTCAACCATGCGGTGATCAACATGGACCAGATGACCCAGCAGAACGCCGCAATGGTCGAGGAAACCACTGCCGCCGCCCATTCCCTGAAGGGAGAAGCCGATCGCCTCGCTGATCTGGTAGGACAGTTCACGCTCTCTTCAGCGGACGCACATCTAGACGATGCCCGATCAAGGTCGCTAAGGAATCGGGCCGTCTGATCTGTCGAAGGTCTTGACCAGTCCGAGCGCTCTTTCACTATCGTGAAACAATAGCTGGCTGCAACGGTGAGCGCCGACGCCTGTTTCATCGACTGGATTGACTTTCAGACCCGGCTGGCGCTCGACTGCTCATACTTTTTCACGGACAATAAGAAATCTATCCAGAGCTCCGGTGTTGAAGTGGAATTGAAATTCAAGATCGCCGATGAATTGACATGACCCCCTGAAACTCCATTGGAGATGCTAAAGTCCGCCCCTTAAAAGGAATCCCATTATGGTTGGGTGAGAAGCTTTGGTCACGGCAGTCGCGCCCGGATACTTGGCCAATTCCTGGCGAAGTCAGGCTTCTGACAGGGTCGCTCTGCCCACTCCCGACCCGAACCGGTCTTTCATTCGTTGGGTCCCGCCATAGCCGCAGGATCGGTCTACTGCGGCATCGCCAAACCCATAGAGTGAAAGCAAGCGCCCACCTCTTCGGATGTTGGGAAGTTGAGCCCATTGACTAAACCGAGATCATAGCCAGGATCAAGTTCAACCTCGGGCCCTAGCATTGGCGAAATCGCGTAGCGATCCCTCCCCACCCGATCAGGCTCTGGGCTCGCTCGTCCCTCAAAAATGTTGTTCATTGCCCAAAATACTGCTTCCTGTGAAATAAGAAGAGGGATGCAGGGCTGCTGCGATGAGAAGGTAAAGAGCTTTCTCCGACCTCGAATACAAATCTCTGCCGCAGTCTTGGAGCGGGCTGCATAGTCCGCACTCTCTGCGCTTTGCATCGCAGCTTCAATCATCGCTCCCCGCTCGCCTTGGGCGTTATAGCAGGACCTATAGATCGCCTTGATCTCTGCCGGTGAGCCGCCGTTGAGGCCCGGAATTCTGACTGACTCACCGCATCCCTGAAGTGCAACCGCAATAGCAAGGGCCGAGAATGCGAATTTTCGCATGGAGCGTCCTCGATTATTTGATCAGTCACCTTTCAAGCGGCCTGATCACTTGAGCAGATTGCATGGGAATGAACTGCATCCGGTTTCGTGGAAAACCGGTTAAGCTACACCTGCCTGCCTTTCGAAATCTGACCTGCTCCTGAAAAATGGGACCAGATTGAGTAAGAGTTTTCCCGTTTTGGGGCTTGGGCCATGGTGCGAGGAGCGACCGTGGTGAGGCCGAAGTTCATTGGGGCGCAGGTGGCTTTCATCCTGCGTCGGATGGACGAGGGCGCCACAGCCGCCCTCTTCTTCGACAAGCAGATCGGTCCGGGCGAACTCCATGCCCAGGCCAGCTATCAGTTCCGGGGCGAGCAGCAGACCACCTTCAGCCAATTCTCGACGACCATCTTCGGCGGCGTGCTGACCAAGACCGGACCGAGGGCCTCCAATGCCGAGATCCCCGAGTCCAAGAATGTCAGCGCCTCGGCGGCCTATGAGTTTGGCAACTACGAAATCGGCATCTTCGGCAACAACCTGACCAACGGGGCCAAGGAGACCGACATCGGACGGGCCATCTACTACAAGGTCTATCAGGTCGGCGACCGGGTCACCTATGCCCGACCCCGGACCATCGGCATCCGTCCGAAGATGAAATTCTGATCCGCATCTTGAACCGGACCCTTTCCCGTGTCCTGTCGGCCAGCCGCCAGACACAGGAAAGGGGCCCGGTTGATGCTCAAGCTTTCATCCCTCTACGGGCGCCTGACCCCACTGGCGCTCGCCGTCGGGCTACTTGCTGCGCCCGCCCAGGTTCTGGCGGCTCAGGGTCCGGTCGCCGTGATCGAGGCGGATGCGCCTCAGCTTGCCCGTCCTGGTTCATGGCCTGTGGGCTTTCGAACCCTGTCCCTGGTCCAGTCTGGCCAGCTGGATCCCCTCACCTGGAACCCCGCCACCGGAACGGCCGTCAGCGCTGACCGTCGCCTGGAGGTCGATGTCTGGTATCCGGCCCGAAAGCCCGGCCTGCTCGCAAGAACAGTCGCCTATCGTGCGGGCCTGCCCACAGAGGCGCCTGGCGTCGATGCGCCCTTCACTATCGCGGGCGCAGCCTACCGTGACCTGAAGCCTGCAGACGGCCGCCATCCCCTCGTGCTGGTCTCCCATGGCTACAGTAATGACCCGTCGATGATGAGCTGGCTGGCCGAGAACCTGGCCAGCAAGGGCTATGTGGTGGCCGCCATCCACCACAGAGACCCGCCGATCACCAACCCCGGCGCCTTCGTTGGCCCCCTGATGCGCCGCCCTCTGGACCTAGCCTTTGTCGCCGCCAGCCTGAAGGCCCGCGGCGGAGGGTCCGGAGACGCTCTGGGCGCCGTGATCGATCCGGACCGAGTAGCGGCCATTGGCTATTCCATGGGCGGCTATGGCGTCCTGACCGCCGCCGGCGCAGGCCTCAATCCGACCGGCGCCCCAGGCCTGGCTGTCCCCGGCGGACTGATGCGCCCCTATCTGCGCGGCGGCACCCGAGCCGCCGATAGCGCCATTCCCGGTCTCAAGGCGGTTGTCGCCCTGGCCCCTGCTGGCGGCGGCGCGATGAATGCCTGGGGCGCCGCAGGCCTGTCCGACCTTCGCACGCCCCTGATGATCATCGCCGGAGACCGCGACCGCACCGTGGGCTATGCCGACGGTCCCGCCGCCCTGTTCGCCGGCGCTGTCAACGCCCGGCGCTATATGCTGGTCTTCGAGAATGGCGGCCACAGCCTGGGCGTCGGCCCGGCGCCTGAGACCATGCGGGACAGCCTCTGGAATCTGGACTGGTTCGAAGACCCGGTCTGGCGAAAGCAGCGGGTGATGGGCGCCAACCTGCATTTCATCACCGCCTTTCTGGGGCGTTACATGATGGGCGATCTGGCGATGGACAGCTATCTGGACCTGCCAAGCGAACGCGCTGAGGATGGAGTCTGGCCTGCCTCGGCGGCCGGCGCCTATGACGCGGTCAGTCCAGGAACCGGTGGCGTGACGGTGTGGAAGGGCTTTCAGCGCAACCATGCCCGGGGACTGATGCTCAAATCCGCCAGGCCGGCGGGCTGACCCGGTTCCAGCGACAGACCTGCCCAAAAAAGTCTGCCGGACGGACCCTTTTTAAGGGGTCCGCCCGGCGTCGCGACTAGCCGCGGAACAGCGACATGATGGTCTGCGGGGTCTGGTTGGCAATGGACAGGGCCTGGACCCCCAACTGCTGCTTTGTCTGCAGAGCCTGGAGCTTGGCGCTTTCCTTGGCCAGATCCGCATCCACCAGATTGCCGACCCCTGCATCGAGGCTGTCCTGCAGCTTGCCGATGAAGGTGGTGTGCATCTCGTAGGCCTTGGACTTGGTGCCAAGACGCGCGAGCGCGGCGCTGGTGTTGCTGATGGAGGTGTTCAGCGTCGTGATCATCGCCGCCGCCGTGGTGACCGTACCAATGGTTCCGGTCGCAGCGACTGTGACGATCGTTCCCCCCAGGGCCATGACTTCTGCGGCCACGGTCAGCTTGGAGGACCCATCCGCATTGGCGAGGGCGGCGATGGCGGTAGCGCCGGTCTTGATGAGGTTGACCCCATTGAAATCGGCATTGGCCACAGCCTTGGAAATCTGGTCCCGAAGGGCCGTGAAGTCCTCGTTCAGTGCGGTGCGACTGGCGGTGTCGAGGGATGTATCCGACGCCGCGAGAGCTTTCTCCTTCATCTGCACCAGGAGGTCAGAGACCGCTTCCCCGCCTGCGATCGCCACATCGATCCCGGATGAACCGCGATTGAGGGAATCCCGCACGGCATTCAGTGACTGCGAATTGGCCCGTTGGCCCTGGGCCATGGCCCAGATTGCCCCGTTATCCTTGACGCTCGCCACCTTCTTGCCGGTGTTGATACGGTTTTGGGTCTGCGACAGCTCCATGTTGGTCGCGTTGAGGTTCTGGAGCGCCATCATGGCGCCCACGTTCGTATTCACCGAAAGAGACATTCGGCATTCCTTCCATTCTGGTCGGGGAGATCCGGCGCATTTTGACCGGTGGGCCTTCTGGCCCGGCCAAGCCCTCGCAAGCCTCGCGCCAGGAGGCCGGACAGGCTGTATCACTGAATTTGTTTGGTTAATTGGCGTTCACGAGCCAGAGCCCTGAGGGGCATGACTTGCCGGGCGGTCAGGAGGGGCAGGACTTTGTTGCCGAACGCGAATCCGGCCTCAGGGCCACGGATTCATCGTCGCCAAGTCACCAACCGGTCAGGCGGCTGCATCATCAGAAGAGGCAGGATTGCGCCCGTGATCCAGGCGACCGCTGGCCTCGGGATCAGACATTACGATCCGAGGCGTAGGACGAAGGGCGACCGGCTCTTCAGCCGGCCGCCGTCTTTTTTGTCGTTCGAAAGGTCTGGACCTAACGGCCGCCCAGCAGCCTGAAAAGCCGTTGCACCAGCGACGGCTGAATCGGGCGGACCTTGTAGAGGCGCTCGAACTGGTCCGAGGCGGTGGGTACATGGACTTGGATAGTCATCTGCGTCTCCCTGGCCAAAAATCGGCGAAAAGAGACGCGTCGCGGCTCACAGGGCCCAAGACCCTCTCAGTCGTCAGCGCGTCGATCTGGAATGTGACGGTTAAACGACAATTTTGCAATAACTGATCTGACTACGGATTGATAAACCGCCCTGGAAAAATGTCTTTTCTGTTATATTTCAATATTTTAATTAATTCCTAGTGAAAAAAAAGACACAAGAATTCGCAGGATTCAGAGTCAAGGTCTCGTTGACGAGGCCCTGAACCGGATCGGCTGCGGGGCCGCATCACGCCCCGCACCGAACGGCTCCTGGCCGGGAAGTCCAGGGCCGTGCGCCCCCCCGGATCGATCGAACCGGCTGTGGCGGCGGCTCAGGCGCCCTCGTCAGTGCCTTCGACCAGGGCCAGGCGGGCTTCGTTCTCCCGCTGCTTCAAGGCCCCGGCTGCATTGGCCAGTGAAGCCGCCCGGTCATACTCCCCCAATTCCAGGCAGACCTGGGCGAGATACCGATAATGACGATGATTTTTCATAGGCTGTTTCCAGACCGGCTTGATCACTGCCCGGGCGCCCGTCGGGTCGCCCGTGGGGGCCAGGGCCGTGGCCGCAAGGGCGATCGCTTCGATCCGGATATTGCTGCGGATAGCGTTGAGGTCTTCGAAACGGCCAAAGGCGGCCGCAACGCCTTCATAGTCACCGGTCGCATAACGCCGACGGATATCCGCCAGAATCTCAACCCGCGTCGCATCGTCCTGATCGGCCATAGTGTTGCTTCCTCCCGGAATTGTCTTGATTTTGATACAGGTTAGTCGCCGCCGCAGCAGGGGCGCAACATCCAAGACGGTCGGCTCGGCCATCAAGGCCACTTGCAGATTGTCGCCGAAGGGACTGGACTGGCGTCATGTCCGCCGAGTCCGCCTCATGACCACCGCCCTTCGCCCCCTCACCGCCGCCGACGGGCCCAGGGTTCTGGCCTGGCGCAACAGCGATGCCGTCGCCCCTTATATGTACGGCGACCACCTGATCAGCGCCGCGGAGCATCAACATTGGCTGGCCCAGGCCCTGTCGCAGGAGGATCGGCGCTTCTGGATTGTCCTGCTGGACGAGGCTCCGGTCGGGCTGGCCAATCTCGTCCGCATAGACCGGGACAACCATCGCTGCGACTGGGCCTATTATCTGGCGGAAGCCTCGACCCGTGGGCGGGGCGTTGGCGCCCAGGTGGAATACCTGACCCTCCGCTTCGTGTTCGAGGTGCTCGGACTGAACAAGCTGTGGTGCGAGGTCCTGTTCGAAAACACCTCGGTCTGGTCCCTGCATGAGAGCTTCGGCTTTGTCCGCGAGGCTCTCTACCGCGACCATGTCAGCAAGGCCGGCCAGTTTCGTGATGTGGTCGGGCTCGGCCTTCTGGCCAGGGACTGGCCTCAGGCTCGTCTGGGGGCGGAGCGCCGCTTCAGGGACAAGGGGATCACATTGCCTGCCCTGGAAAGCGCCCTTGGCCAGATGCAGACGGCGGAGCAGCAGCGGTCCGAGAGAATGGTTCAGCAGGGTTGAAACCGCCGCCGGATCGAAGGCTATCCAGCCCCGCAGGAGCCAGGGCCTGATTTTCCGCCATGCGCCTGTTCAGTCCCGGAGGAAAAGCCCTAGGCCGGTTCTGCGCCGTGCAGGCCCTGCATGATGATCCGGTTGATGTCGATCAAGGGCTCGAATTCCTCCTCGCCCCGGATGACCGCGCTGGTATGGCGACCGACCCAAAGGCTGATCGAGATGATCTGGGCGCGAAGGGGCGCCGGAAGCTGGTTGTCCGGCATCGAGCAGTCTGTGGCCAGGGTCGACCAGAGACGGCGATTCCAGTCCAGAGCCTGAACGCGGCCATCGATCCGGTCTGAAGGCAGGCTGGCGGCTTCCATCAGGGCGCGGGTAACCTGACCAAAAAGGCGGTACTCGGCGTCCTTGGGGTTCTCAGCCCGCGCCGCCGCCTTCTGATACGCCTGAAGCGACATTCTCAAGCCTTTCGTCTTCGTAGTCCACGACTTTGCGGCAGACCATCAGGGCCTTGTAGTATTCCTTCTCCATGATGTGCTTGGAGATGTTAACGCAATCCGACAAAACCTGCGGATTGCGGATGACATTCATGAATTCGGTCAGGCGCCGAACGAATTCATCGTAGTATCGACCAGCGCCGGGCTCATCGAGGTACATCATCATGACCGGGAAATAGATATGCCGGGCCGGGCTGGTGACCTCGGCCTCCTGCATGATGTCCTTCTCTCGCAGCACGGATGCCTTGTTCTGAAGGATCAGCACGCCGCGGCGGTCGCCGTTCTGAACAACCGCGCCGTTGAGCACAAAACGCTCCCCCGGCTTCAATGACAATTTGAGTGGCATCAGCACCTCTCCCGCGACCTGAAGCGTGGTTAGCCAATCATGGTTAACAGGCCCTTGCGATTCGCCCCGGCCCGGCGCGCGCCTTAAGGCGCAGGTAACCATATTGCCGGCATCCATGGATCATACTGCGACGCGCGAGGCCTTGCCCATGAACCGCCCCTTCAGCCTCAAAGGCGACACCTCAGGCGCCGCGCTGAATGCTGTCACGGCTGAAGTCGCCCGCCCCAAATTCGCCGGCTCCGTTGTTGGCCAGGCGGGGTCTCCGGCAGCTCTGAACCGCATGCTGGAAGCCATGGCCGGAATGAAGGCGGCCTCCCTCGATGGCCTGCTGCAACAGGCGGTCACAGCGTTGCAGGCCAACGATTTCCAGACCGGCGGCAGCATGGCGATCAAGGCGCTCGAGATCGACGAGCGTAATGGTTTCGGCTGGTATCTTCTGGCCATCGCCCGGGAGCGGGCCGGTGATTTCGCCGGATCGGTCCGTTGCTATGAATCGGCCCTGGCCCTGATTCCCGACCATGCCGAGGTCGCCAACGACCTCGGTCGCCTCGCCTATCGCATGGGCATGAAGGAAACCGCCGAGAAGTTGTTTCAGCACTATGTCCAGGCCCATCCCGAGGCGACCGAAGCGGTGAACAACCTGGCCTGCGCGATTCGGGATCAGGGCCGGTTTTCCGATGCAGTCAAAGTGCTCCGCCCTGCTCTCTTGTCAGCGCCCGAGGACTCGCTGCTCTGGAACACCCTTGGAACCGTGCTGTCCGAAGAGGGCGACCCGGCTGCGGCGGCGACCTTCTTTGATGAAGCGCTCAGGCTGAAGCCGGACTTTGCCAAGGCCCGCTATAACCGGGCCAACAGCCGGCTGTTCCTGGGAGACGCGCAGGCAGCACTGGCCGATTGCGACCGGGCCCTGAAGGAGCCCATGGCCACGGACGAACTGCAGATGATGCGCCTGGCCAGGGCGACCATGCATCTGGCTTTGGGGGACCTCGCACAGGGCTGGCGCGACTATGAAGCCCGGCGCGACCCCGGCTTCGCGGACGTTACCCATGTGGCGATTGATCGTCCCGTGTGGACGCCTGACAGCGATCTGTCGGGCCGGTCATTGCTGCTGGTCGGTGAACAGGGACTGGGCGACGAGGTGCTGTTCGCCAATCTCATCCCGGACGTCCTTGAGGCCCTGGGCGAGACGGGCAAGTTGGCGCTGGCCCTGGAGCCGCGTCTGGTTTCCCTGTTCCAGAGGTCCTTCCCGCAAATCCGGATCGGGGCCCACGCCACTTTCAATGTCGATGGTCACACCGTGCGCGTCATGCCGTTCCTGACAACGGAAGACCTGGCGGCCATCGATCTCTGGGCCCCCCTCGCTTCACCGCTCCAGCGGTTCCGGTCCTCGGTCGACGCCTTTCCTGACAGGCCGAGGTTTCTGACACCGGATATGGACAGGGTCGCTCACTGGCGTCGGATGCTCGAGGACGCGCCGTCCGGCCCGCGGGTCGGACTGCTTTGGAAAAGCATGACCCAGAAGGGCGGCCGCCACCGGTTCTTCTCCCCCTTCGAACTCTGGGAGCCGATCCTGAAGGTTCCCGGGATTTGCCTCGTAAATCTTCAGTATGGAGACTGCGAGGCCGAACTGGCCCAGGCCCGCAAGGAGTTCGGGGTCGAGATCTGGAGCCCGCCGGGCATCGATCTGAAACAGGACCTGGACGATGTCGCGGCCCTGACCTGCGCCCTCGACCTGACCATCGGCTTCGCCAATGCCAGCCTGAACCTGGCGGGGGCCTGTGGTGCGCCATCCTGGCTGGTGTCGCCCCAGTGCGCCTGGCCCAAGCTGGGGACCGAGCGTTACCCCTGGTATCCTCAGATGCGGGTCTTCACCCCGTCATCCTTCGGCGACTGGGAGCCGATCATGCAGTCGGTCGCCCTGGCTCTGGCCGAGTCCTTCGGAACCGGAACGGAAGCGGCCGCAAGGGGTTGATTCCGTCAGACGGCGCCGCTTCCCGCGCCCTGCCGGAGACTTTCCATGCCCTCCAAGCCTGGTCCCGCCACCCCCGCCCAGCACGCCCCGGATCCAGGCGAGATCGCCGAAGACCACCGCGTCCCAGACATTGAGAGGCGGATCGACAAGGGCCTGAAACAATCGTTTCCAGCTTCGGACCCGGCCCCGATCAATCCCGGATCCGACTGAGACTGGCCCATAACCTGCCGTAACGGCAGCCGCATCGCGTCCGCCGATCGGTCCTTTCCGTCAGGCGGGTCTTTTTTGCCAGCCGACGCAAAACCGCTTCACAGCCCGGCTTTCAGCGCTCTACTGTGGGATTGAAACAGTTGTTCGAGGGTGGAGGTCCATCCTGAACCGGGCTCTTCGCGGGGAAATGATGACGACGCGGTTTGAAGGCACAACCAACTATGTGGCCACCGATGACCTGAAGGTTGCGGTCAATGCCGCCATCGCCCTGCAGCGTCCGCTGCTGATCAAGGGTGAACCCGGCACCGGCAAAACCGTGCTGGCCGAGGAGATCGCCAAGGCGCTGGGCGCCCCGCTGATCACCTGGCACATCAAGTCGACCACCAAGGCTCAGCAGGGCCTCTACGAATATGACGCCGTGACCCGTCTGCGCGACAGCCAGCTGGGCGACGAGCGGGTCAAGGACGTCCGCAACTACATCAAGAAGGGCAAGCTCTGGGAGGCCTTTGAGGATTCCAGCATTCGCCCGGTTCTGCTGATCGACGAAATCGACAAGGCCGATATCGAGTTCCCCAACGACCTGTTGCAGGAACTCGACCGGATGGAATTCTACGTCTACGAGACCGACGAGACCATCAAGGCCAAGGTCCGGCCAGTGGTCATCATCACCTCGAACAACGAAAAGGAACTGCCGGACGCGTTCCTGCGTCGCTGCTTCTTCCACTATATCAAGTTCCCGGACGAGCAGACGATGAACGCCATCGTCGAGGTCCACTATCCCGGGATCAAGCAGAAGCTGGTCGCCGAGGCCCTTCGCATATTCTACGACATGCGCAAGGTTCCGGGCCTCAAGAAGAAGCCCTCGACCAGCGAACTGCTCGACTGGTTGAAGCTGCTGATGGTCGAGGATATCGACGAGACGACCCTGAAGGAACGCGACCCCACCAAATTGATCCCGCCGCTACATGGCGCCCTGCTGAAGAATGAGCAGGACGTGCATCTGTTCGAGCGCCTGGCCTTCTTGGCCCGCCGCGAAGGATCCGGCGCCGGTCGTCCCGGCCAATAGATCAACGGTTGCAAGGCGCGGCCGGGAGGCCGCGCCTTACAGCGAATTCACTGGCATGGCGCCCCTGCTGGCGTCACCCTTCCTTCAAGAAGATCTTGAGGGAAACCCATGAACCGTATCGTCCTGCTGGTCGCCGGCTGTTGCGCCCTGGCCTTCGTCACCGGCTGCGAAAGCCGTGAAGCCTATCGAGCCAAGCGCGCCGAACGCGAAGCGGTCAAGACCGTCAGCAAACTCGACTGCCCGGAATCCCAGGGAGACCTGAAGCGCGTCAGCATCGCGCCGGATGGCAAGTCCTGCAGCTATGGCGGGCCGGATGTCGAGGTCACCCTCCAGCTTCTCAGCTTCACCGGGCCGCCGGCGGACGCGCTCGGGCCGATCGAGGCTGAGCTTCGGGCGATCATGCCCGATGCGCCCGTCGACACGCCGAAACCGCCCGCTACCCCGGCAGACCCCTCCGCGACCAGCAAGGAGACCGTTCAAATGCCCGGACTGACGGTCGAGACCGAGGAGGGTCAGGCGGTCGAGCGCGCAACGGTCCGCATGCCCGGCGTCAAGATCGAGACGGATGGCGAAAACGCCAAGGTCGAGGTGGCCGGGGTCAAGATCGAGGCCCGGGACGGCAAGAACGAAGTCCGCATCACCCGGGAACGCTGGAGTGAAGACGAAAAGGGCCAACTGGTCGTCAATGCCCAGGATGGTGACGTCACTGTCGACGGGGGCGAACACGGCCTGCGGATTGGCGGCCCCAAAAAGCAGGGCTTCCGAAGCACTTTTGTCAAGTCGACCGACTCCGCAGCGAGCCCCTATGGCGTTGTCGCCTATGAGGCGCGGGGCCCCAAGGCCGGACCTCTGGTGGTCGCTGTCCTGAAATCCAAGGCAAAGACGGGCAAGCGGGGACCGGATGGCCTTCTCCGGGATGCCGGCGCCCTTGTCAGGCACAACGTCGGCGGCTGACGCCGTGAGACCGGGGACCGGCGAAGGTTTCGGTTCCCGGTCCGCCCGAAGACGGCGGACAATCGCCGCCAGGCCCGGACCTGCCCGCCTATATCGGAGCAACCTCGGTGACCTTGTAGGCCAGCAGCCGTCCGTCCTCGTCGGCTACCGAGACATACTCACCGACTGCAAAGCTGTGGTCACCAAGACGATGGACGGCCTCGTCGTCAGCGTCTGACTGATCGTCATAGTCAAAATACCAGCTCGATCTGCGGTGGGCGAGCTTGCCGGTAACCGCATCCTGTTCCGGCGCGAAGCGACGCACCGCGCAGTCTGACCTGGACTTCTGGAATGCCGACAGATCAATCTTTCCGGCAGGATCGAGCGGCGCGATGAAGCTGTAGCCCCGGTGGTCGTCGCCATCGGCAAACTCCGTGCCCGGGTTGCGGGCCAGCCGTATGACAATGCGTGAAAGGCTCATCGCACGTTTCCTTTCGGGAAGTGTGGTTGGTCAGTGGGACAGGAACAGCGAAGGACCGTCGTTGTTCAGAAGGGTCCGGGTCGTTCCGCCGAAGATGTATTCCTGCAGCCTCGGGTGACCGAAGGCGCCGGCCACCAGCAACCCGGCCCCCAGACGGCGAGCAGCGCCCAGCAGAATATGGGCTGCATCACCGGACTCTGGCAGGATTTCAAGCTCGGCATTGACGCCCCGGTCGGACATAAAGGCCTGCAGCCGCCGACCGTCGAAACTGCGAGACGAGGCCGAGGGCGCGCAGAGGATCACCACCCGGGATGCCTGTTCGAGCAGCGGCAGCGCCGTCCGGGCCGCCCGGCTGGCTTCCTTGCCGCCATCCCAGGCGATGACGGCGACCCCGTCCGGGGTAAGGCCCGGCCGCGCCACCAGGGTCGGGCGCTGTTCGTCCGCCACCATCTGCTGAAAGGCCTCCGCCAGGGGGCCGCGACCACGGGCGGCGTCATTGGTGAACACCACCAGATCAGACAGCCGGCCTTCCATCGACAGGCCGCCCCAGACCGGGGTTTCAAGCGAGATCAGCCGAGCCTTGGCGTATCCGCAGGCCTCCACCGCAGCCCGCGCGGACCGCTTTCCTTCGGCCGCAGCCTCCTTCAGGCTGTCCATGGCGGTGATCTGCACCCCGCCCATGAACCCCTCGCCCATCCAGGGCATCAGGTCGGCGATGTCGGCCGGGGCGTGAACCGCCGCCAGTTCGGCGTCGAAAGCCGACGCGATCGCCACGGCGGCGGCCAGCGCCTCGCTGTCTCCTGCGCCACCCGCCAGCGGCGCCATGATGCGTGCCCAGTTCATCTCAGACCTCCATTGATCGGCAATTGACGCCGCTACACCCTACCCGTCGTTGATCTTTGTCAAGCAATGGCCCAGTGCTGCCGCCCCATCGCACGACAGGAACGAACGAGTGGCCAAAGGGCTGCGAAACAATTCTCCCCCTCGCGCCTGGCAGCGAATGCTGTCGGGACGCCGGCTTGATCTGCTGGATCCATCCCCGATGGACATCGAGATCGAGGACATCGCCCACGGCCTCGCCCGGGTGGCGCGCTGGAATGGCCAGACGACCGGCGAGCACGGGTTTTCCGTCGCCCAGCATTCCCTGGTGGTGGAAGAGATCGCCGCCCACATCCAGCCCGACCTGGAGCCTCGCTGGCGGCTTGCAGCCCTGCTTCACGACGCTTCCGAATATGTTATCGGCGACATGATCAGCCCGTTCAAGGCGGCGCTCGGCGTGTCCTACAAGGACTTCGAGGAGCGGCTGGAGATCGCTATCCATGCCCGTTTCGGCCTGCCGGTCCGGACACCGGGGCCGGTCAAGAAGTTGATAAAGCAGGCGGACCGGGCCTGCGCCTTCTTCGAGGCGACGCAGTTGGCCGGCTTTTCGGTCAAGGAATCGCTCGACCTGTTCGGAAAGCCGCCGCCTGGCTATCATCTGGCGATCAATCCGGCGCCGCCTTCGGAAGCCCAGGAGCGCTATGTCCGGCGGTTTCACCTGCTATCTTCCGCTGCCGGCTACGAAGGCGGCGGCGACGCCTTCAGCACCGAATAATCACGGCGGAATGAGGCCGGCCGTCCCATCACAGGGTTTGGACACGGGCCGTTTTCCAGTAGGACAGCGCTCATGACCCTGTCTGTCGTCATCGGACTGTCGGCTGTGATCATCGCCGTGCGCGATGGCGAGGCCGTGGTGCTGACCCTGCGGCCGCATGACGCCCTGACCGACCGCCTGTCCCCCTTGCCCGGCCTGCCGTTCGGCCCGTTTGCCCCCGAAGGGCACCGGACCTTCGAGCTGGCGCTACGCGACTTCGTGAGCGCCCAGACCGGCTTTGAGCTCGGCTATGTCGAACAGCTCTATACCTTCGGCGACAAGGGCCGTGACGCCCCCCGCGCCGAGGTTGGCGCCGGCGCGGCCCGAGTTGTCTCGGTGGGCTATCTGGCCCTGACTCCCTCAGCCACGGAGAGCCTGGCGCGGGACACCGTCTGGTCAAGCTGGTCGCGGTTCTTTCCCTGGGAAGACTGGCGCAAGGGTCGGCCGGATCTCATCGATGAAGGCATTCGTCCGGCTCTGCTGACCTGGGCGAGCGGAGACCCGACGCGGCTGGCCCGGGCCCGCCTGGCCTTTGCCCTGGACGGGGCCTCCTGGAACGAGGAGCGGGTCCTGGAGCGCTATGAGCTGCTCTATGAGGCCGGCCTGGCGCCCGAATCTGCCCGCGATGCGGCCCGGGCCGAGGGACGCGATCCGCCCGAGCCCGCGGCCCTTTCGGCCGCTCTGGGCGAGCCGATGATCTCCGATCACCGGCGAATCCTGGCAACCGGCCTTGGCCGGCTGCGCGGCAAGTTGAAGTACCGCCCGGTCGCCTTCGAGGTGATGCCGGCTGAATTCACCCTGTCGGCCCTGCAGCGCACGGTCGAGGCCATCGCCGGCATACCGCTACACAAGCAGAACTTCCGCCGCGTGGTTGAACGCACCGACCTGGTCCAGGGACTGGGGCGGATGGACGCCGACACCGGCGGTCGCCCGGCCGAACTGTTCCGGTATCGTCGAGAGGCCCTTACGGCGCGACCGGCGTCGGGTCTGTCCCTTCCGGGGATTCGGGACTGAGACCGGCCTGCCGGGCAGCCCAGCGGGCCTTGATGATCTTGCTGGTCTCCCGGGAACCATCCGGGCTCCATCCGGGCGGACCGAACAGATAGCCCGCCATCTCCCGCAGGGATCGGGCCCTTGCGAGGTCCTGGCCAATCGCCATCCATTCGTGAAAGGCGACGCGCAGGATGTTGAAGTCACCGAGATTTTTGACAATCCCATAGCGACAGGGCTCTTCATCCCGCTCCGCAACGAAAGTGCCGAACATGCGATCCCAGATGATCAGGATGCCGGCGTAGTTGGAGTCGAGATACTGCGGATTGCGGGCGTGATGGACCCGATGATGCGAGGGGGTGTTGAAGATGGCCTCGAACCAGGCGGGCATCCTCCGGACAGCCTCGGTATGAACCCAGTATTGATAGACTAGGCTGATCCCCTTCTGGATGGCGATCATCGCCGGCGGAAAGCCCAGCAGGGTCAGAGGAATCCAGAGCAGCCAGGTGCCCGCCACGCCCCCCGTCCATGTCTGGCGCAGCGCGGTGGCCAGATTGTAGTGCTGGGATGTGTGGTGATTGACGTGGCTGGCCCACCAGAAGCGGCGCTCATGGGCGACGCGGTGAAACACGTAATAGGTCAGATCCTCCAGAAAGAAGATCACGACCCAGGCCCACCAGGCCGCCATCGGAATGTCGAACAGCCTGTACTGATAGGCCCAGAGGCTGACGGCGAAGATCGCCCCGCCCGTGATCAGGCCCGCCACCGAACTGCCAAGCCCCATGAGCAGAGACGTCGCCGTATCGCGAGCCTCGTAGCGGGCCTTGATCTTGCCGAACCGGGACAGGACGATTTCGCCGATGATCGTCAAGACGAAAATCGGAATGGCCAGGGTGACCGGATCAAAGGCTGGTTTCAGGGGGTCCAGGGTCATCCGTAAGGATCGCTTTCCGGTTCCGAAGGGGGCCAGGGGTTCACGCCGCTGACAGCAAGGGACAGCCTGGGCGCGGCCGGATCATTGAATTTCAGGCGAACCCTGCCACCCCGTATCCTGCTGGTCAGCGCCGACGCCCAGGGCAGGTCCCGTGCAACCCAGCAGTCACCAAGCCTGGCCAGGACCAAGGCGCGATCACCGGAACGGGAGATAGCGCCCGCGCCATCAGCGGCAAGCCAGACGGCGTCTACCAGATCGTCCGGATACTCGACAGCCAGCCGGCGCCTGACCGACTCCTCGTCCAGGGGAGGACATGGCTTTGGAATACGCGCCCAGGCGGCAAGAGCGACCATGGCCGCAATCGCCAATACCGACCCCAGCAACTGGATAGTCTGGCCATTCATTCCGGTTAACGCCTCTCCCCGTTTCCGGATTGTCATTGCCCGCCCTGCCCCGTCAACGAAAAAGGCCCCCGTCCTGCGACGGGGGCCTTCCAGGCGACAGGGATGACCCCGACGCAGTCCGGTCTAGAACTTGCGGACGTAGCTCACGCCAACCACGTCGGCATCACCGCCATTATCGAAATCATGGCGTGTCAGGTCGACCCGAACACCGTCCTTCTCGGTGAAGAAATACTGGCCACCGACGCCATAGTTCCAGCTCTCACCGTCGGCCGAGCCAGCGGCGAACGGGCCGGAGACATCAATCTTGCTCTTGCCATAGCCAACCCGGGCGAACAGGTCCGCATTGGGGGCGACGGGCAGATAGCCGACCCCGTAGACGGCCGCCTGGTAGTTGAGGTCGACGTCGTAGCGAGTCCCTACGATCTTGATTTCGTCACTCTTTACCCCGCCGGCCAATTCACCTTCGAGACCCAGATACTGGCCGTAGCGGGCGCCGATGCGGCCCTGGATCGCACCCAGATTGACGCCGTCGGCATCAGTGTTTGCGTAGCCGACTGTGCCATAGACAGTGACAGGGTTATCCTGGGCCAGGGCGGGAGCCGCCACGGACAGGGCGGCCAAAGAGGCGGCGATCATGAGAGATTTCATTATTTTATACTCCTGAGTTCATTTTGCGTCTCACCCCGCCCGAACCTCTGGATGGGCCTCAAAGGAGGCGATGGAGCGGCCGATCAGCGGAGCAAATGAGGCAGGCCTGTTGCGTTGCAACATCGCCACAGGGAGGGCGTGACGAAGGCCGGGGTCGTGCTATCAAGGCGCCAGCCACCAACGACGCGGGCGCGAGACACGCGCCCCAGACCGGGAACACTGATCCGTGCACAAGGCCGTCATCGCCGCAACCGGGCTCTTCACGCCTGAACAGAGCATTTCCAACACCGAACTGGTTGAAGCCTTCAACAGCTATGTTGAGCGGTTCAACCTCCAGAACGCCGAGGCTATCGCAGCCGGCGAGGTCCAGGCCCTGGCCCCGTCTTCGCCCGAATTCATCGAAAAGGCGTCAGGCATCAAGGCGCGCTTCGTCATGGACAAGGCGGGCATTCTGGATCCCGATGTCATGACCCCGCAGATCCCCGAACGCTCCAATGAGGAGATCTCCGTCCTGGCCGAAATGGCCGTCAAGGCGGCAAGGGAGGCAATCGCCGCCTGGGGCAAGGATGTTTCGGAAATCGGCGCGGTTCTGTGCGCGGCCTCCAACATGCAGCGGGCCTATCCCGCCATGGCCATCGAGGTGCAGCAGGCCCTGGGCATTGAGGGCTTCGCCTTCGACATGAATGTCGCCTGCTCGTCCGCGACCTTCGGAATCAAGACAGCGGCCGACTTCATCGCCTCCGGCTCGGCCAGGGCGGTTCTGATGGTCAATCCCGAGATCTGTTCCGGCCATCTGAATTTCAGGGACCGGGACAGCCACTTCATTTTCGGTGACGTGGCCACAGCCGTGATCATCGAACGCGAAGAGGACGCGACCGGCGGCTGGGATATCCTGGGAACCCGCCTCAAGACGGTCTTCTCAAATAACATCCGCAACAACTTCGGTTTCCTGAACCGCGCAGCGCCGGAAGGCGTCGGAGCCAGGGACAAGCTGTTCGTCCAGGAGGGCCGCAAGGTGTTCCGCGAAGTGGTCCCCATGGTCTCCGAGATGATCGTCGACCATGCCGGCGAACTGGCCATCGATCCGACGGGACTGAAGCGCCTCTGGCTGCACCAGGCCAATATCAACATGAACGACATGATCGGTCGGAAGGTGCTGGGCCGGGACCCGGGTAGCGACGAGAACGTCATCATCCTGGATGACTATGCCAACACCTCGTCCGCCGGTTCGATCATTGCTTTCCACCTTCACAATGACGGGTTCGAAACAGGTGACACCGGCCTGATCTGCAGCTTTGGGGCAGGCTACTCAGCCGGGACGGTTTTTGTCCGCAAGCGCTGAGGCGCATTAGTTCCAGACCTTTCAAACTGTCACGCGGCGGGCGTAGTTCAGACTGGCGCGATCCGTAACGGAGTGTCCGATGAACCTGCTTCAATACCGCTTCGGCCTGTCCCGCCGACGTCTGTTCCAGTTCGCCGGCGCTGCGGCGGCAGGAGGCTTCGCCCTGACTCTGGATGAGAAGCCCGCCCTGGCCCAGGCGGTCTTCGCGGCCTATCCGTTCCAGTTGGGCGTCGCCGCCGGCGATCCAGCCGCCGATGGGTTCGTGATCTGGACCCGGCTGGCCCCCCGTCCTCTGGACCGGGATCGCGGCATGCCGGCCCAGGCGGTGGAAGTGACCTGGGAGGTGGCCTCCGACCCGGGCTTCAGGACCGTCCTGCAGACAGGCAAGGCCCTGGCGCGGCCGGAACTGGGCCATTCGGTTCATGTCGAGGTCGCAGGGCTTTCGCCAGCCACAGCCTATTTCTACCGCTTCCTTGCGGGTCGCGAAGAAAGCGCCAGAGGGCGGGTGAAGACGCTCCCGGCGGCCGGCGCTGCGGTTCCCGCAGCCCGGTTCGGGGTCGCCGGCTGTCAGCATTACGAACAGGGCAGCTACGTCGCCCATCGCAGGCTGTCTGAGGAGAGTCTGGACTTCATCTTCTTCTACGGGGACTACATCTACGAAGGCCGCAGCGCCCGGACCCGCAACGCCGCAGGCGGCCCCTTCGACAATCCCCGCCAGCATCTGGGGGACGAAATCTACAGCCTGGACGACTACCGCCAGCGCTATTCGCAGTACCGCATGGACGCGGACCTGCAGGCTGCCCATGCTTCGACAGGCTGGTTCGTGGTCTGGGACGATCATGAAATTGACAACAACTGGGCCGCCGATCTGGATCAGGACGGAAGCCCCCCTGCCCTGTTCAATCTCCGCCGCCAGGCTGCCGCACAGGCTTTCTATGAATTCATGCCGTTGCGGCTGTCGTCCCTGCCGGTCGGCCCCTCGCTTCAGCTCTATCGCCGGGCGACCTTCGGTGACCTGATGTCGCTGCAGTTTCTCGACACCCGGCAGTATCGCTCTGACCAGCCCTGCGGCGACAAATGGGGTGTTTGCGGTGACCTGGACCGGCCCGAGGCCGAGATGATGGGGCTGCGCCAGGAGAAGTGGCTGTACGAGGGACTTTCGGCGTCGAAGAGCCGCTGGAATGTCCTGGCCCAGCAGATCATGGTCATGGATCTGGACCGCGACCCCGGTCCGCAATATGCGGCCAATATCGACAGTTGGGGCGGGTATCGCACGCCCAGGGCGCGGCTTCTGAAGGCCCTCAAGGACCGCCGCATCAGCAATCCCGTCATCCTCACCGGCGACGAACACCAGAACTACGCAGGCGAGGTGTTTCTGGATGGTCGAAGCCCGGAGGGGCCACCCATTGCCGCCGAATTCGTCACCACCTCGATCAGTTCAGGCGGCGATGGCATGGATCAACGGCCCGACATGGTGAAGATTCAGGCCGTCAATCCCATGCTCAGGTTCAACAACGCCCAGCGTGGCTATGTCATCTGCGACGTCACGCCGGATCGATGGATCACATCTTTCAAGGTGATGGACCGGATCAGTGACCGCGGCGGCTCGATTTCGGTTCGCGCCCGAGCCGAAGTCGCAGCCGGCTCGTCCCGGGTCGGGATGTCCTGAAGGCCCTGTATCCCTGGTTTTCTGAACCGGAATACAGGGCCCGGGGGGGCCAGGGATGATCATCCCTCAGGCTCGCCTAGCGCGGACCTCCGCCCTGTCCAAATCCGTGACCGTAGCGGGGACCGTCATCCCGCGCGGCAGTGCGGACCTGCCAGGCCAGGCGATCGAGACGGCTGTGGAGATCGGCGGCCTCCCAGCGGCTGATCCGCCCGTCATAGAAGTAACGGCTCTCGATCCGGCGGATCGACCAGAGGGTCTCGCGCATCCGCTGCGCTTCCCAGGGCCGCAGATCGCCGCTGTACTGGGCGCGGGCGATCCACTCCCTCAGACGGGCCTGACGGGCGGGGATCGGGGGCCGGTCCGGGCCGGCCTGGTCACGATAGCCGCCGCCATAGGGGCCGCCCTGGCCAGGGCCGTAGTAGTCCCCGCCGGGCCGGTAGCCTCCTGGCGCGTGGCCGCCATAGGGCTGGGCGCCGGCAGGCAGGGCGGTTGCCAGGACGGCAAAGGCGGCGAACGATGCAAGGGTCTTGTTCATGGCAGTTTCCTTTCCTTCTGGTTCGTCGCCGGTGCGGCGACAGGTGAAGTAAAGCAGAGTGGGGCTGACCGAAGTCTGAGGAGGCGGTTGTCCTGGGTTCATCCAGTGGATGGAAGATCAGCCAGGGCGCAACAACTGAACCCGGGCGCGAATTCGCCATCTCGGTTCTAAAGGTTTCAAATTTTGAGGGGGAAGGTGTCGGCTGACCTTGCGCCCGATGCGGAGGGGCTGGGGGGGCTGTTCAGGATCCGGACCGGTGCCGATCAGCCGACAAAAAGCACCATAGGGGCGGCTTGTGTCCGTCAATGGCCCGGATTGGGGCGGTTTCTGGGCCATTTTCGTGTTCGGGAAAGCACAGCTGACCGCACAACGGCTCACCGCTGGCGCTCAGGCGATTGCCCCGGACCGAGTTTGTCCAAATAGTATTCCCAACGGTGGTCAGGTTCTGGCCATCAGGGCGTGGGGCCCTCCGCGGCGCCTCCGGAACTGCAAGGTTTCGCGCGGATAGATCGAGGCGGCGAAGGCGGCTCTGCGGAGCCGCCTTTTCTGCGTCTGGACGTCGGCGCTCACGGACCATATTGACGCTTCGGACTATGGCAGGAGGATTGGGTGCGCGTTCTCGTTCTGGTGCTTTCGCTGCTGGCTATCTCCGGGACAGCTAAGGCCGACCCCGTTCGCCAGACCAAGGCCCCCTTCGAAGACAGTTTCCGCCAGCTGGAAGGCGAAGACTGGCCCACCCCCACCGACTATCGCAACGCCGCCGGCAGCCCCGGCTATCGCTATTGGCAGCAGAAGGTCGACTACCGTATCGAGGCCAGCCTGAATGAGGCCGCCCGGTCGATCACTGGCAAGGCGGAGGTCCGGTACGCCAACAATTCACCCGACGAGATGCGCTATCTCTGGCTCCTTCTGGATCAGAACCGGTTCAAGCGCGACAGCCTGTCGGAACGCTCCAGCACGGTCTCGGGCGGCGGCAAGATCAGCTTCACAGCCATTCGGCGGGCCAAGCGCATGCAGGGCTGGGAGGGCGGCTTTTCAGGCCTGAAGGTCACCGACTCCGAAGGAAGGCCGCTTCGCTTCACCGTTGTCGACAGTCTGATGCGCATCGATCTGCCGGGGCCGCTGAAATCAGGCGAAGCCATGACATTCCGGATGGAATGGAGCTTTCCCCTGGTTGAGACCCGGGTCTTGGGCGGACGGGGCGGATATGAGTGCTTCACCAAGCCCGACGAGGACGGCAACTGCCTGTTCCTGGCCTCCCAGTGGTTTCCACGCCTGGCGGTCTATTCGGACTACGAAGGCTGGCACAACAAGGCCTTCCTCGGTTCGGGCGAGTTCACCCTGGAATTCGGTGACTATGATGTCAGCCTGACCGTGCCCGATGACCACGTCATCAGTTCCACCGGAGTCTTGCAAAACCCCGGCGAAGTGCTGACGGCCGTCCAGCGCGAGCGGCTTGAACGGTCCCGCACGGCCAGCCAGCCGGTCTATGTCGTGACGCCCGCAGAGGCCGCCGCCGCCGAAAAGGGCAAGCCGGCCGGCCTGAAGACCTGGCGCTTCAAGGCCGACAATGTTCGCGATTTCGCCTTCGCATCGTCCCGAAAATTCATCTGGGACTCGGTGGGCGTCAAGCAGGACGATGCGGACAATCCCCTGGTCATGGCCATGAGCTTCTATCCCAAGGAGGCCCGGCCGCTTTGGGACGCCTATTCCACCAAGGCCATCGCCCACACGATCAAGGTCTATGGCGACTTTTCGTTCCCCTACCCCTATCCGGTCGCCCAGTCGGTCAACGGCCCGGTCGGCGGGATGGAATATCCCATGATCACCTTCAACGGCCCCCGGCCGATCAAGGACCGCAAGACCGGTGAATTGACCTATACCGAGCGGGGCAAGGCCGGACTGATCGGGGTGATCATCCATGAGGTCGGCCACATCTGGTTCCCC
Source organism: Caulobacter sp. (assembly GCA_029866155.1). Taxonomy (GTDB): domain Bacteria; phylum Pseudomonadota; class Alphaproteobacteria; order Caulobacterales; family Caulobacteraceae; genus Caulobacter. The sequence continues at coordinate 30,761 of JARWZW010000065.1, read as the reverse complement.
ATGACGGTCAATTCCGACGAGCGTCAGTGGACCTGGATGGACGAAGGCCTGAACACCTTCCTGCAGTTCCAGGCCGAGCAGCAATGGGACGAGAAGTTCCCCAGCCGCAGGGGCGATCCCAAGGAGATCGTCGAGTACATGGTCTCCCGGGACCAGGTGCCGATCATGGTCCAGTCTGACAGCCTGCTTCAGTTTGGATCAAACAGCTACGCCAAGCCGGCGACGGCCCTGGTGGTGCTTCGCGAAACCGTTCTGGGACGGGAACTGTTTGATTTCGCCTTCAAGGAATACGCCCGCCGCTGGCGCTTCAAGCGTCCGACCCCCTACGACTTTTTCCGGACCATGGAGGAGGCCTCCGGCGTCGACCTGGACTGGTTCTGGAGGGGCTGGTTCTATTCCACCGACCACGTGGACATTTCCCTCGACCGCATCGTCCAGGCCCGCATCGACAGCGGCGACCCCGAAAAGGAAAAGGCCCTGAAGCGGGACCTGTCCAAGGAGGACCCGCAAAGCCTGACCGACATGGGCAACACTGCGCCAACCGTGGTGGAAACGGATCCATCGGTGCGAGACTTCTATAACCAGACCGACGCATTCACGGTGACCGAAGCCGAACGCCGCAAATCCAGGGAGTTTCTGGAGCGCCTGAGCCCGGAGGACGCAGCGGCCCTCAAGGTGAAGGACAACTTCTACCATTTCACCTTCAGCAATCTGGGCGGCCTGGTCATGCCGGTGATCCTCAAGATGGACTTTGCCGACGGGACCAGCGAAACGATCAAGATCCCGGCCGAGGTCTGGCGAAAGAACTCCCGGCAGGTGACCTGGCAGTTCGTCACACCCAGGACCCTGAAGTCCGCCATGGTCGACCCACGCTGGGAGACCGCCGACGCAGACCTGTCGAACAACGCCTTCCCGCGCGCCATAATCCCCGCCACCCTCAAGCCGGAAGGCGATGAGGACGCGCCCAACCGCATGAAGGACATGGGCCTCATTGTCGGTCCCGACGGTCTGGCGACCCGTCCCGCCAGGAAGGATTAGGCCGGTTGAAACGCCTGGTCGCCATATCCCTGGCGCTCTGTCTGGCTGCGGCCGGGGCTGTGCAGGCCCACAGGGGACGGTCGTCCCTGTCGGTTGTGGAGATCGACGGCCGGACTGGCGCTATCCTCGCCACCCACCGTTTCGCCGCCCATGACGTGGAACCGGTCCTGACCATTCTGGCCCCCGACGCCCAGCCAAGCCTGGATGACCCGGCGGCCCTCGAGGCATTCCGCGCCCATGTTGGCCGCAATTTCAAGGTGGACGGCAGCACCCTGGTTTTCCGGTCGCAGCGCCTGAAGGGGGATGGCGTGGACCTGGTCTTTTCCGGCCAGACCCGGGTTCCGGTCAGCCAGGTCACGGTCTCGGCCGATATCCTGCCTCAGATCTTCTCCGACGAACCCGCTGAGATGCAGGTCAATATCCGGGTCGGCGGCCAGACCCGCAGCCTGCTCTTCCTGGGCGGACAGGACCAACAGACCGTCCGGTTCGATTGAATTGCCTGTCGATCAATGGCTGCGGAGGTGATGCAGCACGATCCCGCCCGTGGTCGAGACGTTGAGGGAGTCAAAGCCTGCCGCCATGGGGATGGCCACGGTGCGACAGCGAGCCAGCATCGCCGCCGGCAGACCGGGACCCTCGGCTCCGACGATCACCGCCGCGCGGGAGAGACGCTCCAAATCGGCCAACCTCTGGGTCCCGGCCGGCGACAGGGCCAGTGGAATGAGGCCCGCCTGCACCAGGATGTCCACCAGGTCCTCACCAGGCTGCAGTCGGCCATAGGGGGTGACCAGGACGCCGCCAACAGAAACCCGGATGGCCTTCCGATAGAGCGGGTCACAGCAGTCGGACGTCAGGACCACGGCATCCACGCCGAAGGCCGCCGCATTGCGAAACAGCCCGCCCATATTGTCGTGGTTCGAAATTCCGCTCAGCGCCAGGACCAGGGCCTCCGGCCCCAGCCCCGACAACAGCGTCTTGCAGTCCGGCGGCTCATTCCGTCTGGCCACGGCCAGAATGCCCCTGTGCAGCGGAAAGCCGGCGATCCGGTCCAGAACAGACTGCTCGGCCAGATAGACCGGGGTCGCCGGCGGCAGAAGTGCGAGGATTTCCGCAAGGGACTCCCGGCGCCTCGAGGCGATCAGCACCGACAGGGTCTCGAAGGTCCGGCTGCGTGTCAGCAGCCGCAGAACCACCTCGCCTTCGGCGATGAACAGTCCGCGACGCCCGACCAGATCCCGTTCCCGGATCTCGCGATAGGCCTCGATGCGGGGATCGGACGGGTCAGAGACCTCGATAAAGTCGGGCAATCGCCAGGCGTCTCCTTGCTGAATATCCGTCCAGGCGACCAGGACCCTGTCGGCCGCCGCCAGACGCCCTAACGGCCGCCTAGGCCGTAGCGCGCCCCGAGATCAGCGGTCACAGCCTCGAACTCGGCGACCGTGTCGCGGATGATGTCTGCGACGGGGCGGACGCTTTCGATCCGGCCGGCCACCTGACCAGACAGGGCGATCGCCGCCTCCATGTCGCCGCCATAATACAGGGCCAGGGCATTCTTGAAGTCACCCATGACCCCGTCCGCCGGAGGCGCCTTTTCGTAGGCCGCGGTTTTTTCGGTACGCAGCGCGCGCAGCGCCGGCCCGGGACCGAAGCGGTTGAGGAACACGGTGTCGGTTTCCTTGGCCTCGACGATGGCGGTCTTCCAGTTGTCGTGGACCGGGGATTCCGCAGCCGAAACCATGCGGGTTCCCATCTGAACACCCTCGGCGCCCAGAGCGAAGGCCGCCGCCATGGTCCGGCCATCGGCGATGCCGCCGGCGGCGATGATCGGCAGGCCGATCTTCGAACAGACCAGGGGCAGCAGAACCATGGTCGCCACGTCCCGGGGGTTCTTGAAACCGCCGCCTTCGCCGCCTTCGACGATCAGGCCATCAACCCCGGCCTCAAAGGCCTTCATCGCCGCCGCCAGGGTTGGCACGACGTGAAACACCGTCAGGCCGGCCTCCTTCAATTGTCCGCAGTACTTGGTCGGATCCCCGGCCGAGGTAGAAACGAACTTCACGCCCTGGTCGATGACGAATTTCACAATGTCGGGGTCACGAACAAAGGCCTGGGCCACATTGACGCCGAATGGCTTGTCGGTGAGCTGACGCATCTTGACGATCTCGCCGCGGATTCCCTCCAGGTCGCCGGATGAGGTCTCAATGATGCCCATCGCTCCGGCATTGGAGACAGCGGACGCCAATGCCGCCCGTGCGATCCAGCCCATCGGAGCCTGAACGATCGGATACTGGACGCCCAGCAGTTCGGTGATGCGGTTCCGGATCATGACTTCCCCCCTGGTGGCATTGTTTTGGTTGCAGCTTTCATCCCGGGCCGGCTGACCGTCCGGAAACCTATATGCGACGTGCCGGTATCCGGCGGGCCGGGCTGACGGGCCGAGGGCCGGTAGCGCAGGCAGTAGTTGTCCGCACAAAGGAACGAGCCCCCCTTGACCAGCCTGGCGCCGGCCTCGGGTCCAAACGGGTAACGGCCCGTGGTCCATTCCCAGACATTGCCCGACATGTCCGACAGGCCATAGGCGTTGGCCGGATAGCAGCCGACAGGGGCTGCTCTGGCCCGGTAGCCGTCCTCTGCCGTGTCGATGGCCGGGAACACGCCCTGCCAGTAGTTGGCGGGCGCCTGGGTTGGGTCCGGGACCTTGTCGCCCCATTCATATCGTGCGCCCGTCAGACCGGCCCGGGCGGCAAACTCCCATTCGGCCTCCGTCGGCAGGTCGCGGCCCTTCCATCGCGCATAGGCCAGGGCGTCATCGAAGGCGATATGGACGACCGGCTCCCGGTCCCGCCCGTCAAGATTGCTGCCTGGCCCTGTCGGGTGTTGCCAGCTGGCCCCGTCGACCACCTGCCACCAACCTGCGGGATCGCCGGACTTCAGGCCCTCGGCGCCGACAAAGACCAGAGAAGAGGGCTTCAACCGGTCCAGCGGCACGCCAGGGTAAAGAGCCGGGTCGGGTTGCCGTTCTGACAGGGTGACATAGCCTGTAGCCTGCACGAAGGCCGCGAACTGCCCATTGGTCACTTCGGTGCGGTCGATGGCGAAGGGCGCCACGGTCACCGTCTGCTCCGGCCCTTCATCGCTGTGCATGGCCTTGGCGCCCATGACAAGCCGCCCGCCCGCCAGGCTGACCTCGCCCTCCGGCTGGGGTGCGCAGACGCGCCCTGCGTCCTCTTTCGCCGCAGGTTTGCAGGCCGCCAGCGCCAGGATCAGAAGCAGGATGGGGACGAGCCGGACGATCATGGTCCTACGACCCGCGCCACCAGTTGGGCCATGATGTCCTCGGCGGCGTCTGCCGAAAGGCGCTGGTCAATGCGTAGCCTGCGCCAGCTGTCAAAGCTCATGGCCAGGTCCAGCATCTCGACCAGGCTCTGGTCCGCCAGTTGCTCAGGCGGCAGGAGGGCGATCGCAATGTCGCGCTGTAGCCGGACAAACTGGGCATATTCCTTCTGCAGGAACGGCGACCGGGCGCGGTGGGCGTCGCCCGCGACTTGCAGCGGCATCATTTCCTCGAACAGCCTGGAGCGTCGCTGGATCAGGGCTCGCAACTGGATCCGCCAGGTTTCACCGGTAATGGGCGCTGCCGCCAACGGGGCCAGTCGCTTCAGCATGATTTCCTGCATCACGCGGTAGAGGCCATCCATATCCTTGAAGAGCCGGAACACCGTGCGCAGGCCGACCCCGGCCCGCTCGGCCACAGCCTCTGCCGGCGGGGTGTTGTGCCCCTCCTTCACCAGTTCGATCATCGCCGCGACGATGCGCTCGCGACTGGCCTCGGCGCGCCGGTGGCGGCCATCGAGCGAAGTCTGCTCCGGATCGGGGTCTTGGCTGGAAATCATCATTCCCTACGCCATTGACGGTCTCTGGGCCGCCTGTCCAGTCGGCCCCCGTTCGCTGGCGGGATCGGAAGAGAAATCGGCTGCGGAACAGGCTGGGATTGGGAGGACCGCAACAGCCTGACGGCGGTTGCGTCAGAAAGCCAGGCCTCGACCTCCAGGGCGGCCTCCTCGGGCAGGGCGGCAAAGCGACCCTGCAGGCGGGCAAGCCGCCAGACCCGGTAGGGGTTGACCCGGGTTTCGAACCTCGCCCCGAAATGCTCGTACCGTGCGAGGGCCGCCCCGTTCGCCCAGGCCTGCTGATGGGCGGAGAGCATGGGCAGGAAGCGGCTGGTTATGGCCAGCGCCAGAAGACCCAGGTTTTCAGGGATCCTGATCGCCTTTGGCGCATGGGAGAAGTCCTGTGGCCGCAGGGACCAGAGCCGACGCGTCCAGGCCAGGACGGCAGGCGCTCTGGACGCCATGATGGCGGCCGGAGTCGGGTCCTCCGCGAAGTGCCGGAAAAGTCCGCCAAACAGACCGAAGTCCGCCTCGGTCGGCCGATCGCCGAGCACAAAGGGCTGGCTGGCCAGCACGGGCTCAAGCGCATCAAGACAGTGCAGATACTCGGCCTCGACGGCGAATCGATTGTCCGACGTGACGCCGTCGCCGGCCATATAGACCCGGCGCTGCCTGGCGATGACGATCCGGGTCTTGAGCCAAAGGGGCAATCTGAGCTCCCGCAGCATCGTCCGGGCTATCTGTTCACCGCGAAGCCGTTGGTCTTCTGCAAAGGCCCAACGGTAATAGAGCGCCGGCCGCCAGAGCTGTTCGTCGCCAAAATCCTCGATCAGGCCCGCAACGAAGGCCACCGCCGGATTGGCGGGGGTGATGGCCGGCTTGGTCGACCGGGCCTCGACATATTCGATGATCCGGCAGCTGTCCGTCAGCCAGCGGCCATCGTCCATCTCGACCTGGGGCATCCAGGCGACCCCGGTGATCGAGGCGCAGCGCCTGAGATCGGCGGCGCTCATCTCGATCAACCTGTAGTCCTGCCCCTTCGCCCGGAGATAGGCCTCGATCTTGCCGGTGAAATAGGAAAGCGAAAGACCGTAGACACGCCAGACCGGATCGGCGACCGCCTCCTGGGCTTGATCCGGCAGGGCCTTTGCTTTCGTCATGGTCCCCGGCGCTCCGCCATCAATCCTCAGGCCTTGCCGCTGACAAAGGCGTCGATGAGGGCGATGATCTCTTCGGGCTTGTCCTCCTGCAGGAAATGGCCGCCGCCCTGGATGATCCGGTGGGCCTGGCCCTGTGCGCCGGGCACCCGCTCCTGGAAGATCCGATCCCCGCCTGATGTGACCGGGTCTTGATCACTGAAGGCCGTAAGGAACGGCCGATCAAACTGGATGAGCACCTCCCAGGCCTGGCGATTCTCCGAAACGCTGGGATGCTCGGCCGTGATCGGCACGAAGGTCGGGAATATCCGTGCGGCCGTCTTGTGGTCCTCGGTCGGGAACGGCGCATCATAGGCGGCGATCTCTGCCTCGGACAGGGTGCGGGATGACCCCATATTGACAAAGGCGCCGGCCGGGAAGACCGGCATGCTCTGGCTGACCTCGAGCCATTGCAGGAAGGCCGGTGTCGCCCCTTTTCCAATGGGCAGCAAGGTATTGGCGACGATGACCCGCGCGAACCGCTCGGGGAAGGCAGCCACCAGCCTAAGCCCGATCAGGCCGCCCCAGTCCTGGCAAAACAGGGTGATGTTATTGAGATCGAGACCGGTCAGCCAGGCGCTCATCCAGGCGACATGGGCCTCGTAGCTGTAATGCTCTTTTTCCACGGGCTTGTCTGACCGGCCAAACCCGATGAGATCAGGAGCCAGGACCCGGTGACGACCGGAAAGCCCGGGGATGATCCTGCGATAGAGATAGGACCAGGACGGTTCGCCATGCAGAAGCAGGACCGGATTCGCCGTCCGCGGGCCTTCATCGATATAGGCCAGCCGAAGCGCCTCGCCGCCGGCGAAGGGGACCTCGGCATAGTGGGGCGCGAAATCGAAATCGGGGAGATTTTGGAATCGTTCATCGGGCGTGCGTAGTACGGTCACGGTAAGGTCTCCTCCTGGGCCGCTTGACGACCCTTCGTAATTTGGCATTATAAGTGTCAATAGTTTTGCAGGCGTCAAGTCACGCATTGGACGATTTCGGGGAGCGGCGGATGTCGGGACAGACTGCGGGAGCGGAAAGCGTCCTCTATTTCCATCAGGCCGATGACCCCTACAGCCACCTGGCGGTCCAGTTGCTGGCTTCACTGTCCGGGTCCTACGACACCGGTTTCAAGGCCCATCTCGTCCCGCCGCCCATCGACAGCGCGGCCCCGGACCGCGAACGCCTGGCCATCTGGAGCCTCAAGGACGCCGCCCGTCTGGCACTGGCCCACGGGCTGTCCTTTCCGGCCGACGCAAGGCTGCCGAACGAAGCCCAGGTCCGGGCGGCAGAGGCCGCCCTGTCCGCCGCCCTGTCGGGACCGGATTTTCCGAAGTCGGCGATCGCCATCGGCGAGGCCCTCTGGAGCGGTGATGACGCCCGGCTTGCGGGCTTCGCCCAGACCAGCCCGGCGCCGCATCTTGAGGCCTCGGAAGCCCTGCGACAGCAGCTGGGTCACTATCTGGGCGGGGTCTTCCACTATGACGGCCAGTGGCATTGGGGACCGGACCGTCTCCATTATCTGGAGACCCAGCTGGCCGGCCAGCGCCGTCCCGGGGCGGCGCCTGTCGCCCGGCTGATGCAGGAAACCGCATCCACCGATCTCCAGTCCCCGGTCACGCTCGACTTCTTCCTGTCTTTCCGCAGCCCCTACACCTATCTGGCCGCCCGTCGGGTCCGGGATCTGGCCGCTCGATACGGCGCCGTCTTCCGCCTGAAACCCGTTCTGCCCATGGTGATGCGCGGACTTCCCGTCCCCCGTGAAAAGCAGGTCTGTATTGTCAGAGACTGCTGGCGCGAAGCGATGCGAATGGGCATTCCGTTCGGACGCAGCGTTGATCCTGTCGGGCTTGGAGTCGAGCGCGGTATGGGCGTCCTGGCCAGGGCCATGAGTCTGGGCAAGGGCGAAGACTTCGCGGAATCCTTCCTGGCAGGCGCCTTTTCCGAAGCCATAGACGCCACCACCGACGAAGGCCTGATGACGATGGCCTCCCGTGCCGGCCTCACCGAGGCCGATGTCCAGGCCGGCCTGGCCGATGACAGCTGGCGCGCCGTGGCCGAGACCAACCGCCAGGAGCTGCTCGCCCTGGACCTCTGGGGCGTCCCCTCCTTCCGGGTCGGCGACCTGCCCGGCCATTGGGGACAGGATCGCCTCTGGGCGGTTGAACAGGACCTCATTTCTCTGGCGACCAAGGACCGGTCATGAAACGCGCGCTCCTCACAATCCTGGCCCTTCTGGCCCTGACCGCCATCGGCCTGTTCGCCTTCCGCGGGCCGCTGTCCCTCGCCCTCATGGACAGAACCCTGAAGCGGAACATGGCGGCGGACATGGCCAAGGACCTGCCCGACGGCCTCCATGCCTATGTCTGTGGCTCGGGATCGCCCCTGCCCGACCCCCAGAGAACCGGTCCCTGTCTGGCGGTGATCGCCGGTCAGAGGGTGTTTCTCGTCGATGCCGGGGAAGGCGCCGCCGAGACCCTGGCCAGGGGCAATCTTGCTGCCGGCCGTATCGAGAGGGTTTTCCTGACGCATTTCCATTCGGATCATATCGACGGCCTTGGCGCGGTCGCGCTTCAGCGCTGGGTAGGCAAGGCGGCGACCACGCCGCTCATGCTGGCCGGACCGCAGGGGGTTGAGCGTATCGCTGCAGGTCTTGGGGAAGTCTACGCCATCGACAACGGTTATCGCACCGGACACCACGGCGTGGCCGTTGCCCCGCCAAGTGGGGCCGGCTTTGTCGCCCGGCCGTTCGTCCTGCCGCCTGGCCCGTCATCCCTTGTGGTTCTGGATGAGGGCGGCCTGAAGGTGACGGCCTTTCGCGTCGACCATGGCCCGGTCGAACCTGCGGTCGGCTATCGGTTCGACTACAGGGGGCGCAGCCTCGTGGTCAGCGGCGACACCGCAACCTCGGCCAACCTCGTCAAGGCCTCCCGCGGCGCCGACCTGCTGATCCATGACGCCCTGTCCCCCACGCTGGTCCGGCGGATGCAGGCTGCCGCGCTTGACGCCGGCATGAGGAACCGGGGGAAGATCCTCGGCGACATCATCGACTACCACGCCAGTCCCGAACAGGTGGCGGATCAGGCGAAGACGGCCGGGGTATCTGCGGTTCTGCTGACCCACATCGTGCCGCCCTTGCCGCTCAAGGCCCTGGAAGGTCCCTTCCTGGGCGATAGCCGCAAGCGCTTCCCGGGCCAGCTCTGGATTGCCAGGGATCGCGACCTGATCAGCCTGCCGGCTGGAAGTGAAGCAATCTCTCTCAGCAACATCGGCCGCTGACCTTCTGTCCACCTTGAACCCGGCGGGAACTGCCATGAAGCCCAGAACACTCGCCATCGCAGGCGTCATCGCGATCACCGCCGGAGTGGGCGGGCTTGTCGGCTTCCAGAAGTTCAAGATCTACCTGCCCGGGATCATCGGCCGGCTGAAGCATCCCATCGGCGCCAACCGCCCGGTGTCCTGGGCCCAGGGGCCTTCGGTCGCCGCCACGCCAGCCGCCGGTCGACCGCCCAACATCATCCTGATCGTTGCGGATGACCTGGGCATCAACGACACGACCGCGACCGGCAACGGCGTGGCCGGCAAGGTCTCGACGCCAAACATCGATTCCATCGCCAGAACCGGTGTCCGGTTCGCCAATGGCTATTCCGCCAACGCCACCTGTTCTCCGTCCCGGGCCGCCATGATGACCGGCCGCTATCCCACCCGGTTCGGTTTCGAGTTCACAGCGGTGCCCAAGTCGTTCGCCCGTGAAGTTTCCCACATGGCAAGCGGCCCGGTGAAGCCGGTCTTCTACCAGGACCGGGTCAAGGACATGCCGCCGGTCGAGGCCATGGGGGTTCCCGCCCAGGAAATCACCGTTGCCGAAGCCTTACGGGCAAGGGGATACCGGACCCTGCACATCGGCAAGTGGCATCTGGGTGAATCCCCGGCCATGCAGCCGACAGGACAGGGCTTCGACGAAAGCCTGGCCATCCTGGGCGGCGCCGGCATGTTCCTGAAGCCGGATGACCCTGGCGTGGTCAATTCCAAACAGGACTTCGATCCGATCGACCGGTACCTTTGGCCCAACCTTCCCTATTCGGTGCGCTGGAACGGCAGCGAGCCCTTCGAGCCCAAGGGCTATGTGACCGACTATTTCGGCGACGAGGGCGTCAAGGCCATCCGCGCCAACGCCAACCGGCCCTTTTTCCTCTACATGGCCTTCAACGCCCCCCATACGCCGCTTCAGGCGACACGGGCTGACTATGACGCCCTGGCGGAAATTCCCGACCACACCACGCGGGTCTATGGCGCCATGGTCCGGGCCCTCGACCGCAATGTCGGAAAACTGCTCGCCGAACTGCAGGCCCGGGGCCTGGACGAGAACACCATCGTCATCTTCACCAGCGACAACGGCGGGGCCAACTACATCGGCCTGCCGGACATCAACAAACCTTTCCGGGGCTGGAAGGCGACCTTCTTCGAGGGCGGCATAAACGTGCCATTCCTCATCAAGTGGCCGGCCAGGCTGGCCGCTGGCCAGGTGGCGCCGGCCCGCGCCATGCATATCGACATCTTTGCCACAGCGGCTGCGGCCGCCGGCGCGCCGGTCAGCCCCAAAGTCGATGGCGTGGATCTGGTGGCCCTGAGCCAGGGCCAGGGCGCCGAGCGTCCGCTGTTCTTCCGGTCCGGACATTACCGGACCGTCATAGCCGGAAACTGGAAACTGCAGCATTCCGAACGCCCCAAGGCGGCCTGGTTGTTCAATCTGGCGGTCGATCCCACAGAGCAGACCAACCTTGCGACCCGCGAACCCGCGAAGCTTGCCGAACTCACAGCCCTGCTCGACGGCCAGGATCGCAGGGCCGGCAAGCCGCTCTGGCCCGCGCTTGTCGAGGCGCCGTTCTTTATCGACCAGCCGCTGGGCAAGGGCCGCAAACAGACTGGCGACTATGTGATGTGGGCCAACTGAGTCCGGCGCCGTTCTAAGCGACCCGCGGGCAGCAGATCATTGCTGTGATCGCCTGCCCTGATATGAACGGGCGATCGGGTGGGGAACAGTTCCATGCAGCATCGGCCAGGTCTCAGAGTCCTCGCAATGGCGTTGTCATTGCATGTCGCCCTCCTGCCGGGACTGGCCCGCAGCGCCGAAGCCGCCGTTGCAGAAAAGCCGGATGGCTCCAGCTTCGTCCAATGCGATGGCAAGCCCGCCAAGCTGACCGCCGGAGAACTGGCGGCCGTCCTTTTGGCGATCACCGTAACCGGGGGTATCGTTGGCGGCCTGGTCGGGGCGCCCGAAACGGCCGACTCCGCCAAACGCCTGACGGGGGCGGACGGCGTGGCGGCCTGCGATGCGGCCCTGGGCTCGGAATCCGATCCCTTTCGGCGGGTCGAACTGACCCTGGCCAAGGCCATTCATGAACTGGAGGCAGGCCACCCCGAGATGGCCCTGGCCCTGGCGCGATCCGCGCCTGATCTGGCAGGTGATCGCAAGGAGGACCTTGGCTTCCGCCGCAGCCTCAAACTCTCCGCCATGGAGCTGGAGGCCGCAGCGCTTTTGCGGCTGGGAAAGCCGGCCGAGGCGGAAGCCGCCGCCTTTCGGATGGCGGCGGCGGCCCCTTATGATCTGATCACCTTCCTGAGGGCGGCATCCTATGCCGACCTGACGGCCGACATGACTCCGGCCAAGCTGGCCTTTTACGACCAGTACCAGCGACTGCTTCCCAGGGCGCTGCTGAGTCGGTTCGAGGCGCGCCAATGGTCAGGGGAATGGTCTGCATCGGCCCATGACCTTGAAATGATGACGGCGGCCTATGACGCCTTCCGTCCGGAGCCGGAACCAGGGATGGGCCTGACCGACGCCCGCAAATCTGTCGCTTACATGCTCGCAGGAGACATGGAGCGGTCCAACAGTCTGGCCGTCCAGGCCCGCCAGCAGGTCGACGACATGGTCAAGTCCGGAAAGGCGCTGGAATTCGCCTCCCAGGCCAGCCTCGCCGAGGAGCTTATCGACTTCCAGGGCGTGGGCCGGATGCTGGCCGAAGGCAAGGCCAAACAGGCCCGCGCCGCGTTCGCGGCACGCGGTCGCTGGCTGGCCCCGACGCCGCCGGCCGTGGCCCTGCTAACCGAGCGCCTGCGCAGCGGCGCAGCGGCGGAAGAGCTGACAGGCGCCCTGTCCCGGGAACCGTCTGCGATCCGCGCCGACGCCCTGACGGCTAAGGCTGCCGCCCTCAGGGAAAAGACCGACAAGCCCGGCGTCCTGTTCGCCGCCATCCGGACGCCCATGGCCTCAGGCAACTGGAGCAGCCTCAGCCGTACGGTCTGGCGGATCGAAAAGCAGCCGGCCCTGTTCCTCAAGAAGACCCCCAAGGACAGGTTCAAGGGGGAAATGCTGTTCGCCTACAGCTACGCGGCCAACGGCTCGGCCCTTGGCGAAGCCATGATGATGCACTGCGCCGTCGTGGCGAAGTCGCGTGGCAAGGGGGGGTGCATGCTGGTCCCCTATCGCGACAAGCTCTATGCCACCTTTGTCCTGGTCGGCAGCCCCGGAGATCCGGGGCTGGAACCGGCGCTGATGATGAATGCCGATTCGGTCATGGCCGAACTGGGCATGGTGTTCCCCAAGCCGGTTCCGCGTCGCTAGAGCCTGTTCCGTTGTGATCGAACCGATCAGAACGGGAAAACAGCTTCCATTCAGAGCGCTAGAGCCTGTTCAGATCCGATGGCCGCTTCACGCCTGTCGGCCCCTGCTCCAGACGCCGGTCGGGGTCATTTCCCCGCTGAGCCTGAGGGGCTCGCCATGATCGCCCGGACAAAATGGTCGATATGGGCAGCCATCAATCGGTCTCGCTCGGCCCATGGAAAGCTGGGACGGGCGATCATCAACGCGACCAGCCCGTGAAGGGTGGCCCAACCCGTCTGTGTCAGGAGGTCGACATCGACATGCCGGGTCAAACCTGCCAGGGCGCAGCGCTCGATCTGCCTGCGAAAGACGGAATAGGTTGCGACCCCGGCCGCCAGGGCCCGGTCGCCGGCCGGATCGTGATCGGGATCATGGCTCGGCTTCTCGATCATGAAGGCGATGCGATAGGCGTTGGGCTGCTCCAGGCCGAAGGCCAGATAGGCCCGGCACATCAGGCGCACCGTCGATTCACCGGGTTCAAGATCGCCAACATTCTCCAGTCGCGTCCGGAGGCTTTCAAAGGCCTGTTCGCAGAGCTCGGCCATTATGTCGTCACGGGTGGCGAAATAGGCATAGAGCGCGGGCTGGGAGATGCCGACAGCCGCAGCGATCTCCCGGGTCGAGACCGCGTGAACACCCTGCTGGGCGATCAGCACCATGGCCGCATCCAGGATTTCCTGGCGGCGTTCGGCGCCGTGGCCCTTTCGTTTGCGCGGTGAACGGAGGGTCGCCAGACTCATGCCGCCAATCTGACCAAATGCCGGCGCTTGACAACCCATCATCATTTATCACTGATAACCTATCAGTGATCGATCAGGGGGCGGCGATGAAGCTTGGATGGGTTGTGGCGGCTTTCCTTGCCCTGGTGTCCTGCAGCGCCCCGCAACAGAAGCCTGCCCCGCCGCCTCCGCCGTCAGTCCAGACGTCTGAAGTCGACTACGGGCCGGAACAGGCCGTTCTCCTGGCCACCGGGACCCTCGAGCGAAGGCGGGAAATGACCCTCTCCTTCCGGGTTGGCGGTGTTCTCACCAGGCTGACCATTGACGCCGGCGACAGCGTCAAGGCCGGACAGGCCCTGGCCTCGATCGACCCGACCGGCCTCGACGCCCGCTATCAGCAGACCCTGGCCGATCTGGAACGCACGCGGCGCGACCTGGCCCGCGACCGGAAGCTTTTCGACCAGGGCTATGTCAGCCGGGCGCGACTTGATGACCGCGCAAGCGCCGTGAAATCGGCCCAGGCCGCCCACAAGGCGACCGGATTTGATCGCCGCTGGGCGCAGCTCATTGCGCCGGCCGATGGCGTGATCCTGACCAGGCTGGCCCAGACGGGCGAGGTCGTCCAGCCCGGGCAGGCCGTGCTGCGCCTGTCTGATCAGTCCAGTCCGCTGGTTCTGAGGCTGGCCATCGCCGACCGTGACATCGGGCAGGTCAAGCCGGGCCAGACCGCACAGGTCCAGTTCGACTCCCTTCCGGACCGCAGGCTTGCCGGCAAGGTCGTCAAGATTGGCGAGGCCGCCGACCCTCGGACCGGCGCGGTCCTGGTCGAGGTCGAACTGCCTTCGGCGCCGGAACTGAAGAGCGGTCAGGTGGCGACCGCCAGCCTGTCGGTGGATCAGCCGGCTTCCCGCCGCTTTGGCCGGATTCCTGCCGAAGCCATCCTCGAGGCGGAAGGTGTCCGCGCCAGCGTCCTGATCCTGACCGGTGGTCGCGCCAAACGGACGGCGGTTGGGTTCGGCGGCTTTGATGGCGACTTCGCCCGGGTCGAGGGCCTGGCACCAGGCGCTCGGGTCATTACTGCAGGGGCGGGCTTTGTATCGGACGGCGCCTTGGTGACCGTGGCGAACCCGGCCAGCCTTGAAGGGGCTGACCGTTGATGTTTGACGTCGCTGGCTTCGCCGTTCGCCGCTGGCAGTTTACCCTGGTGGCCTTCGGGCTCCTGACCCTCTTGGGTCTGAACGCCTTCATCAGCACGCCCCGGTCCGAAGACCCGCATTTCCCCCTCCCCTTCGTGGTGGTCCAGGCGGTGCTTCCCGGCGCAGAGCCGGCGGAAATGGAACAACTGATCGCCGATCCGATCGAGGAGGTTCTGGATGGCCTGGATTCGGTCGAACGGATCGAATCCACCAGCCAGGACGGGGCAGCGAGTATTCAGGTTGAGTTTACCTGGGATGTCGATCCAGAGCGCAAATATGACGAGGTCGTCCGTGAGGTGAACGCCCTCCGCGGCAACCTGCCGCAAGGCCTGGCCCGGCTGGAGGTGCGGCGCGCCAGGACAACCGAGGTTGCGATCGTCCAGGTGGCCTTGACCAGCGAGTCCCTGCCGATGCGCCGACTTGAAAAAGCAGCCGAAAATCTGAGGGAGCGGCTGGCCAGGGTGCCCGGCGTTCGCCAGGCCCGCTATTGGGGCGTTCCCGACTCGGAAGTGCGCGTCTCCCTGGACCTCGCCAGGCTTGCCGCGCTGAACCTTCCCGCGACGGCCGTGACCGACGCCCTGCGATCCGCCGGAGCGGAATCGCCGGTCGGCGCCCTTCAGGCCGGAAACCGGCGCTTCAACGTCAAGACAGGTGGCGCCTTCAAGACCCTGGAAGCCGTGGGCGCCACGCCCGTGAGATCCATCGACGGACAGGTGCTGAGGGTTCGTGATGTGGCGTCCGTGGCCTGGAGCCAGGATGAACCCACCCACCTGACCCGCTTCAATGGCAAACGGGCGGTTCTCTTGACCGTCACCCAGAAGGACGGGACCGATGTCGGCAAGATCACGACTGAAATCCGCAGGACGCTCGACGAATACGACCGGCTTGCACCGGCAGGCGTAAAGCTCGAGCGGGCCTTTTTCCAGGATGACAATGTCCGCCATCGGCTGGGCAAGCTGTTCCGGGACTTCGGCATCGCCCTCGCCCTGGTCCTGATCACGCTTCTGCCCTTGGGTTTCAGGGCGGGGGTGGTGGTCATGATGTCGATCCCGCTCTCCCTGATGATCGGCCTGTCCTTGCTTCAGGCTTTCGGGTTCACCCTGAACCAGTTGTCGATCGCCGGCTTCGTACTGGCCCTGGGTCTGCTGGTCGATGACTCCATCGTGGTCGTGGAAAACATCGCCCGCCGAATGCGCGAGGGCGAGGACCGGACCTTGGCCGCCATCAACGGGACCCGCCAGATCGCCCTGGCGGTGGTAGGCTGCACAGCCGCCCTTATGCTGTCATTCCTTCCGCTGATGGCCCTGCCCGGCGGGGCGGGCGCCTATGTGCGCTCCCTGCCGGTTTCCGTGCTCAGCACGATAGCCGCGTCGCTGTTTGTATCCCTGACGATCATTCCGTTTCTGGCCAGCCGCCTGTTGGCGAAACAGGAGCACGCCGAGGGCAACCGACTGCTTCGGGCGATCAATGGGGGCATCCAGCGGATCTATGCGCCTGTTCTGCACCAGGGCCTGGCCAGACCCTGGCTGGTCCTCTTCCTGGTGCTCGCCCTGTGCCTCACCGCCTTGCCCATGCTCAAGGCGATCGGCTCCAGTCTGTTTCCCCCTGCAGAGACGCCGCAGTTTCTGATCAGGATCGAAACCCCGCAGGGCGCTGCCCTTGCGAGCACCGACAAAGCCCTGAAGTTCGTCGAGGCCCGACTGGCCGCAGAACGCGAGGTCATCTGGTATTCCGCCAATCTCGGGCGAGGCAATCCGCAGATCTTCTACAACCAGCCTCAGAAGGAAAACCGCACCAGTTTCGCGGAGGTTCATGCCTCTCTTTCCGCCTGGAAGCCTGGTCTGAGCGAGCAGATAC
The DNA here is from genome assembly GCA_029866155.1 of Caulobacter sp. Classification (GTDB taxonomy): domain Bacteria; phylum Pseudomonadota; class Alphaproteobacteria; order Caulobacterales; family Caulobacteraceae; genus Caulobacter. The sequence goes on along the minus strand of JARWZW010000065.1, from coordinate 14,210 downwards.
TGGACCGTCTTCGGGCCGGCTTCGCCCTCTATCCCGGCGCCCGGATAACGCTGGTGGTGTTCGAGAATGGCCCTGGGGTGGACGCGCCGATCGCCGTCCGGCTGACCGGTGATGATCTCGTCGTGCTGAAGGCCCTGGCCGGCCGGGTCGAGGCCATACTGCGATCGACCCCCGGCGCCCGGGATATCGATAATCCCTTGCGCCTGGACCGCACAGACCTGGAGCTTGGTCTGGATGACGCCAAGGCCGCGGCCCTGGGCGTTCCGGCCGGCGCGGCGCGGCGCACGGTCAGGCTGGCCCTGTCCGGCGAGGAGGCCGGCCGCTTCCGGGACGCCGATGGCGACGACTACGCCGTCAAGGTGCGCATCCCCATGTCAACCGTCGACGGCGCTGACCGCAATGACCTGTCTGCTCTGGAGCGCATCTATGTTCCGACCGCAGGAGGCGCTGCAGCGCCCCTTTCGGCCATCGCCAGCCCGACCCCGACCCTGAGCCCAGCCCGGATTGACCGCTATGACCGAGAGCGGACCGCCACTGTCTCCGCCTATGTCCAGACGGGATATCTGACATCCGGGGTAACTGAGGCCGCCGCCGCCCGACTGTCGGCTCTGTCCCTGCCGCCGGGCTATCGCCTGTCCTTTGGCGGGCAGGCCGAGGCCCAGTCGGAGAGTTTCGCGGGTCTCGGTGCGGCGATCGCCATCGCAGTCTTCGGAATTCTGGCGGTTCTGGTTCTGGAGTTCGGCAGGTTCAAGACGGCCCTGGTCGTCGCCGGAATCATTCCCCTGGGACTGTTTGGCGCCGTGGCCGCCCTTTGGCTGACCGGGAACTCCCTGTCATTCACCGCGACCATAGGAATCATCGCCCTGATCGGTATCGAAATCAAAAACTCGATCCTCCTTGTCGATTTCACCGAGCAGCTGCGCCGGGAGGGTGTGCCCCTCAAGGAGGCCATAGAAAGAGCGGGCGAGGTCCGCTTCCTGCCGGTGCTCCTGACCTCCGTCACGGCGATCGGCGGACTGCTTCCACTGGCGCTGGAACGGTCCGGCCTCTATTCGCCCCTGGCGATCGCCATCATCGGCGGCCTGATCAGTTCAACCCTGCTGTCCCGCCTGGCCACTCCGGTCATGTACTGGCTGACCGCTCGCGGCGAGGAAGACCCGGCTCCCGGGACCGCAGTCTCCGCCGGCTAGCCCGAACCCAGGGGCAAGGGCGAGGCTGGGGACTCTTGTCCTCGCTTCAGGACTTTGATCTGGCCTGGCCTTACCTGAACAGGGCAAACCCGTTGCCGGGCGCCTCGCTCCCCGGACGGACCAGTCCCTGTCGGGTCGGTTGGATCTCGCGCCCTTCCGGAGCGCCGGGAAGTGGACAAGTCGGGCCCGGGCAGTCATAGGACCGACGGTGTCTCAGCCCGCCCCGCACACCGGCCGCAGAGCCGATCTGGACTGGATCCGCATCGCCGCCCTGGCGCTGCTGATCCTCTATCATGTCAGCCTGGCCTATACGCCCTGGGATTGGCATCTCAACAGCAGCCATCGGTTTGTCTGGATGGAGGAGGTCACCCTCCTCAGCTCGCCATGGCGCCTGACCCTGCTCTTCTTTGTTTCCGGCGCGGCCCTGCGGTTGATGAGCCGCAGGCTAGTTGCGGGACAGGTTCTCAAGGCCCGCTTTGCCCGGCTCGCGCCCCCGTTCCTGTTCGGCGTCCTCTTTCTGATCCCGCCGCAGTCCTGGGCCGAGGCCTTCGGCAAGGGCAGCTTCAGCGGCAATATGGGCGAATGGTGGCTGAAGGAATTCAGCCCCGCAGGCATCGCCGACGGCATTCCGATCAATCACCTGTGGTTCGTCCTCTATATCGGCGTCTACAGCCTGGCGGCCATCGCCCTGTTGGCGAGACCGGGCCTGCTGGCCCGGATCGAGGCCTTTCTGGACCGCATCCTGGGCGGCTGGCGGGTCCTGCTCCTGCCGATCCTCTATCTGGCCATTGTCCGGCAACTGCTCTTCCCGTGGTTTGGCCTGACCAATCGCCTGCCGGTCGACTGGTACAACCACGCTTCCTCCCTGGCGGTCTTCCTGCTGGGTTTCGCGCTGGTCGGCCGGGAGGGTTTCTGGCGGCAACTGGAGCGGGTCCGCTGGGTCGCCGCAGCCGCCGCCCTGACCTCGGTTGTTCTGTTGATGGGGCTTCATCTCCATCCTGAGGGCCGGATGCTGTGGGGCAGCCTGCGCAACGGCGCCTTCGCCATCACTCAATGGTCAACCGTCGCCGCCGTCCTGGGCTTTGGCAGCCTCTACCTCCGGAGCGCTGATGGCCCGGTCTGTCGCTATCTGAACGAGGCGATCTTTCCCTGCTATCTGGCCCACCAGACCATCCTGGTGCTGGCGGTCTTCTTCCTGGGGCCGCTGAAGCTGCCGGCCCTGCCCGAGGCCCTGCTGTTCATCGCCCTGACCTTCGGGGGCAGTCTGCTGGTTTATGAAGCGGTGCGCCGGATCGAGTTCATCCGCCCGCTCTGGGGCCTCAAGCCGTCCCCCGGGGCCGGGAAGGACAACGGCCGGCCCAACCGACTGTCAATGACAGTCGCAAGCGCCCTTGGTCCGGAACGCGCCTATCGCCGTCGCAGGGCCCTGCTGGTCATCGGGATGGCGTCCCCCGTCCTCGCCATCCTGTCCGTGCTGACGGCGGTGGCCGCCTATCCAGGCTTCAACCACGCGACCCAGTTCCTGAGCGAGCTGGGCGGCGCTACGGCAAGGGCGCCCGGCATTTTCAACGGCGGCGTCATGATCAGTGGAATCGCTGCAGCGGTCGCCGGAATCGGATTCGGCCTGGCCGCCGTGACCCTGGGCGGGTCCCGGATCGCCTCGGCCCTGCTGACCCTCTGCTTTGTGCTGGCCGGAATCGGCCTGGTGATTTCCGGGCTGTATGTCTGGCCGGATCCCCGGCACCTATGGGTCAATCTGGGCCTGGGCATCATTCTGGCGCCCCTGTTTCTGATCTGGTGCCTGTCCCCGGTCACCGGGGTCAGGCGACTGAAACTGTTTCTGGTCGCTGTCTGTTTCGCCATGGCCGCCCTGGCCCTCATCACCAACCACATGGTGCTGCCGGGAACGGTGAATCCTGCAAATGTCGGCCTCTGGGAGCGGCTCTTCGCCATCGTTCTGGTGAGCTGGACAGGAATAGCGGCCTATTGTCTGGAACGGGCGCTTTTCCGGTTGGCCGACAGCAACGGAGCAGGCAAACAGAGCCTGGCTGAAGCCTAGGCTCCAGTTCGGCGCAGGCTGGCGTCAGGATTGCAAATTTCCGGCTCCATTCGCCAGCCACACGATTTTCCCGCTTCCACCGCATCGCAACATAACGTATCCGTGATAGCCGCGTTACCGGGCTTGAGCAGACCGACTCGAAAGCGTCGTCGGCCGTCCGGAAATCGCAGCGGACAGCATCGGCGGACACATTGGCGCATATTCGGGAATTGGCGAGCAGCTTGGTGACGACGGACATCTGTTCCGCGCCGGGCGCCTCTTTGTCCTGCCTCGCGTCGCAGACATCAAACGGGCGGGTCGCATGGACGGCGTAAGCAACCTGGCGCTTCGATACGAATCGGATCGGTTCGAGGCCGCGCCGTCCCTGGGCGAGCCCTGGCTGCCGTCCGAGCACCCCCTGGACATGCCGCGTCAGCAGCTGGGCGCAGATGCGCCATCCCTGGGCGCCGCCCCGGCAACCTCGCCTGTCGACATCGGCAAGCGTCGGACCCTGCTTTTTTCCGCCAGCCTTCTGCTGACCTTCCTGATCGCCCTTACCCCCTATCAGCTCTACGCCCGCGACACCTTCACGGCGCTGGAGGGTTTCGCCCTGGCGCTGTTCGTCGTGCTGGTCGCCGCCGTTTCCACCTGGTTCTGCAGCGCCATCGCCGGGTTCATCAGCCTGCACAAGGGTGAAGAAGACCTGTTCGATTTCCCGGTCATCGCTCCGGCGCCGCGGGTGCGGACGGCGCTGTTGATGCCCCTCTACAACGAGGACGCCGCCGCCGTTCTGGCGCGCCTGTCCAAGGTCGAGCGGTCTCTGGCCGGACTTGGCGTGGCCCATTGGTTCGACCTGTTCGTCCTCAGCGACACGACCGACGAGGCCGTGGCCGCCGAGGAGCGGGTGCAGTTCTCCGCCCTGAGGGCGCGCAGCCGCTGCAACACCTATTATCGCCGCCGTCCGAAGAACGTCGAGCGCAAGGCCGGCAACATCACCGACTGGGTCAGCCGGTTCGGCGGCGCCTATGCCCATATGATCATCCTCGACGCCGACAGCGTGATGTCCGGTGAGACCGTGATCAAGCTGGTGGACGCCATGGAGCGGCACCCGGGCGTCGGCCTGATCCAGACCACCCCCGTCATTGTCGGCGCCGAGACCCTCTATGCCCGCGCCCAGCAGTTCAGCGTCCGCATGTTCGGCCGGGTCGCGGCGGCCGGGCTGGCCTGGTGGACCGGCGCGGAGAGCAGCTACTGGGGCCATAACGCCATTGTTCGGGTCAAGGCCTTCGCCCAGTGCGCCGGCCTGCCCGTCCTGAGCGGTCCCAAGCCCTTCGGCGGCCATATCCTCAGTCACGATGTGGTCGAGGCCGCGCTGCTGCGGCGTGGCGGCTGGGCCGTCCATGTCACACCGGCGCTGGACGGTTCGACCGAAGAGACCCCGCCCTCGATGCTGGAATTCATGAAGCGCGATCGCCGTTGGTGCCAGGGCAACCTCCAGCACCTGCGCCTTCTGGCCGCGCCCGGGCTGCACCCGATCAACCGCCTGCAGCTGTTCTTTGGCTGCCTGTCCTACCTGGTGTCGCCGGTCTGGCTGCTGTCGCTGTTGGTCGGCCTCGGCATCCAGGCCCAGATCACCCTGACGGTGCCGGAATACTGGCGCCTCCTGGCGCCGGTCAAATACGACCCCATCATCTGGGCCTCACTGCTGACCGCCCTGATGCTGGTGGGACCCAAGCTGCTGGGCCTGGCCCTGACCCTCAGCCGCCCGGCCGAACGCAAGGCCTTTGGCGGCGCCGGCGCCATCCTGCGCAGCGCAGCCTTCGAGTCCGCCTATTCCGCGGTCATGGCCCCGGTCATGATGGTCGGCCACACCCGCATCGTTCTGGAAATCCTCTCCGGCAAGGACGCTGGCTGGACCGCCCAGGCCCGGGATGGCGAAACGCTTGCCTGGCAGGACGCTTTCCGCGCCCATCGCTGGGAGATCAATACGGGCCTGTTGTTTACGGCCATCCTGACCCTGGCGCCGCACCTGGTGATCTGGTTTGCGCCGATCGTCCTGCCGCTGCTGGCCTCACCGTTCATCGCGGTCCTGACGTCCCGGCGGGACCTCGGCCTGATGGCTGGCCGGTCAGGCCTTCTTGTCACGCCGGAAGAAATCGCGGCTCGCAGCGAAAGCCATGACACCGCGATCCACCAGCTGTTCCCGCCTGTTTCGGAGCGCCGGGAAGAGGCCGCCGACGAGCTTGACGCAACCTTCTGGCCAGCCCTGATCGCCTCTCATGGGGCGCAGCAGCGGGCCGGCCTCGCTCACTGACGCCCGGCAGGCCCGTCGCAGCAGCGGTCGGGAACCAGGATCGAAGCGCCGAAGCCGGTGATACGCGCCCGACGCAGAGAGCGGGCGCAAGAGAGGATCAGGCCGCCTTGGCGGTCTTTTCCCGGTCCTTCTTCTTCTTCTTCTTTTCTGTCTTGGCAGGCTTCTCAGCCTTGGGTTCCTTGGCGGCCTTCGGCTCCTTGGGCGCTTTTTCAGGCGGAGCCTCACCCGATGCGAGGATCTCCAGGGCCTCAAGCAGGACGGATCGCTTGGACTTGGGCAGAAGCGCCATCAACGCGGCGTCAGCGGCCGCTGTGGGTCCGCGGGCCGCAGCGAGCGCAGCTCGGCCGGCGTCTGTCAGGCGCACCGCATTGGCCCGGGCATCCAGGGTGGAGCGTTCACGGGCCAGCAGGCCCTTGTCGATCATGCGGGACACCATGTCGGCCAGGGTCGACCGATCTACGCCCGTGGCGTTGACCAGATCCGCCTGGGCCGCACCGTCGTGATCGGAGACCGCCGCCAGAACCGCATGCTGCCGCTGCGTGACAGCGCCGGACCCTGCTTCGGCGACATAGATATCCAGGGCGCGCTGTGCTGCGCGATGCAGCAGATGCCCTACTGAAGCGCTCATCACGCGCTTGACAGTCTTGTCCTTGCCCATAACGCCCTCCGGCCTTTGACCGGATACGGACCATAAGCCCCGTTCAAGTCGATTTGAAGACAGACTAGTTCGGGGTGTCGCCTGACGACGTTTCCGGCTCGACCTCTCGCATTCCTCGCATGATCAACGGTGTCTGGGACAGGGAGAAGGCAAGCGTCAGCAGGATAAGTCCCGGAAACCGGAAGACCACCCAGATCCCGTCCGGTTGGGTTCGCCAGACAAACTCATTCAGGACGGCGACACAGAGGAAGAAAATCCCGTAGCGAAGGGTGAACACCTTCCAGACCGCTTCGCTCATATGCAGGGCCTCGCCCATCAGGAGTCGCAGGGGATTGCGCTTCAGGGCCAGTCCGCCCAGCAGAACCAGGCCAAACAGCAGATTCATGATGGTCGGTTTGATCTTGATGAACCTGGGATCCTGGAACACCAGGGTCAGCGATCCAAACAGCAGGGCCGCGCCGCCAGCGATCAAGGGCATGGGCGCGACCCGTCGCTCGACAGCAAACCCCAGCACAAGGGCGGCAGCTGAACCGGCGACGAGCCACCAGGTCGCCTGGACCAGGTCTCTGGAGATCACATAGGCGATCAGAAAGACCGCCAGACCGCCATAATCCACGGCGGCCCGGACCTGGGATCGAGTCTTCGGGGAGAGGTTCACCGGCATAACTCCTCAGGCATCCAGGCCGACAAGAGAACGGGAGAAGGCGCGAGCGTCAAAGGGCTGCAGGTCGTCAATTCCCTCCCCGACACCGATCAGCTTGATGGGAGAGTCGGAAGCCTGGGCGACTGGAACCAGCACGCCGCCTCGGGCGGTGCCGTCCAGCTTGGTCATGACGATGCCGGAGACGCCAATCTGGTTGCCGAACAGGTTTTCCTGGCTGAGGGCGTTTCGCCCGACCGTCGCGTCGAGCACCAGAAGAGTCTCATGCGGGGCGTCCGGATCGATCTTCTTCACGACGCGGATGACCTTCAGGAGCTCATCCATAAGCCCCTGCTTGTTCTGCAGCCGACCCGCCGTATCGATCAGCACCACATCATAGGCCTCGGCCCTTGCCCGCTGGATGGCGTCGAAGGCCAGGCCCGCGGCGTCGGCGCCAGTATCCCGGGACATGAAGTCGGCGCCGGAACGGTCAGCCCAGACCTTTAGCTGCTCGACGGCGGCCGCCCGGAAGGTGTCGCCGGCGACAACCAGCACCCTGGCCCCCCGGGCGGTCAGGTCTGCAGCAATCTTGCCGAGGGTCGTTGTCTTGCCGGAGCCATTCACACCGATAAACAGCACGATATAGGGGCGCGGGCCGGAAAGGGGATCGAACAGGCCCTGGCGCGGAACGAGTTCGCGGGCCACAGCCTCGGCCAGAGCCTCCTTGACCTCCTGCTCCGAAGCAGACTTGCCAAACCGCGCCTCGCCAAAGGCCTGGGCGATCCGCCCGGCCGCCTGGGGGCCGAGATCGGCCTCGATCAGCATTTCCTCCAGCGCGTCCAGCTGAGCCTGGTCCAGGGGTTTGCGGAAAATCTCCGCCACCTGCTCGGTCATCGCCTTGGATGAGCGCGAGAGTCCGCCGGTCAGTCTCTGGAACCAGCCTTGTTTCTGTTCAGCCATGCACCGGGGTTTAGCGTGACCTGCCGACCACGTCACCTTGAGCTTGCAGCCATCTCTTTCCCAAATGGCCCGGAAGGGACTAAGAGCCCCGTCAGATGCCCAGCCTGGACACTGCCTTCCTCGTTTTCGACTACGCCGCCGTCGCCGTTTTCGGGGCGTCCGGCGCCCTCGCGGCCGCCCGCCGGGGCCATGACTTCGTGACCTTCGCCTTCTTCGCAGCCATCACCGGGGTTGGCGGCGGCACGCTGCGGGACCTGCTGATCGACGCACCGGTCTTCTGGATCGCGCGGCCCGGCTACCTGCTGGTCTGTCTGGGCGCCGCAGCGGCCGTCTGGATGGCCGGACGTCACACCTGGCGACTCTCGGCCCTGCTCTGGCTGGATGCCCTCGGCATGGCGGCCTATGCGGTGGTCGGCGCCGCAAAGGCCCTGTCGCTGGGGGTGCAGCCCATATCCGCCGTGGTCATGGGCGTCATGACGGCGACTTTTGGCGGAGTTCTGCGCGATGTGGTGGCGGGCGAGCCTTCGGTCCTGCTGCAGCGGGAAATCTATGTGACAGCCGCCGTCCTCGGGGCGGTGGTCTTTGTCGGGCTGGCCGCCCTGGGTCTGGACCGGGTCGCCGCCGGGCTCATCGGGTTCGGGGCCGCCCTGGCGCTGCGGTCAGCGGCGATTCTCTGGGGTCTCAGCCTACCGGCCTTTATCGGCCGGGACCGTGACGATCCCGCCTGATCCAGGCGACGCTCAGGCCAGGGAGCCGATCAGCCTGCCCTGTTCCTGTCCGGTGATCCGGATCGGGGCTATGCCGCCCGGAACGGCCTGCCCCTCGAAGGCGATCTCCGTGAAGTCTTCAGCCCGCGCCAGGCCCTGACGTTCAACCAGGCCCATGACGGTCCGACCGATCTGCCGGCCCAGATGCCTGCCCAGGGCAAGGTCGCCAGCGGCGCGCAGCCGGGCCGCCCGTTCCTTGACCACGGCCCTGGCCACCGGCGGCATCCGGGCAGCCGGGGTCCCGGGCCGGGGGCTGAAGGGAAAGACATGCAGGAACGACAATCCGGCCTCCTCCACCAGGGCCAGGGTGTTGTCGAAGGCCGCGTCCGTCTCTGTCGGGAACCCGGCGATCAGGTCGGCGCCGAAAGCCACATCCGGACGCACGGCCCGGACATCAGCGATCAGCTTCAGGGCGTCAGCCCGCAGATGACGACGCTTCATCCGCTTCAGGATCATGTCGTCGCCAGCCTGTAGCGAGAGGTGCAGGTAGGGCATCAGGCGGGGCTCGCTGGCCAGCACCCGCATCAGGTCCGGATCGATCTCGGCCGCGTCGATGGACGACAGCCTCAGCCGCGGCAGGGCCGGGACCAGCTTCAGGATCCGCGCCACCAACTGGCCAAGCGTCGGCGTTCCGGGCAGGTCGGCGCCCCAGCTGGTCAGGTCCACGCCCGTCAGGACGATTTCGTTCCAGCCTTCGGCGGCCAGCCGGCCGATCCGCTCGACGATCTCGCCGGCGGCGGCCGACCGGCTGTTTCCCCGGCCATAAGGGATGATGCAAAAGGTGCAGCGGTGATCGCAGCCGTTCTGGATCTCGACATAGGCTCGCGCCCTGTCCTTCAGACCATCGGCCAGATGTGGCGCGGTTTCCCTGAGGCTCATGATGTCATTGACCCGCACCCGGCCGCCTTCCGGACGAGGGACCAGGGCCCCGGGCGCGGCCTTTTCAGCATTTCCCAGCACCAGATCCACTTCCGGCATGGCGGCGAAGGCGGCCGGGTCAATCTGGGCGGCGCAGCCGGTGACCACCAGCCGGGCTTCCGGGTTCTCGCGCCGCGCCTTGCGGATCGCCTGGCGAGCCTGGCGGACGGCCTCGCCCGTCACCGCGCAGGTGTTGAAGACGATCGTCCCCTCCACGCCATCCGCCTCGGCCCGGGCCCGGATCTGCTCGGACTCATAGGCATTGAGGCGACAGCCAAAGGTGATGACCCGGGCGCCCGTAGAGGTCTCGGCATCGGTGGGTTGAGAAGCGACCGCCTCGGTCATCGCTCCCGGTCCTGGATCAGGAAGGCCTCGAAGTCCGCCTTGTAGTCAGGGTGCCAGCGGGACAGGGGCGGCCGGGACGAGGCGACATCTTCCGCGGCCCATCGAATCCGCGAGGAATCAGTCGCCCGATCCACGTCGTTATCCGGGCAGATGATGTAGAAGTCGCCCTCCCCGATCCGCGCCAGCATGTAGTCCACCACCTGGTCAGCGGTCCAGGCGGCGGCAGGCTTTTCGGCCTGGCCGCGCGAGGTCATGCCGGTAAAGGTGTAGCCGGGCACCAGCAGATGGGCGCTGACCTGACAGTCCGGCGTGTTGCGCAGGCTGTGCTGCAACCCCTCTGTCAGGACCTTCACCCCGGCCTTGGAGACATTGTAGGCGGTGTCGCCCGGAGGGGTGGTGATCCCCTGTTTCGAACCGGTGTTGATGATCAGGCCTGGCTGACGCTGCTCGACCATCATGGCGCCGAAGGCCTGGACGCCATTGATCACCCCGAACAGGTTGACCTCCAGAAGCCGCCGCCAGCGGTCCGGCCGTTCAAGCGCCGAGCCGCCGCCGCCCATGCCGGCATTGTTCATCAGGACATGGACCGCGCCGAACCGGGCCATCGCCTGGTCGCGGAGGGCCAGCACCGCGGCGGGGTCAGAGACATCGGTCGGAACCGCAAGGACGCGGTCGCCCGCCTCCAGCGCTTTCGCCGCCGAGGCCAGCTTGTCGGCCTGGATATCGGCCAGAACGACCGTCATCCCCAGGGCCAGATAGCGCCGGGCCGACGCAAGTCCGATGCCGTCGGCGGCGCCGGTGATCACCGCCGTATGGCCAGGTGCAAACGCTGGATGGATGGTCATGAAAATCTCCCCGGGGCTGGTCAGGCGGTAACGCCATCCGGCAGACGGCCGGTGAAATCGATCGAGACGGGCCCTGTCATGATCACGTGGTCGTCGCTTTCCCGCCAGTCAATGAGCAGTTCGCCGCCGTCCAGCACCATGGCCGCCCTGCGATCAGAAAGACCACGGCGGGCGCAGGCCACCAAGGCGGCGCAGGCGCCGGTGCCGCAGGCCTGTGTCAGGCCGGCGCCCCGCTCCCAGACCCGAAGCCGGATCCGGTCCGGCGCCAGCACCTGGGCGAAACCGACATTGACCCCTTCCGGGAACAGAGGGTGATGCTCGATCAGGCTGCCGGAGCCGCGCACCATGGCTGTTGTGGGCTCCTCCTTCAGGAAGAACACGACATGGGGATTGCCCATGCTGACAGCGCCAGGCGTATGCAGCAGCGGCGCATCGATCGGCCCGACCTGCAGTTCGATTCCCCGGGTGTCCATCTCCTCGGCCAGGGGGATCTGCTTCCAGTCCAGCCCCGGCGGGCCCATATCGACCGTGACCCGGCGATCGCCGGCCCGAACACCAGACAAACGTCCAGCCCGGGTCTCGAAGGCCACGGCGTCGGTAGCGGCCGCCTCCATCAAAAGCCAGGCGATGCAGCGGGTCCCGTTGCCACAGGCCCCGACCTCTTCGCCGTCCGCATTCCAGAACCGCACAAAGGCGGCCGCTCCGGGCGTCTCAGAGGGCTCGATGGCGATCAACTGATCACAGCCGATGCCCGTGTCACGATTGGCGATGGCCCGCACCTCCGCCGGCGACGGACTGAAGGGGCGTTCACGCGCCTCGACGACGACAAAGTCGTTGCCGAGACCGTTCATCTTGAGAAACGGACGGGTCATTGCCCGCGCTATATAGGCGATAATCTCGGGCAGGGTGAGGGCCAGCAAACGCCATTCGAATTCGACCGCAAGGCCCGGAGCGCCGGGGGCCCCCGGGTGCTGCAGTGTTCAGGTCTATTGAACGCCGCTAGAGAAAGGGTCTCTTCCATGCGCCAGCTCGTCCTTGTCGACCCCAGCCACAGGGTCTGCCCCATGATCTTGACCGACCAGACCCACACGACCGAACGTGACCCTCGCTGGGCCAGGGTGAAGGCGCGAGACCGTTCGGCAGACGGCCAGTTTTTCTATTCCGTCGCCACGACCGGGGTCTATTGCCGGCCGTCCTGCGCCGCCCGGACGGCCAATCCCGTGAACGTCGCCTTTCACGACACCGTCAACGACGCCCTGGCCGCCGGCTTTCGCGCCTGCAAGCGCTGCCGGCCGGACGAGCCGCCATTGCAGGTCCGCTATGCCGAAACTGTGGCGCGGATCTGCCGCCTGATCGACGAAGCGGAAACACCGCCGGTTCTGGCGACGCTGGCCCGGTCCGCAGACCTCAGCCCCTGGCATTTCCACAGGGTCTTCAAGGCGGTCACCGGCCTGACGCCCAGGGCCTATGCCGACGCCCGTCGCGGAGCGCGGGTCCGGCAGGAACTGGAGACCAGCGAAACGGTCACCAGCGCCATCTATGATGCGGGTTTCAACTCGGCGGGGCGGTTCTATGAACAATCCGACGATCTGCTCGGCATGACTCCCGGTCGCTACCGGGCCGGCGGCCAGGGCGCCGACATCCGCTTCGCCATCGGAGACTGTTCGCTGGGTTCGATCCTCGTGGCCCGCAGCGAGATCGGGATCTGCGCGATCCTGCTGGGCGACGGGCCCGAAATTCTTCTCCAGGATCTGCAGGACCGCTTTCCCAAGGCCAACCTGATCGGGGCAGACCGGGATTTCGAGGCCCTGGTCGCCCGGGTGGTCGGTCTTGTCGAAGCCCCCGGCCTTGGCCTAGACCTGCCGCTGGATATCCGCGGCACGGTGTTCCAGCAGCGGGTCTGGCAGGCCCTGAGAGGCGTCCCGGCCGGAACCACAGCGACCTACAGCCAGATTGCGGCCCGGATCGGTCAGCCCTCGGCCGTCCGGGCCGTGGCCGGCGCCTGCGCCGCCAATGCCCTGGCCATCGCCATCCCCTGCCACCGCGTCGTCCGCAATGACGGATCCCTGTCCGGCTATCGCTGGGGCGTCGAGCGCAAGAAGGCCCTGCTGGACCGCGAGTCGGCAGGATGAGCATCGCTGTAGACCTGCCGATATTGCTTCAGAGGCTTGAAGCGGCTGACTGGAACAGGATGGCGACGGAACTGGATCGTCAGGGCTGGTCGGTCCTGCCCGGCATCCTGTCGCCCGCGGACTGCGGGTCAATCGCCTCACTCTATGACGAGGGCGCCGGCTTTCGCAGCCAGATATTAATGTCCAGGCATGGATTTGGCCGGGGCGAATACCGGTATTTCGACTACCCGCTGCCCGGCGTCGTACAGGCCCTCAGGGAGGCGCTCTATCGACGGCTCGCCCCTGTCGCCAACCGCTGGCACGCCGCCATGGGGCTCCCCGCAAAATTCCCGGATGACCATCCGGCCTATCTGGAGGCTTGCCGCCTCGACGGTCAGACAAGGCCCACGCCGCTGCTGCTGCGCTATGGCGCCGGCGACTACAACTGCCTGCATCAGGACCTTTACGGTTCAGAGGCGTTTCCCCTTCAGGCTGCCCTGTTGCTAAGCCGGCCCGGATCGGATTTCGACGGCGGCGAACTTGTGCTGACCGAACAGAGGCCGCGCATGCAGTCCCGGGTCATGGTGGTTCCGGCTGGCCTCGGCGAGATGGTGGTCTTCGCCGTCAACCATCGGCCGGTCACGGGCGCGCGAGGGGTCTATCGAACGGTCATGCGACATGGCGTCAGCGAAATCCGCAGCGGTCAACGTCATGTCCTGGGAATCATCCTGCATGATGCAGCCTGACGAGCAGAACTCTGAGACCAGCCGTCGCTAAATCCCGCCAGGGTCGTAGCGTTTCGGGTCGATTACCCTGATCGGGTATGGTCTATGGGTCGCGGTGAATCATCACCGGGGGAACCATCCGTGACCAAGACTTCCAATATCCCGGCCCGGCTGGCGGCAGGAACCGCCATGCTGCTGACCCTGTCTGCCTGCGCCACCGTAACCCGGGGCAGCAAGGACGCATGGATTGTCAATAGTGAGCCGCCGGGCGCCCGCGTCGAGACTACAAATGGCCACTTCTGCGAGGCCACACCCTGCGCCATCAAGATGAACCGCAAGTCCGAGTTCGTCGCAACCTTGACCAAGGAAGGCTACAAGCCGGCCACCGTCACCGTGACCCACAAGACCGCCGGGTCCGGCGCGGCCGCCGTGGCGGGCAACGTCCTGGTCGGCGGCGTGATTGGACTGGGTGTCGACATGATGACAGGCGCTTCCCAGGACCTGACTCCCAACCCCGTGACGGTGATCCTGGAGAAGAAGAACAAATAATCCGGACTGTCCTGGCTCTGTCGGTCTTCCGGCAGAGCCAATCGGGACAGAACGCCTTATCCTTGCGTCCCTCCCATTGCCCGGCCGCCAGGGACGGGGGCGCAAGCAACTGTCGTTGCACTCAAGATCGCGCCGGCCCCAAGGCTATTG
>JARWZW010000013.1 GCA_029866155.1 Caulobacter sp. | reverse complement strand
TGAAACAGGTAGCGCCAGTTCCGTTTTGCACATCTCCAGAACGCTGTGCGACGATTGACATCCAGAAATACAACGACCTCTGCAGCCTCGATCACAGTGCTCGAAACCCCTTCGATCACCCAGTCAGGTTTCGAGATCAGCTCGGCCACCTGTTTTTCCCGGACGGCTGAGCTGGCCTTTTTCCATCCCGGAAGCCAGACAATGCTGTCGAGCCCGAAGACCGGAATTCCGAGCGCCTCGCCCATCTGCCCTGCGAGCGTGGTTTTCCCGCTGCCCGCATTGCCGGTTATGAATATCCTCGCCATCAAGTCCCCGGGCAGAATGGATCAAGGGCATCGGGGCTGTTCGGCCTGAGCCTGTCCCGACCTTCACGCGTTTTCATCGTGACCCGATCCTTGATTGAGTGACAGGGTGTGCGCCACACAGGCATGCGCCGAGTCCGTGACAAGGCACAGCGCCAACCCTGCTTCTCTGGTGGAACACCCATGCACGACATCTACGCCCTCGGCGCCCGGGCCGGCGCCCTGCTCAAGGAACGGCGCGAGACCGTCGCGGTCGGCGAGACCTCGGCCGGGGGACTGATCTCCGCCAGCCTGCTGGCCGTTCCGGGGGCCTCGGCCTACTTCGCCGGCGGCGCCATCACCTACTCGGCCCGGTCGATCCGGGGCCTGGCCGGCATCTCCATCGACCAGATGCGCGCCGACGGCATCCGCTCCAGCTCCGAGCCCTATGCCCTGCTGCTGGCCAGCGAGATCCGCGCCCGCCATGGCAGGATCAGCTGGGGCCTGTCCGAAACCGGCGCCGCCGGCCCGGACGGCAATCCCTATGGCGATCCCGCCGGCCACACCTGCATGGCGGTGGTCGGCGCCGTCAGCATCGCCCGCACCCTGCGCACCGGCTCCGACGACCGGGTCGCCAACATGTGGGCCTTCGCCGAGGCGACCCTGAAGCTGTTTGTCGAGGTGCTGGAAACGACGGATCCGGTTTGAGCCCCGTCATCCTGGCCGAAGCCCAGCGAAGCGCCGGGACCCAGGGGTTGCAGGGGCGCTGGTCGCACAGCATACAGCGGGCTCAAGGTCGTCCCTTTCAGGCCGCCCTGATGGGCTCCCGAAGGGAATGAAGCATGCGGTTCCTGTTGATCGTCAAGGCCACGCCCGAATCCGAGAACGGCGAGATGCCGGCGGATGTCGAGCGGCTGATCGCCGACATGGGACGCTTCAATGAAGAGATGATCGCCGCCGGCGTGATGATCGACGGGGGCGGCCTGCAGCCCAGCTCCGCCGCCAAGCGCATCCGGTTCGAGGGCCTGGGCAAGCCAGTCGTCACCGATGGCCCCTTCGACAACATCACCGACCTGGCCTCCGGCTACTGGATTCTGGAGTGCAAGACCGCCGAAGAGGCCCTGGACTGGGCCAAACGGGTTCCTTTCTCGACCGGTGGTGTGGAGCTTCGCCCCCTGATGTCGGAAGAAGCCTTCGACGAGCTGACGGCAGACGTCAGAAAACCCTAGGCCCGCGAGCGGGTCGTTTCCAGACAATCTCTTTCATCCCGGCCGCAGCGAAGCGAAGAGCCGGTACCCAGGGGCTGCAGGAGCGCAGATCGCGCAGCTGCGATAGTATCGCCCTGTCACCTCCAGGTCCCGGGTCGGCCCGTCTGGCCGCCCGGGATGACGATGCAAGGGCTCTAGCCCCTGTATGACAAAACCTTAATCCTTCCCCTTCGGGTCGCCGCGCTATCTCTGCGGAAAGGCACCAATTCGGGGAATATCCATGTCATTGTCCAAGCGCTTGCTGGCCGCCACGGCGGTCGCCCTGATCCTGTCCTCGCCGGCCATGGCCGAAACCAAGGCGGCAAAGGCGTCGACCGCCGCCGTCGCCGAGGCGGCCCTGCCCAGCATCGACATTCCCTATACCCAGTTCAAACTGGCCAACGGCCTGACCGTCATCGTCCATGAGGACCACAAGGCGCCCATCGTGGCGGTCAATATCTGGTATCATGTCGGCTCCAAGAACGAGCCGGCTGGCAAGACCGGCTTCGCCCACCTGTTCGAACACCTGATGTTCAACGGTTCGGAAAACGCCAATACCGACTGGTTCAAGGCGCTGGAAAAGCTGGGCGCCACCGACATGAACGGCACCACCAACAACGACCGGACCAACTATTTCCAGAACGTGCCGACCGCCGCCCTGGACCAGGTCCTGTGGCTGGAAAGCGACCGGATGGGCTGGCTGACCGGAGCCATCGACCAGGCCAAGCTCGATGAGCAGCGCGGCGTGGTCCAGAACGAGAAGCGCCAGGGCGACAACCAGCCCTATGCCGTGGCCCGGGACGTGATCATCGAGAGCACCTATGACCGCGACCACCCCTATGGCCATTCGGTGATCGGCTCCCTGGCCGACCTGGACGCGGCCAGCCTCGATGACGTCAAGTCCTGGTTCAAGACCTATTACGGCCCCTCCAACGCCACCCTGGTCCTGGCCGGCGACATCACCCCGGCCGAGGCGAAGGCGAAGGTCGAGAAGTATTTCGGTCCCATCCCGTCCGGCCCGCCCCTGGCCCGCCAGAAGGCCTGGGTCGCCAAGCGCAGCGGCTCGCAGCGCGCCGCTGTCCAGGACCGCGTCGCCCAGGCCCGCTTCTACCGGGTATGGAACGCCCCCCAGGCCGGAACCGAGGACGCCGATTTGCTGTCCCTGCTGAGCGACGTCCTGGCCTCGGACAAGACCGCCCGGCTCTACAAGCGCATGGTCTATGAGGACCAGATCGCCACCGACATCAACGCCTACCTGGCCGAGAACGAGATCGGCTCGACCTTCCAGGTCCAGATCACCGCCAAGCCCGGGGTCAGCCTTGAAAAGATCGAAAAGGTCTTCGAGGAAGAATTCAACCGGCTGCTGGCCGAGGGCCCGACGGCCGCCGAGCTGAACAAGATCCGCGTCGATCGCCTGGCCGGGTTTGTGCGGGGCGCCGAGCGCATCGGCGGATTTGGCGGCAAGTCCGACATCCTGGCCGAAAGCCAAGTCTATCTGGGCTCGCCGGACGCCTACAAGACCACCCTGGACCGCTGGAAGACGGCCACCCCCGCCCAGCTCAAGGCCGCCGCAGGACGCTGGCTGAGCGATGGCGACTTCACTCTGGAATTGACCCCCTTCACCCCGCAGGAAGCGGCCCTGCCGGAAGGCAAGCGTGCAGGCCCGCCCGCCGTCGGTGCGATCGCGGCGCCCAGCTTCGACAAGTACGAGACCGCCACCCTGTCCAACGGCATGAAGGTGGTGCTGGCCAAGCGGTCCGCCGTACCGGTGCTGAACCTCAGCATGATTTTCCCGGGCGGTTATGCCGACCTGCCCCCCGGCGACCGTTCGGTGGCCGGGCTGACCCTGAGCATGATGGACGAGGGCGCCGGCGACCGGGACAGCCTGACCATCAGCCGCCAGCTGTCGGAACTGGGCGCCGGCCTGAACACCTCGGGCGGCGTGCTGTTCTCGGCCGTGTCCCTGTCGGCCCTGACCGCCAAGCTGGACCCGTCCCTGGACCTGCTGGCCGATGTCGTCCTGCGCCCGACCTTCCCCGAGGCCGAGCTGGAGCGTCTGCAGAAACTCGAGATCGCCGGCCTGCAGCGGGCCCGGCAACAGCCCCAGAACATCGCCTTCCGGGTCTTCCCGGGCAAGATCTATGGTGAGAGCCACCCCTATGGCCGGATCGTCACGGAAGAGACGATCAAGAGCGTCAGCCGCGACGACCTGAAGGCCTTCCACCAGGCCCGGCTGCGCCCCCAGGGCGCCGTCATCGTGGCGGTTGGCGATATCAGCCTGCCCGAGCTGACCCGCAAGTTGGAAGCACGGTTCGGCGGCTGGAAGCCGGGGCCTACCGCGGCCCGGGCTGATCTTCCGGCCCCGGCGCCGGCCCAGAAGGCCATCTATCTTATCGACAAGCCCGGCGCCCAGCAGAGCGTCATTGTCGCGGCCATCCCTGCCCCGGCGCGGGATGAAAAGGACGAGCGGGCCGTTGAACTGCTCAACAACGTCTTCGGCGGCGCCTTTGTCTCTCGCCTGAACATGAACCTGCGGGAAGACAAGCACTGGTCCTATGGCGCCAGCAGCTTCGTCTCCGGCAGCATCGGCCCCCGAGCCTTTGTCTCGGCCGCCGGCGTCCAGACCGACAAGACCCGGGAATCGATGATCGAGTTCCGCAAGGAGCTGGAGGGAATCGCCGGCGCCAGACCCATCACGGCCGAAGAACTGGCCAAGGCCCAGTCCGACATGACCCAGTCCCTGCCCGGACAATGGGAAACCGGCGACGCCGTTCTGGACTCTCTGTCCAGTCTCTACACCCTGAAACTGCCAGCCAATTTCTGGGACAACTATGCCCCGGGCCTGAAGGCTGTGGATACGGCGGCCGTCAACGCAGCGGCCCGCAAGATCGTCAAGACGGACAGGGTCACCTGGGTCGTGGTCGGCGACCGGGCGAAGATCGAGAAGGACCTGGCGGGTCTGGGCCTTGGTCCGGTCATCGTCGTCGACGCCGACGGCAAGCCCGTGAAGTGATCGAAGGCCGGCCCCCTCCCGTCTCGGGAAGGGGCCGGCTGCCGGTTCAGGTCCGGCCATCCACCAGCCGGGACATGGCCTTGAGATACTGGGTGAAGGCGGCGCGGCCAGGGTCGGTCAGGCTGACCCGGGTCAGGGGTTTCCGGTCGACGAAGCTCTTGTCGATCGCGACAAAGCCGGCATCCTCCAGTTTTCGCAAATGGGCCGAGAGGTTGCCGTCGGTCACCTGAAGCCGGGCCTTCAGCCCGTTGAAATCGGCAGAGCCTGCGCCGGACAGGAAGGCCATGATCCCAAGCCGAACCCGTCCGTGAATGACCTCGTCGATCTTCTCGATGTCAAAATCGTCCATGGGCCAGGCCCTCCTAGATGGTGTCGGAGGGTTCCTGGCGAAGCAGGATCAGGCCAGGGACCAGGGCCAGCAGGACCAGGGCGGCGGCATAGGCCAGCATCTGGTTGGGATGGCCGGCCAGCAGCCCCATCCCGACGGCGGCGGCGAAGGAGGCCAGGGCCACGCCCCTGATCCAGGGCTTTTGCGACATGTCCGCTGCGACCGTCCAGGCCGCGCCATAGAGGGCCAGGATCATCACCGGGAAGACATAAAAGACCGCGTCGCTCTTTGTGACATAGGCCACCGCCGTGATGCTGAGGAAGGTCGCGAAGATGGCGAAGCCCACGGCCGACCAGGCCGAACTGGTCGCCTTGTTAACCGGCGAAGTGGCGCCCGGCATCTGGTTGGTGCGGCGGATCAGCAGGGTGCAGATGATCCCGAAGATCACACCGGCCGAAATCCAGTTGACCATGAAGAACCAGGGGGACACCCGCAGGATTTCCGACTGGATCATCCAGTGAACCATCGAGGCGCCGCCGAAGATCAGTCCGGCCAGGGCCATGACCCCGCCGCCCAGCAGGGGCGTCTGGGTTCCCTCCTCGGCGAGGGCGCGCATGAAGGCGATATCGTCTCTGACAGATTGCATCTGGTCCTGGGTCACAGCGGGGCTCCAAAAGTGAATGTCGATGGCCAATCGGTACGGCAACTACTTTGTAATGTAAAGTGCTTTTTCGTAGACGTCCCCCGGGGCGCCCTGTTCCGCTGGGCTCAGGTTTCATCAGACAGGCTTCAGGACCCCGCACATGCCCGAGACACCGATCCTGCATCACTTTGATTCCTCACCTTTTTCGGAAAAGGTCAGGGTCATTTTCGGCATCAAGAACCTGGCCTGGGGCTCGGTCGAGATTCCCTCCCTGATGCCCAAGCCCCTCTATACGCCCCTGACCGGCGGCTATCGCCGGACCCCGTCCATGCAGATCGGGGCGGATGTCTATTGCGACAGCCAGGTCATCCTGGCCGAGCTTGAGCGTCGCTATCCCGACCCGGCCGTTGTTCGGGGCGGCATGGACTGGGCCACCAACTGGTGGGCGGACCGCCTGTTCTTCCAGACCACCGTGCCGGTGATCTTCGGGGAACTGGGCGATCATGTGCCGGCGGACTTCATCAAGGACCGCGAGGCCCTGTCCGGCCGGCCCTTTGACGTCAAGGCCATGAAGGCCGCATCCGGCCCCCTGACCGGGCAATGGCGGTCACAGGCGGCCTGGATCGACAGCCAGCTGTCGGGCTCGCCCTGGCTCTCCGGAAACGCTCCGGGCCTTGCTGACGCCGCCGCCTATATGAACGTCTGGTTCCTGGGCCGGAACCTCCCCGGCCTGCTGGCCAGCCTGACGGCGGGCCTGACCCGCCTGACCGACTGGCAGGGCCGGATGGCCGCCCTTGGCCACGGGACCCCCCGGGCCATGACCGGCGAGGACGCCCTCGCCCTGGCCCTGAACAGCCAGCCTGGTCCGGCTCCCGCCCATGACGATCACGACCCACAGGGCCTGAAGCCGGGCATGGCGATCATGGTCATGGCCGATGACTATGGCCGAGACCCGGTTTCCGGAACCCTGGTGGCCGCCAATAGCGACCGTGTGGTCATCGCGCGCACGGACCCGGCGGTGGGCGCGGTCCATGTCCACTTCCCCCGGACCGGCTATTTCGCCATTCCGGGCTGATCCGGCCGAACTAAAGCTTGAAGCCGCCAGATCGGATCTTGTCGAAGCCGGCCTTGGTCACCTTGACGAAGGCCTTCTTCACAGGGCTCCGGAAAAAGATCGGATCCTTTGTCCGGGAGGGGTCAAACCCCTCCTCGACCAGGTCCACCTTGCGATACTTGAAGGTGCCGGTCGTCTCGATCTGGCGCTGAAGCCGTACGAAAAGGGGCTGGGCATAGGCCGGCAGGTCCTGTTCGCAGCGGCTGTAGAGGGCCTTGATGTCGAAGCTGTCGTCCACGACCAGGGACGCCATTCCCGCCCGGCCGTCATAACCGGGAATCTCGACGCCATAGACATTGGCCTCGAGAACCCCTTCCGCCTGGGCCAGTTGCTCGGCCACCTCGCTGGTCGAGACATTCTCGCCCTTCCAGCGGAAAGTGTCGCCGATGCGGTCGACGAAATAGATATAGCCCTCCTCGTCGCGACGCATCAGGTCGCCGGTGCGGAACCAGGCGTCGCCCTTTTCGAAGACGTCGTGCAGCACCTTCTTTTCCGTGGCGGCCTTGTCGGCATAGCCGGTGAAGCTGGTCCGGACGTCGGCCGAATCGATCTTGCCAAGGCACTCGCCGACCTGGCCCGGACCGCATTCGATACAGAGTCCCTGGGCATTTCGGATCGGGGTTTCAGTCTCGATATCGAACTGCACAATCCGCGAATTGACCCGCTTGCGCATGTATCCGGGGATACGGCCGATAGCTCCGACCTTGGAGTCGAAGTTGAAGGTCGAAACGTTACCTTCTGTCGCGCCATAGAATTCCAGCACATCGGGAATGGCGAACCGGGCCACCATGTCGGCCCAGACATCACCCCTCAGGCCATTGCCGAAGGCCAGACGCAGCCTGTGCGACCGCTCCATCGGGCTTTCCGGCGAATTGACCAGATATCGGCACAGCTCGCCGATATAGACGAACATGGTGCAGCCCTCTGCACAGACCTCTTCCCAGAACTGGTTGGCCGAGAACTTGCGGCGCAGGACGATGGAGCCCCCGGTCAGCAGGCCGGCGCCCATGGCGCAGAGTCCGCCGGTGGCGTGATAGAGCGGCAGGACCTGGTAGATCCGGTCAGACTTGGTCGCCCCGGTCGCCCCGGCGAACCCCCGCATATAGAGCTGGGCCCGCATGTGGTTGATCCGGGCCGCCTTGGGCAGGCCGGTCGTGCCACTGGTGTAGATGTAAAGCGCCGTATCCTTGGCCCGCAGGTCGCCCCGCGCCGTCTGGCGATCGGGCCGCAGCTGGCTGCAGCTCTTCAGTGCCGTGACCAGGTCCCGCCGCTCGGCCGCAACGGGCCCCAGGGTCCATTGATGCATGGGCCGGGCCAGTTGGTCGCGGATCGCTTCAAAGGCCGGGCTTGTGTCGCCGTCCACCAGGCAGTGCATGGCCCCGGAGATGTTCAGGCAATGGGCCAGGGCCGGGCCGCCCAGGTTGTTGTTGATCAGGGCCGTCGCCACGCCAACCTTGCTGAGCCCGAACCAGATGGCCAGATATTCCAGGCGGTTGGGCATGAACAGGGCGACCGTCTGGCCCCGCATGACCCCCTGGGCCTTGGCCCAGTGAGCATAGCGGTTGGCGATCTGGTCGAACTCGCCATAGGTGACCGTTCGCCCCTCGAAGGTGATGGCGGGCCTGTCGCGATGCTCGTCAACGGCCTTTTCCAGGTCGTCGCAGATCAGGTTTTCAGATTCAGGCTCAATGGACTTTACCCACTTCAAGGTGCGGGTCGCCCCCTTGAAGAACTTCCATTCTCTCGCCAGCCGCGCCTGCAGCTTCATGGCCAAGCCTCTCCGCCTCAAGTCACCTGCAGCCATGCCCGGCGCCGGCCAACAGGGTCAAGGCCAGCATGAACCCCAAGCCTTGAGGGCGGATGAACGTGGCGCCAAGGCCTCACCTGTCAGGCGAGCCGACGGCGCGCTTGAGGGGAATCCCCGGACGAGACTTCAGCCTATGGCGCCGAAACACCAGGCCAGAATGGACTTCTGGGCGTGGATGCGGTTTTCGGCCTCGTTCCAGACCAGGGACCGGGGCCCGTCAATGACCTCATCAGTCACCTCTTCCCCCCGGTGGGCCGGAAGGCAATGCAGGAATACCGCATCACTCCGGGCCTTTTCCATCAGGCCCCCGTCGACCTGGAAGGGCTCGAAGGCGTCGAGGCGCGCCTCGCCATCCTTGTCGCCCATGGACACCCAGGTGTCGGTGATCACGCAATGGGCTTCGCGGACGGCCTGGACCGGATCATCGGTCATCTCGACCCGTCCCTGCTGCTCGGCGGCCCGGGCCAGATCGATCAGGTCCGGATGATAGACCGGCGGACAGGCGATATTGAGCTTGAAGCCGAACTTGGCCGAGGCATGGATGAAGCTGGCGCAGACATTGTTGCCATCGCCGATCCAGGCGATGGTCTTTCCAGCGACCGGGCCCTGGCTTTCCTCGAAGGTCTGCAGGTCGGCCAGGATCTGGCAGGGATGGCTGCGGTCCGTCAGGCCATTGATCACCGGAACCATGCTGTTCTGCGCGAACAGCTCGACATCGGCGTGGCGGTTGGCGCGGATCATCACCGCGTCCACCATGCGGGACAGAACCCTCGCTGTGTCCTCCACGGTCTCGCCACGGCCAAGCTGCATGTCACCGGCGTTGGAAATGATCGACGCCCCGCCCAGCTGGCGGATGGCGGCGTCGAACGAGAACCGCGTCCGGGTCGAATGTTTCTCGAAGATCATCGCAAGGGTTCGGTCGCGGGCCGGGGCGTCCGCGTCCACAGCGCCCTTGGTCCAGCCCTGCCGGGCCGCCTTTCGGGTATGGGCGTCGTCAAGAATGGCGCGCAGGTCGGCAGACTCCATCCGCCACAGATCGATGAAGTGCCGGGGCGCAGCCATCAGGCTGACGCCTTGGCCCGGGCGACTTCGCAGGTCTTTTCCAGTCGCTCGACGGCCTCACGGGCTTCGTCCTGGGTGATCAGCAGCGAGGGGAGCAGCCGCACCAGGTTGTCGCCACCGCCCGCGACCAGCAGATGCTGGTCACGCGCCAGGGCCATGAACTCGCGATTGTTGGGGATCAGTTTCAGGCCGATCAGCAGGCCCTTGCCGCGGATTTCCGAAATCACGTCCGGGAACCGATCCTTGAGGCCGGAAAGCTGCTGGACGAAGTAGCCGGCCACATCGCGGACATGCTGCAGGGTCTCGGGCTTGGCGATCTCGTTGAAGGCGGCGATCCCCACAGCCATGGCCAGCGGATTGCCGCCGAAGGTCGACCCATGCACGCCCACGGTCATGCCCTTGGCCGCCTCTGCCGAGGCCAGGCAGGCGCCGACCGGGAAGCCGCCGCCAAGCGCCTTGGCGACGCACATGATGTCAGGGGCCGCGCCTTCGGCCCATTCATGGGCGAAGAGCTTGCCCGTCCGGCCCATACCGCACTGCACCTCGTCGAAAATCACCAGAACGCCATGCTCGCGGGTCAGGCGACGCAATTCGCTCAGGCAATGTTCCGGCATGGCGCGGGCTCCGCCCTCGCCCTGCACCGGTTCAACGATGATGGCGGCGGTCGTCGGATCGGCGATGGCGGCCTTCAGGGCCTCGTGGTCGCCCCACTGCAGCTGTGAATAGTTCGGCAGGCGCGGCCCGAAGCCCTCGACATAGCCCGGATTGCCGGCCGCATTGATGGCGGCATAGGAGCGGCCATGGAAGCTGCCGTCAAAGCCATAGATGACCACCCGCTCGGGATTGCCATTCGCGGTGTGATACTTGCGGGCGGTCTTGAGGGCGCATTCGATCGCCTCCGTGCCGCTGTTCGTGAAGAACACCACATCGGCGAAGGTCTCTTCGCAAAGGCGGCCAGCCAGCTCCTCCTGTCCGGGAATGCGGAAGATGTTGGAGACATGCCAAAGCTTGTCCGCCTGGACCTTCAGGGCCTCGACCAGGATGGGGTTGCAATGACCCAGGCCATTGGTGGCGATGCCGGCGACGCAGTCGAGATAGGCCTCGCCATTGACGTCCCACAGGCGCACGCCCTCGCCTCGCGCCACGGCCAGAGGCGCGCGATTATAGACCCCCATGATGTGATCAGACAGGGGATTGGCGTTGGCGGCGGTGGTCAAGGATGCCTCCCGGAACGGTCAAGGCCCGTGCGCGATGCGCGCCGGGCCGGAAGGCTTGGCGTTGTCGCGGGGTAAGGCCACAATGTCAATGATTTGGGGGGAAACGGTCGGGAAAACCCGCGCCGCCATGTCCCGGCCCTCAGGTCTTCAAGCGCCACCCGGCCCGGAACAGCAGCCAGCAGGTAACCGCCAGGCTCAGCACAAGGCCGCTGGTCATGGCCATGCCGATCCCGAGGTTGCCGTCTGCATGGCCAATGAACCCGTAGCGGAACCCGTCGATCAGATAGAAGAAGGGATTGAAATGGCTGGCCGTTCGGAACGGCTCAGGCAGGCGGTCGACCAGATAGAAGGTGCCTGACAGGAAGGTCATGGGCATGATCAGGAAGTTGGTAATCGCCGCCAGGTGATCGAACTTCTCGGACCAGAGCCCGGTCAGAATGCCGACAAAGCCCATGATCAGGGCCGCTCCGACCCCGAAAAACAGGATGGCCAGGGGCGCAGCAACGGTGATCTGCGAATTGGGCAGCAGGGCCACGACCACGGCTGTAACGGCCCCGACAAAGACACCGCGCGTTGCGGCCCCCAGGGCAAAGGCAGAGACCTGCTCCAGCGGCGACAGGGGCGGCGTGAGGAAATCGGAAGTCAGCCCCATCATCTTGGCCTGAAGCAGGCTGGAGGAACTGTTGGCGAAGGCGTTATTGATGATCGTCATCATGATCAGGCCCGGCGCCACGAAGGTCGCGAAAGCCACGCCGCTGATCGGCGGCGCAGCCCCTTTGACCGCCACGACGAAGACCATCATGTAGAGCAGCGACGTCACCACCGGCGCCGCAACGGTCTGCATCCCGACCTTCCAGAAGCGTCGGACCTCCTTCAGATAGAGGGTTGTGAATCCAGTCCAGTTGAACCCGGAATAGTCACGGGGCTGGGGCGGAACGGGTGCGGCGGCCATGTCCTTCATGGGTCCCTAGGTGCGCGTGAAAACGCCCGTTCGCAAGACGTCCGGCCAAAGGGTCGTTCGAACCCTGCAGAATCAATATCTAGTTTCTGTGGACGAATGACCGGGCGCCTATTGTGCGCATTAACAAAAACTTTACGATATCTGGTAGCGAGGCCCTTCGGATGGAGGGCCGAACACAAGATGTAGAGCCGGCAGTGGGGACGTCGCCGGCCTGGCCAAATCGCAAGGGGTTGGATCATGGGTTGGACCGACGAACGAGTCGACGTGCTGAAAAAGCTCTGGCTGGACGGCCTCTCGGCCAGCCAGATCGCCAAGCAACTGGGCGGGGTCACACGCAACGCGGTGATTGGCAAGGTTCACCGACTGGGCCTGTCCGGTCGCGCGGCGCCCTCGCAGCCGGCCCGTCCGGTCTTCAAGGCTCCTCGCCCTGCCCGCCCGGTGTCGACCACGCCGTCGGCGCCCCGTCGCCTGGCCGAGCCCGTCGCCGCGACCGTGACCGCAGCCGCACCGGCCCCGGCAGCCGGCGTGCCTGCCCTTCGGCCGGAAGAGCCCGGCTCCGCCACGGTCCTGACCCTGGGCGCGCACATGTGCAAATGGCCGATCGGCGATCCGTCGACGGAAGCCTTCACCTTCTGCGGCCGCCGGGCCAGCGAAGGTCCCTATTGCGGTGAGCATGCCCGGGTCGCCTATCAACCAGTGCAGTCGGGCAAGAAGAAGACCGGGCCGACCGAACTGGCCCGCTCGCTGCGGCGCTACATCTAGACCGGCAAACCGGGGGATTGCGGGGCCGGCCTGTCACGCCGTCCCTGGCGCCGGCCCTTTGGCCTGCAGGCCTGACGCCTGCAGGATGGATGGTTGTTACGCTTTCGCCCGACTCACCCCTGAGGCTATGGTGGTCAGGTGACCGACACCTCCGACGCCCCCGTATCCAACGCCCAGGCCTATAGCGTCTCGGAGCTGGCCTTCGCGCTGAAGCGAACCCTGGAAGACGCCTACGGCTTTGTCCGGCTTCGGGGCGAGCTGTCCAAGGTCACCCACCACGCCAGCGGCCATGTCTATCTGACCCTCAAGGACGAGAAGGCCGCCCTGGACGGCGTGGTCTGGAAGGGACAGGTCCGCGGTCTTGGCGTTCGGCCCGAACAGGGCCTTGAGGTGATCGTCACCGGTCGGATCACCACATTCCCGGCCGGCTCCCGCTACCAGATCGTCATCGAAAGCATGGAGGCCGCCGGGGTGGGCGCCCTTCTGGCGCAGCTCGAGCGGTTGAAGGCCCGGCTGGCCGCAGAGGGCCTGTTCGATCCGGCGACCAAGCGCCCCCTGCCTTCCATGCCGGCTGTGGTGGGCGTGATCACCAGCCCGACCGGCGCCGTCATCCGGGACATCCTCCATCGCATCCGTGACCGCTGGCCCTGCCGGGTCATTGTCTGGCCTGTAGTGGTCCAGGGCGACGCCGCCGCCGGTCAGGTTGCGGCCGCGATCCGCGGCTTCAACGCTCTGGGGCCGGACTCCGCCATCCCGCGGCCTGATGTCCTGATCGTGGCCCGGGGCGGCGGCTCGGTCGAGGACCTCTGGCCCTTCAATGACGAAGCCCTCGCCCGCACGGTGTCACAGGGCCAGATTCCCTTGATCAGCGCAGTGGGCCATGAGACCGACACGACCCTGATCGACTTCGTCTCGGACAGGCGCGCGCCCACCCCGACAGCGGCGGCGGAGATGGCGACGCCGGTCCTGGCCGAACTCCGGGCGGGACTGTCCGGACTGGACCAGCGACTGACCCGGTCCGGTCACCGGATGATCGAGGATCGAAGGACCCGTCTGGCGGCCAGCGCCCGGGGCCTGCCCAGACCCGCCGACCTGACCGCAGGCGCTCGCCAGCAGCTGGACTTCGTCGGCAGTCGTCTGACCGGCGGCCTGCGCCGGAACCTCGACCTTCAGTCCCATCGCCTCGCCCAGAGCGCCTCGCCGCTCAGGGCCGCCCTTCTCGGCCAGAGGGTAGAGGCCTCGGGCCGGGCCCTCGACACCCTGTCCCGGCGACTGACCGCGGCGCTGGTCCGGACAAGCGACACCGCGACCCGGGGTCAGATGCTGTTGGCTGCGGACGAGCGGATCCAGAGAGCCTGGACCCGGCTGGTCTCCGACCGGGCGCGCGCCCTCGAGGCTGCGGACAAGCTGCGACTTTCGTTGGACCCCAAGCGCCCCTTGCGGAACGGCTTCGCCCTGGTCACCCGCCCGGACGGCGCTCTCGTCCGCAAGGGCGGCTCCCTCGCCCCCGGAGACCGGGTGTCCCTGACGTTCGAGGACGCCAGCTGCGAAGCGGTGATCGGTGACGAAAGCCAGGCTACGCCGACCGCGACGTCCGGCCGGCCAACGACACCGGGTCGCAAATCCCCCACCGCTACGCCCGGACCGGCTTCCGGCCAGGGCGATCTTTTCTGACCCCCGGACGACCAGTGCAGAACGGTTGGCCGGGGCGGCGGGTTTCGCTACATTGGCCCCATGAACGCTTTTGACCGTGAAATCGGCCGCGAAATGGCCAGGCTTCATTTCGGGGATGGGGATTTTGCCATCCTCAAGCCGGGCCTTTTCGTGCTTTGCGCCGTGTCTGGCGTCAAGATTCCACTCGAAGCCTTGCGCTACTGGAGTCCGGAACAGCAGGAGGCCTATGCCGGACCCGCCGAAGCGCTGAGCCGCTGGCGGGAGCTCAACCCCTGAATCGCCGGACCGCGCTTCTCGGGTTCGGGGCCGCCGCCCTGGCCGGGCCGGCCCTGGGGTCGGCTCCAAGGCTGGCCGTCAACGGCCGCTATCAGCAGGGCGGCTTCGCATTCGGCGTCACCTCGCCACGAGCAGAGCTCTGGCTGGATGGCGAGGCGATCGGCCAGGCCTCGGCCAGGGGCTGTTTCGTCATTGGCTTTGACCGGGACGCCGGCCCGGGCGCGGATCTGAGAATCGCCACCGGGGAAGGATCGACCAGCCACCGGTTCGAGGTCGCCAGGGGGGACTTCGACATCCAGCGGATTGACGGACTGCCCCAGGACCAGGTCAGCCCTGAAGATCCCGCCCTGCTCAAGCTGATCAAGGTCCAGAGCGAACGAAAGCAGGCCGGTCTGGCAAGCCGTGTCGACGGGGATGGCTTTCGCAGCGGGTTCATTCTTCCCGTGCGGGCCACGCGGATCTCGGGCCGGTTCGGGGGTCAGCGAATCCTGAACGGCGAAGCCAAGCGCCCACACTATGGGGCAGACCTCGCCGCTCCAAGGGGCGCCCGGATTGTCGCACCTGCAGCAGGGACCGTCTGTTTCGCGGAAACCGGCCTGCATTTTGAGGGCGGCCTCGTGATGATCGACCACGGACAGGGCTTGGTGAGCATGTACCTCCATCAGTCGAGGGTGGCCGTGCGGGCCGGCCAGGAACTGGGTCAGGGGGACCTGATCGGCGAGGTCGGCGCGACGGGCCGGGCCACCGGTCCCCATCTCTGCTGGCGAATGAAGTGGCGGGGACGCAACCTGGACCCGACCCTTATGGTCGGAATTGCAGCAGCCGCGCCCTGAACGCCAAAATTCCGCCAGGTCGACGGACTGCTTAAGCGTGCGGTAACAGATCGCTCATTACCTCGGGCGCACGAAAGCTGAGCCGGGACTGTCATGGACAGCAGTCACGGCGTCAGAGTGAAACTTGGGGATTGATCCGTCGATGGCTATGGGACTGGAAGCGCTACGCGTCCTGCTGATCGACGACAACCACCATATGCGTGCGATTGTCGGCACGATCCTCAAGGGACTGGGCGTTCGGCATCTCAGGGAAGCCGCCGACGGGGCAGATGGCCTGCAGGTGCTGCGTGAGTGGCCGGCGGACCTGGCGATCGTCGATTTCCGGATGGAACCGCTGGACGGCGCCACCTTCACCCGGATGGTGCGCAACGCCAGGGACAGCAAGAACCCCTATCTTCCGATCATCATGATGACCGGATTCGCCGACAGGTCCCGGGTGTTTGAAGCGCGGGACGCCGGGATCACCGAGATCATCGCCAAGCCCCTGACGGCCCGGGCGATCATCGAAAAGATCGAAACTGTCATCCTGAAACCCAGGCCGTTCGTCCGGACGGACGACTATTTCGGCCCCATGCGCCGGGGCATCGACGATCTGGAGCCGACCCGCCGGGCGCCCCTGACCCTGGCTCTCTAGAGCAGGTTCCGATAAGTCTGAAGCGGTTATCGGATCGAAACATGCCCTAACACTTTGAATCAGAGCCTGTTTTTCCGTTATGATCGGTTCGATCAAAACGGCACAGGTCCTAGGGCCCGAACAGCCCACGCTCAGCAAGCTCCTGATAGGCTTCCTTGGGCCATCGACGGTGGACCCAGAACCACTCTTCTGGACGCTCCCTCACCTGGGACTCGACAAAACGCGTCACTGCGGCCACCCCCGCGGCGATGTCCGCAGTCTTGTCGCCGGTATCCGGAACCGTGATCGGCGGATGCACCACGGCCCGGAACCTCGCCCCCTTGAGGCGCTGCACCGACATCGGCTGGAGGACTGTTCCAAATCGCAACGCCAGCCGGGTCGGCCCGGGCGCAGCCATGACCGGGCGGCCGAAGAACGGGACTGCGACCCCGCCGCGATTGAACTTCTGGTCATTCATCAGGGCGACGGATTCGCCCTTCTTCATGGCCTCCAGAAGTTCCCTGGCGCCATCGCCGCCCTTTGGAGCAAACAGTCGAACGCCATAGCGATACCGGCTCTCCTTGATCCGGCGATCCACATAGGGGTTGTTGGCCGCCCGATAGGTCATCTGACAGACCACGCCGCTGTCGACGATCGCGGCGGGCATCACTTCCCAGTTCGAGAAATGGCCGGACACGAAGACGACCGGCTTGCCGCTCCGGGCGATCTCTTTCAGCCGCTCGCCGCCGACCAACTCAACCCGCCCGGTTGAAGGCCGGATGCGGTCCATCTGGGGAAACTCAAAGGCCGTCCTGCCGTTGCTTTCCCATTGATCGCCAAGGATTTTCTGCCGCCAGGCCTCGTCGTGATCCGGAAAGGCCAGGACCAGATTTTGCGAGGCCAGCCGGTGGGTTCGGGTCAAGGGACCGATCCAGCGGAACAGGCGGCCGCCCAGGTCCGAGGCGAGATCGACCGGAATGAGCCTCATCAGGGCGTTGAAGACATCGAAGGCCAGGGCCTCAAACCGCCAGGCGAGGTCCTGGGACCATGAGATACGACTGTCACGCATGTTGGGTAACTACCGTCACACGCCCGCTGCGCGCAACGCCCCCCGCCAGGATCGCTTGGCGCGCGACTTGCGGTCTGAAGGTCGGACCGTTTCGAAATGGGACGGCCGCAGGCTTTAATCAAGGACGGGGGCAAAAGGCCCATGGGCAACGACATCGACGTTCATCTGGGCAAGCGCCTTCGCCGCCGCCGGCGGCTGCTAGGCCTGACCCAACAGCAACTGGCCGGCTCGGTCGGCGTTCGCTTCCAGCAGATCCAGAAATACGAGTGCGGGGCCAACCGGATCTCGGCAGCCCGGCTCTGGCAGCTTTCCGAAGCCCTGGAAGTGCCGGTGGGCTATTTCTACGATGGGCTCTCCGCGACGGACCGGCCGCAAGTGGCGGCCAATGACGGCGATGGCGGCGGCGAGATGTTCGCCCGCAAGGAAACCCTCGACCTGATCCGCGCCTATTACCAACTGGGCGAACGCCCGCGCCGAAGGCTCCTCGATCTGGCCAAGTCCCTGAACAGCGACATCGAGGTCGCCTGACCCCGATGTTTCACTCTGTTGCAGGGGGCCGCCTTTGGGCCACATGGAATGATCTGAGCACCTGACCGAGCGCGCCGGACCCCTTCCGGCGTGCGCGGCGGATGTCTTCCGACCGGTGCCTGGCGCTTTTCGGAGCCGATCCTGTCCATATCGACCATAGGCGGTGGCGCTTTGCCGTCCTTGCAAAGGGCCCTGTTCTCGAAGGCTGCCGTCAATACAGGCGGCCAGCTGTCACAGAGCGAACTTGAGTCCGTGGGGCAGACTGTACCAGGCGAAGGCAGAAAAGGCCTCGCAAGGGCCATGTCCTCGACGAACGACAGCGCCGCCTTCGGCTTCCGCCTCGGGGCCTGAAGGCGAAAGTGCATCCTCCGATAGCTACAACGCTGCAGGCGCCAATCAGGACGGGAAGATCTCCATGAGCGAGTTGATGGCCTCCCTGCAGTCCAGCAGCCAGGCCGTGTCTGGACTTTCCAGCGAAGCGGCCAACCTGGTGGATAGACTGCTCAGAGCGCTGGCCACCGCGACACCTGTCAACGCCGCCGCCAGCGGCGCCATCGCCTGATCTGCTTCAGAAGGAGTCTGGCAAAAGGAGTCTGGCAAAATGCCGGACCGCCGTTGATCAGGGGCTGGGGCCGGCCGCGTTCGAAAGCTTGACGGAATTTGCGCCGCGCCTCACAACGCCGCCGACTTCGAACGGGCGTTTTGGCCCGCACAGCCAAGAGGAACTACGCACATGGCCGACATCCGGTTCGACGGGAAAGTCGCGATCGTTACAGGCGCCGGCGGCGGACTGGGTCGCCAGCACGCCCTGGAACTGGCCCGTCGCGGCGCCAAGGTCCTGGTCAACGACCTGGGCGGCTCCATGGACGGTTCGGGCGGATCCTCCGCAGCTGCTCAGGCCGTGGTCGAAGAGATCCAGGCCATGGGCGGCGAAGCCATCGCCAATGGCAGCTCGGTCACCGATGACGCCGGCGTGGCCCTGATGGTCCAGCAGGCCATGGACGCCTGGGGCCGGATCGACATCCTGATCGCCAATGCCGGGGTGCTGCGCGACCGGTCCTTCTCCAAGATGGAGATCGCCGACTTCGAATTCGTGCTGAACGTCCATCTGCTGGGCACCGTGAAGCCGGCCAAGGCCGTCTGGGAAATCATGAAGACCCAGAACTATGGACGGATCGTGGTGACCACCTCTTCCTCGGGCCTCTACGGCAATTTCGGCCAGGCTAACTACGGCGCGGCCAAGCTCGGCATCATCGGCTTCATGAACACCATCAAGCTGGAAGGCCAGAAGAACAACATCCACATCAACGCCATCAGCCCGGTGGCCGCCACCCGCATGACCGAAGGCCTGATGCCGCCGGAAGTGCTGGAAAAGCTGAAGCCCGAATACGTCACCCCGGGCGTTGTGTTCCTCGCTTCGGATGAAGCGCCGACCGGGGCCATCCTGACCGCCGGCGCCGGCGTCTTCGCCCTGTCCCGCATCATCGAAACCGAAGGTGTCTTCCTCGGCGAAGGCTGCCTTTCGGTCGAGGAGGTCCGTGACAACTGGTCCCGCATCGCCGACGAAGACGGCCAGAAGGCCTATTTCGCCGGCGGCGAACAGGGCCAGAAGTTCTTCCGCAAGATGGCCGGCGGCTAGACTGGGGCCCTCCCTGGGGAAGCAGAGCATGGTCCGATAGGTGTGAAACGGCTATCGGATCAAACCATGGTCTAACACTCTGAATGAGAGCCTTTTTTCCGTTTTGACCGGTTCGATCAAAGCGGAAAAGCCTCTAGCCCAGCAAGGCTTGCGCCGCCGCCTGGAAAGCCCGGGCGGCGGCGCTGTCATATCCGGAAACCGTCAGCGGCCGGCCGTCATCGCCAGACTGGCGCACCGCCAGCTCGATCGGAATTTCCGCCAGCAGGGGAACGCCCAGCGTCACCGCTTCAGCCCGGGCGCCGCCAGTCCCGAAGATCGGGATCGGCGCCCCCGTCGAGGGGTCCGCAAAAAAGGCCATGTTCTCGATCACGCCCAGGATCGGGGTCGAGGTCTTGGCATACATGGCCGCCGCCCGCCGGGCGTCGATCAGGGCAATTTCCTGCGGTGTGGAGACGATGACAACGCCATCCACCGCCAGCTTCTGAACCATGGTCAGGTGTATGTCGCCGGTGCCGGGCGGCAGATCGACCACCAGGATGTCCAGGGGCTCGGCCTCGCTTCCCCAGGCCACGTCCTGAACCATCTGGCGCACGGCGGACGAGGCCATGGGCCCGCGCCAGATCATCGGCGAGCCCTCCTCCACCATGAAGCCTATGGACATGACCTTGACCCCATAGGCCATCAGTGGCTGCAGCTTGCCGTCGACAAAGGCCGGTTCCTCGTCGATGCCCATCATGCGCGGGGCCGAGGGACCATAGACATCGGCGTCCAGCAGCCCGACCCTCAGGCCCATTCCGGCGAAGGCGCAGGCGAGGTTGACTGAGACGGTGGATTTGCCCACCCCGCCCTTTCCACTGGCCACAGCGATCACCCGCTTCACATGGGCCGGCTTCACGGCATCCTTGACCTTTGGCTCCGCCGCTGGATCGGTACTGAGCCTGGCC
The DNA here is from genome assembly GCA_029866155.1 of Caulobacter sp. Lineage (GTDB taxonomy): Bacteria > Pseudomonadota > Alphaproteobacteria > Caulobacterales > Caulobacteraceae > Caulobacter. The sequence continues at coordinate 189,475 of JARWZW010000013.1, read as the reverse complement.
CCCTTCCGAGCCCGGACGGCGCCGGCCGGCGCCTGGGCGGTCAGGACGACCTGCGCCTTGCTGACCCCCGGCAAACCGGACAGCAAGGTCTCGGCCTCCTGCCGCACGGCGCCGTAGCGCCCGACGTCTGCAACCGGGACCTCCAGCATGAATCCGGCCGCGCCCTCGCGCAGCACCAGACCCTGGACCAGACCGGCAGAAGCGATCCCTTTGCCGGAAACAGGGTCGATGACTCCGTCCAGTGCAGCAAAAATCGTCTCGCGATCCAACAGTTGTGCGGATGTCATGGGCTGTTCAGCTTGCTTTGAGGACTTGGGCATCACATATCCGGCTCCACGCGCCGGTTTGCAACATGGCAGCCAGCCCTCAGCTGACGGAACGACGCCAACTTCATGCCCTGGAATGACAACGCCAACCCCGGACCCTGGGGTTCGCCGCCGCCGCCGGAGAGAGGCAAGCCGAGCGGCCCCGCAGAGGAGCCCAAGCGCCCCCAACGTCCCCAGGGGGGCGGCCCGCGTCGTCCGCCGCCGGAAGGGGTGGATCTGAACGAACTGCTTGAACGCTGGGCCACCAGGCTCAGGGGCGTTCTGCAAGGCGGCGGAGGCGGAGGCGGCGGTGACGGGCCTAGCCCGGAGGAATCGCTCAAGCGCTATGGGCCGATCATCGCTGGCGGCCTTGTGGTGGTCTACCTGCTGGCCGGCGTGATTGTCGTGGGCGCCCGGGAAAAGGCGGTCGTCACCACCTTCGGCGCCTGGACGCGCTCCTACGGCCCTGGCATCGGCTATCACCTGCCCCTGATGGAACGCTCCTTCAAGGTCGACATCACCTCGATCAATGAAACCATCGTGGGCGGCGTCAAGGCCGACACCCTGCCCCAGGAAAGCCTGATGCTGACCGGGGACGAGAACATCGTCGACCTGACCTTCGCCGTGAACTGGCGGGTGTCGGACCCCGGCAAGTACCTGTTCAACGTCAGTGACCCGCGGGGAACGGTCAAGGCCGTGGCCGAGAGCGCCATGCGCGAGGTGGTCGGCCGCAGCAAGCTGGACCCGATCATCTCCACTGGCCGGGGCCAGCTCCAGGCCCAGGCGGCCGACCTGATGCAGCGGATCCTGGATGGCTACGACTCAGGCGTGATCATCGACAGTATCCAGATCCGTGACGCCCAACCGCCAAAGCCCGTTGTCGCCGCCTTCCAGGACGTCGCGACCGCCGGCCAGAACTTCCAGGCCAAGGTCAATGCCGCCGGCGGTGAGGCCTCCCGGGTCAAACAGGCCGCCCTCGGCTACAAGGCCCAGGTGGTCAACGAAGCGGTCGGTGAAGCCCAGCGCTTCAACCAGATCTACGAGCAGTACCGCCTGGCGCCCGGCGTGACCCGCGAACGCCTCTACATCGAAACCATGGAACGGGTTCTGTCCCGCTCAAACAAGGTGATCATCGACGGCAAGGGCGTGACCGCCCCGATCGTCCTGTCGCCGGATACCTTCCGTAGCCGCAACCCGGCGCCGACGGCCACAGCCGCGCCGGCTGCGTCGCCCAGCCAGGGAGCGGCCCAATGAATCGCAACAGACTGACTCTCCTGGCCATGATCGGCGGCGGCCTTCTGATCCTCGCCAGCCAGACCCTCTATGTGCTGGACCAGACCCAGCAGGCCGTGATCATCCAGATCGGCAAGGTGGTCCGGGTCGTCAATGCGCCCGGCAACGACGACGGCCCCGGCCTCAAGGCCAAATGGCCCTTTGTCGAGAGCCACCTGGTGTTCGACAAGCGCAACCAGATGCTTGAGGCGACCCAGGAAGAGATCATCGCCGGCAACCAGGAGCGCCTGGTGGTGGACGCCTTCATTCGCTATCGCATCCGCGATCCCTACCGGTTCTACACCGCGCTGGGCGACGCCGACACGGCCAACAACCGCCTCGAGCAGCGCCTGAACGCCGCCTTGAGGCAGGCCCTGGGCACGGCCAATTCGGAAGACATCATCTCTTCCAAGCGCTCCGCCCTGATGAACGTCATCCGGGACAACCTGATCCGCCAGGCCCGCAGTTCGCGGCTGGGCATCGAGATCATCGATGTGCGGATCAAGCGCGCCGATCTTCCGGCCGCCAACCAGACCGCCGTCTATGAGCGGATGCGCACCGCCCGCGAACAGGAAGCCACCCGGATCCGGGCTGAAGGCGACCAGAAGCAGCGGGAAATCATCGCCACAGCGACCGGCGAAGCCGAGCGGATTCGAGGGGAAGGCGATGCTGAACGCGCCCGCCTGTTCGCCGAGAGCTTTGGTCGCGATCCGGGCTTCGCCGCCTTCTATCGGTCCATGAAGGCCTATGACGCCTCCATGGCCCAGGGCGATGCAACCCTTGTCCTGTCTCCGGACAGCGACTTCTTCAAGTACTTCGGGCGCGGCGCGTCCGCCCAATAGGCTGCCCTGAGCCCCGCCTGGCCTTCAGGGCCCGGGCGGGGTCAGGTTTCTCTGAAGGCCTCGGCCTCATATCCCTGGAAATACAGCAGGGCGGTCAGATCGGCATGGTCGATCCTAGCGTCCGCCCGGGCCGCCACCAGGGGCTTTGCCCGATAGGCGATCCCCAGGCCAGCCGCCTCGATCATGGCCAGGTCATTGGCCCCGTCGCCGATCGCCACCGTGGCCGACAGGTCCAGCCCCAGCCGGCCCGACTCCTGCCGCAGGGCGGCGAGTTTTGCTTCCCGGCCGAGGATCGGATCCGCCACTTGGCCCGTCAGGGCCCCGGCCGCCTCGATCAGGCGATTGGCCCGATCCTCGTGAAACCCCGCCGCCTCTGCGACACGGGTGGTGAAATAGGTGAAGCCTCCCGACACCAGCAGGCACCGGGCGCCATGGGCCGCCATTGTGGTGACCAGGGTCCGGGCCCCGGGATTGAGCCGGACACGCTGTTCGTAGCAGTCCTTCAGGGCGGACAGATCAAGGCCCGCCAGCATCGCGACCCGCTCGCGCAGGGCGCCTTCGAACTCAAGCTCGCCGCGCATGGCCCGCTCGGTGATTTCCGACACCGCTGCCTTGACCCCGGCGAAGTCGGCCAGTTCGTCCAGGCACTCACAGCCGATGATGGTCGAGTCCATATCGGCGATCAGCAGCCGCTTGCGTCGGCCGGCCGTGGGCTGGACGCAATAGTCGACGGCCAGGCCCGCCAGGGCCTCGCCGGTCGCCAGTCTCAGGCTCGACAGGTCGCCCCCGGATGTGAAATCGAGGGCGCCGGGGCCCAGGATCCGGGGCGGCGAGAGGGCCAGGGCGCCGTCCAGAAGGCGGACAGCGTCGGCAAGACCTTGCGGATCAGGTGAGACAAGGGTGATGGATAGGGTCATGGAGCCTCGCATCTGGCTGATCGCCGGACCTACCGCAAGCGGCAAGTCCGCCCTCGCCCTCAGACTGGCGCGCAAGACGGGCGCCGAGATCATCAATGCCGACGCCCTGCAGCTCTATGCGGACCTTCAGGTCCTCAGCGCACGTCCCGATGTCGCAGAGATGGCCCAGGCGCCGCACCACCTGTTTGGCCTGGCCGACGGCGCAGATGGCTGGAGCGTTGGTCGATGGCTGCGCGCCACGCTTCAGATTCTCGAAGACCTGCGGACCCGGGGCCGCCCCGCCGTGATCGTCGGCGGCACCGGGCTGTATTTCCAGGCCCTGACCCAGGGTCTGGCGGAAACGCCGCCCATACCGCCCGAGGTGCGACAGGCTGTGCAGGACCGTTACGACGCCGAGGGCGAGGCTGCTGTCCGCGGCCAGCTGGCCCTGTCCGATCCGGCGGCGGCGACCCGCATCGCGCCGGGCGACCGCCTGCGACTGTCGCGGGCCCTGGAGGTTCTGGTCGCGACAGGCCGCCCCATCAGCGCCTGGCAGGCCGACACGCGTCCCGCCCTGGCGCCGGATCGCTGGCGCGGCCTGATCCTGGAACCCTCCCGCGAGACGCTCTACGCCCGCTGTGACCAGCGGTTCACTCAGATGCTGGCACAGGGCGCAGGCGACGAGGTTGCGCGGCTGACGGCGCGCAGACTGGATCCCGCCCTGCCGGTCATGAAAGCGGTGGGGGTCCGCGAACTGGCCGCCTGGCTGGAGGGCAGGACAAGCCTGGCCACAGCGACCGGGATGGCCTGCCGCGAGACCCGGCGCTACGCCAAACGGCAGCTGACCTGGCTGCGGAACCAGACCGCCGACTGGCCGCGGACATCATCCCTGGATCCCGAAATCCAGTTTCAGGCCCTGCCTGGCTGAGGCAGTTTGTTGCGCTCAGCCCCGCCTTGACCCCCGCCCGGCGGCGTGGCATGAGTGAAATCGTGAATTTGGAGCAAACTTTGTGCGCCCTTTAGGCATCGTACTTATCTAGCGGCCGACCGTGACACGCCTTCCGGCGTGTTGCGCGGCCGCGTGCGCCAAGGCCCCTTGCGGGCCTTTTTTGTTGCCTGAACGCCCCCTGGAACCCTGAAGATGACCGACCAGAAAACCGCTACAGCCTCGACAAGCGTCTCAGCCCAGACCGACCAGACCCTTTCGGGCGCGGAAATGGTTATTCGAGCCCTGGTGGACCAGGGGGTAGAAGTCATGTTTGGCTATCCGGGCGGGGCGGTCCTTCCTATCTACGACGCCCTGTTCCAGGATAACGAGACCTTCGGACCCAGGCTGCGTCATATTCTGGTTCGGCATGAACAGGGCGCGGCCCATGCAGCCGAGGGCTATGCCCGATCCACCGGAAAGCCCGGCGTGGTTCTGGTGACCAGCGGCCCGGGCGCCACCAATGTAGTGACCGGCATTGTCGACGCCCTTATGGACTCCATCCCCATGGTCGTCCTGACTGGCCAGGTCCCGACCCATCTGATCGGCACCGACGCCTTTCAGGAAGCCGACACGGTTGGCATCACCCGCTCCTGCACCAAGCACAACTACCTGGTCAAAGACATCCGGGACCTGCCGCGGATCCTGCACGAAGCCTTCCATATCGCCACCTCGGGACGACCCGGCCCGGTGCTGATCGATATTCCCAAGGACGTGCAGTTCGCCAGGGGCCGGTACGAGGGGCCTGATGAAGTCATCTTCGGCCATGGCTACAACCCCCGGACCAAGGGCGACCCCGGCAGGATCGCCGAGGCCGCCCGGCTGATCGCCGGGGCGCGCCGCCCGATCTTCTATACCGGCGGCGGCGTCATCAACGCCGGCCCGGAGGCCAGCACCCTGTTGCGCCAACTGGCGGCCATGACCGGCGCTCCGGTCACCTCGACCCTCATGGGCCTGGGAGCCTTTCCGGCGGCCGATCCCGCCTGGCTCGGAATGCTGGGCATGCATGGCACCTTCGAGGCCAATAACGCCATGCACGACTGCGACGTGATGGTCTGTGTCGGCGCCAGGTTCGACGACCGGGTCACCGGCCGCCTCGACGCCTTCTCGCCCGGATCCAAGAAGATCCACATCGATATCGACGCCTCTTCCATCAACAAGAATGTCCGGGTGGATGTGGGTATCGTCGGCGACGCCGGCAGTGTCCTGGCCGATCTGATCGAGGCCTGGAAGGCCGGCGGCCATGAGCCCAACCGCCAGGCCCTGGATGACTGGTGGCGGCAGATCGACAACTGGCGCGCCCGCCAGTGCCTGAGTTACCGGACCGGCGACAAGGTCATCAAGCCGCAGCAGGCCATCGAGCGCCTCTATGCCCTGACCAAGGACCGCGACACCTACATCACGACCGAAGTCGGCCAGCACCAGATGTGGGCGGCCCAGTTCTATCGCTTCCAGGAGCCCAATCGCTGGATGACGTCCGGAGGCCTCGGCACCATGGGCTATGGCCTTCCGGCGGCTGTCGGCGTGCAGTTGGCCCACCCAGGCAGCCTTGTCATCGACATCGCCGGCGAGGCCAGCATCCAGATGATGACCCAGGAGCTTTCCACGGCCGTGCAATATGATCTGCCGGTCAAGGTCTTCATCCTGAACAACGAATGGATGGGCATGGTCCGTCAGTGGCAGCAGCTTCTGCATGGCGAGCGCTACAGCCACAGCTATTCGGCAAGCCTGCCCGACTTTGTGAAACTGGCCGAGGCCTATGGCGCTGTCGGCATACGCTGCAGCGATCCCGCCGAGCTTGACGCGAAGATCCTGGAGATGATCGACAGTCCCCGCCCGGTGATCTTTGACTGCCGGGTCGAGAAGAGCGAGAACTGCCTGCCCATGATCCCCTCCGGAAAGGCCCACAACGAGATGATCCTGCCCGACGACGCACGCGATATCGGCAGCATCATCGGCGAAAGCGGCCGGGGGCTTGTCTGATGGCCCAGCCCACACCGCCCGCCTCGGCCTATGACCTTGCCCACAAGACCGAGGTCGAGTCCCTCGCCACCTTCGCCCTTCTGGTCGACAATGAGGCCGGTGTCCTTCACCGGGTTGTCGGCCTGTTCGCCGCCCGGGGCTACAATATCGAAAGCCTGACTGTCGCCGAGACCGACCGACGGGCCCATACCAGCCGCATCACCGTGGTCACCCGGGGCGCGCCCCATGTGCTGGACCAGATCGAGGCCCAGCTTCAGAAGGTGGTCAGCGTCCGCCGCGTCCAGGACGTGACCCGCGACCCCAATGGCGTCGAACGGGAGCTTGCCCTGGTCAAGGTGCGCGGCACGGGCGGTGATCGGGTCGAGGCCCTTCGGGTAAGCGACATCTTCCGGGCCAAGGTCATCGACACCACCTCGGAGAGCTTCGTCTTCGAAATCACCGGCGCCCCCACCAAGATCGACAGCTTCGTCGAACTGATGAGGCCCCTGGGACTGGTTGAACTGTCCCGCACCGGTGTGCTTTCGATCGAGCGAGGCCCCGAGGCGATGTAGGCCGGCTCAGGCCTTCAGCAGCCTTGACCGGAAGGCCAAGCCGCCGATCACGGCGCCAATCGCCGGGGCGACCACAAACAGCCAGAGCTGTGACAGGGCCTCTCCGCCGACCAGCAGGGCAGGACCAAAGCTGCGCGCCGGATTGACCGATACGCCGGTCACCTGAATCCCCACTATGTGGATCACCGCCAGGGTGATGCCGATCGCCAGACCGGCGAAACCGGGGGACGAACCGGGACCAGTCGCCCCCAGGATCACCGTAACGAACAGGGCGGTCATCACGATCTCGAAGACCAGGGCGGCCTGGAGGGAATACTCACCCAGGTATCCAGGGCCCCAGCCATTACGGCCAAGGCCGCTTTCCACGCCCGTCTTGGCCAGGACCATCAGGATGGCGGCCCCCGCAAGGGCGCCGGCGAACTGCGCCGCCCAGTACAGCAGCATGTCCCTGGCGCTCATGCGGCCGGCGATGAAGACCGCAAGGCTGACCGCAGGATTGACGTGGCAACCCGAGATCGGCCCGATGCCATAGGCCATGGCGACAATCGCAAAGCCAAACGCCAGGGCGATCCCGAGCTGCCCGATGTTTTCTCCGCCCAGGACGGCTGCGCCACAGCCGAACAGGACGAGGGTCAAGGTGCCGATAAACTCGGCCAACAACCTGCTCATCTGATCAGTCTCCCTCAAAAGCCCCCCCAACAGGAGCAACGGCCCATTCTGATCAGGGAATTGCGTATCTGTCAGCCCTTCACTCAATCCTGGATGGCGGCAACCCCGGACGGCTGCACAACAGGCTGCCGATCGGGCCGGCGGCCAGGCCGTTTCGTTGCCACCCGCCAGCGGACATTTCAGGGGGGTCATTCCATTCGCAACCAATACATCCTATATTGGATCTGTCCGGGTTCGCCCGGACTATGGAGATAAACGCGCTCGAAATAAGCGGACTGGACCCGGGTGCGATTCCCGGCGGCTCCACCATCATCCTTCCGGGTTATCGCCGGGAAGTGCGGGGCCGATCAGCATCGACAGACGTGTAAAGGTGTTGCTTTCTCTCGGCCTGACCCACCGTTTCGGGTTTTAAACTAACTGCGAACGATAACTTCGCTGAAGAGTACGCTGTCGCCGCGTAATGCAGCGCCGGAGCACTCGCTCTAAAGCCCTGCGGGTTTAGCACCTTCAGGCGGGGCCCGGGGGGCGCCTGGCAACAGAAGCCCCCCACCTGCTTCGCGAAAATCTGTCTTTGAAACCCGTCGCAGACGGGACGCCGTCCGGCGGACCTCTCGCTCCCTTGTGATCTGGAATGATGTCTCGCCAGTATGGGCGAGTCACGCCTTGCTGTAGGAACAGGGTCGCGCTGGCCGAACTTGCCGCGCCAGGAAAAATAAATGCCGGGCCGTCACCACATCCTGCGTCGCCGACGCGCCAAGATCGTAGCCACCCTGGGTCCCGCGACCTCGACCCCGGCCATGATCGAGGCCATCCTGAAGGGCGGCGCCGACGTCTTCCGCCTGAACTTCAGCCATGGCGACCATGCCGACCATGCCGAAAGGCTGGCGATCATTCGCAGCCTTGAGCGCAAGACCGGCCGGCCGATCGGCGTCCTGGCCGATGTGCAGGGGCCGAAACTGAGGATCGGCCGGTTCAGCAATGGCCATGTCATCCTCCAGAAGGGCCAGTCCTTCCGTCTGGACCTCTCCCCGATCCCCGGCGATGTAAGCCGGGTCCAGTTGCCTCATCCGGAGATCATCGAGGCTGCGACCCCCGGCATGAATCTGCTGATCGATGACGGCAAGCTGAAGCTCCGGGTCGATCATGTCCGACCAGATCATCTGGAAACCGCCGTGGTGGTCGCCGGCCGGCTTTCCGACCGCAAGGGCGTCAACGTCCCGGATGTCATGCTGCCCATCCCCGCCCTGACCGCCAAGGACCGGATCGACCTGGCCTTCGCCCTCGAGCAGGGCGTTGATTTCGTCGGTCTGTCCTTCGTGCAGCGGCCCGAAGACGTGATCGAGGCCAGGGAACTGATCGCCGGTCGCGCCTGGGTCCTGACAAAGCTCGAAAAGCCTCAGGCCCTGGCCAATCTTGATGAAATCATCGCCCTGTAGGACGCCGTCATGGTGGCCCGCGGTGATCTGGGGGTCGAACTTCCACCGGAAGAAGTGCCCCTCGCACAGCGGCGGATCGTCCGGAAGGCGCGCGAGATGGGCCGTCCCGTCATCGTCGCCACCCAGATGATGGAGAGCATGATCAGTTCCCCGACCCCGACCAGGGCCGAGGCGTCCGACGTCGCCGGCGCACTGTTCGAGGGCGCCGATGCGGTGATGCTCTCGGCCGAGACAGCGGCTGGCCATTATCCCCTCGAGGCGGTCGACATGATGGACCGGATCCTCTCCCGCGTGGAGCGGGACTCAGAGTGGCGGGCCGCCATGGATGACCGCCCGCTGGCGGCAGAGACAACCTCCTCCGGAGCCATCGCCGCCGCAGCGCGGCAGGTGGCGGACTCGTCGGGAGCCAAGGCCATCGCCGCCTTCACCCATGGCGGCTCGACAGCCCTGAGGATCGCCCGCCAGCGACCCTCGGCGCCCATCCTGGGCCTGACCCCGGTGATGGCCACCGCCCGGCGCCTGGCGCTGGTCTGGGGCGTCCATCCTGTCCATATCGCCGGCCATGACACCATGACCCAGGCTGTGACCGGCGCCCTGTCCACGGCCCGGCGCGAGGGCCTTGCGACCTGGGGCGACGAGGTGGTGGTCACCGCCGGCGTGCCCTTCAATCTGCCCGGAACGACCAACGCCCTGCGGGTCGCAACTGTGACCCGGCAGTCACCCCTCGATGCGGAACGTGAAAACTGATTTCGATCGTCAGCCGACCGAGCGGTATCGGCATTGCGGGCGCGCGCCAAACCGCTAGGTTGACCTGACAAGACCGGGACCCGAGTGAACGCCAATGGCGCAAGACAAGCCACCGCAAGACCTGATGCATTATGAGGCCATGGCCCAGGATGCCCTTAGGGGAGTCGTCAAGGCAGCCCTGCGGAAGGCGGCAGCCCCGGGCGGCCTGCCGGGCGAGCATCATTTCTACATTACCTTCAAGACCCAGGCGCCGGGCGTTTCAGGGCCCCCGGAAGTGCTGTCCAAATACCCGGACGAGATGACGATCATTCTCCAGCACCAGTACTGGGACCTGGCGCCGGGTGAGACCTTCTTCACCGTGACCCTGAAGTTTGGCGGACAACCCAAGCGGCTGTCGATTCCCTATACGGCCGTGGTCAGGTTCTTCGACCCCTGGGTCCAGTTCGGCCTGCAGTTCGAGGCCGCCGATCTCGAGGCCTCGACCCTGGTCGAGACCGAAGATGCAGCGACCGATGAGCCGCTGGCTGACGATGCGGCGCCCGCTGTCGAACCGGCCGCCAAGGTGGTTTCCCTGGATCAGTTCCGGAAGAAATGAGCGAAACAGCCGACACCCAGCCGCAGGCCCTTAGCGACGAGGCCATCCTTCAGCGGTTTCTGAATTCGAAGGCCCAGCCTTCGGGATCGCGCACGCTCGGTTTCCGGATGCTGTCTGTGTCCCAGGCCCTGAAACGTGTCGAGGTCGCCTTTGACGCCCGGGCGGACCTGCTCTGCAATCCCATGGGACAGATCCAGGGCGGCTTTGTCTGCGCCATGCTGGATGAATGCATGTCGGTGTCCGGCCTTGTGACCTCCGGCATGACCTGCGTCATGCCAACCCTTGAAATGAAGACCAGCTTCTTCCGTCCGGCCATGCCGGGCCTGCTCAAGGGCGTCGGCATGGTGGCGCGCTGGGGCAAGACCATCGCCTTCCTGGAAGGCGAGCTTTACGACAGTGAAGACAGGCTCCTGGCCAAGGCGACCGCCACGGCCATGCCCACTCCCTTCAAGTCCTTCAAGAAATAGGCGGCGTCATGAAGAGGTTGGCCCTGGGAATGCTGGCCGGCCTGGCGGTCCTGCTGGCGCCCGCTTCGGGGATGGCGGCCGGCAAGGGCGCAATGTCCGGCTGGGCGGCCGTCGTGGTGGCCGGGGATTTTCACGGCTCCGGCGGCGGCGATACCGAAGCCTTCGACAACGCCAGGCGCGACCTGAGCCAGGCTCTGGTCGAGAAGATGGGCTTTTCGCCGGCCAATGTCCTGCAGTTTTCAGTTCGACCGGAGCGCTACAGCCCGACGCCCGGCATCAGCACCCTGTTCGGTATCCAGAATGGACTTCAGGGCCTGGCCCAACAGGCCAAGGCTGGCTGCCTGTTCTATTTCACGTCCCACGGCACCAAGTTCGGCGCCTTTCTGGGTCATCCCCAGACCGACAATGCGACGGTGGTCTTTCCGGTTGTCATGGCCCAGCTGGTCAATAGCGCCTGCCCCAACCGTCCGACCATTGTGGTGATTTCCACCTGCTTTTCCGGCGTGAACCTGCCGGCGCTGGAGGAAAAGGATCGCTTGGTCCTGACTTCGGCCCGGAAGGACCGCAGTTCGTTCGGTTGCGGCGAGAGCGATGTCTATCCCTATTTCGATGAGTGTTTCCTGGAGGCCGCAGGCGGGTCTGCCGGATGGGCGGCCCTGCCCGCCGCCGTGCTGTCCTGCGTGACACGTCGGGAGCGGGAAACAGGCGCCTCACCGCCTTCCGAGCCACAGGTCTGGGTCGGAACGGGCATCAGACCGCTTCTACCACTTTACGGCTTCCCCAAGGGCGGATAGCGATCACCCTCAATCAGACGTCGCCTGTCAGGCGACGACGGGGGATCAGTAAGGTGATGCATATTTCGGGCATGAGGGTTTTGCTGACGGCGATCCTGACGGTCGCCATTGGCTTGGGGCCGACGATCGGCCTTGCCCAGGAAGCCCAGCCTGCGGCCGCCCTGCCTGCGGCCCAGGAGGCATCGACGGCCCAGCCCGCCCCGGCGCCCCCGACCGCAAGCCGCCGCTGGTCCACACGACGCGCCGTCGCCAGGCCGGCATCCTCCGGTTCAGCAGCCATGGTCGCCCCGCCCGTCGCGGCGGCGCCGCCGGTGTCGGCAGCCCCCATGGATCCAGCCCAGCTGGCCGCCTTCATTGATGGGGTCGTCACCGAGACCATGATCGGCCAGAAGGTCGCCGGCGTCAGCGTCTCGGTTGTCCAGAATGGCCAGGTCGTCTTCAAGCGCGGTTACGGCTTTGACAGTCTCAGCCCGGCCCGCCGTGTCGATCCGGACCGCACCCTGTTTCGACTGGCCTCGATCTCCAAGACCTTTACCTGGATCGCCGTGATGCGGCAGGTCGAGGCCGGGCGCATCCGGCTGGACGCGCCTGTGAACCTCTACCTGCCTGAATCCGTCAAGGTGCCGGATCAGGGCTTCGAGCAACAGGTCCGGGTCATCGACCTGATGAACCACCGTCCCGGATTCGAGGACCGGGCCCTCGGCCAGCTCTTCGAGAAGGACGCCCGGCGGGTTCGCCCAGCCATGACCTGGCTGAAACAGGAACGGCCCCGGCGCGAATGGCCGGCCGGCTCCGTGCCAGCCTATTCGAACTACGGCGTCGGCCTGGCGGGCGAAGCGGTCGCCTGGCAGGCCCAGCGACCCTTTGAACAGGTCATGGAACAGGACATCACCCGCCCTCTGGGGATGAACCGCACGACCTTCCGGGATGTCTATCCGCCTCGTGGCGACCTGCCTGCCCCCATGCCGGCCCTTCTGGCAGGGGATGTTTCAAAGGGCTATTTCTGGACCGGCTCCCGGTTTGTGGAGCGCCCCTACGAGTTTGTCAGCCAGGTCGCGGCAGCCGGCGGCGGCTCTTCGACGGCCTCCGATATGGCCCGCTACATGATGTTGTTGCTGAATGGCGGAACCCTGGATGGCGTGACCCTTTACAACGCCCAGACGGCGGCTGGATTTCGCACTGTCGACCAGCGGGCCCTGCCCGGGGCCGGCGGTTTCGCCCGGGGCTTCATCGAATACCGCCTGCCCGGCGGCCGGACGGGCTATGGCCATGACGGCGCCACCCTGTCCTTCCGGTCGAACATGACCGTGGTTCCCGATCTGGGCCTGGGTGTGTTCGTCGCCGTCAATACCGAGACCGGAGCAGCCCTGACCCGATCCCTGGCCGAGCGGATCGTCCAGCGCTTCTATACGGGCGGCCAGGCCGCACAGCCGCCGGTCCGTTCGCAATGGCTTGAGGCAAACCGCGCCGCCTTCACGGGCGAGTACCTGACCTCGCGGCGCTCCTTCCACGGAATGGAAAAGTTCATCGGCCTGATCAATGGCCGGACAAAAATCACGGTGGATGAACAGGGACAACTGGTCATCCAGGGCTTCAACAGCAGCAGTGTCTGGACGCCGGTCAACCAGTCGGGCCTGTTCCGATCGGTCAGTGACCCGCGACAGATTGCCTTCGAGATGAAGAACGGTCGCGCGACGGGCTTCTACGACGCCAACGGCGCGACCTTCAGCCAGCGGGTCGGACTGCTGGGCGGCCAGGGCCTGATGGTCTGGCTGGCCCTGCTGGCCCTGGTGGCGTCGATCTCGACCCTGGTCGGGTCGGGGCTGAGGCTGCGGCTCAACCTTCGCCAGACAACCGCCCAGGCGCGCGGAAGCATGATCCAGACGAGCCAGGCCGTGCTCTGGGTCGTGGCCTTCGCCAGCACAGCGATCTGGACAAGCCGCAGCGGCGACGTGGCAGCCATATTCTTTGACTGGCCGGGCGGCCTGTTGCTAACCGCCTCGGCCTGCGGGTTTGTCAGCGCCATCCTGAGCGTCGTGGTCATTCTGCTGACACCCTTCATCTGGCAGGGCGGCCGCCGGGTGGACAGCTTCACCTTTGGTCGGAAGCTGCGGTTCACGGCGACAGCCGTCATCTTCCTGATCTTCTCCGCCCTGCTGGCGACCTGGGGGGCGATCTTCCCCTGGGCGAGCTGACGCCGCGACCCCAAGTCGCAGGACGGCGGATGCCGGTCGAAGCGACCTGAACAGGGTGCTTTGGCCGACCGCCGGAACGGATCTTTGCAGTCGATCTCGCGGTTGTCATCGCGCCGGTCGCATTTTCCCCTTGTCGGCACGGGTCTGGCAACGCAACCCTTGTCAACAGTGGCTTTGGGGTGCGGACGTGTCAAAAGAAGACTGTCTTGCCTATGGAATTGCGGGGGCGATCGCCTGGTTTGCGGTGACGGCCTTCTACGGCGCGTTTGGCGGGGGACTGCTGGAAAGCAGCTTCTGGTTCTACGCCCTGAATGCAATGCTTGCGACCACGGCCTTGCTGGTGGTTTTCTGCTTCACGGCTAGGCTTCGTCGCACCCCGCGCAGCAAGCGGGTCTTTCCCGCCCTGGCGTTTTTCCTGCCCGGCCTCATCGGCGGTCTGATGGCCTTCTTCAACATGGATGTGGTGTTCCCGCAGCTCGAGGCCGTCAGCCAGGGTCGATACGGGGCCTTCCTGCTGGTCGGCTACGCCGCCCTGATCGCCTTGGCGTTCGAGCGACCCACCCCCCGAAACCCCTTCTGATCAAACCCCCTCAGCCGGACAGTTTCCGTACGCGGATGGTGATCCGTTCCCGTTCGCCGGCATGCCGCTCGACCAGCAGCCGGGCGACCTGGGCGTCGTCATGAAAGGCGTAGCCCTTGATGGCGTCGAGCAGGGCCTTGGCCAGGTTGTCCAGATCCATCCAGGGCGGATCACCGGTGTATTCCATGGCGATCTCGACTGAAAACTCACCCCAGACCGGCCGGGACCCGCGCCAGACCTTGCGGAAGAACTCGTAGATCAAGGGCTTGTAGTACCGGGCCTGGGTGGTCAGTCCGTCGACCACGATTTCCAGCCCGCCCTCGGTGTCACGCGCCCGAACCTTGCCCTGTTGCGTCCAGTCGTCACTCATGGGTTCGAAATCGCCCTGCTCTTCGCCCGCCGCCGGCCAGGTCTGCCGCCGGCGGAACAGTTCTGGACGGTCTTCGATCACCCAATCCTGCTATCCGCCCTTGCAGTCTGGGTCTCCGGCGGTAAACCCACGCCAGCCGTTCGTAAAGGGGACCTGCAGATGACCGCCACCCGTACCGAGACTGACACCTTTGGCCCGATCGAGGTCGATGCGACCCGCTATTGGGGCGCGCAGTCGCAGCGGTCGATCGGCAACTTCAAGATCGGCTGGGAAAAGCAGCCTTTGGCCGTCGTCCGGGCCCTCGGGATCGTCAAGCGCGCCGCAGCCGAGGCCAACACCGCCCTGGGCCGGATGGATCCGAAGCTTTGCGAGGTGGTTGTCGCCGCCGCCCAGGAAGTCATTGACGGCCGGCTGAATGACCATTTTCCGCTGGTCGTCTGGCAGACCGGGTCCGGCACCCAGTCCAACATGAACGCCAACGAGGTGATTTCCAACCGGGCCATCCAGATGCTCGGCGGAGAGATGGGCAGCAAGAAGCCGGTTCATCCCAATGACCACGTCAATATGAGCCAGTCGTCCAACGACACCTATCCGACCGCCATGCATATCGCCTCGGCCGAGCAGGTGGTCCAGCGACTGCTGCCGGCCCTGAGGCATCTGCATGCCGCCCTCGACGCCAAGGCCAGGGCCTGGACCCACATCATCAAGATCGGCCGCACCCATACCCAGGACGCGACCCCCCTGACCCTGGGCCAGGAATTCAGCGGCTATGCCCAGCAAGTGGCCAATGGCATCGAGCGGATTGAACTGACCCTGCCCAAACTGATGGAGCTGGCTCAGGGCGGCACGGCTGTCGGCACGGGCCTGAACGCCCCTGTCGGCTTTGCCGAGAAGGTCGCCGAGCGGATCGCCGCCATCACCGGCCTGCCCTTCACCACCGCCCCCAACAAGTTCGAGGCCCTGGCGGCCCATGACGCCATGGTCTTTACCCACGGCGCCATCAACACCGTGGCCGGCAGCCTGTTCAAGATCGCCAACGACATCCGCTTCCTCGGCAGCGGCCCGCGTTCGGGCCTGGGCGAACTGGCCCTGCCGGAGAACGAGCCCGGCAGCTCGATCATGCCCGGCAAGGTCAATCCCACCCAGTGCGAAGCCCTGACCATGGTCTGCGCCCAGGTGTTCGGCAACCAGGCCACCCTGACCTTCGCCGGCGCCAGCGGCCATTTCGAGCTGAACGTCTTCAACCCGGTCATGGCCTATAACTTCCTGCAGTCGGTCCGGCTGCTGGCCGACGCCGCCATCAGCTTCACCGACAACTGCGTCGTCGGCATCGAACCCCGCGAGGACAACATCAAGCGCGGCCTGGACAACAGCCTGATGCTGGTCACGGCCCTCAACACCAAACTCGGCTACGACGCCTGCGCCAAGATCGCCAAGACCGCCCACAAGAACGGCACCACCCTGCGCCAGGAAGCGGTCGGCGGCGGTTACCTGACCGATGCCGAGTTTGACGAGGCGGTCCGTCCGGAAAAGATGATCAGCCCCGGGTGATGGCGCCCAGGCGCCCTCATTCGTCAGGTCCGGCGCCTATTGGACCACCGGATTGGCGCAGTGGCCAAAGTGGTCATAGGTGGTTCCCCGGAACTGGATCTGGGCCGCGACCGGGGCGATGACCTTGGTACGACCCGCCAGATAGGCGTGATGGTAGAGCCGGATCGGGATGTTATCGATGTCCAGGCCTTTCGGGAAATAGCCCGGAAGGCTGCTGCAGGCCTCCTGCCGCGTATTGCCGGTCGTATCGACCGAGCCATTCTCGGCAACCCGGCCAAGGAACCAGTCCGCGGCCATCTTGTTCCTCGCCGCCACCTTGTTTCGCCAGTCTCCGGCCTCCAGTGTGGCGTTGTAGGCCGTTGTCAGCTCGAGCGTGTTCATCTGGTAGGAAGTGTCGAACCCGCCCTTTTCCAGAAACGCGCCGTTTGTCATCTGCATCGCGAATATCTGTTCGAACTGCTTGCGGGCGACGTCGATCAGGAATTGGTCCCCTGCGACCAGCCCCGCCTGATGGATCGCCATGGCGACAAAGGCCAGCTGGCTGGAATTGGCGTTGTTCTTGAAGAACCTGAAGGCATCCCCGGAGTCGACGATCTCGCGCACGGCCAGGTGAATGCCGGGGACCAGCAGCTCTGCCCGCGCCTTGTAGGCCGCCGGGGTATCAGACTGACGGATCAGCAGCACGGCATGGGCCGCTGAATCCAGGAAGATCGATTTGGGATGGAGCGCCCGGCCGGCGAGTGTCTCTGTCTCCCTTTGGTCCGGAAATGAGCCGTCAGCCCCAAGGACTTCCGGCTTCAGCCCCCATTCGATCGCCCGAAGGCCCTTGTCGATCCAGAGGCTGTTGTTGGCGGCCAGTCCGGCGCGCAACACCTGGTAGCCGACCTTCTGGGTCTCGACGAACAGCGGCGTGGAGCCCGGCACGAACCCGCGGTTGGAGTCCGTCGAGCCGTCGGTGTTGATGCGGCCTTCGCGCTCCTGACCGACATAGGAAACGAGATAGGCCACGTCCGGCATGGACAGCGCATAGATGTCGAACTGAGACCCGGTGTAGGGAACCTTGCCATCTGCCGGCGTCCCTGCCGCCATGGCGGCTCCGACATGACCAAACCCCATGCTCAAACAGAGCATCAGGCCAACTGATACGCTACGCATACGCTGTTTACTCGGGACCAGGTTACGCTACGGGGCACACAAGGGGCTGAACACGGCCAAGACTGATCCCAAGGCCTCGACCGCATTCATGATGCCTGACCCGAAATAGCATCTGCTCAATTGCAGATCCGTCAAGGCGCATCTGCCCGTCAGGGTTAACCGGCTCCGGTCAGCGCTTTTCCACCACCGTCTTGCCGATCGGCGCCAGAGCCAGGCCCGCCAGCTGCAGGTCCTTCAGGGCAAACGGAATGCCGATGATTGTCACGAACTCGGCCACGGCGATCAGCAGATGGCTGAGGGCGATGTACCAGCCGGCGAAGATGAACCAGATGATGTTCAGGATCAGGCCCAACGGGCCTGTTCCGATGTCGCGTTCCCCGCTGACCAGTTCCCGGCTCACCACCTCCCGCCCGAACGGCCAGAAGCTGAAGCTGGCGATACGCCAGGCCGCAAAGGTATAGGGAAGTCCGACAATGGTGAGGGCGAGGATCGCCCCGCCCAGCAGCCACAGCAGGCCTGAAAGCCAGCCTCCGAAAAAGAACCACAGCAGATTCAGGATCAGGCGGATCATGGCGGTCGCTCCTCGGCAAGGTCACGGTCTAGATGATCATTAACACCCCGCCTGTCGAGATGGCTCCATCATCATCCGGTTGGAACAGCCCGAACCCGCGCGCCCAAGCCTAAACCTGGTGCAGGCCCGTTTCCGCCCAGACAGCCTCGACAGACAGGTCTCTCAGGTCATCCTGTCTCAGGATCTCCACCCGCTGATCCGGCCGCACAGGCCGGGGTGCGCTGAGGTCTGGATTGCTGTCCTGCGAAAACAGCACGACCCCGGGACAACCGGCCGCTACGGCCACATGGACCGGGCCCGTGTCATTGCCGACCAGAAGCCGCGCCATCCGCCCCAGATCGGCGATATCGCCATAGTGGGTCCTGCCGACCAGGCTTATGGCGGAAGGCTCCGCCGCAAGGATTTCCGCTGCCAGAGCCTCTTCTTCCGGACCATGGCCCAGGACGACCGGCGTGACGCCGGCCCTGGCCAGATCAACCGCCAACCGGCCATACAGAGCCGCCGGCCAGCGCTTGGCCGGCCGGTGCGGCGCGCCGCCCGGAACCAGAAGGGCGAACCGGTCCGGCAGGCCAAACCGCCCCTGCCCCGTCAGCCAGGCGACGTCCGGCGGCGGAACATCGGTCAGCCCTGCAAGGGCGAGCTGATTGCGCTGGCTGTCCTGAACATGCAGGCGGTCCCGGGCAGGGCCGCTGTATTCAAACGCGGCGCCCGGGGCATTGCCCGACCAGGCCGGACGGTTCGGCCACATCAGCTGGAAGTAGCGAACGGTCCGGCTCTGGGTCTGGAGATCATAGACCCGCTCGAACCGGCCCTTCCGGAGCCGCCACAGCAACCGCGCCACCGCCGGCAGATCAGACCAGGCCGGCCGGCCATGGGTCCAGACCTCGTCGAACCAGCCGGTTGCGCGGGCCATGGCCTCGAACGGCGCCGTGGTCAGCAGGGTGATATGGGCGTCCGGATGGTGAGCGCGGATGGCCTTCATGGGCCCCGTCGCCTGGATGAAATCGCCCAGGGCCGAGAGTTTGATGACCAGGATGCGCGATGACGCGGGGCCTTGCCTCAAGGCGCCGGTCTCAGGCCCGGCGGCTGACGGCAAAATCAGCAAGGTCTTCCAGCGCTGTCCGCCAGTCGCCTGCTGGCATGCAGACCAGAGCCGACTTGGCCTCGGACGCAAACTCGGCCGCCAGCTGAAGAGTCGCCGCCCCGGCGCCGGTCTGGCGGATCAGGTCCTGGGCGCGCCGGAAATCGGCGTCAGACTGCTCGCGGCGTCCGATGGTGCGCTCCCAGAAGGCCGCCTCGTCCGCCCCGGTCGCGGCGATGGCCAGCAGCAGGGGCAGCGTCGCCTTGCCCTCCCGGAAGTCGTCGCCGGCGTTCTTGCCCAGGTCCTCTGTGAGGCCGCCATAGTCCAGGGCGTCATCCGAAAGCTGGAAGGCCAGGCCGAGGTTCAGCCCATAGCTGCGCATCGCCCGCTGCTGCTCGTCCGGCGCACCGGCGCTGACCGCGCCCGCTTCAGCGGCGGCGGCAAACAGCTCGGCTGTCTTGGCCCGGATGATCTCGAGATAGACTTCCTTGGCCAGGTTCAGGTCATGGGCCCGGGTCAGCTGCAGCACCTCGCCCTCGCTGATCACCCCGGCCGCCTTGGCCAGGATGTCCAGGGCCCGCAGGGACCCCGCCTCGACCATCAGCTCGAAGGACCGGGCGAACAGGAAATCCCCGACCAGCACGCTGGACGGGGCGCCCCAGATCAGATGGGCCGCAACCTTGCCGCGGCGCAGCTGCGAGGAATCGATCACATCGTCATGCAGCAGCGTGGCGGTGTGGATGAACTCGACCGCCGCCGCCAGTTTCTGGCAGGCGTCGTCGGTCGCGCCGGCCAGCCGGGCCGCCGCAACGGTCAGAAGGGGGCGCAGGCGCTTGCCCCCGGCATTGATAAGGTGATCGGCCAGGGCGGGGATGACGGCGACCGGGCTCTGCATCCGCGCCGAGATCAGGGCATTGACCCCGGCCATGTCCGGCGTCCCCAGGGCCACGAGCAGGTCGACGGACGCGGCCGGGCGGTCTGCGGCGGCGGTGACTGCGTCCAAAACCTGCTGCTCCTGTTTCATCTGGTCGTCGTTCCGCCTGTTGCGGCCCTCAAGGCGCCGGGATAGGTCAGGCCAAGGACTAGCACAAGGCGTCGATTGACCGGAATGGATCAGACGCAGGATCGATTGCTCAATGGACGCGTCTCGTTGCGACAGCCGAGCCGTGGCTATCGCGCTGGCCTGGACGCCGCATTGCTGGCGGCAGCCTGTGATTCAGCCCCCGGCCAACGGGTGATCGAGGCCGGCTGCGGCGTCGGCGCCGCCCTCCTGTCGGCGGCATGGCGGCGCCAGGACAGCCAGTTCACCGGTCTGGAACGCGACGGAGCGGCGGCTGACCTGGCGCGACAAAACGTCCGGGACAACGACCTCGGCGACCGGGTGGCCATAATCGGCGGAGAGGTGGAGTCCGGTTTCAAGGCCCTGGGCCTGGAAAGCTTCGACGCCGCCCTGTCAAACCCGCCCTTCTTTGACGACCCCGCCGCCCTTCGCGGTCCCGCGCCGGCCAAGGCCGGGGCCTGGATGGCCGATGGCGGACTGGCCGCCTGGACAGGCTTTCTGCTGAAGTCGGTACGCCAGGGCGGAAGCCTGACCATCATACATCGCGCCGACCGGCTGGCGGACCTGCTGGCCCTGCTGGGCGCCAAGGCGGGATCCTTCCGCATCCGACCGATCCAGCCCTTTGCCGATACGCCGGCCAAGCGGGTCATCGTCCGGGCGGTCAAGACCGGCCGCGCGCCCCTGGTCCTGCTGCCGGCCCTGGTGCTGCACCCCAGGACCGGCCCCAAACACACGCCGGAAGTCGAGGCCATCCTGCGCGGGGACGAGGCTCTGGGCTGGGCAGCCTGAGGCCGGTCACGGGCGGTTGACGTCGAATTCGACTTACCGTGATCACCCTTCGGGCTAGATTTGGCGGCCTTGCGGAGTCGGTCCATGGAATCTGTCTACTGGGTCCTGTCCTGGGCCTGTCATCGCCGCTGCACCCATTGCTACGATGACCGGTTCCGACCCTATGTCCGGGGGGCGCTGGACCAGGTCCTGACCGAGGGCGAACAGGCCTGGGCCGGGGTCATCGCGAACCTGCCCGACGACTTCGGGTATCTCGACCAGGACGGCGCCCGCCAGCCCGGCCGTCTGATCCTGGCCGGCGGCGAAGTGCTGCTGGAAGGGTTTCGGCAGCGGATCTTCTATCCGGTGCTCGAGGCGGTCCAGACGCGCTGGACGCCGGATCTGCGCCCGAAGATCCATATCCAGACCACGGGCGACCGGCTGAACGAAACCCATCTCGAAGCCATGCTCAGTCGCGGGGTCAGCGGCATCGCCATTTCCGGCTTCGACAGCTACCACGTCGGCATGACCGACGCCCGTCAGGCGAAGCTGGCGGAAAAGATCGACGCCATGATGGCGCGCATGGGCGTCAGCCAGGTCAAGCTGGGCGCCGGCAAGTCCCCGCCTGTTGAAGGCCCGACCTATCTGTATTTCGGCGCCGAACCTGGCCGCTGGATCGGCGAGCTCTGGCCGCGCGGCCGGGCCTGGACCAATGATCTGTCCACCGCCGACTGGAACACCAATTTCTGCGCCCGCCATTCCGGCGCCCGGTCTTTCCTCGACTACCGCGCCGTCGGCAGCGAAGTGGCCATCGAGCCCAATGGTGATGTCTTCCCCTGTTGTCTGAAGACCGGCGCCCCGATCGGCAACCTGACCGAGGAACCCCTGCTGGAGATTCTCGACGGCCTGCGCGGCCACCCCGCCTTCGAGGCCCTGAATCGCGGCGATCCCGGCGAGGCGGGCGAAACCCTGGGGATTGATCGGGACAGCTTCCGCAAGCTCTCCCAGACCCTGACCCCCAAGGGCCGTCCCTATGAAAACCCCTGTATCGGATGCGACCGGCTGTTCGAACAGCAGCTTGCGGCCATCGCCGCAGACCTCCGGTCACAGCGCCAGATGCGGCGGCTTCAGTCGGCGTAGAGCCGCAGGGCGTCCAGACACATCTCGAAGCCTGTCAGATCCGAAAGCGGATCGTCCGTCACGATGACGAACAGGCGCCGGGCCTCCGCCCAGAGCAGGGAGGCCTCCGGAAGGCCGAAATCCTCGATCTCGCAATCCTCGCCGTCTCGCAGGACGCCGCTTTCGTCCAGGCGTGAGCCCATCCAGCCATCGACCCGTTCGCGGTACTCCGCCTCCATCTCGTCGGCCAGGTTGATCCAGGCCATGACCGGCCGGGACCGGCCGGCCAGAACACCCATCTCGAAGGCCGCCCCGGCATCGGCGCCAGGGCCGCGAAAGGGCGTCAGGTTGATGATGCCGGCATCCGCCCGGCGGAGGCGGGCCAGACGTTCGGCATAGAGGGCCCGGGCCGTCAGTTCGCTGTGATCATCCTGGGATGGCCCCAGCGGCAAAGGCGCCAGGACGGAAAAGCCCCGTCCTTCAGCCAGCAGCCTCTGCCGTTTTCGCAGTTGAGCGGCCTCCGGATAGAGGTCGTCCGGCCCGCCCAGATAAAGGTTGGCTATGGCGCGCATGGCTGGGCCCTGAACCCGCTATCGCAGCCGGGAAATGGTCGCCGAGACAAGGGTTTCCGCCTCCGGCGTCAGACGGCAGACTGCGCCGCTGTCGATCGGTTCGCAGCCGGTCCAGGACACCTTCCAGTCCAGGCCGTAGCGTCCATTGGACTGGGCCGCCAGCAGGACCGGCTTCTTTCGCCGGGTCCAGACCCAGCAGCTGCGGGCCTCGCCCTGCTGGAAGCGGAACTGGGCGCCGCCGCAGTTCAGCATCGAGGGGGCGCTGGTGATATAGGTCTGTTCCGTCATGTCCCCGGCGAGGGCCACGGTCAGGCGAACGGCCAGGTCGGCCGCCACCTCGACGCCGGACAGGTCCACGGGGGCGTCCGGCGCCGCCCGGGCGGGAGACCAGAGGGCGAAGAGAGCCCCTGCCGCCAGGGCGGCGGCAGCGGCAGAACGTCGGTTCAAGGTCGAGGCTCCAGTTTGCTTTGCAGCAAAGCTGGATCAGTTCCGGGCCTTGTCCACCAGTTTATTCTTCGTAATCCAGGGCATCATGCCCCGCAGGCGGGCGCCGACTTCCTCGATCGGATGTTCGGCGGACCGGCGGCGGGTGGCCTTGAAGCTGGGCTGGCCAACGGTGTTTTCGGCCATGAAGTCGCGCACGAACCGACCGGACTGGATGTCCTCCAGGACACGCTTCATCTCGGCCTTGGTTTCGGCCGTGATGATCCGGGGACCGGTGACATATTCGCCGTACTCGGCGGTATTGCTGATCGAGTAATTCATGTTGGCGATGCCGCCTTCATAGATCAGGTCGACGATCAGCTTCACTTCATGCAGGCACTCGAAATAGGCCATTTCCGGCGCGTAGCCGGCCTCGACCAGGGTTTCGAAGCCCGCGCGGATCAGTTCGACCAGACCGCCACAGAGCACGGCCTGCTCGCCGAACAGATCGGTTTCGCATTCCTCGCGGAAGCTGGTCTCGATCACGCCGGAACGACCGCCGCCGATGGCGGAGGCATAGGCCAGGCCCAGGTCCAGGGCGCCGCCGGTCGCATCATGATGCACGGCGATCAGGCAGGGAACGCCGCCGCCCTTTTCATATTCGGAACGCACCGTATGGCCGGGGCCCTTGGGCGCCACCATCAGGACGTCGACCGTGGACTTGGGCTCGATCAGGCCGAAATGCACATTCAGGCCATGGGCGAACATCAGGGCCGCCCCGTCCCGCAGGTTGGGGGCGATATCGGTGGCGTAAATTTCACGCTGCAGTTCGTCGGGCGCCAGGATCATCAGCACATCGGCCCATCTGGCGGCATCGGCCACCGTCATGACCTTCAGGCCGTCCGCCTCGACCTTGCTGGCCGTGGCCGAGCCGGGGCGCAGGGCGACGGCGATTTCGCGGGCGCCGCTATCCTTCAGGTTCAGCGCATGGGCCCGACCCTGGCTGCCATAGCCTACGACAACGATCTTGCGCTCCAGGATACGGGACAGGTCAGCGTCGCGGTCGTAGTAGACGCGCATGATTTAATCTCCGGACAGTCTGTTTGGGCCGTGCCCGCGCAACGGCGGTGCAGCAAAGCCCGGCTATCGAGCGGAAATTTACCCGCCCGTCAAGGCAGGGGGCGGCCAGCGCGCAAAAAAGGCCCCGGAGTCGCCTCCGGGGCCCTGTTGAGGCCGCAGGTCCCGGCCTACCAGAAGACGCCGTAATAGATGGTCAGGATCCGGCCGGACCATACATCGACCAGATAGGCGTCATCGCCGACCCGGACCCACTCCGTACCGATCGAGGCCATGGGCAGCCCGTACTGATAGTGGTTGAGATAGTAGCTGGAGCCGTACCAGCCAAAAGGCAGGAAATCGCCGTACCGCCAGGTGCGGGCGTACCACCCGCGGGGACGGATATAGACCCCGACCTTGAAGCGGCGCGGCGCCCGGTAGCTGGGACGCCAGTCGCGCGGATTGTGCCAGCGCCGATTGTTGTCCCGGGCCCGCAGCTGCTTGCCCTCTCCGGGCCGCCGGACGTCACGGTTGTCGCGCCGGTCGTTGTCGCCATGACCGGCCCCTGGACGGTGATCGCCGGCCCGGTCGCGGTCGCCCCGCTGGTCAGGACGGTCGCGAAGATCACGATCCCGGTCCCGTTCGCCGTTGTCGCGTCGTTCAAGACGACCCCGGTCGTCACCGCCGCCACCGGCGCCGCCCTTTCCGAACTGGGACGGCATGCGGTCGCCGCGGGGCTGACCGTCGTCCACGCCGTTGCCGCCACCATTCTGGCCGCGCCCCTGGCCGGGACTCTTGCCCTGGTTCTGGCCCTGGTTCTGGCCGGGATTTTGACCAGGGTTCTGGCCGCCGGCGCGGGGTTCACGATTAGGCCTCTGGCGGTCGCCGCCGCCCTGTCCGCCCTTGGCGTTTTCCCGAGGCGCCTTGGCGCCGGAATTGGACTGGCCGCCAGACGAGGCCTGGGCTGCTTCCTTGTCCTGGCCGCCAGCCGCCAGGGCCGCACTGGAAACGCCAAGCAGCATCGCCGCCGTCGCCGCCGCAACAATCACCGTTCTCATGGTTCACTCCCCTGCGCGAGTCCCGCCCCTTCTGGCGCGGCTCGTCCTTTCATCGGTGCAAGATGATATTGTTAACCTGAACCGGACTTGAACGGAATGACAGCAGACGGCAGGTTTGGTCCATGCCTGCTCATCCCAATGATGTCGTCAGCTACTGGTCTGCAGCCGGGAGCGCCAAGTGGTTCAAGAAGGACGCCCGTTTCGACGAGGCGATCCGGCTGAGGTTTGAACCGGTGCATCTCGCCGCCGCTCGCGGCGACTATGATGACTGGCAATCGTCCGCGGAGGGCTGTCTGGCCCTGCTGATTCTGCTGGACCAGTTTCCCCGCAATCTCTGGCGGGGATCGGGACATGCCTTCGCCACCGACGGCAAGGCCCGCTCGATCGCCCGCAAGGCCCTGACCCTGGAGTTCGACCAGCAGGTCTCCGCCAGCCTGCGCCTCTTCTTCTATCTGCCCTTCGAACATTCCGAAGACCTGGGTGACCAGGATCTCTGTATCGGCCTGATCCAGGGCCTGGTCGACGAAACCGGCGATCAGGATCTCTTGCGGTTTGCGGTCATGCACCGCGACCTGATCGCCCGCTTCGGCCGGTTTCCGCATCGAAACCTGCCGCTCGGACGAGACTCTTCGCCGGAAGAACTGGTCTATCTCGCTGCTGGCGGTTTCGCCGGATAGTCCGCTAAAGTCCGGCGATCGGACCCAGGCCCCATCACCCAGAGAATCGGCCCAGTCTGACGCTCCCTGGAGACGCTCCCTTGCCCCCTCCCCTCGACTGCCCCGCCTCGACCGATTTGGCGACCCTTGCCGCCCGGGACGGCGACGCCCATCCGGAACAGCAGTTTCTCGGACTACTGGCCGACATCCTCGCCAATGGGGTGCAGCGCGGCGACCGGACCGGCACGGGCACGCTTGGCGTCTTCGGTCGCCAGATCCGCTTTGACCTGGCGAAAGGTTTTCCGCTTCTGACCACCAAGAAGCTGCACCTCAGATCGATCATCGT
The DNA here is from genome assembly GCA_029866155.1 of Caulobacter sp. Lineage (GTDB taxonomy): Bacteria > Pseudomonadota > Alphaproteobacteria > Caulobacterales > Caulobacteraceae > Caulobacter. Next base: position 163,372 of record JARWZW010000013.1, on the reverse strand, counting down.
CGAGCTCCTCTGGTTCCTCAGGGGCGACACCAACATCGCCTATCTGAAAGATCACGGGGTCAGCATCTGGGACGAATGGGCCGACGCCAGCGGCGATCTAGGGCCGGTCTATGGCAAGCAATGGCGCAGCTGGACGGCGCCGGACGGCCGGGTGATCGACCAGATCAGCGCCGTGGTGAAAAGCCTGAAGGAAAACCCCAACAGCCGCCGCCATATCGTCAGCGCCTGGAACCCGGCCGATGTCGACGACATGGCCCTGCCGCCCTGTCACTGCCTGTTCCAGTTCTTCGTGGCCGAGGGCCGGCTCAGCTGCCAGCTCTACCAGCGCAGCGCCGATGTCTTCCTGGGCGTGCCCTTCAACATCGCTTCGTACGCCCTGCTGACCCTGATGGTGGCGAAAGTCACCGGCCTGCAGCCCGGCGAGTTCGTCCACAGCTTCGGCGACGCCCATCTCTATCTGAACCATATCGACCAGGCCCGGGAGCAGCTGTCCCGCCAGCCCATGGACTTCCCGACCATGGACCTGGCCGACAAGACAGATCTGTTCGCCTTTGAACTTTCCGACTTCCAGATCCGGAACTATCAGGCCCACCCCGCCATCAAGGCCCCCATCGCGGTTTGATACGTTCAGGGCTGCAGGACGATCTTCCCTGCGAGGGTGGCGCCTTCCAGAAGGCGCTGCCCCTCGGCCGCCTCGGCCAGGGGCAGGACCCTGGCCACAAGAGGGACGAGGGCGCCCGAACCGATCAGGTCCATGACGGCCTTCAGGTCGTGGCGGAAGGCGGCGGGGCGGGCGTCGCGCCAGCTGGTGACATTGTAGCCGACCACGCCCTGGCTCGCCCCGAACAGGGTCAGGGCCGACAGGTTGTTATTGAGCATCATGTCCGCCACGGCCCCCAGCCGAAGCTTGCCGCCCCGTGTTGCGTCATAGCCGCCATAGAGCACCGCCGTGCCGCCACTGCGCAGGGCGGCGATGGACTCGGCCTTCAGATGCTTGCCGCCGATATGGTCATAGGCGGCGACCACGCCGCCGCTGGAGATTTCCTTGACGGCCACCGCCACGTCACCGGCGCGATAGTCCAGATGCACCCCGCCCCGGGCCTCGACCACGCTCCGCTTTCCGGCGGAAGCCGTCCCGATGGCCCGGACCCCGGCCAGTCGGGCCAGGTCCAGCAACAGGGTGCCAACCCCGCCCGCTGCACCATGGACCAGCACCCATTCGCCCGGCTGGGCGACGGCGATCCGGTTGAACATCTGCCAGGCGGTCAGGCCGTTCAGCACCCCGGCCACCAGGGACGCCGCGTCCACGCCCTCCGGCGCCGACGCCAGCCATCTCGCCTCGACATTGCGGCGGCTGGCATAGGAGCCGGTAACGGTCAGGCCGGCCACCCTGTCGCCGACCGCCAGTCCCTCGACCCCCGGCCCAAGGGCCTCCACCCGGCCGATCAGGTCATAGCCCGGCGTGACGGGCGCCCGGACCCCCGGATACATGCCCTGGCGCATGACAATATCGGCAAAGGCGATGCCCGCCGCCTCGATCGCCACCCGCACCTCTCCGGCCTGGGGCGGGGCCAGTGTCACCTCCCGCATCTTCAGGACCTTCGCCGGTCCCGTCCGGGCCATATGCATTTCCTGGGCGATATCGTTCATTGGTCTCTCCCCCTACGGCCCGACAAGGCCAGAGTTCCGGGCGATAACCTAGCGATTGACCGGACAGGATCAATGCTGCGTCAACCGGCCGCCTCCCCTGCCTGGGGCCTCGACGGGCGCCCTGTCGGCGGGATAGACCCCCGTCATGGCCATTCCCATCTCCCTCGTCGCCGCCCGGGCACGCAACGGCGTCATCGGGCGCGATGGCGGCCTTCCCTGGCGCCTCAAATCCGACCTGGCCTGGTTCAAGTCGGTGACGGTCGGAAAGCCTGTGATCATGGGTCGGCGCACCTGGGACAGCCTGCCGTTCAAGCCCCTCCCCGGCCGGATGAACATCGTCCTGACCAGAGACGGCAGCTTCGAATCCCGCCACGCCCTGGCCTTCGAGAATTTCAACGAAGCGGTCGCCACCGCCCGGGAACAGGCCGAGGAGGACGGCGTCTCCGAGATCTGCGTCATTGGCGGCGCGGCCCTCTACGCCCTGGCCCTGCCCAAGGCCCGCCGGATCTACATGACCGAGGTCCAGGCCGAGCCCGAAGGCGACACCCTGTTTCCGGACTTCGACGAATCTGCCTGGCGCGAGGTCAGCGTCGAGCCCCGGACGGCCGGCGAAGGCGATGATCATGACTTTGTTTTGCGGGTTCTCGAGCGCCCCTGACGGTCTCCTGCGCCAAGGGCTCTTGCGCTGACGCTCCGTCAGGCGGTTCTATCGTCGCCAACGATAAAATCAGAACTCGAGGAAACGTCGCATGGAAATCCAGTTGGTCGCAGAAGGCCTCAAGTTCCCTGAAGGCCCGATCGCCATGCAGGACGGTTCAGTGATCCTGACCGAGATTCAGGGCCAGCGGCTGACGCGCATCACCCCCGACGGCAAGACCAGCCTGGTGGCCGAGACCGGCGGCGGCCCCAATGGCGCAGCCATCGGCCCGGACGGCGCCATCTATGTCACCAACAACGGTGGCAGCTTCCAGTGGCTGGAACAGCAGGGCCTGACCATTCCCGGCCCGACTCCGCCCGAGCATGTCGGCGGCTCGATCCAGAGGGTCGATATCGCCACCGGCAAGGTCGAGACCCTCTATGACTCCTGCGACGGCAAGCGGCTGGTCGGCCCCAATGACCTGGTGTTCGACAGGACCGGCGGCTTCTGGTTCACAGATCACGGCTGTTCGACGCCCGAGGGCCGCAAGTTCGGCGCCCTCTACTACGCCCGGACCGACGGCTCGAGCATCACCCGCCTGCGCGACCACTTCGTCTCGCCCAATGGCGTGGGCCTCTCGCCGGACGAGGACGTGGTCTATATGGCCGACACCAATCTTGGCCGCCTCTGGGCCTTTGACATCTCCGCCCCGGGTCAGCTGGCCGAGCCCCCGCCGTTCCAGCCTGGCCGGGTTGTCTGCAACCTGCCGGGCTACCAGCTGCTGGACAGCCTGGCGGTCGAGGCCGGCGGCAAGGTCTGTGTGGCGACCATCATCAATGGCGGGATCACCGCCTTTGATCCGGATGGCTCGACCGAGCACTATCCCTTCCCGGACATCCTGGTGACCAATATCTGCTTTGGCGGCGACGACATGCAGACCGCCTGGATCACGGCCTCCGGGACCGGCAAGCTCTATCGCGCCCGCTGGCCGCGCCCGGGCCTGAAGCTGAACTTCAACGCCTGAGCCGGCCTCCGGCCATATACCGGGGAACAGGCTCACGGCCGGCCACGTTCAGCCGGCGGCTGGACGGCGGCGCAGGTACGGGACGGCGCAAGAACCAACATCAGGAGAACAACATGCAGGATCTTGACGGGCGGATCGCCCTGATCACCGGGGCCGGTCGCGGCATTGGCGCCGCAACGGCCAGGGCCCTGGCGGCGGCGGGCGCAAAGGTCATCCTGACGGACCTGGAAGCGCCTGTGGCCCTGGCCGAAAGCCTGGGCGGCTGGGCCCTGACCCAGGACGTAACCAGCGAAGCCGACTGGGAAACCGTCATGGCCTTCGCCCGCGACACCGCTGGCGGGCTCGATATCCTGGTCAACAACGCCGGGCTGTTCCTGATGAAGCCCCTGTCGGAGACAAGCCTGGCGGACTGGAAGCGGATCCAGTCGGTCAATGTCGAGGGCGTCTTCCTCGGGGCCAAGCATGCCGCGCCGCTGCTGGCCGAGCGCGCCTCCAAATGGCGGGGCGGCGCCTCGATCATCAACCTGTCTTCCGTTGCCGGCCTTGTCGGTTCGGCCGGGACCAGCGCCTACAATGCCTCCAAGGGGGCTGTCCGGCTGCTGACCAAGTCCCTCGCCATGGAACTGGCGCCGCTGCAGATTCGGGCCAATTCGGTTCATCCCGGCGTGATCGAGACCCATATGGGCGACGAGGTGGTCGCCGGTTTCTCGGCGGCCTCCGGCATGGGCGACAATGAAACCCGCGTGGCCCTGGCCCAGCGCCACCCGCTCGGCCACATGGGCGACGTGGTCAACATCGCAGACGCCATCGTGTTTCTGGCCTCGGACCGGTCCGCCTTCATGACCGGATCGGAACTGGTGGTCGACGGCGGCATGACCGCCAACTGACGCCGAAGCCATCAGCCATGACTGCGCCTCCGGCTTCACGCAGACGTCACAGGACTGACGCAAGAGAGTCTTCAACCCCGGCCACGGCTTGAAACATGTCGTCTTCCCGTCTGAACCCTTGGCATGGAGCCGCTGTTCTGGCCGTCGCAGCGGTGGTGGCCGGAGCGGCCTCTGCATCCAGGCCAAACCTATGGAGTCAGTCCGGCCCATCGGGACCTGGCATGGCAGACTTGGCGGCGCCCGGGTCAGTCGCGGAGGCGAGGCCGGGTGACGGGCTTGAGTCGACGCAGGTCCCGGAGCTCTTCATTCCCCAGAGATCCGCTTCACGGAAAGGACTTCCGGCCCTGGGAACCCCCGGCGCCAGGCCTTCGGCCTTCCGCCTGACCGGCGCCGGCACCGACCGGACCAGGGCCGAGGAATGCCTGACAGCGGCCATCTACTACGAGGCGGCCAACGAACCGACGGCAGGCCAGGAGGCCGTGGCCCAGGTCATCCTGAACCGCATGCGCCACCCGAGCTATCCGAAATCGGTCTGCGGCGTGGTCTATCAGGGGTCAGAGCGCAGGACCGGCTGCCAGTTTACCTTCACCTGCGATGGATCTCTGAACCGTCGACCCTCAGCCAGCGGCTGGGCCAGGGCCGGCGCTGTGGCCCGGCGCGCCCTGAGCGGCCATGTGGCCGCCGGGGTGTCTGCCGCGACCCACTACCATACCCGCTGGATCAGCCCCTACTGGAGCCCGTCTCTCATCCGGCTGGGCGAGGTCGGCGCTCACGTCTTCTACCGCATGCCGGGATCGACTGTTGAGCGGCCCTATGGCGGCGGCGAAACCCTGGTCGTCCGAACCTCAGGCGGAGCGGGGCGCCAGGCGCCTGAAAGACCTCAATCCCGGCCGGCGGCGAAGCCCTCGAGCGCGTCAGCCTTCACAGTCTGGGGCCTGACGGTCGAGCACCCCGGACGCTGAAAACCCGCCAGATCCGGAGCTCGAGGGACCGGCCAGAGGCTGGACTTTCAGCGCAGAATGAAAAGGGCCCCGGGACATGTCCCGGGGCCCTTCGACTTTCGTCAGTCCGTGTTGGCTTGGAGGCTTTGTGACAGGCTGCTCCTGCTGGGAATGCCAAAGAAAATGGCCCCGGGGATACCCCGGGGCCATCAACTCTAAGCACTTAACTAGAACTAGCCGCCGATAACACCGGCTGTGGAGCAGCCGCTGGCGCCCGTGCCCACCTTGGCGACATTCAGGTTCAGACCCGAACCATTGCCCAGGAAGGTATCACTGATGGCCTTGCGCCAAGCGGACGGCATCGGAGCGAAGCCGGACTGGGCGAGAATGCCCAGATTGCTGTCGGTCACAACGGCGTTGTCGTTGTACCACTTCAGGTAGCCCACCAGAGCGCCGAACTGCTTGGCAGAAGCGTAGCAGGTGTAGAGCAGAATGTTGGAGGTGCCGACAATGGGATAGCCAGTCGCCGCAGTAGGGTTGGCGAGCGCCGAGGTCTTGGAAGCACCTTCAACCCAATCGGCCGGGTTGGCACGTTCACGGCTGTCCAGCGAGTTCGGATCGTAAAGGCCCTTGGCGGTGCTGTCCGGCGGCAGCCGGGTGCCGAACGAGGCGGAAGCCGAGCTGGGCGACGGAGCAATCCACCTGCCGGAGGCATTCTGCAACGTGGCGGTGTGCAGGTTGTAGTTGTTGGCCAAGGTGATCGCGGCCGACGGCAGGGTGAAGTCAGGCCCGACATAACCGATCCGGCCCTGGACGACCGAGTCGCCAGTTGTGTTGCCCGGAGCGACCGTGAAGTCGATATACTTGGCCACGCCGTCATTGCCGGCCGCGCGGACATAGACGCCCGGAGTGCCGGGGGTCAGGTTGTTCGCCGTGGCCTTGTCGTAAACAACGCCTTGCAGGCCAGCCGGCAGGGTCGAGGTCGAGTCGGAATAGGCATTGCCAGCAAGCGAAGCGCAGGCGGCGGCCAGGTGGCGGGTCCACAGAGAGGTGGTGCCGGAGCTGTCCGAACGGCCTGCAATCTGCATCGGAACCGACCAGGAGGCGGTCGGGGTCGGATCGGTCGGATCCTTGAGCGACTTGCCGTTCAGGGCGGTCAGGGCCGCGTCGTTCCAGTTGGTGATCTGGCCATTGAAGATCTTGCAATAGGTGTCCTGGTCGAGGCGCAGGCCGCCGCTGGAGCGGACAAAGCTTGAGCGGATAGCGAAGCTGTACTCCTTAACCGAACCATTGGCCTGACGAACCTTCTTGTAGACCGGGTCATAGGCAATGGTCACCGGGGCGATCAGGAAGGGGTACTGGATCATGCTCCCGTACTTTTCCTTCGGGTTGGCATACTGGCCAACGCCCGGCGTCGCGCCGGGAGCAACAACCGTCACGGAAGTCGTGAAAAGGCCGCCGTTGTTATAGAAGCCGACCTGTGTCGCACTGATCGAGGTTTCCGACAGGGCGTAGTTGACCGTACCCTGCAGCTGGATGCCAGCGGTGTTGGGATCGATGTCGCCGAAGAACAGCGGGTCATGGGAACCGAACGCCTGGATGCCGCGGCCTGAACCCGTCGAACTGTACAGGATACGGGCGTTGGGGTTGACCGTAGAAACCGCGCAATCGAAGGCTGCGGCGCCGGTGTAGTTGAAGTCGCTAAGGGTCACGAGGCTCGGGGTCGTGGCTCCGGCCGCGGCCGCGTTGATCAGGTCGGTCTTGACGCCGTAGCAGTCGGCCGAACCGCGGATGTAGGGCGCGGGCAGGCTAGCGCCGCCGCCGTTGACGTTGGTGGCAGCAGCACTGGCAGCGCCGGCGCCGAGGACTGAAGCGGCGCTCATGGCCGTCGTCAGCATCAGGGCAAACTTGTTGCGAGACATTGTGGACTATCCTCTACAGAGCCCCGGTTTCCAGGGCGGGAGTAAGCGGTTGGCACTGGGGCGAACCCGTCAAGGCTCGCCGAAAAAGGGCACTGTGGCCAGGTTAGCCACCAGGAGCCTCCTGGGAGAATGCAGGGTTCAAGCAGTTAGAGTGGAACACTCTCCCGCCTCTTAAAGCAGATCAGAGACCCCGATCGACCCCGACGCAGGGCCGATGCCGCTTAAGACCCCATTCTTGTATCAAGTTAATGACAGCCGGCCTGAAATACTGGGTTCGGCCATTTTTGACATTATTGCGACGTTTTTTTATCAACATCATGATGCTCGGACTTGGGACTTGCAGCCCCAGCGCCCCAGCCCTACTGAATCAACTGGCCCCCATCGAATTCGTCTGTATTCTGAATACTTATCCTTCCTGACCCCCGAGCCAGCCCCTGTCCCAAGTCCTTGAAAAGCTTGTCCTCGACCAAAGGCTCGCCACCAGCGAGGCCCTGGCGCGTGCGCGGCTTGTGCAGGATGAAACGGGCGACCCCCTGGCGGCGGTGCTCAGCCGCCTGGGCCTGGTGGCGGACAGCGACCTGGCCACGGCCATCGCCGGGGCCAGCGGCCTGACCATCGCCGAGCCCTCCGAGTTTCCGGCTGCACCGGTCTGTGCTGACCGCCTGTCGCCGCGATTCCTGAGGGACGCCCGGGCCCTGCCGCTTGCGGACTCGGCTGACGGCGTCGAGGTCGCCTTCGTCAACCCGCTCGACCCCTTCGCCCTCTCGGCCCTGGCCTGCGCTCTGGGCGCGCCGGTCCGGGCCCGGGTTGGCCGGGCCAACGAACTGGAAGCCGCCCTTGATCGTCTCTACGAGGTCGCGGATGCGCCGGACACGGGGGATGGCGAGGCCGAGGAGGCCGATCTCGACCGTCTGCGCGACATGGCCAGCGACGCCCCGGTGGTCAGGGCTGTCAACACCCTGATCGCCCGCGCGGCCGAGATGCGGGCCTCGGACATCCATATCGAACCCACGGAAGATGCGCTGAAGGTGCGGTTCCGGGTCGATGGCGCCCTGGTCGAACAGGACGCCCTGCCCGCCCATTACCGGTCCGCCCTGGTGTCGCGGATCAAGGTCATGGCGGGCCTGAATATCGCCGAGCGCCGGCTGCCGCAGGACGGCCGCATCCGCCAGTCGGTGCGCGGCCAGGATATCGACCTGCGGATCGCCACCGCGCCGACCATCCATGGCGAAAGCGTGGTGATGCGCCTGCTCGACCGCTCCAACCTGTCGCTGGACTTCGGCAGCCTGGGCTTTGACGGCGCGGTGCTTGAGCGGTTCACCCGCACCCTGGCCCTGCCCCACGGCATTGTCCTGGTCACCGGCCCGACCGGCAGCGGCAAGACCACGACCCTCTATGCCGCCCTGGCCAGCCTCAATGCCCCGGACCGCAAGATCCTGACCATCGAGGATCCGATTGAATACCGGCTGGCGGGGATCAACCAGACCCAGGTGGCGCCGCAGATCGGCCTGACCTTCGCCGCCGCCCTGCGGTCCTTCCTCCGGCAGGACCCCGACATCATGATGGTGGGCGAAATCCGCGACCTGGAAACCGCCCAGGTCGCGGTCCAGGCCTCCCTGACCGGACATGCCATCCTCTCGACCCTCCATACTAACAGCGCCGCCGCCGCCGTGACCCGTCTGATGGACATGGGGGTCGAGCCATACCTGATCGCCTCCACCCTCAATGGGGTCCTGGCCCAGCGGCTCGTTCGCAGGCTCTGTCCCCATTGCCGCGTCCCGACCCTCGTCAATGACGCAACCCTCCGGGCCCTCGGTCTGGACTCCCGGCCCGCCAGCGGCCTGCTCTATGAGGCGGTCGGCTGCGACCAGTGCGGACACAGCGGTTTTCGCGGCCGGGCCGCCATACTCGAGTTCCTTGAGATTGATGACGAGATCCGCAGGCTGATCGTCGAGCGGGCCGAGGCCGGTGACATCCAGCGCGCCGCCCTCGCCGGCTCCATGCGGTCGATGATGAGCGACGGGGTTCACAAGGCCGGAGAAGGCGTCACGACCCTGGACGAGATTCTGCGGGTCACCCGGGAGGCATGACCATGGTCGCCTTTCGCTACCGGGGAACCACCGCCACCGGAGAGATCCGCCAGGGCATGATCGAGGCGCCCAGCCAGCAGGCCGCCCTGGCCAGGGTGCGGGGCCTTGGCCTGACCCCCATCGAGGCGACCGAGGCCCAGGGAAAGGCCGAGGATCGATCCACCGCCGGCGGGGTCCGGCTCAACGCCGCCGGGCGTCAGGCGGTGGCCAATGCCCTTGGCGAACTGTCGGTCCTGCTGGGCGCGGGTCTCACCCTCGACCGCGCCCTGACGGTCTGCACCGAGAATATCCAGCGGCCGGACCTGGTGACCGCCTTCGAGGCCATGGGAAGGAAGGTCAAGGAAGGGGCGCCTCTGTCACGGGCCATGGCGGAGAGCCCGGGGCTCTTTCCGCAGATGGCCTCGGCCATGGCCGAATCCGGCGAGGCCAATGGCCGGCTTGATTCCGCGCTTTCCCGTCTGGCGGAGACCCTCGACAGGGCCGAGGCCCTGCGCCAGACCATCAGTTCGGCCATGGTCTATCCGATCCTGCTCATGACCGTGGCGATCGGCGTCATTCTCCTGATGCTGCTGTTTGTCATTCCGCAGTTCGAGGACCTGTTCGAAGGGGCCGGCGCCCAGCTGCCCTTCATGAGCCGGGCGGTGATGGCGACCAGCCAGGGCCTGCGGGCCTATGGACTGGTCGGACTGGCTGGCCTGGCCGTGGCGGGTTTCGCCCTGAACCACTGGCTCCGCCGTCCGGCCATCGCCGATGTGGTGGACAGGCTGGTTCTCCAGCTTCCCCAGTTGGGACGCACCATCAAGGAAGCGGAAACCGCCCGTTTCGCCCGGGTGCTGGGCAGCCTGGTCGACGGTGGCGTCCCCCTGCCCCAGGCCCTGGCCATAGCCCGGAGATCCATTGGCAACCGACACATGGGCGCCGCTGTCGCCCGGGTCGCCGCAAGCCTCAAGGAAGGCGGCGGCCTGACTCGCCCCCTTGCGTCGACCGGCGTCTTTCCGCCCATGGCCCTGAGCTTTCTGCGGACTGGTGAGGAAACAGCCCAGCTCGGCCTGATGCTGACCCGACTGGCCGACGTCCTGGACCGCAATGTTCGCACCGCCGTCGAACGACTTGTCACGATATTGACACCAGCCATCACTGTAATGATGGCCGCCATGGTGGCGACTGTGATAGCCGCCATCATGTCCGCCATTCTTGGCTTCAACGATCTGGCACTGGCCCCATGACCCCCGGACAATCCACCGATCGCCGCGACGGCGAATCCGGCTTCACCCTGCTCGAGCTGCTCGTGGTCCTGGCGATCATGGGGCTGCTGGCCGCCATCGTGGCGCCCCAGGTGATCCGTTATCTCGGCAGCTCCAAGAGCCAGACCGCCAAGGTGCAGGTCCAGAACATCTCTGCGGCCCTTGAGCTGTTTCGCCTCGATGTCGGCCGCTATCCGACCCAGGACGAGGGGCTCAAGGCGATGGTCACCCCGACCCCGGCCGCGACGACCTGGAACGGCCCCTACCTTCAGAAATCAGGCGGCCTGACCGATCCCTGGGGCGAGCCCTACCAGTATCGGTCCCCTGGCCGTCATGGCGAGGCGGACATCTATTCCCTGGGGTCTGACAAGGCGGAAGGCGGCAGCGGCGAGGCCAGGGATGTTGGCAACTGGTGATGCCGGCGAGGCGGGCGCCACCCTGCTCGAAGCCATGGTGGTCCTGGCCATTGTCGGCCTGATTTCAGGACTGGCCTTCCCCAATATCGCCCGGGGCATTCAGGCCCAGAGCCTTCGGCATGAGTTCCGCACCCTCTCCGGCGACCTGATGCTGGCCCGGGGCGACGCCATCCGGAAGGGACAGCCGGTGACCTTCGCCGTCTCGGCGGACGGCCGCGCCTATGGCTGGACGGGCGCCGAGCGACGGCTCCTGGGCCCCGATACCCGGCTCGCCATGAGCCAGACCGTCATTACCTTTGACACCGACGGCGCTGCGGGCGGCGAGGTCATCCTGTCCCTGCGCGGCCCCCCCGGCGAGCGCCGCATGGCGCTGGACCCGGCCACCGGCCGGACCCGGGAAGGCCCCGTCCCGGAGGCCGGCGCATGATGTCTTCCGACCGGGGCTCCATCTTCATCGAGACCCTGATTTCCGCGGCCATTGTCGCCGGGGTCATGGGCGTGTCCTATCGGGTCATCGCCGACTCCGTTTCCCGCAGCAGCATGGTCGAAAGCCGCCGCATGGCGCTGCTGATCGCCCAGTCCCGCCTGGCCGAGGCCGGCGACAGTCGTCCGGTCCAGCCGGGCTCGACCTCGGGGTCGCAACCCCCGTTCGTCTGGCGGACGGTGATCGAGCGACAGCCTGGGGGCCTGGCCGGCAGCGCGGCGGGGGACCTGGCCCTTGTCACCGTCTCCGTCCGGCTCGAGGACAGCGATCGGAACCTGGCGACGCTTCGGACCCTTAGGTTGACAGGCGGGTCTCCGCCATGAGCCGCCAGGACGGATTCACCCTGATCGAAGCCCTGGCCAGCCTGGCCATTCTGGGTCTGGTCAGCGCCATGCTGGTGGCCGGGGTCGGCGGCGGACGCCGGGTCTGGGAACGGCTGGAGCAGAACGCTGCGACGGGCGAGTCCGTCGAGATGGCCCAATCGGTGCTGCGCGACCGGCTGGAGCGCGCCTATCCGGCGACCCGCTATGACGCCAGCGCGCCCTATGTCGATTTTGAGGGCCAGGCGGCTCAGGCCGTGTTTCTCGGCCCCGCCAGCCCGGCCACCGACAGTCCGATCGTCAGGCACACCCTGTCCCTGTCCCCTGCCGGCGAGTTGCTGCTGTCCCACGAAGGGTCGAGGACCGCTTTGCTGGCGGGAGTCCGGTCCCTGGAGCTGTCCTATTTCGGCCCCTGGTCCCTGGATCCCCGGCCCGGATGGCGGGAACGCTGGGAAAGCCTGCCCGAGCCGCCGAGGCTTGTCCGGGTTCGCCTGACATTCCAGCCTGACGACCGGCGCGTCTGGCCCGAACTTCTGATCCGCCCTGCGGCCGATGTGGGAGCCGCCTGTATGCTGAACCGGGCCACGGGCCGTTGCCGGGGCGCGCCATGACCCTCAAGGATATTCTCAACGCCGATGTCGCCCTGATCGGGCAATGGCTCCGCCAGGGTCTGGACTGGTGGATTGAACAGCTTCGCGACATGACCCCGGCCGCCCTCAAGCCTCGCCGGTCCGATGCGCCGGAAGCGTTTCCCCTGCCAGCTGGCGAGGGCTATCGCCTGATCCGCAACGGGGAGACCAGCGAGCGACTGGGCCTTCCGTCATCCCGGCCGCGAAAGGTCGTTCTGCGGCTGGATTCCAGCCAGGCGGTGGTTCGCACCCTTGAGCTTCCGATCCTGTCCAGGGATGACACGGCCCGGCTGGTCGCCCTGGATCTCGACCGCCTGATGCCCTTTCCATCGGGATCTGCGGTCCATTCCATCCTGGTCACGGAGCGCGATCCGCAGCGCAACCGCCAGACCCTTCGTCTGGCGGCGGCCCTGCGCCGCCAGGCCCTGGCGGCGGTCGACAGGGCCGAGGCCTTCGGCCTGTCGCCTGTGGCGCTGCTGGCCGCCGACAGCGATCTGGACCTGTTGCCCGCCCTGAAGCTCAACGCCGGGCTCGGCGCCCGCCGGCTCTATTGGGGCGTGGTCGTGGCCGCCCTCATCGGCGTGAACCTCTTCCTGCTGATCTACCGGGACATGGACGAGACCGCGCGGCTGCGCAGTCTGGTGGAGGAACAGCGGCCGGCGGCCTCGGCCGGACTGCGTCTTCAGAGGACATCAACCGGAGAACAGACCGCCAGGCGGGAACTGCTGGCCCGGCGCCAGGCCAGTTCGCCCATGGGCCTGCTCGCCACCCTCGACGAGGCGGTGCCGGGCGGCGCCTGGGTTCATCGCCTGGCCTGGAACGGATCGGCCCTGCGCCTCACAGGCTATCGATCAGCTTCGGTGGACATGCTGGCGGCGCTGCGGGCCGACCCCCGTTTCAGCCAGGTCAGGGGCGTGACAGAAGGCCCGCAACCAACCGCCCAGCCGGGCGGTCGGCCGCCCTTCGATGTTTCAGCCGTGGTCAGGACAGAACCATGAGACCCCTGTCGGACCGCGAACAGAAGCTGGTCGCCCTTGGTCTTCTGGTCCTGGCGGTCGCCGTGATCTGGCTCGGCCTCGTCTCGCCAATCCTGGCGGGCTTCGGAGCAAGGGCGCTGGAGCGCGAGCAGCTGACGGCGGCCTACAGCCGCAACCAGCGGATCATGGCCGGCTTTCCGGTCTGGCGATCACAGCTGGACCAGCAGGCGCGGGACGCAGGACGGTTCGCCATCCTGGCCCCGACCCCGGCCCTGGCGTCTGATCTGCTGCGCGAACGCCTGACACGAACCTTTACCGCCCTGGGCGCCGAGATCACCTCCGTCCAGGACCTGGCCGCCGACGCTCCCAAGGGCTGGGTGGCCGCTAGAATCGATCTGCGCCTCACCGAGGCGCAGCTCAAGGCCGGCCTTGAAAGGCTGGAGAATGAGGAACCCTATGTTCTGGTCGACTATTTTGCCGTGGCTGCAGAGCGGGCCTTCGAAACCGGTCGCGCCGGGCCTGTCGACGTCCGGATCGACGTCCGGGCCAGACACCGGCCTCCGCGCCGGCCTTCGTGACGCCCCCATGCCGATTTCCGCCTGTATCGCCCTGTCAGCCCTGGTCATTGTGCAGATCGCCGTCCCGGCGCCCCTGAACCTGCCCGATGATCCGCTGGTTCTGCCGCGCCGCCTGGCGCCCCTGCCGCCCCAGGTCCTCAACGCCGACGGCGCGCAGGACCAGGGATCGCTGTTTTCTCCGGACCGGGCGACCGGCGGCGACTCGGGCGCGGGCGGAGCGGGCGGTGCGGGCGGTGCGGGCGGCCTGTCCCTGGCCGGCCTGGCCAGGACCCGGGGATTCAGCACTGCGCTGCTGCGGCGGTCCGATGGAACGACAGCCTTTCTTCGGGTGGGCCAGACCGTGGACGGCTGGCGTCTCGCCAGCATCGGCCAGGATACGGTGGTCGTCGTCCGTGGCGCTGAAAGACAGACCCTGCCGGTGACGGCCTCGGCCGCCCCGGCGCCCGGCGCCGCCACCGCCTCGGCATCCGACCTGGACGAGAGCGAGGAAGACCAATGACACCGTTCATCCTGCATCGCCGCCTCTGGCTGACCGCGGCCCTGTCCATGACCCTGGCGGTCGCCCCGGCCGTGGCCCAGGCGCCGGCCGTTGAGCAAGAGCCTTCGGTCCAGACCACGGTCCTTCCCGGAACCGGACGCCCGTCCGCCACGCCGGTCGCTCCGTTGACCCCTGCGCGCCGGGGCGATGTGACGGTCAATCTGCAGGCCGTCGATGTGGCCTCCGCCGCAAAGCTGGTCCTGACCGATATCCTGGGCGTTCCCTATACCCTGTCGCCCCAGGCCAAGGGGTTCGTGACCCTTCGCACGGCGACGCCGGTTCGCCGGGCCGATCTGCTGGTGATGTTCGAGGATTCCCTGCGCAGCGCCAATCTGGGCCTCAATCGGCGGAGCAACGGCGTCTACGCCATCGAGCCCCTGTCGGACGCCCGCAGCCAGGCCGAGGTGATCACCGAGGACCAGGCGGGGTACGGCAACGAAACCCTGACCCTGCAGTTCGTCAACGCCGACCAGATGAAGCGGCTGTTCGATCCCGTCATTCCGGGCGCCATCACCTCGGCCGACGCGGCCAGCAACAGCCTGATCGTCTCCGGCACCTCTCGGCAGAGGAAGGCGGTGCGGGACCTTGTGGCCCAGTTTGACGTCAACTGGCTGCGCGGCATGTCGTTCGCCCTCTATGTCCCCCAGCGGACGGACGCCCGCCTGATCGCGCCCGAACTCGAGAAACTGATCAACGGTCCGGAGGCGCCGACCGCCGGTCTGGTCCGTCTGATCTCGATGGAGCGACTGAATGGCATCCTCGCCATCTCGGCCCAGCCGCAATATCTCGAGGACGTGCGACGCTGGGTCGAGGTGCTGGACCGGGCCGGCGAAAGCGCCGAGCGGCGACTGTTTGTCTACCGGGTCCAGAATGGCCGGTCGTCCGACCTGTCCGCGACCCTGATCCGCGCCTTTGGCGGCGGATCGCCCACGGGCGGCGCCGCCCTGTCGGGGGCCTCATCCGGCCAGTCGAATCCGGAAGGCGGCGCCCTGCCAGCGGCCGCCCAGTCGACTTCTGTCCAGTCGACTTCTGTCCAGTCCGCGGCCCGCCCCGGCTCGGCGCAGCTCAGTCTGGGGGGAGATTCCGGTCCGGTCACCATCACCAGCGACGACCAGAACAACGCCGTCATCGTGTTCAGCGCCCCTCGTGAATTCTCGGTGATCGAGGAGGCCCTTCGAAAGCTGGACGTCCCGCCCGTCCAGGTTCTGATCGAGGCCGCCATCACCGAGGTCAGCCTCAATGACAACCTGCGCTACGGAGTCCAGTGGCAGTTGGGGTCCGGTGGGGATCGCGTCTCCCTGACAGAAGGCAAGACCGCAGCAGCGACCCGGATATTCCCGGGTTTTTCCTACCTCTTCACCAATGGCGCTGACATCAAGGCGACGCTCAACGCCCTGAATGAAGTGACCGACATCAATGTGGTCTCGGCCCCCAAACTGATGGTGCTGAACAACCAGACCGCCGTCCTGCAGGTCGGGGACGAGGTGCCGGTCGTCACCGCTTCCGCCGTCAGCACCCAGACCCCGGACGCCCCCATCGTCAATTCGGTGGAATACCGTGAAACTGGTGTGATCCTGAAGGTGACGCCCCGGGTCAATGGCAGCGGATCGGTCCTGCTGGATATCTCGCAGGAGGTCAGCGATGTCGCCGAGACCGGAACCTCGACCATCAACTCACCGACCATCCAGCAGCGCAAGATCGCCACCACCGTGGTGGCCCAGGACGGCCAGACCATCGCCCTCGGCGGCCTGATCCGCGATGTTAAGACCCGCGGCAAGGACGGCATCCCCCTGCTCAGCCAGATTCCGGTGGTCGGCGCCCTGTTCGGCAATCACACCAATACGGTTCGCCGGACCGAGCTGCTGGTGCTGCTGACCCTGCGGGTGGTCCGCTCACCGGTCGACGCCGAGGCGATCACGGCCGAACTCCAGGCCAAGATCCAGTCGGCGGCGCCTCCCGCCTGGCCCCGGCGGCCGACCCAGTGAAGCAGCGCGATCGCGGCTATGCCATGGTCGCGGCCGTGGCCGCGATCGCCGTGTTCGGCCTCATCTCCCTGGATCTGATCACCTCGGGCCGGTCGGCCCAGAGGGGGCTGGAGGCCCGGTTCACCCGGGCCAGGCTGCTGGCGGCGGCGGACGCCGGCATCGCCACAGCGGTCCATGGCCTGGCCATGGAAGGCCGTGGCGACCGCTGGCCGATCGACGGCCGCACCCGGACCCTGACCTTTGACGGGGTCGCCCTGGCCGTGACCGTCAGCGACGAGCGGGGCAAGATACCCCTCAACAGCCTCACCGACAGCCAGGCCCGGGACATGTTCGAGGTTGGCGGGGCGGAAGGCGAGGCCCTGGACCGGATCACCGACGCCTTCCTGGACTGGCGCGACGATGATGACGAGCCCCGGGATTACGGCGCCGAGGCGGCCGATTATCCCGCGGGGCGGCCGAGGCCGCGCAACGGGGCCCTGCAGAGCGTGGGCGAACTGGCCTTCATCGCGGGGATGCAGCCCGAGATCTTCAGGAAGCTGCGACCTGCCGTGACCGTCTTCTTCGGCAACAGCGGCGGCTTCAGTCCGGAGACCGCCCACCCCCTGGCCCTGGCGGTCATGCTGGGCGGCGGCGAGGACAGCGCAGATGTCCTGATCCGCGAGCGGGAACTGGCCGGAGCGCGGACAGCCCTCGAGATTGCCCGTGACCAGGATCTCAGGGGCCGGGCCGTGACCGTGGAGGTTGCCGCCCGCGACGGTCGCGGCGGCCAGGCGTTCCGGAGTGCGATCGTTGAACTGACCGGAGACCCGGAAAGACCCTACTGGATCCGCAATCTCAACTGAGGGCGCCCCCGAGCGGGCCATAGAGCCAGACCAGCCAGATCCCCGCACAGAGCGGCGGCCCGAAGGCGATCGGCTGGCCCAGGGCCAGGCGCCGGTTGCGGGCCGCCTCGAACAGCAGCCAGAGCATGGCGCAGGCGCAGGCCGCCAGAAGCACCGTCGGCAGGGATTGCCAGCCCAGCCAGGCGCCCCCTGCCGCCATCAGCTTGGCGTCGCCAAGCCCCAGCCCTTCCCGGCCCCGCAGCCGCCGATAGACGGCGCCCACCAGGGCAAGGCTTCCGAAGCCAGCCAGGGCCCCGATCAGATGGCCTGGCAAATCGGGCTGCGGCAGGATGATCGAGACCAGCAGGCCCGCAAGGATCAAGGGATAGGTCAGCAGGTTTGGCAGGCGGAATGTCATGACATCAACCAGGGCCAGGGCTGACAGGACCCAGGCCAGCAATCCGCTTGCAGCCAGGAGCCAGCCTCCCGGTCCCGCCAGCGCGGCCCAGGCCATGACAAGTGAAAATCCGAATCCCAGAACGGGCGGGTTGAGTGACGAATGGCGTCCGGCAAGGCGATGACTGACGGGTCCGACCATACAGCCCGCCAGAAACCCAAGGATTGATGTGGCGATTACGCTCAATATTTCGAAATCCATTGAACTATCCGCCACACTCACTCATAGGGCGGACCTCGCCATGAGCTCCGCATTCACCAAATTCAGAAAACTTGCTAAAACCTTCATCCAAATGACATGTTTCTGTCACATTATGGCGTAGTTGCATTTTTTCAATACTGGCAGACAAGAACTTTAATCTCATTTCGAACGATCTTGCCATCGCTTATACTCTGCTCTATGCCCACCGCAGCCGCGAAGAGGCTGCCGATCGCACTCTCCACGCCGCTGTGGGCGACCAATGACGTTAACATGTGAAACAGGTGCCCTGCGCCTCATCCTGTTTGCCGGCGCCGCAATCCTTGCGTCGGCCGGCTCCGCCGTGGCCCAGGATGCGCCGCCTGAAACCCAGCCCGCCGCACCGGCTTCCGAGGCTGCCGATCCTGGCCCCGGGTTCGATATCGAGGCCTTCGACGTCGACGGCAACACGCTCCTCAAGCCCATAGAGGTCGAGACCGCGGTCTACCCCTTCATGGGGCCTGGTCGCTTCGCCGCCGACGTCGACAAGGCCCGGGAAGCCCTCGAAAAGGCTTATCACGCCAAAGGCTTCCAGTCGGTCGTGGTCGATATTCCGCCCCAGCGGGCGGATGCCGGCGTAGTCAGGCTGAGCGTCCTGGAGGCGCCGGTTGGCCGGCTTCGTGTTGAGGGGGCCCGCTTCTTCTCGCCGGAAATGATCAAGCGTCAGATCCCTTCGATCGTCGAAGGCAAGACGCCCAACTTCACAGCCGCCCAGGCCGAGATCACTGACGTCAACCGGCTTCCTGACCGGCGCGTGACCCCGGTCCTGAAGGCCGGCAAGGTTCCCGGCACCATCGACATCGACCTGAAGGTCACCGAAACCGCCCCGATCCACGCAACGGTCGAGGCCAACAACGACCATGCCCAGGGCACGACAGAGGAACGCCTCTCAACCACCCTGCGCTTTTCCAACCTCTGGCAACTGGGCCATGCGGTGTCCGCCACCTATCTGGTGGCCCCCAACCGCAAGGAAGACTCGGAAGTCATCGCCGGCTCCTATCTGGCGCCGGTCTGGGGAACGCCCTGGACGGTTCTGGTCTTTGGCTACAATTCCAACAGCGACATCGCCAGCCTGGGCGGCGCCAGCGTGCTGGGCAAGGGCTACTCGGTCGGGGTTCGCGGCATCTACCAGTTGCCGTCCTTGGGCTCAGCCTCGCAGTCCCTCACCGTCGGGTTCGACTACAAGAATTTCGACGAAACCATCACCCTCGGCACGCCCTCCACCGATCCGCTCGAAGCGCCCATCCGCTATGTCCCGGTCACCGGCGCCTACAGCATCAACCAGTCCGACGATGTCTCGTCGAGCAACCTGACGGTCAGCGTCTCCGCCGGTCTGCGCGGCATTGGCAGCGACTCATCCGACTATTTCGACAAGCGCGCCTACGCCACGGCCAACTTCGTGCATCTCAATATCGAGGCTGACCATACCCGCACCCTCGCCGATGGGACCTCGGTGTTCCTGCGGCTGTCCAGCCAGCTTTCCGACCAGCCGCTGATCTCGGCAGAGCAGTTCTCAGCCGGTGGCCTGACGACGGTCCGGGGCTATCTGCAGTCCGAAACCGTAGGCGACAATGGAGTCTTCGCATCAGCCGAACTGCGGACCCCGAACCTCTCCCCCATGCTGGGCGAGTGGACCTCGAAGTTCGTCGACGACTGGCGCTTCTACACCTTTGTGGACGGGGCCCAGACCTGGGTCATCCAGCCGCTGGCGGACCAGGACGCCTCCTCGTCCCTGGTCAGCGTGGGCCTCGGCGCCCGGCTGCAGCTCCTCCGTTACCTCTATGGCGACCTGCTTATCGGTCTGCCCATGTCCGACACCCTGGCGACCCGGGCCGACGATCCCCGTGTCTCCTTCAGCCTGAAAATGGAATTCTGACGTGATCCAGGCGAGCAATCAAAGGAAGTCTCCGATGCGAAACTGGCTTCTGGGCCTGATCGCCCTTGGCCTTGGCCTCACCGCCGTTCCGGCCTTTGCGGCCGAATCGAGCTGGTGGGAAAAGGCCTGGCCCTATCGCAAGGAATTCGTCCTGGACGCCTCGCCCAAGGGCGCAGGGATCATCACCCCGCCCGGCCGCACGGCCGTTCTGGTGCGCCTGCACAGCGGCAACTTCCAGTTTGCCGACGCCAAGCCGGACGGCAGCGATCTGCGGTTCGCCACGGACGACAACAAGCCGCTGGCCTATTATGTCGAGTCCTTCGACCCCAAGCTGGGCGTCGCCAACATCTGGGTTGACGTCGCGGACTTCCCGGCCAATTCGACCAAGAAGCTCTGGCTCTATTACGGCAACAAGGACGCCCCCAAGGCTGGCGACGCCGCCGCCACCTTCGACCCTGACTATACCCTGGTCTTCCATTTCGATGACGCAGCCGACTCGGCCGTCAAGGACAAGACCGCCTATGCCAACAACGCCCTGGCCCCCGCCGCCGGAATTTCGCCCAATGGCGTGATCGGCGCAGCCGGTCGCTTCCAGGGCGCCGCCCTGACGGTTGGTCCCTCGCCCTCCCTGGCCATGGAGGCCGGCGGCTCCCTTACGTTCAGCGCCTGGATCAAGCCTGCCGCCGCCAACGCCACCGGCGTCCTCTTCGCCCGCGACCAGATTGTTGTCGGGCTGGACGCCGGGCTTCCCTATGTCTCCATCGGCGGCAAGCGCGCTGCCGGCGACCAGGCCGTCCAGGGCTCGCAATGGACCCTGGTCTCCCTGTCGGCCGATGGCGAGACCGGAGCGATCACCCTCTATGTAAACGGCGCCAGCGTCGGAACGACCTCGGGCCGCCTGCCGGCCATGAACGGCCCCATCGCCTTTGGCGGCGACCTGACTGGCGGCACGCTTCCCGGCTTTGTCGGCGAAATGGACGAGATCCGGATTTCCAAGGTGACGCGTTCGCCCGCCAAGGCCCTCGCCGACTACGCCGCCCAGGGTCCGGCCTCCAAGCTGGTCGTGGCCGGCGCGGACGAAAAACAGGCCAGCGGAGATCACGGCTATTTCGCCATCATCTTCTCCAACCTGACCGTCGACGCCTGGGTGGTCATCGCCATCCTGGGGGTCATGTTCGTGATCTCGATGCTGGTGATCGTCACCAAGATTCTCTACGCCAACACCGTCGACACCGGGAACAACGCCTTCCTGCGGATGTACCGCGAAGCCGGCGGCGACCCCCTGAAGATCGGCGAAGTCGAAGGCAAACTGCGGCAGAACTCGGCCATCGCCCGGATCTACCGGGAAGGCGCCGAAGAAATTCGTCGGCGCAGCCATAACGGCTCGGTGGTGCTCTATGCCGAAGGCGTCAACGTCATCCGCGCCCTGATGGACGCCACCCTGATCCGCGAAAGCCAGAAGCTCTCCGGCAACCTGGTCTGGCTGACCATCGCCATCTCCGGCGGACCGTTCCTCGGCCTGCTGGGCACCGTGGTCGGGGTCATGATCACCTTCGCCGCCATTGCTGCCGCCGGCGACGTGAACATCAACGCCATCGCCCCCGGCATCTCGGCCGCCCTGATGGCGACCGTGGCCGGTCTCGGCGTCGCCATCCCGGCCCTGTTCGGCTATAACTACATCCTCATCCGCAACCGCAACATCTCCGCGAACATGAACGTGTTCGTCGACGAGTTCATCACGCGGGTCTCCGAACTCTATTCCGAGCGCGGTTCCAGCCGCGCCGGCCACTAGGAGCCCGCCGTGAAGGCCCAGGAAGAAGACGCCCCCTACGACGATATCAACATCACCCCGATGCTGGACTTGGCCTATGTGCTGCTGGTCATCTTCATCATCATGACCACGGCTTCGGTGCAGGGGATCAAGGTCAACCTGCCCAAGGCCAGCTCGGCCGCAAGCCTCGCCAAGCCCAAGACCAAGGCCATCACCGTCAGCGAAACCGGGGACATCTTCCTGGACGCCTATCCGGTGACCCTCAGCGAACTTGAAGACCGCCTGCGGACCGAAAAGTCGCTGAATCCCGAGTTCCCCGTGGTCGTCAAGGGCGACGCCACGGTCCAGTACCAGCGGGTGATGGAGGTCCTCGACCTGCTTCGCCGCCTGGATCTCAACCAAGTCGGTCTGGTGACCGGCAAACCCCAACAGGGCTGAGCGCCGGGCCGGAGAATGTCGAGTCATGGAGGACGAGTACGACAACAAGGGGCCCAGGAGGCTGATCGCACCGGCGATGATCGTCGGCGTCATCCTGCTGATCGCCCTTGGCGTCTGGTGGCTGATCAACGGACAGACGACCGGCACCCGGCGCGCCGCCCCGCCGATTCAGACCGTCACCCTGACGCCGCCGCCGCCCCCTCCGCCACCGCCCAAGCCGCCCGAACCCAGGCCGCCGGAGCCGGACAAGTCCATCGAGGAACCCAAGCCCCAGGACACGCCTCAGGACGCGCCCAAGCAGCTGACCATCGCGGGACCGGCCCAAGCCGGAACGGACAGCTTCGGAATCCAGGCGGGATCCGGCGGCGGCGGCATGGTCCTGGGATCACCCCAGGGGCTCGGCGCCACGGCGGGCGGCAGCTTCGGCGATGCGGCCTACCGACGCTATATGAGCGGCGCCCTGCAGCAGGCGCTGCAGGCCGACAGCCGGGTCAACCGGCTGGTCTTCAATATGGAAGTCCTGATCACTCTGGACCGGAACGGCCGGGTCACCAGGGCTTCGCTCAGCAAGTCCAGCGGCAACGCCAAGACCGACCAACAGGTCCTGGCCGCGCTTCAGGGCATGCGGCTCGACGAGCCGCCGCCCCCCGGCACCCAGTTTCCCCAGAGAACCACCATTCGCGGACGCAAGTCATGATGCGCACCGCAAGCCTTGGCGCGGCCTATGCCGCGTTGGAGAGTTGAGATGACCCAGACCACCGCCTCCTCCCGCCGCCGGATCGCTACGGGCCTCTGCGCCCTGGCGATCGCGGCCGGCTTCGCCGCCCCTGCCTTCGCCAAGTCCGAGCCCTCGGAAAGCGTCATGTTCAACCTGATCCGCCTGCTGGTGGCCCAGGGAACGATCACCCAGGAAAACGCTGACGCCCTGATGAAACAGGCCGAAAGCGAAGCGGTCCAGGCCCGCACAGCCACGCCGATCGCAACGGCCCCGCCGACGCCCCTGCCGCCGGCGGCCCCAGGGTCTCAGCGCGTCACCTACGTGCCGGAAGTGGTCAAGGCCCAGCTGCGCGAGGAAATCCGCAACGAGGTTCTGGCCGAGGTCAAGGACCAGCGCTGGGCCCTGCCGGAGGCCCTGCCCGAATGGATCAACCGCCTGGAATGGAGCGGCGATGTTCGCGTTCGCGCCCAGGCCGAGACCTATGCAGACAGCAACACCAGCGAGTTCCTGGATTTCGCCCGGTTCAACGCCAACGGCCCGACCGACATCAATCCGGTCACCAACCCCAATGGCCTTCCCTTCCTGAACACCCGGGAAGACCGGATGGACAACATGGCGATCCGGGCCCGCCTTGGGCTCAAGGCCAAGGTTACCGACCAGGTTACGGTCGGCATCCGTATTGCAACGGGCGCCAATGACGAGCCCACGGCGACCAGTGAAGCCTTCGGCAACGGCTTCGCCAAAAAGGATCTCTGGCTGGACCAGGCCTATCTCGCCATCAGCCCCACTTCCTGGGCCACGGCGATTGCCGGCCGCATGCCCAATCCCTTTGTCAGCACCGATCTGGTCTATGACCGGGACCTGAACTTCGACGGCGCAGCCCTGAAACTGGCGACCAATGGCGGCGAAGACGCCACGGGCCTGGACCTGCGGCTGACCCTTGGCGGCTTCCCGCTGGAATACAGTAATGGCGATTTCCCGCAGAACAGCACCTTCAAGGCGGACAGCAACACCAAGTGGCTGCTGGGCGCCCAGATGGGCGCAGCCTGGAAGACCGAGCGGCTCAAGATCCACGCCGATCTGGCCTATTATGATTTCCAGAACGTCCAGGGCGCCCTGTCGCAGCCCTGCGCCCTGGTCAATGGCAACACCGATTGCTCGTCCGACACCTCTCGCCCCGCCTATATGCAGAAGGGTAACACCCTGTTCCTCCTGCGGGACATTGTTCCGGATCCGGCCAACCCGCTGAACTACGCCCAGCCGCAATATGTCGGCCTGGGCTTTGACTATCAGGTGCTGGACCTGATCGCCGGTGTAGACTGGATGGTCGGCGACGGCCTGAAGGTTTCCGGCGAGGCCCAGTATGTAAAGAACCTCGCCTATGACCAGAGCGATCTCTGCCGCTATGCGCCCTTCGGCCTGCCGGTCAACAACCTGACCCCCAGCGCGGCCGGCAACGTCAATCCCTGCGCCGCAACCGCACCGGACACCAAGGCCCGGCTGGACGCGGGCGACACGGGCTGGATGGTGCGCGGCGCCTTTGGCCATGGCGATCCTCGCCAGCGTGGGCAGTGGAATGTGGCGGCCGGCTATCGTTATCTGGAAACCGACGCCGTCCTCGACGCCTATACGGACAACGAGTTCCATCTCGGCGGCACCAACGCCCAGGGTTACTTCCTGTCCGGCTCCTACGCCCTCTATGACAACACCCTGGTCTCGCTGCGCTGGCTCAGCGCCAACGAAGTGTCCGGGCCGCCGCTGCAGATCGACGTCACCCAGTTCGACATCCTGATCGGCTTCTGACCATGAAACGCGCCCTCATCGCCCTGGGTGTCTCGGCCCTGATGGCCGGGTCAGCCCTGGCCCAGACGACTACGACCCAGACGACTGCGGCCCAGAACACGGCGACAACAGTCGCCCCGCTGCCCGCGCCGCCGCCCCTGACCCCGGCCCAGCAGATGCAGCTTGACCTGGAACGCTACCGCTCTGCCTACGAACAGGAAGCGGCAAGGACCCGCGACCTGACCGCAGACCGGGATCGCTGGAAGACCCAGGCCGAACAGGCGACCGCGACCCTTTCGGTCTGCCGCGAGAAGAACGACCAGCTCCAGGCCCTGACCGCCGAGGTTCTCGACGCCTACGGCTCCGTCAAGATGCTGGACGTCATCGGCAAGATGGAACCCTTCCTCGGTCTCAAGCGTGTCCAGCTGGAAAACATCGTCCAGACCTTTGGCGACCGGGCCTATGGCCTGCGCTGCGACGCCAGGGCCGCCGCCCCGACTGAATCTGCCCCTGAAACTGCGACAACGCCTGCTGCCGGATCCTGATCATGCCTCCGATCATGCCCCCGATCCGGTCGACGCCGCGCCATGACACGACCCAGACTGCAGAAGAGACCCCGATGACGCCCCAAGCCTCCATCGTCGGCCCCTCGCATCTGCGTCGTCGTCTGCTGCATGGCGCAAGCATGGTCATGGTCCTCGCGGCGGCCGGCGCGGGCGCGGCCCAGGCCCAGACGGCTTCGGGCCTCAGGGCTGCGGCAGGCCTCGGCAACACCGCCGCCATCGCCACCCCCCGCCCGACGCCCCGGCCCCAGGGCGCCAACAGCATGGGCTCAGCCAGCGCCCGGGCCCTGGTCAACCAGACCCGCTCCCAGGCCGCCCTCGATCTGGCGACCCAGGCCCAGAAGGCCGCCCGTGAAACAGCCTATGCCCGAGCCGGCCTCGCCGTTCCCAACGGCCTGGTGCTGGGCGGCCTCGATCCGGTCGACAATCCCAGGCTGGCGGTGGACGACCCCACCGGCCTCAACACCTGGGACGGCGCCAGCGCCCCGGTCCAGACCACCGTTTCCGGCGGGGTCCAGGTCACCATCGATCAGACCAAGTCACAGGCCATCCTGTCCTGGGAAACCTTCAATATCGGCCGTGACACCACCCTGGTGTTCAACCAGAAGCAGGACGGCGTCGCCCAGACTGGCTGGGTCGCCCTGAACCGGGTCGTCGGCCAGCTGGACCCGCTGACCGGCCTTCGTGATCCCGGCAAGGGCCTGTCGCCCAGCCAGATTCTCGGCGCCATCAAGTCCGACGGCACGGTCCTCATCCTCAACCAGAATGGCGTCATCTTCGGCGCCACGGCCCAGATCAACGCCTATTCCCTGGTCGCCACCAGCCTCGAGATCGGCCGGGCCATCGACCTGACCGGCGGCCCCCTGACCATTCGCCAGCGGAACAACGAGTTCCTCAACTTCGGACTGCTGGGCTATGCCGACCAGGCCTCGGCCGACACCCGGGCCAGCGCCTATACCTTCTCCGCCCAGGCCGTCGACTTCGCCAACTATGATCCGACCCGCGAAGGCGACATCGTTGTCGAGGCAGGAGCCGAGATCAACAGCGGCGATGGCGGCTTTGTCTTCCTGGCCGGTCCCCGCGTCATCAATTCCGGCCATCTGACGGCCACCGAAGGCCAGGTCTCGCTGCAGGCCGGGCGCCAGATCACCCTGGAGCGGTCCGAAGGTCGCGCCGACAGCCTCGATCCCGACGTCCGGGGCTTCATCGCCCGTTCGGAAAACCGCCGGGATGCTGTCGGCAGCTACGTCTACAACACCGCCACGGGCCTCATTGAATCCGAGCGTGGCTATCTGTCCCTCGGCGCCACGGTCGATGGCGCCGTCGTCCAGGACGGCGTCCTCAACGCCACCACCAGCGTGGCCCGCAACGGCTTCATCGCCCTCAATGCCGGCGACATCAAGCTGGGCGCCGGCAGCACCCTTTCGGTCACGCCGGACGACAGCAAGGAAACCATTCCCCAGGACCCGGTGTCGGTCGCGGCCTTCAAGCCCTCGCGGATCGATATCGGCGATGCTTCGTCCCGGATCGAGATCGGAGCCAACGCCCTGATCTACGCCCCCAGCGGCGAGATCGCCATCGGCGCCGACGCCGGCGCCTCGACCGTTCCAGGCTCCCAGGCGCCCGGCACATCGCGGATCTTTGTCGACTCCGGCGCGGTCATCGATGCGGCCGGCCTCAAGGACGTCCTGATCCCGGCCTCGCGAAACTCCATCCTGATCCGGCCGGTCAAGCGCAACGAGCTGCGCGACAGCCCCAACTACAAGGACGGGTTCCTGAACGGCGCCTTCGTCTATGTCGATCCCCGCCTGTCCGGCGTTCGGGACGACGGCGTGGCCTGGGTGGGCTCGCCCCTGATCGAGGCGGAAAGCTACTACCAGCAGGTCGGGATCAAGGTCACCGAACTGATGACCACCGGCGGCAATGTCACGCTTGGCGTGGCCAGCTTCAGCGCCGGCGGCAGTCTGCTGAGCGCGCCAGACGTGATCATCAAGCCCGGCGCCTCCATCGACATCTCCGGCGGCTGGGTGAAATACGAGGCCGGGTTCGTCCAGACGAGCAAGCTGGTCAACGCCCAGGGTCAGGTGGTGGATATCGCCTATGCCGACCCCAACGACACCTATATCGGCGTCTACAACGGCTACACCCTGGCCCAGTCGCGCTGGGGCGTCGCAGACACCTTCGCCAATCCGCTCCTGACCGGCGCCGTCTATGCCGGCGCCTATACCGAAGGGCGCGACGCCGGCTCCCTGACCATCAAGTCCTCGCTGCTGGCGCTTGACGGAACCATCTTCGCCGACAGCTTCGCCGGTTCGCTCCAGACCTATCAGGGCCAGCGCGGAACCGGGACCAGCAACGTCTATGGCGACCTGCGCGGCCTGCAGGGCGCGACCTCGCAACTGCCCAATGGCGGCTTCCTGTTCCTCCAGGGCCTGGCCCGGGACATCAACGGCAACCTGTCGGGCGGCGTCGATGTCGCCATCCTCGACGAGGGGGACATCGAGTCCCTCCCCGCCGACCTAGTCTATGGCCAGAGCGTCGCCTTCGACGCCGACGGAAATCTGGTCACCACGCCCCGCGACCCGACCTCGATGCTGTCCTCCGGCAGGCTGGGAACCATCCAGCTTTCGGCCCAGGCCCTGTCCACCATGGGACTGGGACAGATCACCATCGCCACCAGCGGCGGCCTGACGGTCGCCGCCAATGCCGATGTCTCCCTTCAGCCTGGCGCCATCTTTGACGCCCTCACCGGGCGCTCGATAACGGTTGATGGCCGGATCTACGCCGCCTCCGGCCGGATCAGCCTGGAAACCACCAATGCCGGCTTCGGCTCGGTGGTCACCCCGACGGTCGCCCAGCTGGGCTCCTTCGACATCGCCATCAACGGGACCCTGTCGACCCGCGGCCAGTGGGTCAATGACAACGGCGCCGCCCCGGAAGACCTCCAGACCCGCGCCTTCATCGATGGCGGCTCCATCAGCCTCACCTCGGCGCCCCGGATCAGCCTGCTGGCGGAAACGACCTCGGTGGCCGACACGCTCAGCGGCGCCGCACCCAAGGTCAATACCGATATCAGCGGCAGCATCCTGCTGAACGAAGGCTCGCTCATCGATGTCTCCGGCGGCGGCTATGTCTTCGCCGACGGCAGTTTCGATCTCTCCGCAACCGGCGGCGACCTCAGCCTCATCAATGACACCACCTATTTCCAGCTGACCGAGGCGGCCGACCGCCCGGCCGGTTCGGTGCCGGGCTTCCGGGTCACCACCATCCTGAACGGCGGCGGCAACGCGGTCATCGCCGTCAACCCCGACAGGATCAACGCCCGGGTCACCCTGGACGGAGAGATCCTGGCTCACGGCTTCAATGGCGGCGGCAAGTTCACCCTGCACACGCCCGAGTTCGGGTTCGGGGATGCAGCGGCCAGCACGGGGACCAACCTGCCGCTGGAATTCTTCTCGCGAACCGGGTTCGCCAGCTACGACATCGTCTCCTACAAGACGGCCCTGATCGAGAACACCTTCACCAATCGGCTGGGCGGCTATCACGCCTTGCTGGCGGTCCAGACGGTCACAATTGGCGATGGCCAGACCCTGAACCTGTCGCAGTCGATGTTCTCGCCCCTGCTGAGCCTGCAGCAGACCAACGCACTGACCGGCCTGGCCAATGGCGGCGACCTCTACAGCGTGCTTTCACCGGGACAGGCGGCGGACGCCTGGGACCGTCGGGCGATTGACCTGAACCTCGGCGGCTCGATCGAGCTGCATGTGCAGCAGGGCGGCTCCCTGTTGAACGAGGCCGGCGGAACCCTGACGGTCTCCCGGCTCCTGAATGAAGGCCTGATCCGGATGCATGGCGGGACGATCCGCCAGGTATCCATCCTGCCGACCATCTTTACCGGCTCCAGCGTCCTGGGCGTCTCCGGACTGTCGGACCTCTTCACCATCCGCACCGGCAACCGCATCGTCGAGACCGATCGCAACGCAGCCGGTGTCGGAACCCTGACCAATGGCCAGCTGGCCGCGTCCATTCCGGTCTATCTGACGGGCAGGCTCGGGGCCGAAGAAGGCGTGCGCCTGGCGACCGGCAGCATCACCGACCTGTCCGGCGTCAGCATCATCAATCCGCGGGCCGGAGCGGCCGGCCGCGATGTCTTCACCCCGATTCGCGACGGGATCGTGGTCAGCGGCGGCAGCCTGCTGTCAGCCTCTGCGGCCCAGCTGTCCGGTCAGCTGTTCAACAGCACCCTGAGCGCCGGCGTCTATGCCGGCCAGAACCCCCTTGCCGCCCGCGCAGGCCTGACCGTCACGGCGGAAGGCGGCGCCCTTCTCGATCTGTCCGGCGCCTCCGACAGCTTCGTGCGGCTGGACAGCCTTCAGACCACCCCGGTCGGGGACTCGCCTGGCTATGTCGAGACCGCGGTCTGGAGCAATGGCGGGACCCTCTATCTGGGCAGCGGCGGCACGCTTGGCGGCGCCGATATCCGGGCCCAGGGCGGCAGCGAGGAAGCCCTAGGCGGCACGCTGGTCGTGCTGGACCCGACCCTCTACCAGACCGATCCGCTTGATCCTGTGTTCGGCGCCATCTCGGCCTCGATGATCGAGACCGCCGGCTTCTCGACCCTGCAGGCCCTGGGCAGCATCACCTCGGTCGGGGATGTCGATCTGCATCTGGACCGGGCCTTCTTCCTGACCTCCCGTCCCTTCGGCGGACTGAACGGCCAGGACCTCAATGATCCCGCTACCCGCAACAGCTTCGCCCCGGTCATCCGGTCCGGCGGCGAAATGGCCATCTGGGCCCCCTATGTCCGGTTCGACAGCGGCATCCAGACCGTCTCGACTCCGCTGTCGGGAACCCCGGGAACCTTCGGCGCGGCCTTCCATGCGGACGTGATCGACGTCAGCGGCGCGGTCCTGTTCGACCGCTCCATCGGCGAGGTCCTGCTCGACGCCAGCGGCGACGTGCGTTTCTCGGGCGTCCAGCCCTACCAGCTGACCTACGGGGTCGGGGATCCGACCGTGGCCAACTCCCTGGTGGGCCAGCTGGCGGTCAACGGCAACCTGACCATCCGGGCGGCCCAGCTCTATCCGACCACCGGCTCGACCTTCTCGGTCACCTCGGCCGCCGCGAACGGCCTGATCACCATCGAGCGGTCGACCACGGTCACGCCCGCAACGCCCTATTCGGCCGGCGGCAACCTGCTGATCCAGGCCGCGAACATCGTCCAGGGCGGGGTCATCCGCGTGCCTTTGGGCAGCCTGACCCTGGGCTCGAACACCGCCCGCACCTCGGTCACCAACGGCGTGACCTCGACCTTCGCACCGGTCACCCAATCGGTGGTCCTGACCGATGGCAGCCTGACCTCCGTGTCCGCCGAAGGCCTGACGATTCCCTATGGGGTCACGACTGACGGCATCGAGTGGTTCTTCAGCCCGACCGGGGCCAGCGCCCTCACGGCCCCGCCCACGGCCATCCTGACCTTTGGCGGCGCCGATGTGTCCCTGCAGGACGGCGCAACCGTTGACGTCCGGGGCGGCGGCGACCTGGTGGCCTATGAGTTCGTCTCCGGCACCGGCGGTTCCCGCGATGTCCTCAGCCAGTTCAACAACGATCCCTTCAGCAGCAACGACGGCTACCAGTACCCTGACCAGCGTCAGGTCTACGCCATCGTTCCGGGCCTCTCCAATTCGCCCGTCGCGGCGGTGGATCCGATCTATTCGGCCAACTATGGCGACCTCTACGGGACCTCGGGCGCCGGTCGGCGGGTCTATCTGACCAATATCCCGGGCCTGGCCGCCGGCTGGTACACCCTGCTTCCGGCCCAGTATGGCGTCCTGCCGGGCGCCTTCCGGGTGGTCGAGCAGACCAACCTGGCCGCAGCCAGCCCCAACTATTCCGGACGGGTCGGCGACGGCTCCTATTACACCACCGGCTACTACGGCTACTCCGGCTCTTCAGCCCGGGAGTCTGAGGTCCGGACCTTCCAGGTGTCCTCGCAGGACATCGTCCGCAAATACTCGAACATCCAGCTCAGCTACGCCAACACCATCTTCGCGGCCCTGGCGGCCAAGAATGGCGCCGTGGCCCCCCGCCTGCCCATCGACGCCGGCCGACTGGTGCTGAACCCGTCCGAGACCCTGACCATCGATGCGACCCTCCTGACCGCCGCGGGTCCCAAGGGCCGCGGCGCCGAGGCCGATGTCAGCGGACGCTCCTTCGAGATCGTTTCGGCGGTCGGTGACGGCTCCGGCGCCGCCGGCGTCATCGAGCTGACCGCCGCCAGCCTCAACAACCTCAACGCCACCAGCCTGCTGATCGGCGGCGTCCGCACCAACAATGCCGACGGCACGACCAACCTGAACCTGACGGCCCAGTCCATTGTCGTCTCCAATGACGCTGCCAATCCCCTGAGCGGATCGGAGATCGTCCTGGCGGTCGACGGCGCCGGGGCCGGCATCACGGTCGAGGACGGGGCGGCCATCATCGCCACCGGCGAGCTCGAGGATGACCGCGAAGGCGCCTACATCATCAATGGCGCTACAGGTTCCATGACCGGGGCCGGCGCCATCCTGCGCGTGGCGAACGGCCCGGAACGGCTGGTCCGCCGGATCAATATCGACCCGGGCCTGGCCGCAGGCTTCCTGAATCTCGGTGCTGCGACCGTCACCGGCGACAGCGTCCTGCTCAATGCCAGCGGCGACCTGCGGGTCTCGGGCCTGGCGGATATCGACGCCGGAGCCCTGGCCCTTGGCGCGGGCAAGGTCAGCTTCACCAATGACGGCGCCGGCCTGTCCGGCCTGGTGGTGACCTCCACCCTGCAGACGCTGTTCGCCAAGGCTGACAGCCTGACCATCCAGACGCCCAGCGCCATCGATTTCGCGGCCGGCGACTATCTGTTCGGAAACCTCACCCTGGACGCCCCGGGCCTTGGCCTGATCGGCGGCGCCGGAGCGGTCAATCTGACGGTTGGCGATCTGGCGCTGACCAACAGCGGCGCGGCCTCGGCCGCCTGCGACGCCCTCGGCGCCGTGGCCTGCGGTGACGGAACCCTGTCGATTGCGGCCAACAGCATCGTCTTCGGCAATGGCGCTGTGGGAACCTACGGCTTTGGCCAGTCGGTCACCCTGGCCGCCGCCAAGGGCCTCTTCTTTGAGGGCAAGGGCAGTTTCGTCGTCGGCGACGCCGATCTGACGATCCGCACCCCCTTCCTGGGGGATCGCGCCCGGACCCTGGCCCCCGGCGAGGCGGCCGTCCTGCCCAGCCTGTCCTTCACCACCACCGGCGCCATCCGTGTCGACGGAACCGGCTACAGCCAGCTGACAACCGTCGCCGGGACGCCCGGCGCGACCCTGGCCCTGTCCGGCGCCTCGCTGTCCATCGTCCAGGCCCGGGTCCGGGCCACAGCCGGCGTGCTCAAGATCAACACGACGGGCGACATCAGCCTGGGCGCCGGCGCGACCCTCGAAACCCCCGGCTACAGCCGGACCTTCGGCGATTCCGCGGACCCCTATGTGGTCTCGGCGCCGGGCGGTCTTCTGCAGCTGACCACCTCGACCGGCCGCATCATCCTGGCCTCCGGTTCGCTGGTATCGGTGGGCGGCGGGGCCGGCCGCGCCGGGACCCTGTCCCTCTCGGCGGTCAAGGGCGATGTCGTGTTCGACGGCATGATCAACGCCGACAGCCCGCTGGGCGGCGGCTCCTTCAGCCTGAAGACCGGCGGCGGATTTGACCTGGCCAACCTCGAAACCGGGTTCGCCAGGGACTTCAACGGGACCATCACGGTCGCCACCGGCAGCGGCGACCTGACCCTGGCGGCTGGCCAGACCCTGAAGGCCGAAGCCGTGCATCTGGCGGCCAATGGCGGCCAGGTGCAGATCGCCGGGACCATCGACGTTTCCGGCGTTTCCGGCGGCGATGTCGGCCTCTATGGCGCCGACGGCGTCACCCTGGCTTCCACCGCCGTGATCGACGCCCATGCCGAAGGCTATGACGACCAGGACACCCGCCGGGCTTCCGGCGGCGATGTCGAGATCGGCGTGTCCGGCGACGGCGCCATCACCATCGCCAGCGGCGCCCGGATCGATGTCCATGCGGAACGGACCGGCGACCGCCTGGTCCCCACCACCCGCAACGGCGTCACCTACGCTTCCTACGTCCAGGGCGACCAGGGCGGAACGGTCCGTTTCCGAGCTCCCCTGATCGAGCAGGCCGGCGCCGACACGGTGAATGTCAGCTATGCCGGCCAGATCACCGGGGCCCGGGAAATCGTCCTGGAGGCCTACAAGACCTTTGATCTGGCGACCATCGCCGCCAATACCGACTATACCGGCGTCACCATCAATGCCGACGGCCAGGCCGTCCTGAACGTTGCGGCCCGGGAGGCCGGCAAGCTCAACTGGCTGGCCGACCGAGGCGATGGCACCCTGGTGTCCTTCGTCCAGGACTTCGATGTTTCCGGGGCCAATGCCGGCCTCGGCGAACTGGCCATGTCCGATGTCTTCCACGCCCGCGCCGGGATGGACCTGACCTATGGCGGGGACATCGTCCTCAATTCCAACTGGAATCTGGGCGCAGGCTCTGTCGACGTGGCCGGGGCCGTGGCCGCCGGCCTGATGGCCGAACTGCCCAGCATTCCGGGCAAATTCTATGTCCTGCCCGGCAAGGAAGCCGAGGTCTTCGCCCGCTTCACCACCATGACCTACCGCACCGGCGGCGCGGTCGACGGCGAGTCCGGCGTCCTGACCCTGCGGGCCGGGGGCGACCTCGACATCAATGGCAGTATTACCGACGGCTTCTTCAATTTCCGCGACCAGACCGATCCGGACTATCTGAACCTGGCCCTGGGCGGCGGCAATCCGGTCTACAACCCCTTTCTGGGCCCCGGCTGCGCCGGCGGGCTCTGTTCGGCGGTGCGCGACTGGTCTTCCACGGGCGGCATTGTCCCGACCACCGGCTACATCATCGTCAACTTCCCCTCGGCCAGCGGCCTGGGCGGGATCCTGGTCAATCCGGCTCCCTACAGCGCCGAGGCCAACTCGGCGGCAGCCCTGGGCAACCTGGCCGGCGGCGCGGGTGACCCGATCGGCAGCGCCGAGCTCTTCCCCCTGCTTCAAAAGGCCGATGGCTCCTGGACCCCGGTGTCGAGCTGGTCCTACCGCCTGGTGGGCGGGTCCGACCTGACGGCCGCCGATCCCATGGCCGTCGATCCGGCGGGCCTGGCCAATGTCACCATCCAGGGCCGCAAGAGCTACAGCTTTGTCGGGGTCCGGGGCCTCTCGTCCCTGTCCAATGACCTGAAGTTCCGGGTCGGCGCCCAGTATGTCGACGCGGCGGACTTCTATGCGGCCTTCGTCACGGCCAATCCCAGCCTGGCCGACGCCTCCTACACGTTTATCAACTTCGCCGGCGCGCCGCTGGAGGTCCGCACCCTCCTGCAGGCCAAGGCCAGAGCCTTCTTCGAGGCCAACGGCGGCGGAAATTATGATCTGATCGGGCTTTCCACGGCGCCCACGGGGGTGACCACCACCCTGTCCCTGGCATCGGCCTTCCTGAACGAGGTCTCGGCCGACTTCGCCAGCCTCAGCCCCTTCTACCGGGCGCCCCGGTCGACCACGGTGGTCCGTCCCACCACCATCTCGACCTCGACCCTGGTCCGCACCGGAACGGGCGACATCCTGATCGCCGCCTCGGCCAATATTGACCTGCGCAATGGCGCTGCCCCGGTCTATCGCGCCCTGGACGGCAGCTTCACCACCGCGGCCCTGGGCACCCAGGCCGGCGGCGTGGCGGTCTATACGGCCGGCCACCGGGTCGATCTGACCCCCCGCGCCGTGCTGGATATCCTGACCGGGACCCACAAGACCTTCAATCCTGCCGGTTACGCCATCAGCCGCAACGCCTTCGCCTCTCCCCTGGCGGACGGCTACCGCTATGGCGCAGGCGGCACCCCGGACACCCCCGGGGTCGGCTTCCTCAGCGTGATGATTTCCAACCCGGTCTATGCCGAGGGCGGTGGCGACATCAGCCTGACCGCCGGCCAGGACGTTCTGGGTCGCCGGGATCTCTGGCTGGCGGGCGTCA
This sequence comes from Caulobacter sp., assembly GCA_029866155.1. Taxonomy (GTDB): domain Bacteria; phylum Pseudomonadota; class Alphaproteobacteria; order Caulobacterales; family Caulobacteraceae; genus Caulobacter. Next base: position 128,310 of record JARWZW010000013.1, on the reverse strand, counting down.
TGCAGCGCTACCAGAGCAACGGCCTGATCACGACCTATGACTGGATGGGCCGCTACGACCAGCCCTGGCGGACCGGCCTGGTGGGCGAGGTCACCAATATCCGCGTCAACAGCCAGCTCTTCGGCGAAGGGGTCGGAACCCTGGGCGGCGGCGATATCGAAATCCGCGCCGGCCGCGACGTGTCGGACCTGACCATCGCCGCCGACACCTCTGTCACCACCATCGCCACCGGGCCCGAGACGCTTGCTCTGGCCACCTTTGGCGGCGGCGACGTCACGGTCGAGGCTGGCCGCAACATCCTCGGCGGTCGCCTGGATGTGGCGTCCGGTTCGGCCGAGCTGGAGGCCCGCGGCCAGATCGGCAGCACCGGCGACCTGCGCTTCTATGACGGCTTTGTCTTCACCACCGCGGCCAACGGCCTGCGGGTCCGCCTGACCGACGCCACCGTCGACATCACCGCCCAGGACGTCATCACCCTGCAGGGCATCGCCGCCCTGGGGGCCTCCCAGGCGGCGACCGAGGTCCAGAACGACCTCATGGCCCGGGGCTTCTACGCCAACTTCGCCGGGGTCTCCCTGACCGCCAATGGCCAGGTCACCGTCCTCAACAACGGGGCGGACGTGGTCACCGCTGCCGGCCGCGCCAACGGTTTCACCCATACGGCGGTCTATCCGGGGTCCCTCGAGGCCGTGTCCCTGACCGGCGACCTGACCCTGACCACGGCCAGCCAGACCAACAATGTCGCAGCCAACCTGCTGCTCTATCCCAGTTCGGTCGGGACCCTGACCCTGGTGGCCGGGGCCGATATCGCCGGCGCCGTCATCGCCATGGATGATGGCGACGAGGGCCTGCTGCCCGGCGCCTTCTCCAGCTTCACCGCCAATGCGGTGGACGGGGTTCTGACTGGCCGGACCTTCCTGTTCCCGGGCGTCCTGCCCGACACCTCGGAAGTCTATCGGGCCACCCTCCATGACACCGAGATCACCCATCTGGGCGACGAGATCCCCAACCGCATCTATGCGGGCGGCGACATCAACCGCCTGATCCTCTCGGTGCCCAAACAGACCCGCATCGGCGCTGGCCAGGACATCGTCAACATGATGTTCTTCGGCCAGAACGTCGCCGACACCGACATCACGCGCATCGTTGCGGGCCGCGACATCACCGCCACCACCCGGCTGATCCAGCCCTTCATCGGCCTGCCCAACAGCTTCGGCGCGCCACTGGCCACCCTGGAGGGCGGAACCTTCGTCATCGGCGGTTCGGGCTCCTTCTTCCTGGAGGCCGGCCGCGACCTCGGTCCCTTCCTCAACTCGGCCACGGTCAGCGGCTTCACCAACGGCGTCCCCAGCCCCACCGAAGCAGTCAGCCGCACCTATGGCGGCGGGGTCCTGTCGGTTGGCAATGAATGGAACCCGGGCCTGTCCGACGAGGGCGCGGACCTGTTCGTGCAGTTCGGGGTCGCCAAGGGCGCCAACTACCTCGGCTTCCGCAACGACTATCTGGACCCGGCCAACCTGGCCAATCTCGACGGCGACCTGTTCGAACAGGTGACCAACGAGCTGGGCGTCAAGGTCCCCGACCGGACCAGGCCCATCTATGGCCCCGTCCTGATCGCCTGGATGAAGGCCAATGCGGCCGACGCCCTGGCCGCCGCCTACGGCACGGCCGCGGTCGACTTCCAGAAGGCCTATGACGTCTTCAAGACCCTGCCGGAACTGCGCCAGCGGGTGTTCATCCTGAAGAGCGTCTTCTTCAACGAACTGACCCAGACCTCGGTCCCGACCGGCCCGTCATTCCAGCAGTACAGCCGTGGCTACCGGGCGGTGAACACCCTGTTCCCCGCCGCCTATGGCTACACGGCCAACGACCTGACCGGTGGCGGCTCCGGGGCCAGCAGCCTGGTGAAGACCGGCGACCTGGACCTGCGCCTGTCCACCATCCAGACCTCGCGCGGCGGCGACATCTTCCTCCTGGGCCCGGGCGGCCGGGTCCTGGCCGGCTCCACCGTCCGCACCACCGAACAGGCCGCCCGGCGCGGCTATGACGGCGGGCGGCTCTATGCCGGCAATATCCGGGTCTCGCCCCTCGCCACCACCATCACCAGCATCCCCACCGGCTATGAAGGGGTCCTGACCCTGCGCGGCGGGTCCATCTACAGCTTCACTGACGGCGACTTCCTGCTCAACCAGAGCCGGCTGTTCACCCAGGCCGGCGGCGATGTGGCCATGTGGTCCAGCAACGGCGACCTGAACGCCGGCCAGGGTCCCAAGACCTCGGCCAACTTCCCGCCCGTGGTGGTCAAGATCGACGCCAACCTGTCGGCGGAACTCGACACCGCCGGGGCCGTGACCGGGGCCGGTATCTCGGCCTTCCAGCCCGATCCCGACGCCGAGGCCCCCAGCGTCTTCCTGATCGCCCCCCGCGGCACGGTGGACGCCGGCGACGCCGGGGTGCGGGTGACGGGCAGCCTGTTCGTCGCCGCCCAGACCGTGGCCAACGCCGACAACTTCAGCGTCGGCGGAACCTCCTTCGGCATCCCCACCGGGGTCAGCGTCGATGTCGGGGCCCAGACCGGAGCCTCCGCCGCCTCCGCCGCCGCCCAGGACGCCGCCCAGGCGGCCAGCGGCGCCGGGGCCCGAGGCGAACAGCCTTCGGTCATCACCGTCAATGTGCTGGGCGCCGTGGAAGAAGACGACTGCCCCGACAGCGACGGCGACGGCGACGACAGCTGCCCGGTTCAGCGCTGAGGGGCCCCGGCCTCAAGAGGCCCGGACCGGGCGATCGGGCCGACCGGCTGTCCTGCCGGCGGCCCGGCGGCAGTCCGGCCTGCGCCGCCTCACAGCCGGGGTCCGCCTCGCCCGATTGCCGGACCCGGGCATCTTGAGTCCGGGCCCGCCCCGCCGCTATGGGTGGCAACCCCTTTCGTCCCTGGACAGACCATGACCGAATCCGCCGCCCCCGACCTCACCCATGCCAAGCCTTTCGAGGGCCCGATCACCGACCCCCTGTCACAGGCGCTTGGCCTGGTCGCCCGCCACGAAATGAACCCGGAGGGCAAGGCCCGGCTGGAATACGAGGCCGGCCAGCACATGTGCCACAGCGGCGGCGTGGTTCAGGGCGGATTTGTCACCGGCTGGCTGGACGCGGCCATGGCCCATGCGGTCATCGCCATGGCGGGCATGGACATCACCCCCATGTCCCTGGAACTGAAGGTCAGCTTCTTCGCCCCCACCCGCCCCGGCCGCGTCTTCGCCGAGGCCTGGGTCGAACGCCGCGGCGGCTCCACCTGCTTCATGGAAGCCCGCCTCCTCGACCCCGCCGGCGCCGTCCTGGCCAAGGCCAGCTCCACCCTGCGCCTGGCCGACCGCAAACGGGTCGAGGCGAGCGCAAGGGCGGCGGTCTAGCGAAGCGGCCTTTCCCGCACGCCGGTTCACCCACGCTCGTCATCCCGGAAGCGTCGAAGCCGCTATCGAAGGACCCAGAGCCAGAACACCCATCTCGGCGGTTCGCGCCTCACCGATCCGACAAAAAAAGACAGAAACCTACCGCTTCTTGCCCAGCTCGGCGGCAATGTCCTTGGTCATCCGGCCGACCTTGCGATGGGCGGCGGTCAGCTGGTCGCGGGTGACGCCCCAGCGTTTCATCCAGTATTCCATGGCCTGTCGCTCCGACAGGTCCAGCCGGTCCTTGTCGATGAAGCCACGCTTGTCCTTCAGGCCCGCCATGGTCGCCGTCTCCACAGGCCCCGCGCCTGCAGCCCGCTGTCTAGACCCCGGGGGCCGCCAAATCCACCATCGGCCGCCCCGGCCCGGGAACAGGCGCAAAAGGGCTCGCCTTCGCCGGGCCCGTCACGCTATCCTGAACGCTGATAACCAACAGGCGCGCCAGACGCCGACCACCGGAGGATGGACCCCCCCTATGCATTACGCGGAATTCGAACAGGCCTGGACCGAACTGACCTCGCCGGGCATGCCCTTCGAGATCGAGGAGATCGATCTGCGGGGGACCTGGATCCGCGCCTACAAGTCCGCTCCGCCCAGCGTGCGGGAACTGTGGCTCTCCACCCTGCCCTTCGCCGACCGCGACTATCTAGTCTATCAGGACGAGCGGATCACCTATGGTCAGGCCCATGCCCTGACCGCCTCCATCGCCAACTGGCTGCAGGCGGCGGGCGTGACGGCCGGGGACCGGGTGGCCATCGCGATGCGCAACTATCCCGAATGGATGCTGCTCTACTGGGCCTGCTGCAGCCTGGGGATCACGGTGGTCGGCATGAACGCCTGGTGGACCGCCTCGGAAATGGCCTTCGGCTTCCAGGACGCTGCGCCAAAGGTGGTGTTCGCCGACGCCGAGCGGATCGCCCGGATGAATGAACAGCCCGGCATGGCGGGCGACGCCCGGCTGGTGGCCGTGCGCACCGACCCCCTGCCCGCCGGGGCCACCCCCTGGTCCGAGGTGATCACCGTCGGCGGCGACCTGCCGGCGGTGACGGTGGACCCCGATTCCGACGCCTGCATCTTCTACACCTCGGGCACCACGGGCTTTCCCAAGGGCGCGCAGCTGACCCACCGGGGCTGCATTTCCAACCTGATGAACATGATGTTCTCGGGTCAGGTCCATGGCCTGGCGACCCAGAGGGCCACCGGCGTGGTTCCCGACCCCGACGCGCCCGTGCCCGTTCCGGTCACCCTGGTGACCACGCCCCTGTTCCATGTCACGGCCAATAACTGCGGCGCCTACGCCACCACGGCGGCGGGCGGCAAGATGGTGCTGATGTATCGCTGGGAGGCCGGCGAGGCCCTCAAGCTGATCGAGCAGGAGAAGATCACCTCGGTCAGCGGCGTGCCGGTCATGGCCCGGGAGCTGATCACCCATCCGGAATTCGGCAAGTACGACACCTCCAGCCTCCTGTCGGTTGGCGGCGGCGGCGCCCAGATCCAGCCGGACCTGGTGGCCAAGATCGACGAGACCGTCGCCACGGCCCGGCCCAATACCGGCTATGGCATGACCGAGACCTGCGGGATCATCACCTCCATCTCGGCCGACTTCTTCGTCGACAAGCCGGCCAGCTGCGGCCGGGCCATGCCCAGCTTTGAAGCCAAGGTGGTCGATGACGCCGGCAATACACTGCACTCCGGCGAGGTGGGCGAGCTCTGGGTCAAGGGCTCCTCGGTCATCAAGGGCTATATCAACCGGCCGGAAGCCACGGCGGAATCCATCACCGACGGCTGGCTGCATACCGGCGATGTCGCCCGGATCGACGAGCAGGGCTTCATCTTCCTGGTCGACCGCAAGAAGGACATGGTCCTGCGCGGCGGCGAGAACGTCTACTGCGTCGAGGTCGAAGCCGCCCTCTACCGCCATCCGGCAGTGGCGGAATGCTGCGTCTTCGGGGTCGAGGACGAACGGTTGGGCGAGGAAGTGGGCGCCGCCGTCGTCCTGCGGGCGGGCGAGACCCTGACCGCGACCGAACTGCGCAACTTCTGCATCGAGCTGATCGCCAAGCACAAGGCGCCCCGCTACATCTGGTTCCTCGCCGAGAACCTGCCCCGCAACGCCAGCGGCAAGTTCCTCAAGCGCGAGGTCAAGGCGGCGCTGAAGCTTGAGGACGCTGGCTGAGGTTGAGTTCCGACGGTCCTGCCGGCCTATTTCCGGTCGCGCAGGATCATCGGCAGCAGGACAAACTCCGAGACCAGGCCCAGGGCGCCCAGGCAGAGCAGACCGACCAGGATCTTGTCGCCCAGGGCCAGGATCTCCACCCTCTGGGGCGTCGTGCCCCCGAGGGCGGTGACGCCCCAGACAATGGCCATGGCCACCAGAGGGCCGAACAGCAGGATCAGAGACAGGTAGCGCGCCAGGCGCAGTCCAGGCGAGTTTCGCGACATCATCGGCCTTCCTCCCGTTTACGGGGAGAATGCCGCCCCTTCCCCGGGCCTGCCTTGATCCATCTCAATGCCGGAGTCTGGCTTTCAGGGCCTTCTGTCCGGGGCCCGTGATCCCTGGCCGGACCGGGATTGGCCTGAGGCCCTTTGACACGGCGGAGAGCGACATGACCACCCCAAGCGCCTGGCGGGGTTCACGGCTGCGCCGGGCCCGCAACAGTTACGCGGATACACCGCATCTTGGCTTGCCCGCTGCGCGCCCTAGCTCTGGGATCAGCCTGCACAGTCCGGAGACGCCGCCTTGCCCAAGACCAACGCCGCCCGGACCACAGCTCTCGCACTGATCGCCCAGTATGGCGACGACGCCGAGACCATCGCCATGCTGAGGGCGGCCGAGTTCGCGGCCATGGGCGACATCCAGGGCCTGGCCGACTGGGACGACATCATCGAGGACATCCGGCGTCTGGAAGACCAGGGCCCGGGGGCGTCTCAGCTCAACTGAGTCTCGGCTGACCGGGCGGCGAACCAGGGGATCATCCGGCCCAGGGCTTCCTCGATCTCAGGGGTCGAGACGGCAAAGCTCATCCGGATGAAATGGTGGCCTTCTACCGGGTCGAAGTCGATGCCCGGGGCCGTCGCAACCCCCGTATCGGTCAGGAGCCGCCCGCAGAAGGCCAGGCTGTCCCGGGTCAGATGGCCGACATCAGCCCAGATATAGAAGGCGCCGTCCGGCGGCGCGATGGCGTTCAGACCCAGTTCCGGCAGGGCGGACAGCAGCAGGTCGCGGTTGCGCCGATAGACCTCGACATGTCCTTCCAGCTCGTCCCGGCAGTCCATGGCGGCCAGCCCGGCATGCTGGCTGAGGGACGGAGCGGTCAGGAACAGGTTGCCGACAAAGGCTCTGGCCCGGGCGATATGGTCCGGCGGCGAGACCAGCCAGCCCAGCCTCCAGGCCACCATGGAGAAGTACTTGGAGAAGCTGTTGATCACCAGGGCGCCCGGCTCGAACTCCAGGATGGAGCGGGCCGGCTCGACATAGCTCAGGCCGTGATAGATCTCGTCCGACACGATCTGTATGCCCCGATCCCGGCAGACCCGGGCAATGGCGGCCAGTTCGTCACCCTCGATGATGGTGCCGGTCGGATTGGCCGGACTGGCGATGATCAGGCCCGCCGGCGCCGGATCCAGGGCCTCGATCATGGCCGCCGAAAGCTGGAACCGGGTTTCGGGACCACAGGCCAGCTCCACGGGAACCATGTTCAGGGCCTTGAGCGTGTTGCGATAGGCGATGTAGCCCGGCCTCGCCAGGGCGATCTGGTCGCCGACCGCAAACCGCGAGGAGAGGGCAAGCACCAGGGCCGGCGAGGCCCCGCAGGTCAGGATGATCCTGGCCGGATCCACCGTCACGCCATAGGTCTGCTGGTAGTGCAGGGCGATCCTGTCACGCAGGGCCGGGCTTTCCCAATAGCCCATGCCGTCGCTGTCCAGCACCTGATGGGCCACGGCGATGGCCGCCGCCGGCGCCCCGGTAGAGGGCTGGCCAAACTCCATATGGATGATGCTGCGGCCTTCGGCCTTCATCCTGTGGGCCAGCTGACTGATCTCGATGGCCTTGAACGGGGCGGGCAAGGGCGGGTCCTCCGGGGGAAGGCTGGCCGTTAGCCCTGATTGCGCCACAACGCAAAGGCCAAGCGTTCACCGCCAGTTCAAGCTGGGGTCACGAGTTTGCCTTGACCCTCGCAAGGGCCTCGTGGTGAGGTTGAACCGGCGAGGGTCAGGGGCAGTACATTGAAAATCCGGGACATCAGGGTCAGGGTCGCTGCGGCGCCCATCATGCTGGCCGCCAGTCTGATTTCAGGCGCCGCCCTGGCCCAGACGCCGGGCCCCTCGCCGGCCGAGGTCCTGCGGTTCCAGAGCCCCCAGAAGGCCATCACCCTGAAATCGGCCCCTGCCGCCTGCCCCGCGCCAAGTCCGGCAGCCTCAGGCCCGGCCCTGTCCGGCGTCAGCCTGGAGGGCTCTACAAGGCTGTCGGCAGCCGAGCTTTCAGTCGGCTGGAGCGCTCTGCTGGGCCAGCCAGCCGATGCGGGAACCGCCGATCGGCTGGCCGCCTATCTGGACTGCCGCTATGCCCGGGCCGGCTATGTCGCGGCCCGCGCCGAGGTGGTCCGGCTGACCGACGGCGGCTGGCGGGTGCGGGTGCGCGAGGGGGTCGTCTCGGAACTGGAGGTCACCGGCGCCGACGAGGCGGGCCAGGCCTTCATTCGCCGGGCCTTCGCCGATGTCCGCTCCGGTCGCCCCCTGAATGTCCTTGATCTGAAAAGAGGGGTCGACGCGGCCTCTCGCTTCGGCTTCTGGGGCGTCGCCCCTTCCACCCGAGCCGCCGCCGATGGTGAAGGCGTGGTGCTGGTGCTGGCCGTTTCGCCCGGGCCGCCCAGCCTGTTTCTGAGCGCCCAGAACGCCTCGGCCGACACCGTCGGGACCTGGAGCGGCGGGGCCAGCCTGATCCTCGATGGCCTGACGCCCCTCCGGGAGCACACCATCATCGGCCTGTTCCACGATCTCACCGGGGACGCCCAGCGCGGCGCGCAGATTTCCAGCCAGGCCCTGCTGTCCAGTTCGGGCCTCGAGGTTCGCGGCGATCTGGCGGTGTTCGAGCAAAAGCCCGATGAGCGCCCCCCCAATCTCGACACCAAGGGCCTCACACGGCTGGCCAGGCTCGAGCTTCGCCATCCGCTGGGCCTGTATTCGACCCCGACCGGCGACCTTCTTGTGGCCGGACGCCTCGGTCTGGAGTCTGTCAATCAGGACACCGACCTGACCACCGGTCCTGCCACGGCCCGCGACCGGCTCCGTGTCGTCTATGCCGGCGTCCAGGCGGACTATCGATCTGAAGGCGCTTCGGCCTGGGGCTTCCTTAGCCTTCGCAAGGGGCTTGATGGCCTTGGAGCCTCGGTCGAAGGCGACCCGCTGCTCAGCCGCATCCAGGCCGATCCGGCCGCGACAGTCCTGCGGTTCGAAGGCCAGGCCTCCATCCTGCGCGGCGGCCTTCTCATCCAGCCACGCCTGCGGGCCCAGAAGGCCGACAGGCCTCTGCTCCAGTATGAAGAGTTCACCTATGGCGGCCTGATCGGCGGTCGCGCTCTCGACCCCGGCGCCCTCTATGGCGACAGTGGCGTCAGCGGGTCGGTGGATATCTATGGCCCTGCCGCAGAACTCGGGCCCAGGATCACCCTCCGCCCGGCAGCCTTTGTTGAAGGGGCCTGGGCCAGCAACGAAGATACGGTGGGACCGGACAGCAGCCACGGCCTGTTCGCTGGCGGCGGTCTTCGCATGACCCTCGACGGTCGCTGGACGCTGGACATCCTCTATGCGACTCCGGTCACCGACACTGTCGGTGTTCCGGACGCCTTCGTCGGGCCGAAGGTCTCAGTAGGCGTATCGGGCGGGCTCAGCTTTTGAGGCGGAGGCGATCGCCTCTGACAGCCTGAGCTCGACCCAGGCAGCCGAAACCTGAAGCGCCAGGGCCGCATCCCTGGCCTCTGCCGAAACCAGGCCCGAAGCGACCAGTTGCTCGCCCAGCCTGCCCGGCAGATCACGTCCCCGGGTCAGGGCCGTCTGCAGGTCGTCATGGGACAGGGCGCCAGACCGCACCAGAAGGTCGCCCAGCCGCACGTGCTTGACGCGAATGGCGCGCCAGAGGCCGGCCTCGTCCGAGGCGCTGATCCGGCCCTCCTGCCGGGTGCGGGCCAGGACAGCCCGGGACGCAGCAAAGGCCTGATCATCCCAGGCGAACCTGATGGCAAAGGCGATATCGCTGAGCGGCGCATAGAGGTAGCGGACGCTCTTGACCCCGGCCACACCGAGCAGCTTCTCCAGTTCGGCTCGGCGCGGCGCCGGAAGCGGCTCGGACAGGGCGACATCGATGCCGCCATTCTGCCGCCGAAGGGGCACGGCGCCAAACCAGGCCGCCTGCTGGACGGTCAGAACCTTCAGCAGGTCCCGCTCGATCTGGAAGGCATCAAACATCGAGGCATAGACCTCTCCCCGCTCGGCGAAGGCCTCGGCCAGATGCTCGTCCTCGATCAGACCCAGATCCAGCAGTTGAAGCCCGATGGGCCGATAACGGTTTCGCTGCGCCGCCAGCGCTCGCTCCAGGTCTTCCTCGCTGAGGTGGTTCCAGAATCGCAGGACATCGCCGATCCGGCCGCCGCCCTGCTGCAACTCCGACAGGGAGGGATAGCTGTGCTGGGTCTTGTCCCAGGCGATGGTTCGACCGGTGATCAGATGCGTGACATACTGCCGAAGTGACCGGCCGAAGGCTCCGAACCCGACCAGATTTGAGACCACGATCCGCACGGGCGTCAGCCAGACATGCTTGATGCCGTGGTTGGTGCCTGTGAACCAGGCCCGATGCAGGATGCGGTTCACCAGGAAAAAGAAGTTTATGAAGACCAGGGTCCAGACCCAGGGCTGGTCGATCAGGGGCGGCAGCTGGGCTATCTGCGGCCAGATGGCCGAGACCCCCCAGTAGCCCAGAACCTGGATAACGATCAGATAGGCGATGGCGCCGACCGGCGAGGTAAAGAGCGCCTTGCGGTCCCGGAAGAGATAATAGCGATTGGCGAGATCCCCGAACCAGCCCAGCTGTTGCCAGCCCAGATAGGAAATACCCAGCATCCAGCGGGTCTTCTGCCTGACGCTGGTGACGAACTTGTCCGGAAAGAACTCCTTGGTCGCCACCAGTTCGCGGCGCATTACCGTCACATCGCCCTTGCGGAACCAGGCCTTGCGACGCCGCGGGACCCGGGCGTGATAGCGGATGAACTCCGATGGATAGCCAAGGGCGCTCAGCCGGTGCGCGACATCGTAGTCTTCAGTCAGACTGTCGGTATTGAATGGCTGGCCATCCTTTTCCCGGCATAAAGCCAGCATGGCGCTGCGGGCAAAGGCAGTAGCCACCCCCGCCGAAGGAGTCATGCCCGAAACCTGGGAACGGACCGGCAGGTCCTTTGTATGGAACTCCGCAAACTCGTCCATGTAGTGGCACGCGACAAGCTCGTACCAGGGGCGGTCCATGGACAGCACCGGCATCTGGATCATCCCCCGGTCCTCGATGAACCAGTTGACGGTCTTCAAGCCATAAGGGTGCACTACATCCTCTGCGTCATGCATCAGAAAGGCGTCGAAACGGTCTCCGGTGCGCTTCTCGTGCAGCAGGATGTTCTGGACCAGCCAGTTGAGGCAGTCAGCCTTGCTGGTCGGACCATCGTGCGGCACCTCCGCCCGATAGACATTGGGAAAGCGCTGGCGGATCTTCTCCACTTCGCGGGCCGTGTCGGGGTCGTTGGCATAGACCCCGATGAAGATCTTGTAGCGGCTGTAGTCGAAGGTCTTGTTGGTGTTGGCCACCATGCTCGCGATGACGTCGCTCTCCTGCCAGGCAGGCACCATCAAGGCGATCATCTTTTCCGGATGGCGATCCAACAGCGCCTGTTTGGGTGGCCGGCCCCAGAAATCCCAAAGCTTTTCCCAGCTGCGCCACCAGAACAGCAGATCGATGAACAGGTCATCGATAGAAGAAATCGTGATCAGCACCGCTGTCACGATGATGGCGATCTTCAGGAAGCCCCAATAAGCCAACAGGGCCTGAAAAAGGGAGTCGGGGGTGACGCCAGCGCTGGTGAACCAGGTCCCCGCGTCGTGCAAGATCGTCTGCACCGTCACCCCCACCCCATGCCGCCTTATGGCTAACCAGCATTCAGCAGGCCGGCGGGCCGGCTAGCAAGCAGGTTCGCGAACCGCGCGGCAATTACCTCGACGATTCTTTCCGAGGCGTACCCGTCGCCAAACGGGCTTACGGCCCGAGCCATCCGCTGCCGGTCCTGTTCATCATCCAGAAGTTGGCATGCAGCCGCCTGGACCGACTGGCGCTGAACGCCCACCAGTCGGGCTACGCCAGCTGTCACGGCCTCCATCCGCTCGGTGGAGTCCCGGAGGACCAGGACCGGAACGCCGAACACAGGCGCCTCCTCCTGGACCCCGCCCGAGTCCGACATGACAAGGTCGCTGCTCTTCAACAGGGCCAGAAAATCCGGATATTCGAGCGGCCCGACGATCCGGACCCGTTCCTGGCCGTCCAGCATGCCGAAAACCCGCCTGCGGAGCGCCGGATTGGCGTGGGCGACAAAGACGATCTCGACATCCCTGACCCGGTCGCGGATATCCAGCAGCCCCGCCAGGACCTCATCCAGCGCCTCGTTCCAGTTCTCCCGACGGTGCAGGGTCACGAGGATGCGACGCAGTCCAGGCGTGGCGGCCTCTGGCGCGATGCCTGCAGCCGTCAGCCTGACGGAGTCGATGCCGGTATTGCCGGTGACGTGGACCCGGGAGCTGTTCACACCGTTTCGCGCCAGATTTTCTGCGGCTGCACCGGTCGGCGCAAAATGCAGTTCGGCCAGTTGCCCGACCACACAGCGCCATCCCTCTTCGGGAAACGGCGTCGCCAGGTCAAAGGTCCTCAGACCTGCTTCAACATGGGCCACCGGAATTCGGCGGGCGAAGGCAGCCATCGCCCCGGCAGCAGTGCTGGAGGTATCGCCCTGCACCACCACAAGGTCTGGACATATGGTCTCGAAGGCGAGGTCCAGTTGGCCCATGACATGGGCGAAGCGACCGCCGAGGCTCTGAGCGTCGCCGGGAGGGGCGAGGCAAAGATCGGGGACGATCCCCATGGTCGCAAGGGTCTGCTGGTTCAGGGCAGCCTGCTGCTCGGTCGATATCCAGATGGGCGTGAACGATTGGCGGGCCGCCAGGGCCGCCCTAACCGGAGCCAGCTTGACCACTTCGGGACGAGTCCCGGCCACGATTGCCACTTTCACAGTTTTGCCCCTGCGTCTGGCGCAGGAACTTTTTGTCCACCGCGCCTGTCAGCGCGGCCCAGCGCCACCCCGGGGACACAATTGGACGACCGTGATTGAACTCACCCTGAGGGTGCGGTTGGCTCCCATTCATCTATGTGACAGAGCGCAGGGGACGTGGCCGAACCTCAGTCCTCGGATACGCCCTGGGCCACGGCCCGACGGCGGATTACCTCTGCCAAGCCAGCCAGAACGGTGTTGCGCGCCGAAGCGGAAAGCGTCCGGTCACTATGGAGCAGTTGCAGGGTTGCGACGTGGACATCCACTGCTTGCCAGTCCCAACGGGCGCTGGTGCCAAACGAGTCGGCCAATGTGCAGAGGCTGTGCGCCACCTTGTCCAGGCCAGACTCGGGTGCAATGGCGCAGGCGTCTATGACCGCCAGCCCGAAAACATAGAGCGACATGGGATCCTGACCTTCGCGGTCCGGGGCGCCCGGCCCGAAGACCTCGACAATCTCGCGGACGCTGTCGGCCAGGGCCTCCTCAAGGACATCCCGCATGGACTCGACCCCGGCTTCTGCCTGTTTCAGCGCATCCCGGGCCATCAGCCCCTTGCCGTCGAACGCCAGGGTGTTGAGCCGCGTCTTGACCCGATATTTGCGAGCATCAGTCAAAGGGACACCTTCGTCGGCTTCATCATGAGATTGATCTCTTCCTGGCTAAGGTTGGGAGTCTGTGCTTCTCCCACCTCCACAGCCAGATCGTCGGATCGACGCCCGTCCATTCCGGCGGGCGGACCTAACCGCTTGAACCGACGATCCGGCCCGACATAATTCTGCGCTTCGATGAACATCCGCTCTTCGCGCGCAACGAAGAAGATCCGCTCCAGCATGATCTTCGGGGTGAGCGGCTTGGCTACAGTGAAGCTGACCCCGCTGTCCCGTGCCTTCATGACCTCCGACTCGCGGGTATGGCCAGTAACGATGATCACCGGAACAAACCGGGTAGGATCGGGTCCCTCCCGCCGAAGCCAGCGCGTCAGCTCATAGCCGTCCATCGCGGGCATATGAGCGTCACTGATGATCAAATCGACGGTGTGACGCCTGAGATTTTCCTGAGCTTCGTGAGGCGAACTGAATCGCATCAGACGCTTGACGCCAAATCCGGTCACGATCTGGCAGAGAAGATCCAGGGACTGCTGGTTGTCGTCCACCAGCATCACCGAAATCTTTTCGAGATTGATGCGGGAACTGGGGAGAACAGCAGAGGACATGACCCTAGAACAGGTCCAGTTCGCCAGCCGGCTCGAGCGCAGGCCGGGCTGCGCCTGTAATCCGATCGGCGAGCGCCTTCAGACCGATGCCCTTGACCAGCGGATCCAGAAGAACTTCCGAGCCTGAAGGAGCATGGGCCGAGGTCCGCGCAATGATCATGGTAAGGCCGTGGAGGGTCTGGCTGAGAGCATCCAGTCTCTGAAGATCGGCATGGTCACCAAGGTTGTCGCCAGCCCTGGCAAGCAGGGTGCCGACATGGGCCTGGCATTCATCGGCGATGACCGCAGCGCTGGCTGTGGCCTCGGCGATCCTTGTCAGGACTTCTTCCAGCTGGATGGCGCCGGACGAAACTCCAGAAGCATAGGACATACTCAGAACAGCTCCACTTCGCCCAGATCGACCTTGACCGGAACCTTAGGCGGCGCCGCCGCCGGCTCTTCGGCCACATTGAGCCTCTGGCGGGCGCGGCCGCTCGAAGGCCAGAATTCGACACGTCGGGCAGCCGTGCCGCCCAGGCTGTGGCCCGTCAGGACGAAGCCTTCATCCTCGATGAACTTCAGCGCGAAACGGGCATTGTCGGCCCCCACGTCGGAAAGTCCCGCCATCATGCGGGCGCCGCCAAATAGCTTGGCCTGGAACCGTTCTCGCCGGGCGCCCAGTTTCAGCATGCCATTGATCAGCATTTCCATCGCGTAGGCGCCGTACCTCATGGCGTCTTCAGTGCCGCGACCCGTCTGTTCCGCCAGCAAAAAATGGTTCATGCCGCCGACACCGGCGACCGGATCATGAAGACAGGTCGACACGCAGCTCCCCAGGACCGTCGTCAGCATGACATTGGAGTCAGCGGAGACGTGATACTCTCCCTGGATCACGTTAATTTTCTGTGGCGTCGCCAGAGTCGGGGCGGCGGCCATGGGGAGGCGGCTTGCCATCATGTAAGCGCCCCGAAAACCTGTTCGATCTTTCCGCGCAAACCCTGAACCGTGAAGGGCTTCACCAGATAGTTGTTCACACCGAACTGCGCCGCGCGCTTGACCAGATCGGTGTCCGCTCGACCGGTCAACATGATGAAGGCGATCTTGCTGGTCGGACCATAGGTCCTCACGGCCCTGAGCAGGCCAAGCCCGTCCATCTTGGGCATGTTGTAGTCGGACAGGATCAGATTGACCGGCCGTTCGACCACCATTCGCAAGGCGTCTTCACCGTCGGCGGCTTCCTGGATTTGTGTGACACCGATCTGTTGCAGACCAGACCTGACCAGGGCACGCATGGTCAATTGGTCGTCGACGACGAGAACCTTTAATGAACTTGCAGCGGGCATGTTTCTAGACCCTCCCCCCGGAAAGTTCGAGGATGGCGGCGCCCACGCCCTGAAGGGCTATCTGGCGTTCGACGCCCCCGATCTCGAAGGCAGCCTTGGGCATGCCATAGACCACACAACTTGCGGCGTCCTGGCCAAGGGTCCTGGCCCCCGCCTGTCGCATTTTCAACAGTCCTTGGGCCCCATCACGTCCCATACCGGTCAGGATGACCCCAACCGCCTTCGCACCGGCGGCCTGGGCAACAGACTGAAACAGGACATCGACAGAGGGGCGATGTCCGCTGACGGTGTCGCCGCTGAACAACCGACATCGCTTGTTGGTCGTGCCGACCACCTCGAGATGGGTCAGACCACCCGGAGCGAGCCAGACTTTTCCTGGCTCAACGGGTGCACCGTCATAGGCCTCTGCCACGCTGGCTCCGGTAGCCCGGTCGAGTCGAGCCGCGAAGCTTGCTGTAAAACTCGCCGGCATATGCTGGGTGATCACGGTGGCGGGACAATTGGCCGGGTATTGAGAAATGACCGTCAGCAGGGCTTCGACGCCGCCGGTTGATGACCCGATCGCAACGACATCACTGCTCGGCCGATAGCCGGCCGGCGGCTTGGGAGCCTGCTGCACCTGACCGATGGGACGGACGCGCGCCGTGGCAGCAGCCCTGATCCGGGCGCCCAGATCGCTAAGCGCCAGGCTGGAATCGTCCATCGAGACCGGCTTGGCCAGGCAATCGACGGCGCCCAGTTCGAGGGCCCGAAGAGTTGGCTCGGCCCCGGCCTGGGTCAGGGTGGACAGCATCACCACCGGCATGGGCCGAAGGCGCATGATCTTTTCCAGAAACTCGAGGCCGTTCATGTTCGGCATCTCGATATCCAGGGTGATCACATCCGGATTCAGGGTCTTGATCGCTTGCCGGGCCTCATGGGGATCGGCAGCGGCGCCGACGACCTCGATTCCGGGATCGCGCTTCAGCGTCGCCTTGATCAGACCGCGCATGGTGGCGCTGTCGTCAACGATGAGAACGCGGACGGGGTTCATGCAAGCACCCCTGGAGCCCGGTAAGTCGTCAGGCCATCGGTTTCCAGCTTGGAGCCAGCATAGGCCGCCCGCTCGGAATGGCCGACATAGAGCCGTCCGCCTGGCGAAAGCCGGGGAGCGAAACGGCTCCACATGCGGGCCTGGGTGGCTTCATCGAAATAGATCACGACGTTGCGGCAGAAGATCGCGTCGAAGCTTCCGCGCATCGGCCAATCATTCATCAAGTTCAGCTCATTGGCCGTCACCATACCGCGCACACTGGCGGACATAGTCCAGCCGCCGTCGCTGCGCTCCATCCAGGAGCCCCGCATGGCGGGTGGAATTTCGTCGACGAGATCCTGCGGATAGGTTGCAGCCCGGGCGGTACGGATCACATTGGGATCGATATCGGTAGCGAGGATCTTCACATCCAGCCGGTGGGCTTCCGGAATGACCTTGAGGATGGTCAGAGCGATTGAATAGGGCTCTTGTCCCGTCGAGCAGCCTGCCGACCAGATGCGCAGTCTGCGCCCGGCTCGAACGGACGCCGCCAGGGGCTCGATCACCTGGGACTGAAGATGCTCGAAATGATGCGGCTCGCGAAAGAAGCGGGTCACATTGGTTGTCAGGGCGGCAAGCATCATCAGACGCTCGTCCTCCCCTTCAGGAGAAGCGACCAGGTCGCAGTATTCCCCGAAAGTCTTCAGGCCGAGCGACCTGAGACGCTTCGCCAGCCGAGAATAGACCAGGGTGGCCTTGCTGTCGGGCAGTGCGATGCCCGCCATACTGTAAAGCAGTTGGGCAATCGCCTTGAAATCGGCGTCCGAGAAAGCGAACTCCCCCGAGACCAGGGAGGATGCCACATCGTTTTTGCGGGCGAGAGCCGAGGTCATGCCGCCATGGACTCCATTTCCGGCATGACACGATCAAGGGCGACTTCGCTGATCATTCTACCATCGATCGACAGAATGCCCCGAACAAAGCTGCGGACCCGGTCACAGGCCACGTCCGGCGTCGCGTGGATGGAATCGCGAGTCACCGTCAGGATATCGGAGACGCCATCCACCAGCAGCCCAACCATGCGCTCGGCGGTCTTGACCACGATGATGACGCTGCGGGCCGAAGGCTCCGTGACCGGCAGCCCGAGCCGGACCGCCAGATCCATGATCGGCAGGACCGCGCCGCGCAGATTGATCACACCGCGCATATAGGCGGGGGTCTGCGGCAGAGGCGTGGCTGGCGCCCAGCCGCGGATTTCCCGAACCGACATGATGTCGACGCAGAATTCCTGTTCGCCGATCTTGAATGAGATCAGTTCGATCTGATCGTTCGCGTTCTGAATGGTCAGGTCGATCATGTCGCTACTCCGCGGCAATCTGCAGGGGATCGAACGAAGGTCGGGTCGGGGGCTCCCGTCGACGCATCGCCACCAGGGCGTCAACGTCGAGGATCAGCGCGACACGGCCATCGCCCAGGATGGTGGCGGCGGCGATGCCGTCCACCTGACGATAATTGGCTTCCAGGCTCTTGATGACGACCTGCCGCTGCCCCTGGATGGCGTCAGCGACCAGAGCTGCGCGCCCCCCGTCTTCATTCTCGATCAGAAGAACAACCCGATCGACCGGACTGGGCGCATGAGACCGGAAGCCCAGGATCTGGCCGATATCGACCAGCGGCACCTGGTCTCCGCGCACGGCCAGAACCATGCCGGTGGGACCCAGGCGGTGAATTTCATCGACCTTGGGTCGCAGACTTTCGACGATATGGTTCAGCGGAACGATCAGGGTCTGACCCTCGACATCGACCACCATCCCGTCCAGCACCGCCAGAGTGAGAGGCAAGCTCAGAGTAAAGGTGGAGCCTTGACCTGGCCGCGAGGCGATCGTGATCCGCCCACCAAGCGCCTGGATGCTCCGGCGGACCACGTCCATCCCTACGCCGCGACCGGAAACATCGGACACCACGGCTGCCGTCGAGAATCCCGGGAGGAAGATCAGGTTATCGATTTCCTCGTCTGACAGGGTGGCGTCAGGCGCGATCAGTTCCTTTTCGATGGCGATGGCCTGGACGCGCTTGCGGTTGATGCCGCGGCCGTCATCCGAAACCTCGATCACGATCCGTCCGCCCCGATGAAGGGCGGCAAGACGAACAGTGCCTTCTGGCGGCTTGCCTGCAGCGACCCGGTCCTCCGCCGATTCCAGACCGTGGTCGATGGCGTTGCGGATCATGTGGGTGATCGGATCGGCGATCCGTTCGATCACCGTCTTGTCGACCTCCGTGGCTTCACCGTCTGTGACCAGGCGAACCTGCTTTCCGGTCATGGCTGCGGTTTCCCGCACCAGACGCGGCATGCGCTGGAAGACCGATTTTACCGGCTGGGCGCGTATCGCCATGACGCTTTCCTGGATTTCCCGGGTCAGCTGCTCGAGGTCGTCCAGTCCCATCGCAAGGCTTGAAGATCCGGCAAGGCCGGACTCGGCGACCCGCTGGGCCAGCATGGCCTGGTTGATCACAAGCTCGCCGACCAGATCGATCAGCTTGTCAATTCGCTCAGGGTCGACCCGAATTGTCGCCTGTGGCGCGAAGGCTTGGGGGTCTGCAGCAACAGCCGGGGCCGGCTTGGGTGCGATGGGCGGGATGACTGAAACCGGAATCTCCTGGACCGGCGGTGACGGCGGCGCAGCCGCCACGACCTCGGCCGGACGCGAGTCGTTGTGCGACAGAGCGCCCTCGATCAGAGCGGAAATGTCCACCATGGGTGAGGCTGGCTCTTCGGCAGACTCGACCTTGAGAATGCAATCACCCTCCACAAAATCGAAGACGTCCCGAATGGCCTGCTGGTCGACGTCTCCCCTCAGGGTGATCTTCCAGTCGAGATAGGCGCCATCCGGGTCCAGATCGGCAAGATCAGGCAGTCGGCTTGAATCCAGGGAAATGACAGCTTCGCCGAGGCGCTCCAGTTCACGCAGAAGGACCGCTGGCTCGTTGGCGCTGGCATAGAGGGACTTGAGCGGGGAAAACTCGACCGTCCAGTCGGGCGCCTGCGCGGCGGGGTCATCCAGCGTGATCGTCATAGGCGTGAACGAAAAATCGGGATCGTCCAGGTCGGAAACCTGTTCCGGGGCCGGGGAAAGCTCCGTATTCGCGACCTCGACCCTGGGCGCCTCGAAAGCGCCTGCGGCCACGGGCACGCCGGTCCGGGTGATTTCCTCCAGCTCGGCAGCAATCGCCACCGACCGCTCATCCTCGCCTGAAACGCCGTTGCGGGCTGCGGAAACCAGGTCGGCGAGGACGTCCGCCGCCCTCAAAAGGGCCTCCGCCAGGTCCGTACTCTGGGGCATGTGACCCGAGCGGACCTTGTCCATAAGCGTCTCGAACACATGCGAGAACCGCACCAGGGATTCAAAACCGAATGCGCCGGCCCCACCCTTGATGGAATGGACCGCGCGGAAGACAGCATTGACCGTCTCGTTGTCCGCGTCGCCCGCCCGCATGGTCAACAGACCATTCTCAAGGTCCGCGAGCAGCTCCTCGCACTCCAGGAAAAACGTGACCTTGATGGCTTCCATCTCGTCCAAGACGAAACTCCTCCTCAGGCCGCGACGCGGCGGATGGCAGAAACCAGCTTTTCAGGATTGAACGGCTTGACGATCCAGCCCGTCGCTCCGGCCTCGCGAGCCCGCAGCTTCTTTTCCGGATCGCTTTCCGTCGTCAGCACCAGGATCGGCGTGGCCCGGGCTGCGGTATCGGCGCGCACCGCCTCGATGAAGCCGAAGCCGTCCAGGTTGGGCATGTTGATGTCGGTGATGATCACATCAGGCCGCTCACCTTCCAGAACATGGAGCCCATCGATGCCATCGACGGCCTCGATGACCCGAAACCCCGCCCCCACCAGCGCCATCCGGAGCATGTCCCGCATGGTCCGGGAGTCATCCACGGTAAGAATTGTCTGCGTCATGTACTCTATTCCCCTTGTGACCTGGGCAGCGCTGGCGCCGCTCCCATCTGCCGAAGCGCCTCGCAGAGGCCGTGCGATGGATCGACAATTCGAAACGTGTGGCCATCCTTCCGCCAACTGCGGCTGGCGGCGAGCAGCACCTGAAGGCACAGGGCCCCCATGCGAACCACGGCAGAGCCATCGAGCTCCAGATCTCGCCCCCTGAGCGCGAGAAGCCGATCTTTCAGGGGCGCAGCTGCCGCGATGTCGAGATGCGGCGGCAAGGCCAGACCTGTTGAAACTGCCATCAATGCCCCCTTCGGAACTGTGGTGCGACACCGTCGCGGTGAAGCTTGGACCAGGCCCACGGCTGCGCTTTCTCGGCTTCGATACCCACCAGAACCCTTCCTGAAGTGTTCAAGCCCGCATAAAGCACCGACTTCGCTCCCACCTGGACCGATCCGACGGCTCCGCTCGAGGAAGAGCGGCGATCAGATCAGGCAGGATCCATAGGTTCATGTTTTGCAGAACGGATAGTTAACGCAGACGCAATTGCCCGAGGTTGAGCGCTTTTAGAATTCTTCCCAACTGACTGACGGCGAGGCGGCGATCGCCAGGTTGCCTCGAGACTGCGTTGTGACCGACCCTGGTTGCCGTCCACCGGCAAGGGGCCGGGTCGGAGCCGCCTCTACAGCGCTCACCCTGCCGCGAGAGGCTGACGACCAACCCAGGTTGAACCGCCCCAGGATATTGGACAGATCGTTGGTTTCGACCTTGAGCGATTGGGTGGCCGCCGTAGCCTGCTCGACCATTGCAGCGTTTTGCTGGGTGACCTGATCCATCTGGTTGACGGCAGTATTGACCTCGTTGAGGCCGGTCGCCTGCTCATGGGACGACGCCGCCATTTCAGACACCAGGGAGTCGATGCTGCCAACTCCCTGGATTATGCGCTTCAGGGCCTCACCCGTATCTCCAACCAGCTTCACCCCGGCGCCGACCTGGGTCGTCGAGGCGCCGATCAGTCCCTTGATCTCCTTGGCTGCATCCGCCGATCTCTGGGCCAGGGCGCGCACTTCCTGCGCCACGACCGCGAAACCTCGACCGGCGTCTCCGGCCCGGGCCGCCTCGACCCCGGCGTTCAGAGCCAGAAGGTTGGTCTGGAACGCGATTTCATCAATCACCCCGATAATCTGAGTGATCTGGCCGGAGGATTTCTCGATCTGCCCCATGGCGGAGACAGCCTGCTCAACCACCTCACCGGACCGCTGGGCTTCGTTGCGGGTGGCCGTAACAACATCGGCGGCCTGTTGAGCGCCGCTGGCAGCCTTCTTTACGGTCGCAGTCAGTTCATCCAGCGCCGCAGCTGTCTGTTCCAGGCCCGCAGCCTGTTGCTCGGTCCGGCGGGACAGATCGTCCGACGCCTGGGCGATTTCCTCGGTGCTCGCTCGAATGGTCTCTGTCGAACCCGCAACAGCCTGAAGCGTGGCCTGTAGCGAGTCTATGGCAGCGTTGTAGTCCGACTTGAGTTGTTCGAACTCAAGTGAAACCTCTGCATCCAGGCGCGACACCAGGTCGCCTCCGGCAAGCCGCGATAGCGCCTCGCCAAGAGCCGAAACAGCGGCCGACTGTCGCTGCTCGGCTGCAACCCGCACCGATTCCAGCCGCGCCCGCTCTTCCTCCAGGGTCTCGATGTAGATCGAGATGGCGAAATCCATGTCCAGGAGCATCGCTTTGACAAGGGTTGAAACAGCGGCTCCGGCCTTTTCAGCGGCTCCTGCCTGGGCAAAGCCGAACGCTCCTTTTGAGAAAACGTCGTTGATCACAGCCTTGACCAGGTGATCGCAGATCAGGGCATAGCCGCCAATGTACCACCTTGGTTCCAGACCCAGCCGGGCGTGGGCCCTGCCGATCGCCCGCACGCCATTCACATAGGCTTCCCCATAGTCGGCCGAGGCGATGATATCCCAGTGACCTTGCTGCCGATTGGAGGCGGACTGGATTCCGGCCTCGCTGGAGAAAAAGGCGCGGGTCTCAGGGACCTGTCTGACCTTGTCATAAAAGGAGGCCAGCGCCGCGCCGATCTCCTTTCGGATCACGGGCCGCATGGCCCTCATCCGTTCACGTGAGGCCTGATCCAGGCCCATGAAATCGAGTCGTTGCGCCAGATCGTAGTCTGCGGCCATGGCCTTCTCCCCAGAGCTCCGCCCAATTGACGGAATCGTGCGGGCCCTAGCTCGGAATCCAGGCGCAGGCTTGAACAAGGCCTGCGCATCAGAACCCAAATCGGGTCAAACACGCTTGAGAGACTTCAGCGCCCTTAGGGTTAACAAAAAATGTTGTTTGCAGTTGAAGAGGCTGCAATCAGGCGCTGGAAACGAAAAAATCGTCACGAAAGCGTCATGAAACGCCAATTTCCTTCATTTGCTCGACCAGACACTGGAGATTTTTGTAGCTTCGCCCGGTCAATCCCAGATTTTCACGTTCGGCGAACAGCCTGGCAGGAACAATGATGCCATCCGCCTTGCGGTCGATCTTTCCAGCCTTGATCAGTTGCTGAACATGACGTCGCGCTGTTTCATAGGACAGCCCGAGATCGCGGGCGATCTGGTATACACTGACCGACTGGCGCATGCCGTCAGGCGGAATATCTTCGACACATTGAAAGCCCGAGGCGGGGTCATTGAGATAACGGGTGTTGGCGTCGGTAATGGCTAGCAGGATCAGGCCGTCGAGAATGTCACCTCCCCCGAACGATCGGGCCAGCGACAGGCTCTGCAGAAACCACCGGGTTCCGATTCTGGCCGCCAGGCGCTTCTTGTCTGATGTCGAAAGCTCAGGAGAAAGAGCAGAAATCTCCGACGCCTCGATGACTTGCTTTTCCATGGCCTTGCCTTTGACTTCCCGCACGCGAACGCCTTGATTCCTCGCTACAAGAGGTTGGCGATGCGATGAATTGACGCGAAGGCTGAATTTGAAGCAAGCGATGAATTGACGCAGCGGGGCCGAACTGTCGGCCTTCCCCGCGGTCGCCCTACCTCTCAGCAGGTGAGGCGCAGCTATAGCCATCTGCGACTTGACCAGGACAGCAACAGGTCGTTTGAAGAGCCCACAAGGCCACCTCCGGGGTCGGCTGACACCGCCAGAAGGATTCTTTCTTGTTCAGGTCTCTGCCGCTTCGCGTGCTTCTGGCCCTCGTCATGGGCCTGTTGGCTGGAACGCTACTGCAGGTCTTGGGCGGGACGTCCCTGGACAGTGCGGCCAGTATTGTGGAGGCTATCGGCGCGCTTTGGTTGAACGCCCTGCGGATGACCATAGTGCCACTGGTGTTCACGCTTCTGGTTGTTGGCATTGCCTCGGTCGCCGACGCGGCCGCCACAGGGCGGCTAGCGCTGAGAGCCATCTGCATTTTCGCGATTTTACTGCTGTCTTTCTCGCTTTACAGCGTTCTGGCCACACGCGGCCTGCTCAGCCTCTGGCCGATAGACCCTGTTGGCGGTGCGGCCCTGCAATCCAGCGCGGTGGCGCCATCTGCGGACGCCGTCCATGCCTCGACCCTGGCGGACTTCCTTCGATCCCTGGCCCCGGCGAATGCCCTGAAGGCGGCCGTAGAGGACGCGATCCTGCCCCTGGTCTTCTTCGGCGTGTTTTTCGGGTTCGCAGCGACCCGGTTACCGCGCGACCTGAGCGGCCCGCTCCTGACTGTCTTTCGTGCCGTCGCCGAGACCATGCTGGTGATCGTCCGATGGGTGCTCTGGGCGGCGCCTTTGGGAGTCTTCGCCCTTTCTCTCAGTGTCGGATTCCGCACTGGCCTTGGCGGAGCGGCGACGCTTCTGCAGTATGTGTTTATGGTTTCGCTGGTGACGGCCGGGGTCACGGTCATCCTGTTTGGCCTGGTCGCCCTGACGCGCGCGGCCCCTATTCAACGCTTTGTCCGGGCGGCAGGCCCCGTTCTGGCAGTCGCCTTCAGCACGCAGTCTTCCCTGGCCAGCCTGCCTGCCATGCTGGAACGTAGCCGGGATGTGCTGGGGGTTTCAGAGCGGACGACAGGTCTGGTCCTGCCCCTGGCGGTGGCCGTGTTTCGTGTGACCAGTCCCGTCGCAAACCTGGCCGTCGCGGTTTTTGTCGCCCACCTCTACGGCCTTGAGCCAGGCTTGCATCAATATGGCGCAGCCATACTGGTGGCCTTTGCCGTATCCGTAGGGTCGGTCGGTCTACCTGGACAGGTTTCTTTCTTCGCCAGCGTCGCCCCGATCTGCATCGCCCTGGGCGCACCGATCGAGCTTTTGCCCATCCTGTTGGCCGTTGAGGTCGTGCCCGACATCTTTCGAACAGTCGGCAACGTCACCGGCGACATGGGAGTCACTGCGTTCCTCGCCCGGCGGGAAATCAAGACTTCAGAACCCTTATCCAGCTAACCGTAAGGTCACGCGGGGAAAGGCGGGGCTTCGACCGAGTTAACCGCCTGCGCCGCCTTGGCCCTCTGGAAACCTGACCGGCCGCGCAACCGTTCCCAGTATTCCGCCACAGCAGGAGGAAAGGAATCCTGCAACTGGAGTTGCCTCGCCAGGAGCAGGGCATATCCCACCGAGATGTCTGCCGCCGTGAAGCGCCCAGCGCAGAGCCAGGGCCCCAGGGCCAACGCACGGTCGACCGCCTTGAGACGGGACAGGAACCATCGGGCATAGTCATCCGCAACCTGTGGCGCACGATCCGGCTCCAGGACCCGGTACCGCAGCACCAGGGTCTGCGGAAAGGTCAGGGTCGCCTCCCCCAGATGCAGCCAGTTGAGCCATGCGCCGTAGTCGGGATCACCCGGCGAAACAGCCAGGTCGGTGGTCCCCGACCGGGTCGCCAGATACTGCACGATCGCCGCAGACTCGCTCATCCGGGTCTCACCATCGACGAGGAACGGAATGGTCCCCAGTGGATTGACCGCCAGATAGGCCGGCTCGCGGAATCTCGGGGGGAAGGGCAGGATCTTCAGCCGATACTCCAGGCCCAGTTCCTCCAGCGCCCAGAGCGCCCGGAACGATCGAGCATCAATACAGTGCCAGAGCTCGATCATCCGCGCACCGGCGCGGCATTGAAGCGGATATTGTCGCGCTCGAGTCCCTCCTGGACGATCGACAGCCCGCCCGAGCGGACCATCCATTCCAGACGGTGATCCCGATACTGACGCTTGAACAGCCCCGCCTCGACGATCCCGGCGACATTGGCCATGGCAGACAGGGAAGCCTTGGCAGACTCCAGCGCTGCAGCCACCGAAGGCCGAGCTGACGCCCTCGCGAACCAGTCCGACAGGAGACCGGCGCCCGGCGCCATGCCAAAGCCGATCGCCCCGGCAACATAGGGCGCGACCGACAGGTCCCCCCAGCCAAACTGCTCGCCATTGAACCACTGACGGTCGCCCAGTTGCCCCTGCAGCCAGTCGTGAAGCTGGGCCAGTTCTTCGGCCGCCCGGGTCTGCATTGCCTGTGCCTGCTCACCGGTGGCGCGCTTGAAGTTGGCGATCTCGCTCAGGCCCCAAGTGATGGCTTCGTAATGCGTGTCGCAAAGATCCTCGATCATCCGCACCCGGGCCCGGTCAGCCGCCGAGGTCGGCAGAAGGGACGGCTCGGGAAACCGCTCCTCGATGAATTCCAGAATGATCGTCGAGTCGAAAATCGCCTGCCCCTCGCAATACAGCACGGGGACTTCGAGCCTCGGATTGGCCTTGCGAAACGCCTCCGACGCCTGACCCGAACCCATCGCTTCCGGAGTTCGAAGGACATATTCCACGCCCTTTTCGTCGAGGGCGATCCGCACCTTCTGCGCGTAGGGTGACAGGGGGTGTTCGAGCAATTCGATCATGGTGAGGCCTTGGGGTTTGCTGCAGCGATTGTTCTGAGCCTTACCCGGGGGCGGTCAAGTACGGAGTGTCAGGGTCGTCGGGCTAAAGCATGTTCCGATAGGTGTGACGCGGCTGTCGGATCGAAACATGCTCTAACACTTTGAATCAGAGCCCGTTTTTCCCTTATGGTCGGTTCGGTCATAACGGAACAGCCTGCTAGGCCGCCTTTCGACTCCGGCCCCTCTCGTTGGCGTCGGGTGCATCCAGAAAGCTCCGGATAAGCGGCGCGCTTTCAGCAGCCTTTGTCACCAGAAAAAGGTGTCCGCCATCTGCGATGATCTCCAGCCGGGAATTGGGGATCAGAGCCTTGAGGAACTTGCCGTTCACAAGTGGAACGATCGGGTCAGAATCACCCATCATCACCAGGGTCGGCGCCTTTACGAAAGGCAGGAACGGCACGCTGGTCCATCCCGCCATGGCTCCGAGCTGGAAGAGATAACCGGTCCGGGATGGGGGACTGATGCGGCCGATATGGCCATCCGAGCCCACCGTTTCGCCGCCATAGAGAGTCTCGAAGTTTCGCCGCATGAATTGCGGATCCACATAGCGCTTGGGGTCCGCCATCTTGCTGAGCGCCCGAATGTCTCCCGGCGCCATGATAACGCCTGCAGAGGTGGCGGCCAGGACCAGCCGGCCCGTCCGCTTCGGATGCTGGAAGGCAAACTGCTGCGCCAGCCCGCCGCCCCAGCTGACTCCCATGACATCCGCCTTCTCATAGCCTAGCTGGTCGAGCAGCCGCGCCGCCGTCCAGGCCATCGTGCAGGGACGGTAGGGAATTACCGGCTTGGGCGATCCGCCGACCCCCGGCATGTCGAAGGTGATCAGATCACGATCGGGAAACCAGTCAGCCAGCGGAGACATCACCTCGATATTGGCCCCGATGCCGTTGAAGAACAGAATCGGACGGCTCGGCCTCACCGGATGGGGCTGGATCGCCTTCCAGGTGGCGACCCGCAGCTGTCGCCCCCCGGCCTGGAGAACAGCGAATTCTGGACCGGCAGAACCCCCAGCGGTGGTGTTTCGGGCGGCTTTCAAAGGATCATCCTTGGCTATTCAAATGCATAGAGGCCGGGCGCAGCCTCCCGCGGGCGGTATTTCCGGGAACCGAGCGACTTGGGGGCCGCCCTGAGCGGTCCTGACCGTTCCGCAAGCCAGTCCTTCCAGAAGGGCCACCAGGACCCGGATTTTTCCTCAGCGGCATTTGTTAGCCAGTCTTCGATCGAAGCCGGCGGACGGGTGGCGCTGTGGAAATACTTGGCCTTGGGATTGCCCGGCGGATTCAGCAGGGCCTGGATATGTCCTGCCTGGG
Source organism: Caulobacter sp. (assembly GCA_029866155.1). Taxonomy (GTDB): domain Bacteria; phylum Pseudomonadota; class Alphaproteobacteria; order Caulobacterales; family Caulobacteraceae; genus Caulobacter. The sequence continues at coordinate 100,825 of JARWZW010000013.1, read as the reverse complement.
ACAGGACGAAGTCCACCTTTGGCGAGCCAATCAACTGGGTCAGGCGGTAGCAGGCTTTCCAAGGGGTTATGTGGTCCGTGACTCCGGCCACGACAAACAGATCCTGGGTAACCTTGGTCAGGTCGACCTTGTGGCCCGCCAATTCGACCTGACCGGGATTGCGGAACGGCTGATCTTCATAAACCCGAAGATAGTCGGAATGGAGTGCTGCAGTCAGGTTGGTGCTGTCGTTGTTCCAGAACAGGACATCAAACGGCGGCGGATCTTCGCCATGTAGATAGTTGTTGATGACGTAGTTCCAGACCAGATCATTGGGTCGCAGCCATGCAAAGGTTCTGGATAGGGATGCCCCCTCGAGAATCCCCTTCTTGGCTGATCGCTGGCGCGCCATCTCGATGCCGTGTTTGGAGACCAGCGCACCGGCTTCACTGTCCGACGCGTCGGGATCGAGCACACAGACCATCATCGAAACGGCGCCGATCCGGTCGTCTCCCTCTGCAGCGAGCCGACTGAGAAGTGTGGCGGTGGTTATCCCGCCGGAACAGGCGCCGGAAAGATTGACCTGGGTCGACCCGGTGACGGAACGAACCACATCGGTAGCCTCGATCAGTGAGTCCACATAATCGCCCAGACCCCAGTGGGCCTGTTCCCGGGTCGGATTTCGCCAGCTGACCAGGAACACCTGGAAACCGCTGCTCACCAGGAACCGGACCATCGACTTGTCCGGAGACAGGTCGTTCACATAGGCCTTGTTGATCTGGGGCGGAATGATCATCAGGGGCGTCTGATGCACCGTCTCGGTACTCGGCTGATACTGGATCAGCTCCATCATCTCCGTGCGGTGAATCACACTGCCGGGACTGACGGCGAGGTTTTCGCCAACCTTGAAAGGTCGTTTGTCGACCTGGCTAACGATCCCGTCGTTCTTGGTAAGGTCGTCATAGGCGTTCCGGAGCCCTTTCAGAAGCGAACCGCCACCCGTCTCGAAGGCCTTCTTGATGGCCGACGGATTCCCGACCAGGCTGTTTGACGGAGCAAGGCTGTCCAGAATCATGCCGGTCACGAAGTTCGCCCGCGCCCGCTCAAGCTCGTCAAACTCGACATCGTCCAGCCAGCCGGCAACCCCCTTCTGGACCGCTAGATAGTATTGCATCCCGGCCCGGTAGAGCGGATTGGTCCGCCAGGCGGGATCTGCGAACCGTTTATCGCGGGCGGCCGGCTCCAGTTCTGACTTTCCGGTGACGATCCTGACCAACTCTCCGTTGAAGGCCGCGACATGTTTCAGGGTCTTGACGGGACGACCGGCCGTTTCCCGCAGAAGCACACCGACTGCGCCGATCAGGTCTTCTCTGGCCACCCCGACAATCGGATTGAGCCCCCCGGAATTATCCGTTGCCCCCCCTGTCTCCAGGTGGATCCCTGCCTTCGTCATTGCCTCGCCTCCCGTCGCGCCAGATCGTTCTCGCCCGGCTGCGTTTTGTGAGCCTATGCTGAACCCCTGATAGGCCAAGTCAACTGGAGACTGCGGCAGTTGAAAACGCGCGACCGCATACTCGAAGCCTCCCGGGAGCTGTTCAACCAGGATGGCGTCGCCCCCCTTTCGGCCGTCGATATCGCCTCGGCCATGGGGATCAGTGCAGGACATCTCTACTACCACTTCAAGGGCAAGCCGCAGATCCTGGCGGAGCTGATGGAAGCCTATGCCTCGGAGCTGGCCCTGGTTCTGGACGCGGCGACCACGGCTTGCCTGCGCGAGCCCAGCCTCGAGATGCTCTGGACCCATGTCCATATTCTCGTTGAGGAGGCTTGGGACGCCCGTTTCTTCTACCGCGAACCAGGCCTGGCGATCGAGAACACGGCCGTCGCCCAGTCCGCCAGGCGCATTCTGACCGGGCAGAGAACAGCCCTACTATCCTGCCTTGAAGCACTGCGAATGAAGGGGACCATCGGGGGCACCCTTCAGAGCTCACAGGGATTGGCAAGCCAGATGAGCACCCTCGTCGGGTTCCATCCCGTCGCCCTGGAGTTGGCCGGCGAAGCCGGCTCTGAGCGGGAACGGATAGCCAGGGCGGCGGCCCAGATAATGATGCCGGTCGCCGCCCTGGCGCCATGACCAGGACGGCGACCTTCCGGGATCAGGCGGCGTCTTCGACGGGTTTTGCGGCCTTGCGGGCCGGCTTTTCGGCCTTCAGGGTCGCCACCTCTTCCGTCAGGGCCTCCACCTGCAGGGTCAGGGCCTGAACCGCTTCCCCCAAGGCCGCCAGATTGAACGGGGCCAGGGTTTCTGTAAGGGATTTCCGAACTGCGCCGATCCGGGCCTCCAGCGCCTCGCGCCGCGCCTTCGAGGTCTTGGTGACTTCGCCCATCAGGCTGGCGACCTTTTTGCCGGCCGGCGCCTTGGCGATGCGTTCCCGGACGGAGTCCTCCACCTGCTCTCCCTTGGCGACAAGCTGATCAAAGGCGTCGGAAGCACCATGGGCCAGCTTTTCAGCGGCATCCTGCGCCTCGGTATAGGCTCGTCCATAGGCGCCGACACCGGCCAGCCAGATTTTACGGGCGATATCCATATCGACACCGGTCTCGATCACGGCAGACTTCTTGCTCTTCTTGGCGGCAGACATGCAGCGCTCCTTTATTCGGAAATGTCGCCTTGTCCGGCGACCGATGCCCTTCTGTAGAACTCCAGTCTAGAAAGGTCATTCTAACCCCCGCCGGACCACCACAAGGATTCTGGCGTCGCGCGTGATCGCCGTCACGCGAACACCGAACGGATTGGTCCAATGTGGAACTGTCTCGGGTGAGGGCTCCATGATTCCGGCAAATGACCATGACAGGACCGCCAGCCTTGGCCTCGGCCATTCGATCTGGATGCGGGCAGAGATCGAGCGGTTCCAGGGACGGTTTCGCCGTGCCGCCGTGGTCGGCGCTCCCATGCCCATCTGCACCTGGGAGCAACTCCAGCGGCAGCTCGAAAACCTGGCCTCAAGCGAGGCGCTGCGCGCCGCTATTCCTGACCTGATCCTCTCGGTGCGCCGTCAGTCGCAATGGCTACCCAATGAAATGATCCTCCGGGAGGTTCTTTGCGCCGCTTTCGCCGTCATGGAATGCGACGGTGCGATCGTCGACGTCGAGAACCTCTATCGCGCCTGATTCCCAGCCGGTCAGCGGCCTGGACCCGGTAGTGGAGGCGTGACCCGGTCTGATCACGGCCTGTTCATGAGATCTGCTCGTCCCTGCCGCTTGCCGGTGACGGCTCGAGCCCACAGATTTGGTTCCGCGACTGAAGGCACCGGGGCGGAACGTAAACACCATGGCGAGAGATCGACCAAAGGGAGTCATGGGGCTGGGCTGGGCGGCGTTCGAAAGCGCAGCCTCGGGTCGCTTCGAACATGTCCCCACAGCGACCCGGTATGATCCCTCTGTGGTCCGCCGCGTCACCTTCCAGGCCGGTGGGAGCCATCGCTGGATCCTGTCCGCCCTGACCACACCCAGAACCCGGCCGGCCCCGTGGAAGATCGTCGTGATCACCGGAGCGCCAAGCTGGGCCGAGTACTGGGCGCCGGTTCTGGCTCATTTGCCCCATGACCGGGAAATGGTGGTTGTCGACCGGCCGGGCTTTGCCAGCAGCCAACCCGAAAGCCATGTTGGTGACATCCGGGTCCAGGCGGAGGCCCTGATGCCGGCCCTTTCCACCGTGCCCGGACAGCGACTGCTTCTGGTGGGACAGTCCTACGGGGCGGCCATCTCAACCCTCATGGCGGCCTGTCGTCCCAGGCGACTGGAGGGGCTTGTCCTGCTGTCCGGTTATCTGGGAGAGCCGGGGCCGATGGCCCGATCCCTTGTGCGCTTGGGTCAGAGAGTCTTGAAGGTGATCCCCCGGGACCTTCGCAATGCCGTGCTGGAGGTGGGACAGCAGGCGCCACAGTTGACCCACATGCATCGGGCGCTGCCCCGGATCAGCGCCGACGTTCATATTGTCCACGGCGACCAGGATGATTTTGCGCCGATCAGCGCTGCCGAGCGGCTTGCCAGGGAGGCCCGGACTCTGCGGCCGATCCGCTTCCGGTCCGTCGCTGGAGCGAACCACTTCCTGAACGACGGTCCGCCAGCCAGGGTTATTGCCGAACTGGAAGCCTGCATGCCCGGTCCTGCGCTGCCGCATGTCACCCTGGGGCGACGGATCCAGCGAACCCTGCACGACACACGCCACGCGTTGATCGACCTCAATGAGGCCAGGCGAGCGACTTTCGGGCCCTCTCGCTGAAAATCAACCGACGCGGGAAGACGCCCCCGATCGCCGGCGGCGAACTGCTGCAGTCTGCTTCCCTGGCAATGTGAACGGCATGGTTCCGATCACCGGATTTCTGGCAAACCGCAAATCGGCGCCCGCGCCCAGCAAATCTGCAATCTGGGCCGCAGGAGCCGGACGACTGATCAGGTACCCCTGGATTTCCTGACAGCCCTGGCGCCGCAGTTCTTCGAGTTGCTCGTCGGACTCAACGCCTTCAGCAGTCGTCACGATCCCGAGGCTGGCCCCCATGTCCATCACGGCCCGGATAATCGCCATGGCGTCTGAATCATGCAGGATGTCCCGAACGAACGTCTGATCGATCTTGATCTTGTCGAAGGGGAAGCTCCGGAGATAGCTCAGGGATGAGTATCCGGTGCCAAAATCATCCATGGAAATTCGCACGCCCATGGCCTTGAGATCGTGCAGTATGGCCAGGTTGTCCGAGTTGTTCTGCAGCAGCACGGACTCGGTGATCTCCAGTTCCAGCCGCGACGCTTCAAGTCCCGAATGGGCCAGGGCTGAAATCACCGATGACACGAGATGCCGTCCCCGAAACTGGGCCGGCGATAGATTGACCGCCAACCGGACGTGAGAAGGCCATCGGACAGCCACCTCACAGGCCTCGCGCAGAACCCAGTCGCCAATCGGAGTGATCAGGCCAATTTCCTCGGCCAGCGGGATGAAATCGGCGGGCGAAATCATCCCGGACAACGGATGGTTCCAGCGCACCAGCGCCTCACAACCGCTGATCCGGTTTTCGGCGAGATTGTACAGTGGCTGATAGTGGAGTTCGAACTGGCCGTCAGCGAGGGCCTTGCGAAGATCCACTTCGAGCGCCCGTTTGGCCTGCAACTTCTCGTCCATTGCGGGCTCGAAGAAGTGAAATCCGCCGCGTCCCTCCGCCTTGGCCCGGTAAAGCGCCATGTCGGACTTCTTGAGCAGTTCATCAGGCTCGAGGCCATCGTTTGGCGACAAGGCGACCCCAACACTGGCCCCGGCCACCACCTGATGCCCCTGAATGTCGAAAGGCTGGGACAGGGTGTCGACGATGCGGGCCGCCAGCCGCGTGGCGTCCATGTCGCTGGTCAAGCCCCTCTGGACAACAGCGAACTCGTCGCCTCCGAGACGAGCGACGGTGTCGCCTTCGCGGACGCACCCTCGCAACCGGTCGGCGGCGGCGCGCAGCAGCGCGTCCCCGGCCGGGTGCCCGAGCGTGTCGTTCACGACCTTGAAGCGGTCCAGATCGATGCAGTGAACGGCGACGCACTCAGGGCGGCGTCTCGAGCCCGACAAGGCTTCACGCAGGGCGGATTGGAACAGCACCCGGTTTGGCAGGTCGGTCAGCGGATCATAGTGAGCCAGCCGCGCGATCTGTTCTTCAGCCCGTTTCCGCTCTGAAATGTCCTCGGACACGCCAATCAGATACTGCGGCCGCCCATCCTTGCCCAGGATCACCCGCTTCTTGGTGCGCAGGGTGATGGTGGCCCCGTCGCGGCGCGGGACAACCTCCTCCTCGATGATCCGGACTTCACCAGAGACGAGCACTTCCTGGTCGCGTTCGAGGTAGGTGGCGGCCAGTCCCGGTTCGTAAAGTTCGGCGTCCGTCCGCCCGATCATTTCCTCCCGGCTATAGCCCAGAAGCTGTTCACCCGCCCGGTTCAGGAGGATGTAGCGGTTGTCGCTGGCCTGTTTGACGAATACGACCGCCGGCATGGACTCCACCACCTCGGTCATGAAGGTCCGCGCCTGCTCGGCCGCAGCATTGGCAGAGGCCAGGGCCATGGCCACCTTCCTGTTCGCATCGCTGGAGGCTTGCAGCAGGGAAAGGATCGTGCCGACCCCCAGGTACCGCCCGCCATCGGTGACGATATAGCCGCTGAGCAGTTCCGACGGCCGACAGGAAAGACTGTCTGCAGTAAAGTCCGCAAGGGAAACCCCCGCATCCACGATCAGGGGCTCTGAGTGCATCAACGCCGAGATCGGCCGCCGAGCATAGAGAGCCCGCCCATACTCCGCCGCCATCTTCAGAAAGAAGTCGTTGCGATCCAGAAGACCAACCGGCTTTCCAGAGTCATCGACGACCGGCACGATCAGCGTATCCGGCTCGGCCCGGAAGCGGTCATAGAGCAGGCCCCCAGGGTCGGAGGGGGCAGCCGGGGTGATCAGAGTAGCGACGTCTCGAAGCGTCAGCATTCGGTGTCTCCAGACCGGAGACACATGAGGAGCTGCTTTCTAACGCCGGCCTAATCCCCCGGCCCAAACCGGGTGATTTTGCGAAAACTTGTCTGAAACGTCACAGAGGTTGACAGAACGTTTTCGCCGACCGGCGTCAGACCACCATTGAATCCAAGCGTCCGCGGATCAGCGCTTCGGCTTCGCTCATGATCCGGTCGACCAGTTCCTGGACGGTGGGGATGTCGTGGATGAGGCCCTGCACCATGCCGGCCGACCAGATGCCGCCGTCAGTGTCGCCCGTGGACAGGGCGTCGCGACCGCGGGTGCCCGCCACCAGATGCTGGACGTCCTCGAACTTGGCGCCGCCGGCACGTTCGATCTGGACCACCTCCTGGCTGACCGCGTTGCGCATGACGCGGGCGGTGTTGTGCAGGGTGCGGAAAATCAGGTCAGTCTGGCGCTCGTCGTTTGCCACCATCTGCTCCTTGAAGCTCTGGGGGATGGGGGCTTCCTTGGTCACGCAGAACCGGGTGCCCATATTGACGCCGTCAGCGCCCAGCGCCAGCGCCGCAACCAGACCGCGCGCATCGCCGATGCCTCCGGAGGCCAGCATGGGTATCTTTACCTTGTCGGCGGCGACGGCGATCAGGATCAGGCCGGGGATGTCATCCTCGCCCGGATGACCGGCGCATTCGAAGCCGTCGATGGAGATGGCGTCAACGCCCATCCGCTCCGCGGACAGGGCGTGGCGGACGGCCGTGCATTTGTGGATCACCTTGATGCCGTGGGACTTGAAGTGGTCCACATGTTCCTGAGGCTTGTAGCCAGCCGTCTCGACGACCTTGATACCGCTTTCGATGATGGCCGCGCGGTATTCTGCATAGGGCGGCGGCTTGATGGCCGGCAGTATGGTCAGGTTCACGCCAAACGGCTTGTCGGTCATATCCTTGGTGCGCTGGATTTCCTTGGCCAGGTCTTCCGGCGTCGGCTGGGTCAGGGCCGTGATGAAGCCCAGAGCGCCGGCATTGGCGACGGCGGCGACCAGTTCAGCCTTGCCAACCCATTGCATGCCGCCCTGGGCGATGGGGTGCTCGATGCCGAACATCTCGGTGAAACGGGTCTTGATGGCCATGGTCTGCTCCCAAACGGTTGTTTGATGACACTATCAGAACGTCACCCGGCGTCAGGCAAGAGGGGTTGCACAACAGGCCCGGTGCAGAGTCCGGCGCGGGCTGACCCTGGGCCAACTCCCTATTCCGCCTGACGATAGGCCTCGAGTTCCAGGGTGCGCTCTACGGTTCGCTGCAGCACGCACATATTGGCCGTGACACGGGACAGGGTTCCCCAGTCTTCGTCAAACTGGGCGGCGCAGTCTGCGTCGCGAAAAGCAATCCAGGCCCTCTGGGCCGTCTTCAGTCGGGCTTTCTGGCGATCGTTCAGGTCTGCCATGGCGACGCGGTAGGCCTGGTTCAGGCGGCCGTCCTGGACCTTCAGTTCCTCCGCTGTGCACTGGATCATGCCGTAGGTGGTCTGACCGCCGGGCTGGTCGAGGCAGCGGTCATAGGCGGGCGTATATCGTGCCTCCATGGCCTCGGGTGACGCCGCCCGGACAGGCAACGGCAGGGCAAGCACCACAAGGGCGAGGACGACCTTAAGCCAGGCCATGCTGGCCGATGGCGTAGAATCTGTCTGCCCGCTGGGTGCGAAGCTCTTCAGGGCCCATATTGGAGAGACTCGCGATCTCCTGCTCCACCGCATCGCCCACGGCCTGGATCGCGGCGTCGCGATCCGCATGGGCGCCACCCGGGGGTTCCTGGATAATCCTGTCGACGACCCCCAGCTTCAGCAGGTCCGGCGCGGTGATTTTCATCTGCTCGGCGGCGTCCTTGGCCCGGGCGCCATCGCGCCAGAGAATCGAGGCGGCGCCTTCCGGACTGATGACCGAATAGATCGAATGTTCCAGGATCAGCACACGGTTGGCGCCGGCCAGGGCAATGGCGCCGCCTGATCCACCCTCTCCGGTCACGGTGGCGATCATCGGCGTATTCAGGGTCAGACAGCGTTCCGTGCAGCGGGCGATCGCCTCGGCCTGTCCCCGCTCCTCGGCCCCCAGGCCCGGATAGGCCCCCGCCGTGTCCACGAAGCTGATGACGGGCAGGCCATACTGCTCGGCCATGTCCATCAGGCGGACCGCCTTGCGATAGCCTTCAGGCCGGGCCATTCCGAAATTGTGCTTGAGGCGGGTGGTGGTGTCGTGCCCCTTTTCGTGGCCCATGACGACCACTGGCTGTCCGCGAAACCGCCCAAGGCCACCAATGATAGCCTGGTCATCGGCGAACTTGCGGTCGCCCCTCAGCTCGACGAACTCTTCGATCAGGCCGGCGACATAGTCGATGAAATGTGGCCGTTCCGGATGGCGGGCCACCTGGGTCTTCTGCCATGGATCCAGCTTGCCGTAGGCTTCACGGCGCAGGCTGTCTAGCCGGACGCGCAGGGCCTCGACTTCCGTATCGAATGATCCCGCGCCGGCCGACTCGGAGAGCCTTGAAAGCTCTTCGATCTTGCCTTCCAGCTCAGCGATCGGGCGTTCAAATTCGAGGTAGTGAAGAGCCATGGTTCGCCTGACGCAGACCGTCCCGGAAGACCCGGGATTGTAGTGAAGGACGTGGCAAAGGGAAAGCTCTGACTATCGCCGCCCACTGCGCTAGGTCCGGAACTCCGGCCAGGCCTGAACCGCCCGGTCCGGAGCCGGGGACATCAAAAACCGTACTGGGCGGCGATCTGGGGATCGCGCGCTGCAATCTGTCGAGCGCAATCGACCATGACCTTTGCCTGTTTCCAGGTCGCATCGTCCTGCATCTTGCCATCCAGCATGACCACGCCGGTTCCATCCGGCATGGCCTCAAGAATCCGGACCGCAAACTTCACCTCGTCGGGGTCCGGACTGAAGACGCGCTTTGCGATGTCGATCTGGCTGGGATGGAGGCTCCAGGCCCCGGCGCATCCCAGAAGGAAAGCATTGCGAAACTGCTGTTCGCAGGCTTCCGGATCATCGATGGCTCCAAAGGGACCATAGAAGGCCTTGATGCCATGGGCCGCACAGGCGTCGACCATCTTTGCGAAGGTATAGTGCCAGATGTCCTGCTGGGCGGCGACCCGCGCTCCGCCATCCGAACGCGGATCCTCGATCACCTTGTAGAAGGGATGACCGCCGCCGACCCTGGTCGTCTTCATGGCGCGGCTGGCGGCCAGGTCGGCCGGGCCCAGGCTGATCCCCTGCATCCTGGGCGAAGCTGCCGCGATGGCCTCGACATTGTTCACGCCCTCCGCCGTCTCGAGGATGGCATGCAGCAGGATCGGCTTCTTCAATCCGTGCCGGGCTTCGAGCACGGCAAGAAACTGGTCCATATAGTGAATGTCCCAGGGGCCCTCGACCTTGGGCACCATCATGACATCCAGCCGATCTCCGACACCGGCGACGATCTGGGTCACGTCATCGAAGTGCCAGGGCGAATTGAGACAGTTGATCCGGGTCCAAAGCCCCACATTGAGCGCCGCAAAATCCGTTGCGTTGGCCATTTCGATGAAACCGGCGCGGGCCGCATCCTTGGCGTCGGCCGGGATAGCATCCTCGAGATTGCCCAGGACTACATCCGCCTGCCGCGCCATGTCGGGAACCTTGGCCCTTACCTTGTCCAGATGGGGCGGCACGAAATGGATCATGCGCTCCACCCGGACCGGGAGGTCCCTCGGCGGTGTCGGGGCGCCAATGGCCAGAGGTTTGAAAAATCCCCGCGGCGTCTTCATGGCGCTGTCTCCCAAAGGCCTTCGCATGTGCGAAGGCTCTGTGACGGCCTTGCTTGAGGGCGTCAAGGACTCGACTGGTTTCAGCTCCCACCCCGACGTCCGAGAGGATGGCGGGTCTCGACCACTTCCCGAAGGCGTTCACCGGAGACATGTGTATAGATCTGGGTCGTAGCGATGTCAGAATGACCCAGCAGGGTCTGGACCACTCGGAGATCGGCCCCGCCATCCAGCAGGTGGGTCGCAAACGCGTGGCGCAGGACGTGCGGGCTGACCCGGCTCGGGTCGAGACCGCTGGCCAAGGCGGCCGCCTCAAGCTGTTGGGAGAACCGCCGCGGCGTCAAACGACCGGCGCGGCTGCGCGACGGAAACAGCCATGGACTTTCCGGCAGACCCGCGGGAATGAAGGTCTTGCGAACCTCGAGATAGGCCTTGACCGCCTGTCTCGCCGCGGTGTTCAGCGGCGCCAGCCGCTCCTTGCCGCCCTTGCCCCGCACCATGAGATAGGCGGGGTCAGGAGCAAGAGCTCGAAGGGTGAGACTGGTCAGTTCAGAGACCCGTAGTCCGGCAGCATAGGTCAGCTCGATCAGGCAAGTCAGTCGCAGGCCTTGCGCGCTGTCGGCTGCAACGGCCGCGGCGATCAGGCCCTCGACCTCCGCCCGCGTCAGCACCCGGGGCAGCGGCCGTCCTTGGCGGGGCGCCTCGACCCGTCGGGACGGATCATCGTTTCGCCAGCCCTCCCCCAGAACGAACCGGTAGAACTGACGGATCGCCGAGCGGCGGCGAGCCGCGGTGGCAGCACTCAGGCCCCGCCCCTGCAGGGCGACAAACCAGGCCTCGATGTCTTCGACGCCGGCATCACCAAATCCCCGGCCACGACCGGCCAGAAATCCCGATGCGTCTTCCAGGTCCTTGCGATAGGCCGTGAGCGTGTTGGGCGAGGCGTTGCGTTCCGCCGCCATCATTTCCAGGAAGGCCTCGCTCCATCCGGCGCTCATCTTGACGTCATGATGGCCGACAGCCCCTCCACCGCGAAGGCCTCGGCTGCGCGATCAAGTCCTGCCCGCCTCAGGGCCCGAATGATGGCGGCTCGGTCCGAGGGGCCCGGCCCGGTCGGTCCGCCATCGGCCGCGACCGCGACAGCCAGCAAAGCGGTCTCACCCAGGGCGCCGGCCTCAGCCGCCAGGGCCAGGGCGGCCAGGTTCACGGCGTTGGGTTCCGCCCTGCCCCGCTCCCGCGCCGAAAGAAACAGGCGCGTTTCAGGGTCTGTCGGGGAACCCAGCGCCGCCATCCATTGCGCAGCCCACAGCGGCGCCGCCGCCTGTGGATCAAGGGAGGACAGTCGCTTCAGGTCAAAGCCTGCAGCCTTGCCTTCGGCAGCCGCGATGAGGGCGTCCAGCAGGGCGAGATCGGCCGGCGTCCACCGACCGTCGTCCGCCGCAAGGGCTTGCCGGACGACTCGAGCGCCTGGCGCATCGCCCAGCTCCACAAGCCGCCTTGCCGCGCCGACTGGGTCGGCATCAATGGCTTCCGCCTGGGGCGGCGCTTCCTGGACAGGCGGCCGGATCGCCCGGGCAATGGCCGTCGGCGCGCCTTCGGCCGAGAGCTTGAGCCCAAGCCTGCGGGACAGGGCAAGGCTGACGCCGTTGCGCACTGATGGCGCCCCGGGCTCGGCCCCGACAAGCAGGGCCGTCATCAGCCTCAAAAAGGCGCCGTCCCGTCCGGCGTCGTTCGCCAGGGTGAGACTGAGTTGGGCGGCGTCAGTCATACTGGACGTGGCCTGGCAATAGGCGCGCAGGCGAAGCCAGTAGAGTTCGGACCGGCCTGCCGTCATCCCGGCCTCAATCTGGCAGGCCCTTGCGTCCTCGCCCAGAATGAGGGCCGCCTCAGCCAGAACCTCGGCCAGAGCTGGGTCAGCCATGATGTTGGGAAGACGCTCGACCGAGGCTGCAACAGCACCGGCGTCGCCCAGCGCCAGGAGCGCCCTCGCCCGTGCGACCGCCAGCCCCCGGTCCTCGGCCGCACCATCCGGGGCCTGGGCGCCGGTGCTCAAAACCTGAAGAGCCAGGGTCCGCGCAGCGGGGCTCAGGGGCCGGCTGGCCAGAACTGGCAGCAGGCTGCGCACCACCGCGGCCGAAGAGCCCCGCCAGAGGTCGGGGCCAAGTCCTGTAGTGCGGGATCCCCCGGAAAAGACGTCAGGCGCAGCCAGCGGGGCGACTGCGACAGCCTGGGCTGAGGCGGCGGAGACCGCAGCCAGGCCAAACAGAAGGGCGAGACAGAGGCGAAGCATGTCCATACCCATACCATCCGCCAATGCTGCCGTCGCCCGCAGGAATAGCGCCCGCCAGCCGGGATAACGCAGCTTTTTGTACGATTGAACCGGATCGACCCCGCCAGAGCTTGGCCCCTGCTGGAACCGTCGTGTAAGCGACTCCGGTGACCCATCCCGATCCGCGCCTTCGCCAGAGGACCATCGCCCTTGTGGGACTGATGGGTGTTGGAAAATCCAGTGTCGGCCGTCGACTGGCAGCCTATCTGGACCTGCCGTTTCGTGACGCGGACAATGAGGTCGAGGCCGCTGCCGGCCGCTCGATCGCCGAGATCTTCGAAGCTTTCGGGGAGGCCGACTTCCGAGACGGCGAGCGCCGGGTCATCGCCCGGCTTCTGGAAGAGGGTCCGATGGTCCTGGCGACCGGCGGCGGCGCCTTCATGAACGACGAAACCCGGAGGCTGATCCGGGACAAGGCCATTTCCGTCTGGCTGAAAGCCGATCTCGACATCCTGGCCCGCCGGGTCGCCCGAAAGGAAACCCGGCCGCTGCTGCGCGGCAAGGACCCGCTGGATGTCCTGACCGATCTGGCGGCGATCCGCTACCCTGTCTACGCCCAGGCTGACCTGACCGTTCAACTCGGGGAAACCCCGCACCACGAATCTGTTGCAGCCGTCGTCGCGGCCCTTCAGGCCTGGCTCGACGGACAGGGAGCCGCAGCATGATCCATACCGTACCGGTAAGCCTGGCTGGCCGCAGCTACGACGTCCACATTGGCAAAGGACTGCTGGACCAGGCCGGTCGCCATATCGCGCCTCTGCTGCGCCGGGCCAGGACCGCCGTGGTGGCGGACGCCGATGTCGCCGCCCTGCATGGCCAACGATTGCTGTCATCCCTGTCGGAGGCCGGAATCGAGGCCAGACTCCTGACGATTCCCCCCGGCGAGGCCAGCAAGAGTTTTGAGGGCCTGGCGGATCTTTGCGACCGGCTTCTGGCCCTGGAGCTGGATCGCGGCGACCTGATCGTGGCCTTGGGCGGCGGGGTTGTCGGCGACCTGGCCGGGTTTGCGGCCAGCATCTACAAGCGCGGTATCGACTTCATACAGATTCCGACCACCCTCCTGGCCCAGGTCGATTCCAGCGTAGGCGGAAAGACGGCGATCGATACCGGTCGCGGCAAGAACCTGATCGGCGCCTTCCATCAGCCGAGGCTGGTGCTGGCCGACCTCGACGTCCTCACCACCCTGCCTGACCGGGAGATGGTCTGCGGTATGGCGGAGATCATCAAATACGGGCTGCTTGGCGACCGGGCCTTCTGCGACTGGCTGGGCGACGCCATCCCGGCGGTCCTCGCACGCGAGCCCCTGGCTCTTGCGGAAGCTGTTCGACACTGCGTCGCCATGAAGGCGGAAATCGTCGCCGAAGACGAGCGGGAAACCGGACGCCGGGCGCTTCTGAACCTGGGTCATACTTTTGGCCACGCCCTCGAAGCCGAGAATGCCTATGGCGACGCCCTGAAGCACGGTGAAGCGGTCGGCGCCGGTTGCGCCCTGGCCTTCCGCTTTGCCGCCGCGACCGGACTCTGCCCGGCAGCGGACGCAGAAGCCGCCGCGTTGCTGCTTGCCCGGGCAGGCTTGCCGATCCGGCTGGACCAGGTCGCCGGCCATCCGTTTTCTGCCGATCGCCTGGTCGCCCATATGGCCCAGGACAAGAAGGCCGAGGCCGGCGCCCTGACCCTTGTGCTGGTCCATGCCCTGGGAGACGCCTTCGTCGCCAGATCCGTCGACGCGCCGACCCTGCGGGCCTTCCTGCAGTCGGAAGGAGCGACGGCATGAAATGGACGCCCGATGGAACCGACCGACCCTTGAGGGCTTTGTCAGGACCTGCGGCTGCGAACGCATCTGCGCTCCGGGTGAACGGCATGACTGAACTGGCGGACCTGCGGGTCTTTGTGGTCGAGGACGAACTACTCGTCTCAATGCTGGTCGAGGACATGCTTGCCGACTTCGGCTGCAAGATCGTCGGCCCGGCTTCCGACATCGAAGAGGCGATTTTGCTGGCCCGTGACGGCGAGATCGATGTTGCGATCCTGGACGTCAATGTTGGCGGTCGGCGGAGTTTCCCGGTGGCGGATATTCTGAAATCTCGAGGCCTGCCGTTCGCCTTCGCCAGCGGTTACGGCGAAGCCGGCATTATCGAGGCCTATCGCGGCGCCCCGGTGCTGCAAAAGCCCTTTCTGCAGAGCGATCTGGAAAAGGCACTGGTCGGCTTGCGTTCGGCATTGATCCCTTCCAGCCCGGACTGACTACCCCGGCTGAATCAGGTCCCGCCAGGTCAGGTCTCGCCGGGCGCCAGGGCCTTGACTGAAAGCGCGTGGACCGGTCCCGCAAGTTCTTCGGCCAGAACGGCATGGACCTGCCGCTGACGGGCCACACGTCCAACACCAGCAAAGGCCTGGCTTTCCAGCAAGACATTGAAATGGCTCTCTCCCCCCTCTCGATGACCAGCATGTCCCTGGTGGCGGTTGCTGTCGTCGACGACCTCAAGCCGCTGTGGCGCGAAAGCCTCGGTCAGCTTCTGATGGATCATTCGAGCGATTGGGCCGGATTCGGTCATGTTCAATTCTGGAAATGGAAAGCCTGACGGACCATACTCCGGACAATGAGCGGCGCCTTCCAATACCGGCCAAAATTTGTGGATATCCGTGTTCGACCTCCCAAGGAGGGTGAGCAGGAGCGGGCCAACGACGTTCATGCCCTGAAACCGGGGGAGCGCCCCTGCGAACATGCGGAATGCCGGGCCGCAGCGACGGCCCGGGCGCCAAAGTCGCGGGAACGGATGCACGAGCACTATTGGTTCTGCCAGGCCCACGCCGCCGAGTACAACAAGAGCTGGAACTTCTTCTCCGGCATGAGCGACGAGCAGGTGGCGGCGGCCCAGGCCGCAAGACAGACCGGAGAGCGTCCCACCTGGAGCTTCAAGGCCTCGAACCGCAGCCGCGAGGCCGCAGCAGCCGCGAAAAATCCTCAGGGCTGGGGCGACTCCTTCAGCCTGTTCGGCTTTTCGCGCAGCGATTTCGTGTCGCCGCAAAGACCGGACGGTCGAAGCCTGGGCAAGATGGAGCGGGGAGCCCTGGCCGATCTGGACCTGCCCGAGACCGCCGAACCGGCGGAGATAAAGGCCCGCTACCATGACCTGCTCAAACGCTGCCATCCCGACAGCAATGGCGGCGACCGCTCGGCCGAGCACAAGCTGCAGCGGGTGCTGAAGGCCTGGAAGACCCTGCAAAAGGCCAAGCTCGCCTAAAGACTGTTCCGCTACGATCAAAACGGAAAGACAGGCTCTGATTCAGAGTATTGGAGCCTGTTTCGTTCCGATAACCGCCACGCACTTGTCGGAACAGGCTTCTAGGCGCCCTGCACTCTAGGGTCCGGCGCCCTGCCGCGCTCCAGGCGCCAGGCGGCCAGCCAGCAGGCCATGGCCCAGGCGGCCCCAACGCTCCAGCCAGCCAAGACATCGGTCGGCCAGTGAACTCCCAGATAGATGCGACTGATCCCGACCAACAGGGCCAGCAGGACCGCGACCGTCAGGGCGAAAGCCTTGACCCTCCGCCTGGGACTGAACCGCGCCACCAACACGCCCAGGGTCAGATAGACAACCGCCGACAGCATGGCGTGGCCGCTGGGAAAACTGGCATTGGTCACCTCGACCAGTCGCAGGGCCTCCTCGGGCCGGCTTCGGGCGAACACCGCCTTGAGGCCCTGGCTGATCGCCATCCCGCCCAGGCTGGCCAGGAGCAGCACAAGGGCTTCCCGTCCATGGCGCAGACTGGCGAACAGTCCGGCCGTCAGGAGGACGATGAGGCCCAGGACGGTGATCGACCCCAGGGACGTCACATCCCGCATGGCGATCAACAGCCAGGCGGGGCCGGCTGGAGCAGCCGGATCGCCAGCCGTTCGCAACATGGACAGAAGCGCCCTGTCCAGACCATGAGCCCCGCCTTCAGCGGCTTCGTCGGCCAGTCCAATGAAGGCCAGCGCTCCCGAGGCAACCACGAGAATCGCCGTCGTCGCCCCGAGTTCCCGACGGGCAAGGTCCAGCCAGATGCGCCACTTCAGGGTCTTGAGCATCCCAATCTCCGAATTGACCACGGTTTGCGTTCGAACAGATGTTTGCCCAACGCACAGACTGCGGTATCGAACCGATACCATGTCAGACTCCCAAGACACCCCCGCCGCCGATCCCCTGCTGAGCCTGGTCCCCGACAGACAGGTCAGTGTTCGAGACGTCTTCGGCGTCGACAGCGACATGAAGGTGCCTGCCTTCAGTCATCGCGACAGCCATGTGCCGGAAATCGACGAATCCTACCGGTTCGACCCGCAGACCACCCTCGCCATTGTCGCCGGTCTGGCCTTCGACCGGCGGGTGATGGTCCAGGGCTATCACGGCACCGGCAAGTCGACCCACATCGAGCAGGTGGCGGCGCGCCTCAACTGGCCCCTGGTCAGGGTCAATCTCGACAGTCATGTCAGCCGCATCGATCTGGTCGGCAAGGACGCCATCGTCCTCAAGGAAGGCAAACAGATCACCGAGTTCCGGGAAGGCATCCTGCCCTGGTGCCTGCAGCGCCCCATGGCCCTGGTGTTCGACGAATATGACGCCGGTCGCCCGGACGTGATGTTCGTCATCCAGCGGGTTCTGGAAGCCGGCGGCAAGCTGACCCTGCTCGACCAGAACAAGGTCATCCGGGCCAATCCCTATTTCCGCCTGTTCTCGACCACCAACACCATTGGTCTGGGCGACACGACCGGCCTGTACCACGGCACCCAGCAGATCAATCAGGGTCAGATGGACCGCTGGTCCATCGTCACGACGCTGAACTATCTGGATCACGACGTGGAAGCAGAGATCGTTCTGGCCAAGAACCCGTCCTACGCCTCCGCCGAGGGCCGTCGCAAACTGGCGGCCATGGTTCGCGTAGCGGACATGACCCGGAACGCCTTCATGAACGGCGACATCTCGACGGTCATGAGCCCCCGGACGGTGATCACCTGGGCCCAGAACGCCGAGATCTTCGGCGGCGACCTTGGCCTTTCCTTCCGCATGACCTTCCTGAACAAGTGCGACGAACTGGAACGGCCCACCGTGGCCGAATTCTATCAGCGCGCCTTCGGCGAGGACCTTCCGGAAAGCGCCGCCCGGGTGAAGGTCGCCTGATCCACAGGCCGGGCCTGACAGACTGCTAGTCATCCGCCAAGCGTCCCGCCCGGCGGCAACGAAAACCGCTTTAATTTCGGGAGGTTATGCCCATGTCCGTCAACCTTTACACCTTCGTCGGCCTGTTCAGCCGCACCCTGTCCACCGCCGAGCACCTGCTGGCCAAGGGCGCCGCCCATGCAACGGCCCAGGGACTGGACCCTGAATCGATCCTCGACTGGCGCCTGATCGACGACATGCATCCGATGCGGTTCCAACTGAATATCGTCTGCAACTTTGCCCGTCAGTGGGTCGCCCGGGTGGCGGATCAGCCGGTCCCGGCCGATGTCGACGGCAACCTGGACCTTGCAGGCTACAAAGCCGCCTTTGCAGAAGCCCGGGCCTATCTGGCGGCGATCACGCCCGAGCAGTTCGAGGGCCGCGACAGCGTTGCCCTGACGGTCACCCTCGGCAACAACATGTCCCCGACCCTGGAGGCCAGCCAGTGGCTGACGGGGTTTGCGACCACAAACATCTATTTCCACACCAGCATGGTCTACGCCATCCTCCGCGCCCGCGGCGTCGCCCTTGGCAAGGTGGACCTGTTCTCGGCGGGCCTCTGAGGAACCGAGGCCGGGGTCCGATGGCTGTGAAACCACCATCGGACCTGGCCCCAAGGCCTTGAACCTGCGCCTGTTTTTCTGATCTGACCGGTTCGGCCAGATCGGGGCCGTCTCTTATTGCGCCGCCATGGCTTCCGGGCGGCTGGCCGGTGGGACCCCGTCGATCCCCCGCTTGCGGGCAAAGCCCAGCTTGCGGCGCAGCCAGCCTGTGCTGTCCTCGACAACAGTGAACATCACTGGCACGAACAGAAGGCTCAGCAACGTCGAGGTGATCAGTCCGCCCAGCACCGCGATGCCCATGGGTTGGCGAAACTCGATATCCAGCCCCCAGCCCATGGCGACCGGCAGCATCCCGGCGCCCATGGCGACCGTCGTCATGATGATCGGTCTGGCCCGCTTGTGGGCGGCGTCCATCAGGGCGTCATAGCGGGTCATGCCGCCGTTGCGCGCCTCGATGGCATACTCCACCAGCAGGATCGAGTTCTTGGCGGCGATGCCCATCAGCATCAGAAGGCCGATCAAGGCCGGCATGGAGAGATTTGTGCCGGTGATGAGCAAGAGTCCGAAGGCTCCGCCAAGGGCGAGAGGCAGCGCCATCTGGATGGTGATCGGATGGGAGAAGCTCTTGAACAGCAGGACCAGCACCACATACATCACCAGGATGCCGGTGACGAAGGCGGTGACAAATCCCACGCCCAACTCGGCAAAGGCCTCGACATCGCCGGAGGGCTGGATGTTGACGCCGGGCGGGAGGTTCTTGAGTGAAGGCAAAGCCTTGACGGCCTTGTCTGCCTCGCCGAGGGCGATGCCGGCCAGTTCGGCGGTGATGGTGGCGTTGCGGCTGCGGTCAAGGCGATTGATCTGGCTAGGGCCAGCCCCGAACTGCAGGTCCGCCACGGACGACAGGGGAACCGAAGCCCCGGACGCAGTGGGCACCCGCAGGTTTTCCAGCACGGCCATGTCGGTCCGGGCATCCTCGGTCAAGCGGATCCGGATGGGAACCTGGCGGTCGCCGAGATTGAACTTGGGCAGCAGCTGGTCGATGTCCCCGAGGGTCGCCACCCGGACTGCCTGGCTGATGTCACTGGAAGAAACACCCATACGCGCCGCGACGTCCGCCTTTGGGGTAACCAGGATTTCGGGCCGCGCGATGTCGGCCGTATTGACCACATTCGTCAGGCCCGGCAGGGCTCGCATCTGGGTCTCGACCTCGCGGGTCGCCCTGATCAGAGCGGCTCCGTCGTCACTGGAGAGGGTGACATTGTACAGCGGCGCCGATCCGTCCACCCCGAAGCGGATCCTGGCCCCCGGAATGGCGGCGAAGTCCTTGACGATGTCCTGTTCGAACTCCTGCTGGGTCAGTTTTCGTTCGTTGCGTGGGATCAGGTTGGCTGTCACCGATGCCCGGCGAACATCACTGAGTGCAGAGCCTGACCCGCCAGGTCCGGTTGCAGCAAGGCCGGCGCCGACCCCGCCATAAACGCTCTTCACCTCCGGGCGGGCCTTGAGGATTTTGGTAATCCGCAGCACCAGGGCGTCCGTGTCTTCCAGGGTCGCTCCCGGTGGCAACTCGATCGCCATTGCGCTGTAACCCCGGTCACCGGCCGGGATGAACTCCGCCGGCACCCGACTGGCGATGAAGATCGAGCCGAACAGGAAAGCTGTGCCGAGGGCAAAGCCGATCATCCGGTGCGCCAGACCCCATTCCAGCGCCTTCAGATACGGCGCCATCCAGAAGGGATCCTTGTGTTCCTTGGGGCCGCTGTCGGCCTTGAGCAGATAGGCCGCCATCAGGGGGGTCAGCATCCGCGCCACCACCAGCGAGAACAGCACCGACACACAGGCCGCCAGGGCGAAGGACTTGAAGAATTGACCCACCACCCCCGGCATGAAGCCGACCGGGGCAAACACGGCGACAATCGTGGCGGTCGTCGCCACCACGGCCAGTCCGATCTCGTCGGCTGCCTCCATGGAAGCCTCATAGGGCTTGAGGCCGTACTGACGCATATGCCTGACGATATTCTCGATCTCGACGATGGCGTCATCCACCAGGATGCCGATGGTCAGGCTGAGGGCCAGCAGGGTGACGACGTTGAAGCTCTGGTCGAGGGGGGCCAGGATCGCGAAGCTTGGCAACAGGCTCAGCGGCATGGCCACGGCCGTGATCAGGGTGGCGCGCCAGTCCCGAAGAAACAGATAGACGACCACCACGGCGAGGACGGCGCCCAGCAGCAGGGCCTCGACGGACGCCAGATAGCTGGCCTCGACGTCCTTGACCGAAGAGGTGACCTCCTCGATCTTCAGGTCGTCTCGCTCCGAATCCAGTTGCGCCACCGCGATGCGGACCGCCTTGCCGGCCTTGACCTCGCTGCCGTCCCGGGTGCGCAGCATGGAGAAGGAGACCACCTCCTCGCCATTGAAGCGGGCCCGGATCCGCGGTTCGGTCCAGCTGTCGACCACAAGGCCCAGATCGCCCAGGCGCACGACCCGGCCCCCGCCCAGGGTAATCCTCTGGTCGGCGAGTTGCTGGACGGTGTCGGCGCCGCCCAGGGTGCGGATCGCCCGCTCCTCACCGCCAAGGGTCGCCCGGCCACCGGGCAGGTCGGCATTGATGGACTTCAGGACCTGGCTGACCTGCGCCGCCGTGACCCCCTGGGCCGCAAGCTTGGAGGGGTCGAGTTCGACACGGATTTCGCGAGACACGCCGCCTTCGCGTGTGACCTGGGCGATCCCCTGGATCGCTAGCAGTCGCTTGGAGACATCATTGTCGACAAACCAGCTGAGCTGTTCCGGGTTCATCGAACCACTGCGCACCACATAGGTGATCAGGGGCTGGCCGGAGATATCGATCCGCTGGACGAAGGGCTCGGGAATGTCCTGGGGCAGGTCCGACCGGATCGAGGCCACGGCGTTGCGCACGTCGTTAGTGGCCTTTTCCAGGTCCGTGCCGATCAGGAACTGCACGCTGGTGTTGGACACTCCGTCGCCAACCGTGGACGACACGTGACGCACCCCCTGCAGACCCGTCATGGCGTCTTCGATGATCCGGGTGACCTGGGTCTCGAGTTCCGGCGGCGCGGCGCCGGGTTGAGAGGCGACCACCACCACCAGGGGAAAATCGATGTCGGGGAAATTGTTCACCCGCATCTGCAGGAACCCCTGGATGCCAGCCACCGTCAGGATGACAAACAGCACGATGACCGGGATCGGGTTCTTGATCGACCAGGCGGAGATGTTGCGGAACATGATCGCCTATTGCCCCGGCTGGGCGACAACGACTCGCACCGTATCGCCATCGGACAGGAAGCCCGCCCCGTTGACCACGACACGCTCGCCGACCTTCAGGCCGTCAGCGATCTCCACCGACTTGCCAACCCGGGCGCCGGTTGTCACCGGCCGGAAATGCGCCAAGCCCTTGTCATCGACCACAAAGACCCCCGGCTTGCTGTTGCGGAAGACGACAGCGGACTGGGGCGTGACCAGGGCCGGCTGATCCCCCACATCGATACTGGCCCGGGCAAACATGCCTGGCTTGAAGCCGTCGGCCTGCCGAAGCGTGATACGCGCGAGCCCCACCCGGGTCCGGGTGTCGACCTGGGGCGTCACCAGCCTCACGACGCCGGTGGACTGGCCGCCATCATCGCCGCCGATCCGGGCGATCATGCCGGGCCGGACCAGGCCCAGCTGGGCCTCGGGCAGTTCGCCAGCCAGCTCGAGCCGGCCATCACGAACCAGCCGGAACAGCTCGACCCCCGGGGACACGATCTGGCCCTTCACGACCGAACGGGCGGTGATCCGGCCAGAGACCGGAGCCCGCAGGCTGGATTGATCCAGCAGGGCGGCCGTCTGGGCCCGGGCGGCATCGGCGGCGGCCACGCCGGCGGCGGCGGTGCGTTGCCGGGCCAGCGCCGTATCCAGGGCCGCCTGGGACAGGTAGCCCTTGGCCTTCAGGTCCTGCGATCGCACCAGGGCGGCGTCCGCCTCGGCCTGGGAGGCCCGGGCGCTCTGGACCTGGGCCTCGGCCTGTTTCAGGCCGGCCCGCAGCAGGGTATCGTTCATCTTCACCAGCAGCTGGCCCTGGCGCACATAGTCGCCTTCGTCAGCCAGAACCTGCACCGCCGTCAGGCCGCCGGTCTCGGCCCCCACCACCACTTCCTGCCAGGCCGTGACCGTGCCGGAGACATCCACCCGCCGGGGCAGGGTCTGGGGCGTGGCCGTCGCCACGGTCACCGTCAGGGCCGACCGCGTCTTGGGCGCTTCCTCCGTCTTGCCGCCGCAGGCCGCCAGCGGCAGGGCCCCGGCCAGCAGCAGGGGCAGCGCAAGACGGCGCAGGGAGGGTCTGGTCATGGCGCGCAAGTCAGTCATCCCCGGGCATCGATGTCGGCTTAATGCCGTATCTAGGGCTTTGGGTCCATTTCGCAACTGCGAAGAAGGCCGGAGAGCGGCGGATGTTGAACCGCCCGGGGGCCGCCGGAAGCGGGTTTGCACGTATCCCCGCTTTTTGGCGCCCAGATCGGCCAGAGATGGTATCGCTTGCCCGCGCACTCGATTGTTTGCATTGTTTCACGAGACGATGAGGGCTGCGGCGGTCCGCCAGGAGAGGCAAGCGCGTCATCATGGTTCAACGCCATCAGGTCTGGCGTCAAAGCGGCGCCGATCAAATTTGTCTGGATGCAGAATGCTTGCTGAACTTGGCCTGACGGTCGCTAGACAGATCCCGCTTTCCGCGATCCCTCACATCATGAGCGGCGCCTACAAGGTGTTTCCAGGAGTCATCCGTGACGGTGGCGGACGGATCGTCATGCATCTGGCGGGGACGGGAACTGTCTCCGCCCTGGCGGGCCTTGTGCCGGGCCTCGGCGTGATCAGCGACCTTGTCCAGAATGTACAGCTTTGGAAGCTGGCCAAGGATGTGGAACAGGTTCAGTCCACGGTCGAGACCGTCCTTTCGATCTCGGCGGCAGGGGCCTCCATGTCCGGCCTGGGGATGGTCACGTCGATCGCGGGCTTTGCCTATATGAGCCGGCGCATGGACCAGATCGACAAGAAGCTTGATGTGCTCACAAGGGACGTCAAGGAAATCCGGGAGCTTATTGAGAGCTCTCAACGGTCAAAACTCCATTTCGCTATAAACAATCTTCGACATGCTGAACAGGCAACAGACGAAAAATCACGCAGCGACCTGCTCATACAAAGCAAACGCGAATTCAATATACTGACCAACCAATACAAGCAGCAATGGTCACGCTGTCGCACGCCCCGTGAAATCGAGGCTATTGACGATCTGTACACGCTCGCAATGATTGGACACGCGACCGTGTGCAGCAACCTTGGTATGATGTCAGAAGCGGCCCTTGATCTCAGATCCAACTACATGGACTGGGTTCGACAGGCGAGAATGCATGCAAGGGCGGTTCTGTTCGACAATCGGGCCGAACAGATTCTGTCGGCCGAATACCTGGATCTGTTGCCCGCCAGAAAATTGACCGAACTGCTGGATTTTGTCCATGATTCCAATCGGGGCATCGACTGGATTGATGATCTGAGGGTTGAGGCTGCCAAGACCTACAGCCCACTCGAATTGTTGCCCGTCATCCGGGCGCAACTCGGTTCGATGGGTAGCAAGAGCTCCCTGCCGCTCCGTGTGGAAACGGCACAGACCCTTCTCTCCCGCGCGTCAGTTCTCGAAGCGACGACCGCACATTTTGATTTCCTGAATGAAAAAAAGATCAGTTCATCCGCGTTCCAGCAACAGCTGGAAGCGGAACGAAGCCAATCGGGTGCAGACATGATCTGCGTCTATGCCGAAGACGTTAAGCCTGCCCTTGCTTTGCCCCCGGCTGGCGATTCAGACGTCGATTAGCAGTGGAGGCCCAACCAGCGTCCGGGAGAGGTGCGGACAATCCCTTCTCCACCCATCCGTCTTGAGAAGGTGGGGATAAGCGAACCGAACCATCGCCGCACTCGCACCAACGCCACAATGTGCTAGATGCGGCCCCATGACGACGCCGCCTATCGACAAGATCCGCAACTTCTCCATCGTGGCCCATATCGACCACGGCAAGAGCACCCTCTCCGACCGGCTGATCCAGCAGACGGGCGGGCTGACCGCACGCGAGATGACCGAGCAGGTCCTCGACAACATGGACATCGAAAAAGAACGGGGCATCACCATCAAGGCCCAGACCGTCCGGCTGGAATACAAGGCCAATGACGGCGAGACCTATATCCTGAACCTGATGGACACCCCCGGCCATGTCGACTTCGCCTATGAGGTCAGCCGGTCCCTGGCCGCCTGCGAGGGCTCGATCCTGGTGGTGGACGCCAGCCAGGGGGTGGAGGCCCAGACCCTGGCCAATGTCTATCAGGCCATCGACAACAACCACGAGATCGTGCCGGTCCTGAACAAGATCGACCTGCCAGCCGCCGAGCCCGAGCGGGTGCGCCAGCAGATCGAGGATGTCATCGGCATCGACGCCTCCGACGCCGTTCTGTGCAGCGCCAAGAGCGGCCTGGGCATTTCCGATGTGCTGGAGGCCATTGTCACCCGCCTGCCGCCGCCCAAGGGAGACCCGGACGCGCCGCTCAAGGCTCTGCTGGTCGATGCCTGGTATGACGCCTATCTGGGGGTCATCGTGCTGGTGCGGGTCTTTGACGGAACGCTCAAGGCCGGCCAGCGGATCAAGATGATGAACGCCGGGGCCAGCCACCTGGTCGACCGGGTTGGGGTCTTCCTGCCCAAGAACACGCCGGTCGAGAGTCTCGGTCCCGGCGAGGTCGGGTTCTTCACCGCCCAGATCAAGGAAGTGGCCGACGCCGCCGTCGGCGACACCATCACCGACGAGAAGAAGCCCACCGCCCAGGCCCTGACCGGCTTCAAGGACGTCCAGCCGGTGGTGTTCTGCGGCCTCTTTCCCGTGGACGCCGCCGATTTCGAGGACCTGCGGGCGGCCATCGGCCGGCTGCGGCTCAACGACGCCAGCTTCACCTACGAGATGGAGACCAGCGCCGCGCTGGGCTTTGGCTTCCGCTGCGGGTTCCTTGGGCTGCTGCATCTGGAAATCATCCAGGAGCGGCTGAGCCGCGAGTTCGACCTGGACCTGATCGCGACGGCGCCCAGCGTCGTCTACAAGATCAACCTGATGCATGACGGCGGCGAGATCGACCTGCACAACCCGGCCGACCTGCCCGACCCGGTGAAGATCGACACCATCGCCGAGCCCTGGATCAAGGCCACCATCCTGACCCCGGACGAATATCTGGGCGGGGTGATCAAGCTGTGCCAGGACCGCCGCGGCCAGCAGCGGGAACTGTCCTATGTCGGCAGCCGCGCCATGCTGGTCTATGACCTGCCGCTGAACGAGGTGGTGTTCGACTTCTATGACCGGCTGAAGTCCATCTCCAAGGGCTATGCCAGCTTCGACTACCAGATCGAGGGTTACCGGGTCGGCGACCTGGTCAAGATGCAGATCCTGGTCAATGCCGAGCCGGTGGATGCGCTTTCCATGCTGGTCCACCGGGACCGGGCCGAGCAGCGCGGCCGGGGCATGGTGGAGAAGATGAAGGAGCTGATCCCCAGCCACATGTTCGTCATCCCCATCCAGGCGGCGATCGGCGGCCGCATCATCGCCCGCGAGACAGTCCGCGCCCTGCGCAAGGACGTGACCGCCAAATGCTATGGCGGCGACGCCAGCCGCAAGCGCAAGCTGCTGGACAAGCAGAAGGCCGGCAAGAAGCGCATGCGCCAGTTCGGCAAGGTGGAAATCCCCCAGGAAGCCTTCATCGCCGCCCTGAAGATGGACGACAACTGAAATCAGGGTCCTCCCCCGAACCGGCGCTGCGCGCCTGGGGGAGGACCCTGAAGCCAGAAAGGACCCTGCCCCATGACCCCCGATTTCGAGGCCTTCTACCAGGATATCGGCCACCTGGCCCTGGGCGTCGCCTCCGAGGAGGCGGTCAAGATCATGGTCTATGCCGAGATGGAGGAGGGCAGCGTCAGCGCCGATGTCTTCTATCAGGAGGATGATCCCGACGTGATCCATTACCGGCTGAGCCCGCCGGTGCTGGACGCGGTGCTGGAGGCCTACTGGGACGCCTGCGGCCGGGAGGATCCGGCCCGGGCCTGGCGGATCATGACCTATGTGATCGACGAAGGCGCCTTCAAGGTCGAGCTGAAATTCCCCGAACAGGTGGAAGAGGACGAGGACCTGGCCGACCGCCGGCCCGCCGCCGTCAAGGCGGTGTTCGGCGAGGGCGTGGTGGACTACTCCAGCCCCGGATTCTGAGCCTTTCTTTTCAACGATACTCATCATCCCGGACGGTTCGGAGGGAGGATCCGGGAACCAGGGCCACAGCATCGCTATCGCCGCTGCCAATCGCCGGCCCGGCCGCTCTGGGCCCCGGCTCTGCGCTTCGCTCCGGCCGGGGTGACAGGCTTTTTGAGTGTCTGATTGATCTGGCCCCGGATCACTGATTCTCAGCAGGGCTGGCCTTTCGCCTCTGAATGGCGTACCAGCCCCGCCTTGCGCCGTTGTGCGCTGCACAATGAAGTGACCATGACCTTCCCTCCAAGCCACCCCGCCCTCGATGCGGCGCTCTCTGAGCGCGGCTATGAATCTCCCACCCCGGTCCAGGCGGCCGTGCTGGAAGCCCCCGACGAACAGGACCTGCTGGTCTCGGCCCAGACGGGGTCTGGCAAGACCGTCGCCTTCGGGATCGCCATGGCCTCGACCCTGCTGGGAGACGAGCCGCGGTTTGGCCGGGCCAATACGCCGCTCGCCCTGATCATCGCCCCGACCCGGGAACTGGCCATTCAGGTCAACCGGGAACTGACCTGGCTCTATGAAAAGACCGGCGCCCGCATGCTGTCCTGCGTCGGCGGCATGGACGCCCGCAGCGAGGCCCGCGCTCTGAATGTCGGCGCCCATATCGTGGTTGGTACCCCCGGCCGTCTGCGCGACCATCTGGAGCGAGGCGCCCTGGACCTGTCCGCCATCCGGGTGGTGGTGCTGGACGAGGCCGACGAGATGCTGGACCTGGGCTTCCGCGAGGACCTGGAGTTCATCCTCGGCGCCGCCCCGCCCGAGCGCCGCACCCTGCTGTTTTCCGCTACCATCGCCCGGGAAATCGCCACCCTGGCCCGCAGCTTCCAGAAGGACGCCCTGCGGATCGACACCACCACCAAGGACCAGCCGCACGGCGATATCGACTATCGCGCCGTCCGGGTGGCGCCCAACGAGGTCGAGCATGCGGTGGTCAACCTGCTGCGCTATTTCGAAAGCCCCGGCGCCCTGGTCTTCTGCCATACCCGCGAGGCGGTGCGGCACCTGCATGCCTCCCTGCGCGAGCGGGGCTTTGCCGTGGTCGGGCTGTCGGGCGAACTGAGCCAGCGGGAGCGGTCTGACGCCCTGCAGGCCCTGCGCGACGGCCATGCCCGGGTCTGTGTCGCCACCGATGTGGCGGCGCGCGGCCTGGACCTGCCCGACCTTGGCCTGGTGATCCATGCCGACCTGCCCCAGAACAAGGCCACCCTGCTCCACCGCAGCGGCCGGACCGGCCGGGCCGGGCGCAAGGGCACCTCGGTGGTGGTGGTTCCCTATACCCGACGCCGCAAGGCAGAGATGCTGTTCAGCTCCGCCAATATCGACGCCGGCTGGAGCGGCCCGCCCGGGGCCGACGAAATCCGCGAGCGCGACCGCACCCGCCTGCTGGAAACCGCCATGGGGACCGAAGCCCCGACCGAGGACGACATGGCCCTGGGCAAGCTTCTGCTCGAGCAGAAGTCGGCCGAGGAGATCGCGGCGGCCTTCATCCGCCTGCAGCGGGCCAAGATGCCAGAGCCGGAAGAGCTCTATGATGACGGTCGCGGCGCCGACGCCCGGCCGGCCAAGGGTCCGCGCCAGGCCGGCGAAGTCCGCGAACGCCCGGTCCGGGCGCCCCGGGAACGGCCGCAGGAAAGCTATGGCCGCGACGAGGGCCCGACCGAGGGCGGCGGCATCTGGTTCCGGCTCAATGTCGGCCGGCGCAACAACGCCGACCCCAAATGGCTGCTGCCGATGATCTGTCGCCTGGGCCATGTGACCAAGAAGGATGTCGGCTCGATCCGCATCTTTGACGGAGAGACCAAGTTCGAAATCACCACCGAGGCGGCCGTGCGGTTTGCCGAGGCCGTACGCGCCACCGTCCGCGACGACGTCAAGATCGAACCGGCCGGCGCCCCCAGCCAGCGCGATGAGCGCCCGGCCCCTGCGGCCATCAAGCCCCGCGGCGGCCCCGGCGGGCCGCGCAAGGCGGTCTCCAACAGCCGCCCCCCGCCCTTCAAGGGCCCGCCCCCCGGCAAGAGCGGCTTCAAGAAGCGGAAGTAGCACCTGATTCCTTCTCCCCTCGAGGGAGAAGGTGTCGGCGAAGTCGACGGATGAGGGGCCGCGCCGGCGGTAAGAATTGATCGAGAAAACCACTCAACACCGGCCGCGCGGACAGACCCCCTCAACCGTCAGCCTTCGGCTGCCACCTTCTCCCTCAAGGGGAGAAGGATTTCAGGTTGTAGGGCCGACGATGTGACTTCGGATGATGTCTAGCACCTGGTCCAGGTTCATGGCGATCTGCTCATTGCGAAACCTCAGCAGGCGATAGCCCCTTTCGGCCAACCAGGCGTCGCGGACCTGGTCACGCTCACTGTCCTCGTGGGTCGGCCCGTCGGCTTCGAGGATCAACCCCTGCTCGGCGCAAAAGAAGTCCACGATATACCGTCCGATCGGCGCCTGCCGCCGAAACTTCAGCCCCTCGAACTGCCTCCCCCGCAACCGCTCCCAAAGCCGCGCTTCGCAATGGGTCGGCTGACGACGCATGTGGCGTGCGAATTCGCGCTGGCCGGGGCGGGACATATCAAGAACAGATCACAACCCTGAAAACATATCAATCCCTTCTCCCCTCGAGGGAGAAGGTGTCGGCGAAGCCGACGGATGAGGGGCTGCGCCGGCGGTAGGGATTGATCTTGAATGACTTTCGGGCGCCGGCCGCGCGGAAAGACCCCCTCAACCGTCAACCTTCGGCTCCCACCTTCTCCCTCGAGGGGAGAAGGATTCTGCAAGCCCCTCTCCCTAAAGCGCCGCCTCGATGAAGCGCGGCCCCGTCTGGGACATGGCGCGTTCGAAGGCCTCGTCGAAGGCCTCGGCGGTCGAGACCCGTTCGGCCTGGATGCCCAGGCCGCCGGCGATCTGCAGCCAGTCGATGCGGGGGCTGCCCAGGTCCAGCAGCTTTTTCGCCGCCGGTCCGGGATTGCCGGCGCCCGTGCGGCCAAGCTCGATATTGAGGATCCGATAGGCGTGGTTGGCGAAGACCACGGTCGTCACGTCGAGGTTTTCCCGGGCGATGGTCCACAGGCCCTGGACGGTATACATCGCCGCCCCATCGCCATTGAGGCTCAGCACCTTGGCATGGGGCGCGGCCACGGCCGCCCCGACCGCCACCGGGATGCCCTGGCCGATGGCGCCGCCGGTCAGCATCAGCCACTCATGGGCCCGGGCGGTTTTGGTCGAGGTATAGACCGGCAGGCCGGCGGTCACGGCGTCGTCCGAGATGATGGTCCCGGCCGGCATGTGCCGGCAGATCGAGGCCCCGATGCTGTAGGGGTCCAGCCGTCCGTTGGGAGCAGCCGGCAGGGCCAGGTCCTCCACCCCGCCCTGGGCTGGGGCGCCCAGGGCATCGGCCAGGGCATTGAGAGCGGCGGGTCCGTCGGCGTCGCGGCCGCAGAGGCTGGCCTCTTCGCAACCTTCCGGGACCAGAACGCTGGGCCGGTCCGGATAGGCGAAGAAGGCGACGGGGGTGGTGGTCTCGACCAGCACCATCAGGTCGACCCCCTCCAGGTCGGCCATGGCCATCTCGCCGAAATACAGCATCCGGTCCGGCGCAAACCGGCCGGCGCCCCGGGACATCCGGGCGACAAAGGTGTCGGTCATGACCCGAACTCCGGCGGCGGCCAGGCGGCTGGCGGCAGTGACCCCGGCCTCGCCACAGCAGCTGCCGCCCATCAGCACGACCGGCTTCCTGGCCGCCTTTATGCGGGCGGCCATGGCGGCGGCTGCGTCCGTTCCTACCCGGGTCCGGGGTCTTGGGGCCAGGACCGGCCCCTGGACCGTGGTTTCCAGCCAGGCGCTGTCGGCCGGCAGGATCAGGCTGGCGCAGCCTCCCCCCACTCCCGGGGCAGCGCCAAAACTGGCCTGGACCGCCTCGGCCGCCAGGGGACCGACCTCATCGGGGCTTTCCGCCGACTTGACCCAGAGGCTGTTGGGCGCGGCCCAGCCGGCAATGTCGGAATTGAGCGGGGCGTCATACTGGCGGTGATAGGTGGCGTGGTCGCCGATCACATTGACCACCGGGGTCGCGGCCCGTTTGGCGTTATGCAGGTTGGCGCCGCCATTGGCGTAGCCGGCCCCCAGATGCAGCAGGGTGCAGGCGGGCTTCCCGGCGATCCGGCCATAGCCATCGGCCGCCCCCGTCGCCACGCCCTCGAACAGGCAGAGCACGCTGCGCATGCGCGGCTCGCGGTCCAGGGCCGTGACGAACTGCATCTCGCTGGTGCCCGGATTGGCGAAACAGGCCACGACGCCATTGTCGCAAAGGGTGGTGATCAGGGCGTCGGCGCCGTTCATGGGATTTCTCCGTTCCACTTTAGGCAGGTCATGACGGATTTTGCTGCGAAGGGAAATGCCGCAAGGTGATCCGTCTTGTCGGAATACCGAGATGAAAAACCCTGTATTGTCGCCGGGACGGGGGAAGCCATGGCCAAAAGCAAACTCACGACCGCGGTGCTGGTCGCCGCCATCGCCGGCGGGGTCAGCTATCTGGCGGCAGGGGCGATGGAGCTTTCACCCCTTGTCGAGGTCGCCTGGAAGGGGTCCGGCGTCGGTTTGCTGGCCGTCTATGCTGCGCTTCGAGCCAGGACCGGCGATGGCTGGCTGCTGGCGGCGGTCATGGCCTTCGGCGCCCTCGGCGACGTGCTGCTGAACCTGGCCGGACTGATCGTCGGCGCCGTCGCGTTCCTGGTCGGCCATCTGTTCGCCATCACCCTCTATCTGCGCAACCGCAGGCCCCGCCTGACCCGCAGCCAGGCCCTGCTGGCCCTTGTGCTGGTTCCGGCCACGGTCATCATCGCCTGGCTTCTGCCGACCGATCGCTCCGGGGCGCCCGGGATCGCCTTCTATGCGGCGGTCCTGTCCCTGATGGCCGCCGCCGCCTGGATCAGCCGCTTTCCGCGTTTCGTGGTGGGCCTCGGCGCCGTCATGTTCGTGCTGTCGGACCTACTGATCTTCGCCCGCCTGGGCCCCCTGGCCGGCGCCGAGTGGCCGGGATATGGCGTCTGGACCCTGTATTTCGGCGGCCAGCTTCTGATCTGCCTGGGCGTCACCCGCAGTCTGGCCAGACCGCAGAGCGCGCCCCCGAAGCTGGACCCGCAGGCTCCGCAGGGCTAAGCCCGTCGCCAACAAGCCAATCCGAGGAAACGCACCCGTGTCGACACCCATCCCCACATCCGGCCTGCAGCTGCGCTCGCTGCTCAAGAGCAGCGGCGAACTGGAACTGTCCCTGGCCGAGGTCGAAGTCACGGCCCCCGGTCCGGACGAGGTCCTGGTCCGGATCGAGGCCTCGCCGATCAATCCCTCGGACCTCGGCCTGCTGCTGGGCCCGGCCGACATGGCCGCCGCCGTCTATAGCGGCACGGCCGCCCGCCCGGTGGTCACTGCTCCCATGCCGGCCCCGGCCATGCGGGCCATGGCGGCCCGGGTCGATGAATCCATGCCGGTCGGCAATGAAGGCGCCGGCACGGTGATCGCCGCCGGAACCTCAGAGACGGCCCAGGCCCTGCTGGGCAAGAAGGTCGCCGTCCTGGGCGGCGCCATGTACGGCCAGTACCGCACCCTGCCGGTGGCCAGCTGCCTGGTCCTGCCGGCCGATGCGACGGCGGCCGAAGGCGCCTCCTGCTTCGTCAATCCGCTGACCGCGCTCGGCATGACCGAGACCATGCGGATGGAGGGTCACAAGGCCCTGGTCCACACCGCCGCCGCCTCCAATCTCGGCCAGATGCTCAACAAGATCTGCATCAAGGACGGCATCGACCTGGTGAACATCGTCCGCAACCCCGAGCAGGCGGCCATCCTGCGCGGCATCGGCGCCAAATACATCTGCGATTCCAGCGCCCCGACCTTCCTGAATGACCTGACCGAGGCCCTGGTCGCCACGGGCGCCACCCTGGCGTTCGACGCCATCGGCGGCGGCAAGCTGGCCGGCCAGATCCTGACCTGCATGGAGATCGCGGCCAACAAGACCGCCGCCGTCTACAGCCGCTACGGCTCTTCGGTTCACAAGCAGGTCTATATCTATGGCGGCCTGGACATGGCCCCGACGGAGCTGAACCGCGCCTTCGGCATGATCTGGGGCATCGGCGGCTGGCTCTTGACGCCCTTCCTGATGAAGATCGGTCCTGCCGCTTCCCAGAAGCTGCGCGACCGGGTGGCTGCTGAACTGAAGACCACCTTCGCCAGCCATTATGCGGCCGAGATCTCTCTGGCCGAGACCCTGAGCGCCGAGGCCATCGCCGTCTACAATCGGCGCGCCACCGGCGAGAAGTACCTGATCAACCCCGCCAAGGGGCTGTAGTCACGGGTTGTTCGACAGCCCCCGGGGCCAGACCTCGGGGGCTGTCCTGCAGCCGGCAAGATCTCAGGGAACGGGCGGAAACAGGGCCCGGATCGCCGCCGTGGCGGCCGGGTGATAGATGGTGCTGTGCTTTTCCTGCGGATAGGGCGCATAGCGCCAGATCACGCCCCTGGGAGCGCCGTTCCCCAGCGCAGCGGTGAGACGGTCCATCCCGGCCTGCATGGCGCCGCCCTCGTCCGCGATGGACAATCGAGAATGCGCACATCGCCCCGGGTGGGCCAGCACAAAGGACGCATCTTTGACTAAATGTTATCGAACCCGCCGATTAGTCCGGCCACTTCACTGAACCTGCAGGTGCGCATAAAGCCAGCGCATTCTCAGCCACATCGGATGAGCACCGAAACAATTCGTAACACTTTTGCCTCCGACCAGCACGAATATAGTCTCCGTCAACTCGAAATTCCGCTAGCATATCCTGCGTTTGAAATTCCACGTGTCCGGCTTCCTCCACTTCAGCATAGCAACATATCAGCCAGTCAGAAGCTCCGCCGTATTGATAAGCATTTATGTTATTCACTCTCTCAAGCAAATTACTTGACATTCCAATTTTTGTGAGGGCTGCCGTTTGCGAAGCCGCGACGTAAACGAAGCCGCCCTTAGCATGCCTTGTGGCATACGCGATTTTGGAAGTATCGCATTGAATACAATGCCCGAATTTCGTTCTAATTGAATGCCCACCGGCGGAACATTCTGAAACGCCGAATGCGAAATAAACGCCGAGATCGTCCATAAGACGCGAATAGTCTTTTCTTCGAAGTCCGCTAGCGTCAAATAACATTCCTGGGCTGATCCCTTGGCTCCTTAGGAATTCAAGTTGAGCCGCGCTAAGTTCGGCCATTGGTCA
Source organism: Caulobacter sp. (assembly GCA_029866155.1). Taxonomy (GTDB): domain Bacteria; phylum Pseudomonadota; class Alphaproteobacteria; order Caulobacterales; family Caulobacteraceae; genus Caulobacter. Next base: position 66,912 of record JARWZW010000013.1, on the reverse strand, counting down.
CCCCCTTCCGGTTGTTCGAAGAGAATTTCATCTAGGACCGTCAACTTCAATCAAAGAAACGTCATGACCCCGGCATCGGGCTGCGCCGCAAACAGCCTGGTCAGCTCGACCGGCCGTCGCGAGCGGGCCAGGGCCTGGTTGATATAGCCCTTGTCGGTCAGTTCGCCGCTGGCCGCATCGGGGGCTCCATCCAGGATGAGCGCCCGCCAGATCTTTCCGCCGCCGCCCCTGGCCGCCGCGTTCATCCGGCCCAGCCCCGCGGCGATGGCGGTCCGGACCGCCGCCATGTGGCCGACCCGGGCGCAGTAGCCGGAATCGAGGAACAGCATCAGCCCCACGCCTTCCTCGCCCTCGCCGCAGACCACGGCGTCAGACACCGCCCCGCCGATGGCGGAGACGGCGGCGACCCGCAGGGCGCCGGCGGCGACGAAGGTGCCGCTGGCCAGCTTGAAGTTCTCGACAAGCCGGCCGTCGAAGACCAGCCCCGCAGAGGGATCAGCCTCATCGACCAGCCGGGCGGCGTCGCCCAGGCGGTAATAGCCCTCTTCGTCAAAGGCGGCGGCGGACAGCTCGGGTTCGCCCAGATAGCCGGGAGACATCTGCGGTCCCTTGACCCGGATCTCGTGCTTTTCGCCGACAGGCACCAGCTTGGCCGAGGTGCCGGGCACCGGCAGTCCGCACATGCCCGACCGGGCATTCAGCCAGTGGATGTTGCAGGCGGTGGGCCCGGTTTCCGTCGATCCATATCCCGTGGCGAAGGTGACCCGCTCGCCGATCGTGGCCACGGCCACGGCCTGGATGCGGTCCAGGATCGACTGGGCCATGGAGGCGCCGCCATACTGCAGGACCCGCACACGCGAAAAGAAGGTCCGGGCCAGGTCCGGCTCCTTCTCCAGGGCATTGGCGAACAGGGCCCAGCCGGCCGGGACCATGTTGTGATAGGTGGGCGCGACCTCGCGCAGGTTGCGCAGCGTCTCCTCGAACCGGCCGGCCACGGGCTGTCCGGCGTCGATATAGAGGGTCCCGCCCCGGTGCAGCACCATGTGCAGGATGGCGTTGGCCCCCAGGCTGTGGCTCCAGGGGGCGGCATTGACCACCACGGGGGGATCGGGATCGTCGAAACAGGCGGCGATCTGGGCGCCGTTCAGGGCGATGTTGCGGTGGGTCCCGATGACCGCCTTGGGCCGGCCCGTGGAACCGCTGGTCAGCAGCAGCTTGGCGGTGTCTTCGGGCAAGGCCGTGAAGTCGGCCGGCGGACTGGCCAGCAGCGCTTCGAAGTCCATGCAGCGCTCGCCGGCATTCATGCTGGCGATGACGGGCAGACCGGCCAGGAACTCCGCCTCCAGGGCCCCCTCGAAGGCGGCGGCGTCATCGGTATAGACCACAGAGGGCTTCAGGACGCCGCAGGCAAAGGCCAGCCGCGACAGGTCGGCGCCCTTCAGACCGTACTGGGGCGAGACCGGCGCAATCGCCAGGCCGATCGCCATGGCGCCATAGCTGATCAGGGCATGGTCGATGCCGTTCCGGGCCAGGATCAGCATCACCTGTTCAACGCCCAGGTTCATGGCCGTCAGGGCGCCGGCCAGGGCCGCCACCTTCCGGCGCGCCTGCGCATAGGTGATGGTCCGCCAGCCTTCGCCATCCCGTTCGGCCAGCCAGACCCGGTCTGGAGCCTGGACCGCCCAGTGATCCAGGGGCGCCCAGGTGGTCTGGAACCGGTCCGAATAGCCGGTCGGGTTGGTCAGGACCGTGGTTCCGTCCGGTCGCTGTTCGACCTCCAGGCGCCGGGGCGCGTAGCGGGCGTCACGAAAGGGTGCGAGGTTCTGGCTGCCGTCCATGCCGCCGGTATGCCACAGCGGCCGCCGGATGGGAAAGCGGCCACTCGCCTGCCGGATCAGCCTCCCTGCAGGCGCGCCTTCTGTCGTTCGAGATAGACACGCTCGGCCTGGGGCGGATTGAGCGCCAGGGCGGCTTCATAGGCCGATGCCGCCGCCAGCCTCTGCCCCGTCTGGTCCAGCAGCCAGGCCCGCGTCGCCTGCCAGGGCAGCCAGCCCGCCAGCCCGTCCGGCGCGATGGCGTTGAAGGCGCGAAGCCCCTCCTCCGGCCCGAAGGCCTCGGCCACCGCCACGGCGCGATTGACCTCGGTGACGGGCCCAGGCCGCATCAGCCGCAGGGCGTCATAGAGCCGGACGATGTCGCCCCAGGGCGTGACGCCGGTTTCCTGCCGGGACAGATGCGCGCCATGGATGGCCGCCAGGACCTGGAGCGGACCTGGGCTGTCCATGTCCGCCGCCCGGTCCAGCAGGGTCGCGCCCTCGGCAATCCGGTCGCCTCGCCACAGATGCGGCGCCTGCAGGGCGAGGGGGACCATGGCGCCGGCCTCATCCAGCCGGGCCGGGCGGCGAGCCTCCGCAAACCGGACCAGGGCTGCGAGGGCCAGCACCTCCGGCTCGAAGGGCATGAGCTGGACCATCAGGCCCGAGAGCCTGAGCACCTCAGCCGCAAAGCCCGCCCCGTCCCCGGCCAGGACGGCGTCCTCATGGGCCTGGGCATAGGCGACCTCGAGGGTGGCGAGGACGGCCCCCACGCGTTCTGGCCAGGCCTCCGGGCCCGGAATTTCGAAGATCGCCCCGGCAGAGGCGATCTTGGCCTTGGCCCTGGTGATCCGCTGCAGCATGGCCGGCCGGCTGACCAGAAAGGCGCGGGCGAGCCGGTCCACCGACAGTCCGCAGACCACCTTCAGGGTCAGGGCGATCCGGGCGTCAGGGGCCAGGGCCGGGTGACAGCAGACGAAGATCAGCCTCAGCCGCTCGTCCGGAATGGGCTGGTCGGCGTCCAGCAGAATGTCTTCCGGGGTGGGCTGGGGCGGCGGCGCGTCGTGGATCGCCCTTCTCCGGGTCTCGGCCCGGGCCAGGGCGTCGAGGGCCTTGCGATAGGCTGTCCGCCACAGCCAGCCGGCAGGGTCCTCCGGAAACTCCCGTCGCCAGGCCGCCACGGCGCTGGCGGCGGCCTCGGCAAAGGCGTCCTCCGCCTGATCAAGATTGCGGAAACGGGCGGCCAGGGCGGCGACCACGCGGCTGCGCGCCGCCTCGATCAGCCGCCCCTCCATGGCCGCTAATAGACCATCACGGGCCGGACCTCGACCTTGCCGCCGTCGATGACGGGGATCTGCCGGGCCCAGACCAGCGCCTCGTCCAGGGACCCGACCTCAACCAGATAATAGCCGCCCAGCTGCTCGCGGGTCTCGGCGAAGGGCCCGTCATGCAGGGTCTGGACGCCCCCGGCCCCCGTGACCACGGTCGTGGCCGTCTCGGAGCCCTGCAGCCCGTCGCCGGAAACAATCACCCCGGCGTCCCGCATCCGGGCGGACAGGGCCATGTGCTTGCCCACGATCTCCATCAGGGACGCCTGGCCGGCCTCGGTCTCATAGGCTTTTTCCGGCTCATAGATCAGAAGCATGTATTGCATCGCCAACGCCTTCATCAGTCCAACACGCGCCCATTGCGGCGTCTGTAGCATAGACGGGCGAAGGGCGGCGGATTCGACAGCCAGGCCAGTGGCCAGAATCTGACGTTTGAATCCCGTTGGTCCCACAGGGCCGACGAAACCCCAAGGTCCGCTTTGCGCACCGAACTCAACGGGTAGAACCGACCCGTTGCGGAAGTTGAAGCGGAGCAGCACACTATCTGAATGTGGAAGTGGCTTAAGCGGCTGAGCTCCAGGCAGCGCGAGGTTAGCCTTAGGGAGGCGATCTGGGTTTTGCCCTTGGATCTCATCCTGGAAGTGGTGTTCTTCAAGCGTGATGAGATCACCACCGATCTGATCTGTTGCGAGGTTACAACGTCAGGCGATGTCTGGCTTTTTCACGAAGACTGGCCGGGCTGGCGCGGCCTGATCACTCATTTGGAAGCCCTCCCGGGATGGCGCGCGGACTGGTTCGCGGGAGTTTCTCAGCCACCGTTCGCGCATAGCCGCACGGTAGCCTTCAAGCGATAGCAACCGCTTCCCACCCTTCGCGCGGGTTCTGGGGGCCGCTATCCGGCACGACGCCACCTCGTGCAATCGGCGCTCACGCGACAATGCCTAGCCATAGCAACAGAGCAAGCGCGACGACTGGAATCACGAAAACCAACTGGCTTACCCTCACGTCCCAGCGCACGGTTGGCACCTCATGGGGAGGGTATACAACCGGCCACTGCTTGGTTTCGATGGCCTCGACCAGCATGTCCGGCGTGATTGGTATTCGCTTCACGCGTTTATAGATGGGCTTGAATAGCAGCGCGCCGGGGTTGGCGGCCTCGTCACGAAAGTGAAAATACCAGAGGAAATTTTCGGCATCGACCTCAAACCGGCTGGCGAAGGATTCCATGAACTCGTCGGCATCGTCACCATCGATACCGAACCGCTCGAACAGATCGGTGGCGCCACCTTCTGGCAGCTTCTCGCCCCAAAAGCCTTCGAACCAATCAGCAAGGTAAGATCGGGCGTCGCTCATGCGACATTGATAGGGCTAGGCTGCGAAATCTGGAAGCGCGCGAAGGAGCGCTCCCCACCTCTTGCCGAAGTTCGGAGGGACTGCTTCCGGGTAGCAGCGCAGCTCTATCCGTCCGCCCTCAGCCCGACGGGAACCAAGGGTCAGAGTCTACCCACTCACCGACGCGCGCAGGAGACGAAAGCCGCAATAATCTCTTCCTCGGAAGGATTCTCGCGATGTCGCACCCATTGAAGCCCGATATTGCAGACCTGCCCTAGGACTTGGTGGTCCGTGGCCGATCCGAAACCGAAGACTCAGCCCTGGAGAGGCAGGCAGCTTCAGCGAAGTGGCGCGTCGGGCCCGAATCCAGTAGGGCCAGCAGGCTCTGCCCGGCATCGGAGGGCCATAGGTCCTCGCTGAACAAGGGCCGTTGGGGCGCTGACCGCCGCGAGGTTTCAACAATTCTTCGGACCTGTTCCGAGCTTCGAAGGGATCCAAGGCTTGCGGTCCGGCGCTTGAGGTTGCGACACTGTCGCTTCCCGTCAGCGACCCCGCCAAATTCGGAAAGTTCCCCATGCCCAACGCCATCGGATACGCGGCCCGCGACGCCTCGACGCCCCTGTCGGCCTTTCACTTCGAGCGGCGGGCCCTGCGGCCGGATGATGTGCGGATCGACATCCTCTATTGCGGCGTCTGCCATTCGGACCTGCACCAGGCGCGCAATGACTGGGGCGCAACCCTCTATCCCTGCTGCCCGGGCCACGAGATTGTTGGGCGGGTGTCGGCCGTCGGGCCGCAGGTGCGCAAGTTCAGGGAAGGCGACATGGCCGCCGTCGGCTGTCTGGTGGACAGCTGCATGACCTGCGACCAGTGCCTGAAGGGCGAGGAACAGCTCTGCCGCAACCGCTCGACCGGAACCTATAACGGCAAGGACCGGATCACCGGCGAGGTCACCTATGGCGGCTATACCGACCATATCGTGGTGCGGGAGGCGTTCGTCCTGAAGGTGCCGGACGGCCTGGACATCAGCCGCGCCGCCCCTCTGCTCTGCGCCGGCATCACCACCTATTCGCCCCTGCGCAAATGGAACGCCGGACCCGGGACCCGGCTGGGGGTCGCTGGCCTGGGCGGGCTTGGCCATATGGCGGTCAAGCTGGGGGTGGCCATGGGGGCGGATGTCACCGTCATCACCGGCTCGCCCGGCAAGCGGGACGACGCTTTGGCCCTGGGCGCCCACCGCGTCCTGCTGTCCGGCGAGCGGGACGCCATGAAGGCCTCGGCCAGCAGCTTTGACCTGATTATCGACACCATTCCGGTGGCCCACAGGCTGCAGCCCTACCTGCCATTGCTGGACATCGACGGTAGCCTGGTGATCGTCGGGGCCATCGCCGAGCTGCCGCCCTTCCATAGCGGCCTGCTGCTGGGCGGCCGGCGACGGGTCAGCGGCTCACCCATCGGCGGCATCGCCGAGACCCAGGAGATGCTGGACTTCTGCGCGGAAAAGGGCGTGCTGCCGGACTGCGAGACCATCGACATCCAGGACATCAACCACGCCTATGAGCGGATGGAGCGGTCCGACGTGAAGTACCGGTTCGTGATCGACATGGCGTCCCTGGCCCGGGAAAAACGCGCCGCCTGAGAACCCGCAGACTGCGTTATACGGACAGGGTTTCCTGGAACCGCACCGGCTCGCCCAAGGCCGGGGCGATCACCTCGTCTTCCCGCATCACCACACGGCCGCGGATGATGGTCGCCATGGGCCAGCCGGTGACCTCCAGCCCGTCAAAGGGCGTCCAGCCGCTGCGGGTGGCCATGTCTGCATGGCGCAGGGTGCGGCGGGCCTTGAGATCGACGATGGTCAGGTCGGCGTCATAGCCCTCGGCCAGGCGGCCCTTGCCCGCGATGCCGAACACCCGCTGCTGGCCATGGCTGGTCAGGTCGATGAACCGCTCCAGGGTCAGGCGGCCCTCGGCGACGTGATTCAGCATCACCGGCACCAGGGTCTGGACCCCGGGCATGCCCGAAGGCGATGCGGGATAGGGCCGGGCCTTTTCCTCCAGGGTGTGGGGCGCATGGTCCGAGCCCAGCACATCGGCCACCCCCATGGCGACGCCGCGCCACAGGCCTGCCCTGTGATATGCATCGCGAATGGGCGGGTTCATCTGGGCCAGGCCCTTGAGCCGCTCATAGGCCTCCGGCCCCTCGAGCGTCAGATGCTGGGGGGTCACCTCGACCGAGGCGACATCCTTGTGCCTGGCCAGGAAGGCGATCTCTTCAGCGGTCGTCACATGCAGGACATGGATACGCTTGCCGACCTTCCGGGCCAGCCGCACCAGACGCTCGGTCGAGCGGATCGCGCTTTCGGCGTCCCGGACCTCCGGATGGCTGGTCCAGTCGCCGGTCCGGGCCAGGGGTCGGCGGTCGGCCAGTCGGTATTCGTCCTCGCTGTGGAAGGCCGCCCGGCGGTTGATGCTGCGCAGCACCGCCTCGACCCCTTCGTCATCCGCGACCAGCAGGGTGCCGGTGGAGGCGCCCATGAAGACCTTGATGCCACAGCAGCCCGGCAGGCGTTCAAGCTCGCCCAGGAAGGCCGCGTTCTCATGAGTGCCGCCCACATAGAAGGCGTGGTCACAGTCCATCCGTCCCCTGGCCCGGGCCAGCTTGTCAGCAAGCGCATCGGGATCGGTGGTGGTGGGTTCGGTGTTGGGCATTTCGAACACGGCGGTGACCCCGCCCAGCACGGCGGCGCGACCGCCGGTCTGCAGATCTTCCTTCCATTCGAGGCCCGGCTCGCGGAAATGCACCTGGCTGTCGATCACCCCCGGAAGGACCGTCAGGCCCGTCGCATCGAACTCCGCTCCGGCGGAGGCCTGTCCCAGGTCGCCGATGGCCGCGATCTTGCCGGAGATTACGCCGACATCCGCCCGTCCCCTGCCCGAATGATTGGCGACCTCGCCGCCGCGGACGATCAGGTCATAGGTCTGTGGCATGGGATCGGGCCTCGTCCAGCAACGGATCGGAGCGCTTCAGCAGCGCCGTCGCCGCCTCTACCACCGTGTCGACCTGAAGGTCCATCATATGGCCGATGGTCTGGTTCAGGCCTGGATCGACATCCCGGAACTGCTCGAAGGCCCGGGGACCGCGAACCACGACGCCATGGGGTCCCCAGGGCGCATAGAGCCGGTCGTCCGAAGGGCCGAAAAGGCCCACCGTGGGAGCGCCTGCGGCCGCCGCCAGATGCATGAGCCCGCTGTCGTTCCCGACAAACAGGCTGGCGCGCCTGAGGACAGCATGGACGCTCAGCAGGTCCAGCTGTCCAGTGAGGTCGATACACTGGTCGCGGGGAAGCGACCGCCGCAGCTCATCGACATAGCGAACGTCTTCGGGCCCGCCCAGGATAACCAGCCGTCCGCCAGCCAGGGGGCCGTCCGGCGAGATCAGACGCTTGGCGGTGCTGGCGAACCGGTCCAGCGGCCAGGTCTTGCCGAACCAGTTGGCTGCCGGTCCCATGGCCAGGATCGGGCCGCCCTGGCCGAGAAGGGCGTCAGCCGCGGCCTGTCGTTCCTCGGAAACATACAGGAAGGGCGGCGGAGGATCGCTCTCCAGCTTGAGCAGGCGCGCCGCCTCGATGACCTTGTGAACCGGTTCACCGCCGGATTTGCGGTGAATGGCCCTGCGCCGGGTTCGCAGAAACCGGTGGATGGCCGAACCCCGCGTATCGACCACCAGGCCCCAGGCCGTATGGCGGACCTGGTTCCACAGCTTGAACCAATGGCCGGATCCCTTTTCCTTCTGCATGACGATCAGGGCGTCGAGGCCCGGCACATCGGCAAAAAGGGGTGCGGCGGCAGGACCGACGGCGATGGTGAAACGGGCGCGGGGAATCTCTGCCGCCAGCTTGCGGATCAGGCCGGACGCCAGCACGGCGTCACCGATGCGGCCCGGGCCAATGAACAGAATCGGAAAGGGCTTGGGAGCCATTTGTCAGATCATAGACCTCTTCCCTCTGGCGTAACATCACCCATGCAGCCACTTATGGGGTCATGGCGTGAGCTTCGCCGCCGATTTTGACCTGGATGCCGCCCGCAAGATGATGGACCCCCCGATCCAGGTCGAACTGACCGGCCGCGCCCTGGTCAAGGTTGAGGGGCCAGACGCCCGCAGCTTCCTGCAGGGCCTGCTGACCCAGGACATGGTTTCCCAGGCCGACGGGTCCCTGAGTTACGCCGCCCTGCTATCGCCGCAAGGGCGGCTGCTTCTCGACCTCTTCGTACTGGCCACGCCCGAGGGCTTTGTTCTGGATGTGGCGGCCGACAGGCGTGACGACCTTATCCGGCGCCTGACCCTCTATCGGCTGAGGGCCAAGGTCACCCTTGCCCCCCTGGACGGACGGGTCTTCGTCCTGATGGGGACCCAGGTCCCCAGGGCGGGCTGGCATCCGGATCCCCGCCTGGCGGCCATGGGCCTGCGGGGCTATGACGTCGCGCCTTCGGCGGACGCCGTTTCCGGCCAACTGTCGGACTATGCCGCTCGCAGGATCGCCCTGTCCGTGCCCGACATGGCCGATTTTGGCGACGACGCCACCTATCCGATCGAGGCCAATCTGGACCTGCTGCAGGCCATCGACTTCCGGAAGGGGTGTTTTGTCGGCCAGGAAATCACCAGCCGCATGAAGCGCCGGGGCCAGATCAAGAGCCGCATGCTTCCGATCATCAGCCTGGACGGCCCTCTCCATCCGGCAGCGGAGGTCTTGAATGGCGAGCTCAGGGCCGGCGAGGTCCGTTCGACCGAGGGTTCATCAGGTCTCGCCCTGATGCGCCTGGACAGGCTGGACGGACCCCTGACGGTTCAGGGCCGGCCTGTTCGGGTTCACAAGCCAGACTGGATCAGTTCGCCAGGGCGCTGAGGCTGCTCGAGGGGCCCGCCAGAGGGCCCCTGTATCCACCGCTGACAAAGACATCGAAAGCCGTGGGATCAGCGTCGATCATCACGCCCTTCAGGGGCGGCGCCCGATAGGATTCGCCTGCCTGCAGGACGTTCGAGAAATAGACAGAACCATCGCTTCCCCGAACCACCAGGGTCGCGTTGCGCCTTGCCTGGATCAGGATGGTCGCCGCTGCGGACTGGGCTGCGCCATGGATCTGACCCTGGGCGCGGAAGGCTGTGCCCAGCGCCATGGTCGGGGCGACAGGCTGACCTGCCTGGGCCTCGACCGCAGCATCCGCCGCCTCGCCTGTCCCATCGGCTCCGGTGGGCAGACCCGGCGTTTCATACAGGTTGGGCGTCGTGGATTCCACCGGCGGCGGCAAGGGCGCGCCGACTGACAGGGGTCCCTCGGGCGCCGCCTGCTCAACCTGCGGACTGGCAGGCGTCGAGGCCACGGAGAGTGGCGGGGCCTGATTGGTCATGGCCCGCTGGGCGATGTTCCACAGAACGAAGGCCGCGACGATCAGGACGCCGCCGGCCAGGATCAATCCCAGCCGCGGATCGCGTTCGCGTCGCACCCCGACTGGCGCGCGCAAGCCCTCGTCATGCTCGGGAAACTCCTGGCGGAAGCGCTCGACCGCAGCTTCCGAATCCAGATTGAGGTGTCGGGCATAGGCCCTGACATAGCCAACGGCGAAGGGCCTGGACGGCAACTCTTCCAGCCTCATGGCTTCCAGGGCGGACAGGTAGGTCTGGCGAATGCGGGTGGCGTCGGCCAGGTCCTGCAGGGACACGCCGTGGAATTCACGGATCTGGCGAAGGGCAGCCCCCAGATCGGGACCATCCAGCAGGTCCGGCGCGCTGCTGCGCGGCGCATCGGCGGGATCGAATTCGCCGGTCCTGTACAAAGACGTAACCCCGCCGATATCAAGCGCCATGACTTGGCAACCCCCACTCACCGCCAGGGGCCAGTTTCGCCTGTTGGGCGACCCGACCACCTTCAACCTTCCCTCTAGCGGGAAACCTTAACGATAAATTGACGCTACCAAAATTTTGCCCGAATTTCAATGCGCTAACCCCGTCCGAAAAACTCTCAGACGGCGACGTACAATTTTCGGGCCAAAGTCTCGATCTCGTTGCGAACCGTGCCTGCGGCGCCCTTGATCAAGGCATTTACGCCGCGTGCAGCGGCTTCCTGGTCGCAGGACAGGACCATCTGCTTGACGGGGCCGATGCCGGCTGGCGGCATCGACAGCCTGTCAAAGCCCAGGGCGGTCAGGGCGAAGGCCTCGAGGGGCCGTCCCGCCATTTCGCCACAGACTGACACAGGGGTTCCCGTTTCGACACAGGCCAGCTGGATCTGTTTCAGCGCCCGCAAGGCCGGGGGCGACAGGGGGTCATAGCGGTCGGCGACCCGCGGATTGCCCCGGTCGGCCGCAAACAGATACTGCATAAGGTCATTGGTGCCGACGCTGACGAAATCGGTCATCGGCAACAGGGCGTCCAGGTGCCAGATCAGGGACGGGGCCTCGATCATCGCCCCCACATCCAGCCGCGACGGCGCCGGCCGGCCGCGCCGCTGGGCCCAGGTGATCTCGTGATCGACCATGGCCCGGGCGGCCCGGAACTCATCCACATTGGCGACCAGCGGGAACATGATCCGCAGCGGCCTGCCCTTGGCGGCCCAGATCAGCGCCCGGATCTGCATGCGCAGCAGGGCGGGCCGGTCGAGTCCCATCCGAACGGCGCGCCAGCCCAGGGCCGGGTTCTCCTCCCGCTCTGCTTCCATGTAGGGCAGAAGCTTGTCTCCCCCGAGGTCCAGGGTCCGGAAGGTCACCGGCAGGCCGTCAGCGGCCTCGAAGACCTTCTGATAGAGACTGGTCTGGGCCTCCAGCCGGGGAAGCTCCTCAGCGACCATGAACTGGAATTCGGTGCGGAACAGGCCGATCCCCTCTGCGCCGGTCTCGCGCAGGATATCCAGATCGACCGCCAGGCCGGCATTCATCAGCAGGGTGATCTTGGTCCCGTCCCGGGTGAAGGCCGGGGTGTCCCGCAGCTTGGCGAACTCCGCCTTGCGCTGGGTCCGGACATCAAGCCGGGCGTTCATCGCCTTGATCACATCAGGGCGGGGCCGCAGGAAGGCTTCGCCGGATTCCGCGTCGACAATGACCGGGTCGCCTTCGGACACCCGGTCCCTCAGCCCGGAAAGCCTGCCGACACAGGGAATGTCCAGCGCCCTGGCGACGATGGCGGCATGGCTGGCCGTCGAGCCCTCTTCGAGCAGAATTCCCTTCAGCCGGGTCCGGTCATATTCCAGCAGATCGGCCGGCCCCAGGTTGCGGGCGATCAGCACGGCGTTTTCCGGAAGCTCCCGCCGCACCCCGACGTCGCCGGCCAGATGGCGCAACAGCCGGTCGTTCAGGTCCTCAAGGTCATGCAGACGTTCGCGCAGATAGGGATCCCGCGCCTGCCCCAGGCGGGCGCGATGCTCGGAGCGCACCCGCTCGACCGCCGCCTCTGCGGTCAGGCCCGACCGCACCGCCTCCTCGAGCGACCGGTTCCAGCCGCGGTCATGGGCGAACATCCGGTAGGTGTCGAGCACCTCGAAGGAGGCGCCGATCAGGCCGCCCTCGCCGTCCAGCATCTGGTCAATCTGGCGGTGGAGCCCGCTGATCGCCGTCTGTAGCCGAAGCTCCTCGGCCACGGAGTCTTCCGACAGCAGATGGCCAACCGCGACGGGCTGCTCATGCAGAACCACCACGCCGAAGGCCAGGCCATCGGCAAACTTGGCGCCCTTCAGCCGTTCAGGCTTTTGGGGGGCAATCTCGACATCCTTGAGCTCGACCTCGGCCAGCAGACCGCCGGCCCCGACCAGCTCCGCCAGGACCATGGCGATGATCTGCAGGTCCTCGACTTCCTCGTCGCTATAGGTCCGGGTCGTCTTGTTCTGGACCACCAGAACCCCGATGGCGCGACCGCCGCGCAGCAGCGGAACCCCCAGAAAGGCATGGAACGGGTCTTCGCCGGTTTCCGGGCGATAGGCGAAGGCCGGATGGTTGGGCGCATCGGACAGGTTCAGGGGGCGGCCGAAGCGAACGATCTCGCCCACCAGGCCCTCACCGGCCTTCAGCCGGGTCACATGCACGGCTTCCCGGGCCAGGCCCTCGGTGGCGAACAGCTCCAGGTCGCCCGGTGCGCGGCGCAGATAGAGGGAGCAGACCTCCGCCACCATGGACCGGGCGATGATCCGGACAACCATGTCCAGCTTGGCCTGGGCCGGCGTCTCTCCAGCCATGGCTTCGCGAATCTGCCGAAGCAGACCGCGTGATCCCCTGATGGCGAGGCCAGAGGCTCCCATGGCGTTCGTTCCTCCCGTGTCGCAGTCTCTATAGCAGATATCGGTGTGTGAACGGTGACGCCCTATCCCGTCAGGCGCAAGCCCTCACAGTTTGCCCGCAGAAGGTCAGCTTTTCGGGGGTCTTCGAACCGAAAACCGGCGCCGTCCAGAGCGGGCGCCCCGATCGGGGTTGAAGCTTCCCCTTCCCCGGCCCGTCCAGCTCGCCTAACCTTTGTGCAGGGGGACATAATTCCATGAGCGCGACCGAAACCGGGGCCGACGGCCAGCTTCCGATCGAGCTGACCACGCCCGGCCTGACCTCGACACAACGCCTGCGGGCCATCCTGGGCGGATCGGCCGGCAACCTGGTGGAATGGTATGACTGGTTCGCCTATTCCGCCTTCTCCATCTATTTCGCCAAGGTCTTCTTCCCGGCGGGCGACACCACCGCCCAGTACATGAAGACCGCCGTGGTGTTCGCCGTGGGCTTTGGCGCCCGGCCGGTCGGCGCCTGGATCATGGGGCTCTATGCCGACCGGGCCGGTCGCAAGGCGGCGCTGACCGTATCGGTCGGCATGATGTGCGCCGGTTCCCTGGTCATCGCCCTGGCGCCGGGCCATGCCCAGATCGGCGGCTCGGCAGCGATCATCCTGGTCCTGGCCAGACTGCTCCAGGGCCTGTCGGTCGGCGGCGAATATGGCGCCAGCGCCACCTATATGAGCGAGATGGCCGGCCGCTCGCGCCGCGGCTTCTGGTCCAGCTTCCAGTATGTGACGCTGATCATGGGACAGCTTCTGGCGGCCCTTGTGCTGGTGATCCTGCAGCAGACCCTCGACAAGGAGCAGCTTTCCGCCTGGGGCTGGCGGATTCCCTTCCTGATCGGCGCGGCCCTGGCCGTGGTGGTCTTCTGGATGCGCCGGAGCATGGAGGAAAGCGCCAGCTTCCAGGCGGCCCAGGCAGACCCACAGCCCCGGGGCCGCACCATGCTGCTGTTCCTCAAATACCCGAGGGAAACCCTGTCCATCATGGGGCTGACCGCCGCCGGCAGCCTGGGGTTCTATGCCTACACCACCTACATGCTGAAATTCCTCGAGAATACGGCCGGTTTTTCCAAGGAGGCGGCGGGGGCGATCAACCTGGCGACCCTGGTGGGCTTCATGATGATCCAGCCCCTGTTCGGCGCCCTGTCTGACCGACTGGGCAGGAAGGCCATGCTGATCACCGCCTTTGGCCTGGGATCGCTGATCGCCGTGCCGGCCTTTACCCTGATCGGCGGGACCAATAGCTGGGGCCTGGCCTTCGGGCTGATCCTCGGGGCCCTGATCGTCCAGTCGGCCTATACCTCGATCAGCGCGGTAGTGAAGGCGGAGCTGTTTCCGGCCCATGTCCGGGCGCTCGGCGTCGCCCTGCCCTACGCCATCGCCAACGCCATCTTCGGGGGGACGGCCGAGTATATCGCCCTCTGGTTCAAGAGCATCGGCATGGAGAGCGGTTTCTACTGGTATGTCTCGGGCGTCATGCTGATGGCGCTGATCGTGTCCCTGCTCATGCGGGACACCAAGAAGACCAGCCTGATCCAGGAGGACTGATCCATGTTGTCCATTCCGGACCTGGCCGCCCTGGGGTTCTTCCTGCTCTGCTGGTCCTGCTACGAACCCGTCCTGCAGTGGATCCGCGGCAAGGATGGCGTGCTCAACACCGACATGTCCCGGCTGCGGGTGGCCTGGATGATCGAGATGTCCCGCCGCGAGAGCCGGTTCATCGACGGCCAGCTGCTGGGACATGCCCTCAACTCCGCCTCCTTCTTCGCCTCCTCGAACCTGCTGCTGATCGCCGCTTCGGCGGGCGTGCTGTTCGGCGGCGAGGACGCCTTTCGCAGTGTCTCCAGCCTAGCCCTGATCCGCACCAGCACCCGGCTGCTGTTCGAGACCCAGCTGGCCCTGGTGCTGATCACCCTGGCGCGGGGCCTGCTGGATTTCATCTGGTCCATCCGCCAGATGAACTACACCCTCACCATCATCGGCGCCGCCCCCGAGCCTAGGGAGGGCGAGGACTGGCCCGCTTCGGCATCCCTGCGGGATGGTCTGGGCCAGGCCGCCGCCCAGGTGCTGAACGGCTCCCTGACGGCCTTCAATGCCGGGGTTCGCGGCTATTATTTCGCCCTGGCCGCCGCCGCCTGGATGTTCGGGCCAGTCGCCCTGACGCTGGCGACGGTGGGCGCCGTGGGCCTGCTGGCCTGGCGACAGACCTACAGCCCCGCTGCAAAAGCCATCCACCGCTTGAGGGAAACCCTCGACAAGTCAGGCATCGAGTAGCCGGACCGGATCGTCAGCCAGCCACGACCCTGACGCAGTTCGCGGCCTGCAGCGCCCGCTGCCGGGCCTGGTCGGTGTCTTCGCCCCGCGCCAGGGCCACGCCCATGCGCCGCCGCTCGAAGGCTTCCGGCTTGCCGAAAAGCCGCAGGTCGGCCGTCGGGACCTTCAGCGCCTCGGCGACGCCTTCAAAGGCCACGCCCCGGGCTTCCATGCCGCCATAGATCACGGCGCTGGCGCCCGGCTCGCGCAGGCTGGCGTCGACCGGCAGGCCCAGGATCGCCCGGGCATGGAGGGCAAACTCGCTGTAGGTCTGGGTGGCAAGCGTCACCAGGCCGGTGTCATGGGGCCTGGGGCTGACCTCGCTGAACCAGACCTCGTCGCCGCTGACAAACAGCTCGACCCCGAACAGCCCCCGGCCGCCCAGCGCCTCCGTCACCCGGGCCGCCATGTCGCGGGACCGCTCCAGGGCCAGGGGGCTCATGGCCTGGGGCTGCCAGCTTTCCACATAGTCGCCCTTGACCTGGCGGTGGCCGATCGGGGCGCAGAAGCTGGTTTCGATCTGGCCGTCGGCGCCCAGGGAGCGGACCGTCAGCTGGGTGATCTCGAAGTCGAAATCGATCCGGCCCTCGACGATCACCCGGGCCTGCTCGACCCGGCCGGCCGACAGGGCATAGGCCCAGGCGGCCTCGACCTCCGCCTCGTCTTGGACATAGGACTGGCCCTTGCCGGAGGAGCTCATCACCGGCTTGACGAAACAGGGATAACCGACCGCACTGGCCCCGGCGACCAGCTCCTCCAGGCTGGAGGCGAACCGATAGGGACTGGTCGGCAGGCCCAGCTCTTCGGCGGCCAGCCGGCGGATGCCCTCGCGGTTCATGGTCAGCTGCGCCGCCAGGGCGGTGGGGATGACGACCGCCAGGCCGTCAGCCTCGATCCGGGCCAGTTCGTCGGTCGCAATCGCCTCGATCTCCGGCACGATCAGGTGCGGACGCTCGGCCAGGACCAGGGCCCGCAGGGCGGCGGCGTCGGTCATGGCGATGACATGGCTGCGATGGGCCACCTGCATGGCGGGCGCGTCGGCATAGCGGTCCACGGCGATCACCTCGACCCCCAGCCGCTGCAGCTCGATGGCCACCTCCTTGCCCAGCTCTCCCGAGCCCAGGAGCATGACCTTGACGGCGCTGGCGGAAAGAGGCGTGCCGAGTTTCATGACATTCAGTCTCCGAGGGAGAAGGTTGGACCAGGTTTGCGTGCTTCGACACGCGGCTTGTCGCCGCTACTCAGCATGACGAATATCTGGCAATTACAATAAGTTCGTCATGCTGAGTAGCCTGCGCAGCAAGCGTGTCGAAGCACGCACTCTAGAGGCGTCAAGCGCCCCGTCGCCACCGGCTGACGGACAAGGCAGGCAGGTCTTCGAAACGCCCGGCGATCACCGACTGCTTCTTGGCCCGACTCCAGCGTTTGACCTTGCGCTCCCAGTCGATGGCGTCGTGGATAACTTGAAATTCGGCGATGTAGACCACCGTCACCGGCAAGCGCGAAGAGGTGTAGCCTTGAAAGGTTCCGGCGTGATGCTGGGCGATCCGCTAGTCAAGATGGGTGGTGCAGCCGGTATAGTAGCTGCCGTCGGCGCATTCGAGGATGTAGACCCAGGCAGCCATGATCGTCCGGTTGCTCGCCGTTTGCGTGCTTCGACACGCCTGCTGCGCAGGCTACTCAGCATTACGAATATTTGGCAATTACAATAAGTTCGTCATGCTGAGTAGCGGCTGCAAGCCGCGTGTCGAAGCACGCACCCTGCCTACAGCTTCGCCTTCGCCGCCGCCGCCACGGCCTCCGCGGTAATGCCGAACTCCTTGTAGAGCCGCTCATAGGGGGCGCTGGCGCCAAAGCCGGTCATGCCGACAAAGACCCCGTCCTCGCCGATGAACCGCTCCCAGCCGAACTTCACCGCCGCCTCGACAGCGACCCGCACCGGCGCGGCGCCGATCACCGACTTGCGATAGGCGGCCGACTGTTGCTCGAACAGCTCCCAGCAGGGGGTGGAGACCACCCGGGCGGCGACGCCCTCGCCCTTCAGCAGGGTCTGGGCCGCCAGGGCGACCCCGACCTCCGTGCCCGAGGCGAAGATCGTCACCTGGGCGGCGCCTTCCGACGGCGACAGTTCATAGGCGCCCCGGGCCGACAGGTTCTCCGTTGCCGGCGCCTTGCGGGCCACCGGGGTCTTCTGGCGCGACAGGGCCATGATCGAGGGGGACTTCTCGGCCTCCAGCGCCGCACGCCAGCATTCGGCGGCCTCCACCGCATCGGCGGGGCGGAAGACCAGCAGGTTTGGCATGGCCCGCAGGGCGGCCAGATGCTCCACCGGCTGGTGGGTCGGGCCGTCTTCGCCAAGCCCGATGGAATCGTGGGTCATGACATGGATGACCCGCACCCCCATCAGGGCGCCCAGCCGGATCGCCGCCCGGCTGTAGTCGGAAAACACCATGAAGGTGCCGCTGAAGGGGATCACCCCCCCATGCAGGGCCATGCCGTTCATGGCCGCCGCCATGCCATGTTCCCGCACGCCGTAATGGACATAGGTCCCGGCATAGTCCGGGGCGTCCAGGGGCAGCATGCCCTTGACATAGGTGTTGTTGGAGCCGGTTAGGTCGGCCGAGCCGCCGATCATTTCCGGGATGGCCGGAGTCAGGGCGGCCAGGGCCGAACCGCTATGCACCCGGGTCGCATTGGCGACAGGCTCGGCCAGGTTCCGGGCGATATGGGCGTCCAGGGCCTCGAAGGCGCCGGCCGGCAGATCGCCCTTCATGGCGCGCCTGAACTCGGCGGCCCGGTCGCTGGACTTGAGACGGGCGTCCCACTTGCGGCGGGCGCCGGCGCCCTTGCGGCCGGCCTTCAGCCAGGCGGCGGCGATGTCTTCCGGGATCTCGAAGGGCGGCAGGGGCCAGCCCATGGCCTTGCGGGCCAGGGTCGCTTCCTCGTCGAACAGGCTATAGCCGTGGCCGTGGACATCGCCCTCCTTGGGACCGGCGCCCTTGGAGATCAGGGTCCGGCAGGCGATCATGGTCGGGCGGTCCTGGCGGGTGGCCCAGCGCATGGCGGCGGCGATCTTGCCGTGGTCATGGCCGTCCACAGCCTTGACCAGCCAGCCGGCGGCCTTGAACCGGGCCATCTGGTCGCCGGTCTCGGAGATGGTGGCCGCCCCGTCGATGGTGGTGTTGTTGTCGTCGAACAGCACGGTCAGCCTGGACAGCTTCAGCCGGCCGGCCAGGCTGATGGCCTCCTGGCTGACGCCTTCCATCAGACAGCCGTCGCCGGCGATCACCCAGGTCCGGTGATCGACCAGGTCGTCGCCATATCGGGCGTTGAGCGAACGCTCGGCCATGGCCATGCCGACGGCCGTGGCGATGCCCTGTCCAAGCGGGCCGGTGGTGCATTCCACCCCGGGGGTGTGGCCGTATTCCGGATGGCCGGCGGTGATGGAGCCCCACTGACGGAAATTGCGGATCTGCTCCATGGTCACGGCCTTGAAGCCGGTCAGATGCAGCAGGCTGTAGATCAGCATCGAGGCATGGCCGGCCGACAGCACAAACCGGTCCCGGTCCGCCCAGTCGGGGCGCGCCGGATCATATTTCAGAAACTTCGTCCACAGCACCGTGGCCACATCGGCCAGGCCCATGGGCGCCCCCTGGTGTCCGGACTTGGCGGCGTGGACGGCGTCCATGGACAGGACACGGATCGCGTCGGCCATCTTCACGGGACTGACAGTCATGGGGGCAGTCATGGGGTGGGCCTTGGTCTTGAATCGGGGGCTTGGCGGCCTGCTGGCGCTTTGAGGGGCCGTTCGCATGACAGGGCCCCCGAAGCAAGCCTTGAGACAAGCCGTCAGGCAAGTCGTCGGGGCGCTTCCAGTCTCCCCGCAACGCAGTCTATACAGAGTAAAGTGACCAAGGAGCCGGACGAATGAGCGGAGAGGCGGAGGGAAGCGCCCTCGACCTGGCCGTGCGCCGCCTGGAGCGGGCGCTGGGCGTTCTCGAACAGCGGATGGCCGAGCGGGTGCGCGAGGCCGGGGCCGAGGTCGGCGGCCTGTTCGACAATGATCGCGCGCGCCTAGCGGCCGAACTGGACGCCAGCCGGGCCCGGGAAAAGGCGCTGGAAGAGGCCGGCGCCCAGGCCTCCCAGGCCCTCAGCAAGGCCATCGCCGAGATCCGCTCCGCCCTGGGAGACGACTGACCATGGCCCAGCTGAATGTCACGGTGAACGGCAAGGCCTATCTGGTCGGCTGCGAGGACGGCCAGGAACGCCACCTCCAAGCCCTGGCCGAGAGTTTCGACGCCCAGGTCCGCCAGGTCGGCCGCGATGTCGGCCAGCTGGGCGAGACCCGGCTGTTCCTGATGACCGCCCTGCTCCTGACCGACGAACTGGCCGACCTGAAACTGCGCCTGGCCCAGGCCCAGTCCCAACTCGCCGAAGCCCAGACCGACCGGGCCCGGGTCGAGATGAAGGCGGCAGCGGCGCTGGAGAATGCGGCGCGGAAGATCGAGAAGCTGAGCGGGGGTTAGGGGTCTGACGGGCGGGAGGCGGATGCCCCGCCGCCCTGGATCCCGGCTCTGCGCTGCGCTTCGGCCGGGACGACGCGGTATTCTGGGATAGTCTGCAGACCTGCAGAAACAGCGGTTTTGGTCCTCGCTAAACCGGCTGGAAAACAGCCGGCCTGACGTCAAGCAACCCCCTCAAGTCCCCTGCGCTGGATGATCGACAGAAGCCGCAGCGCCGGGCCGCCTGGCCGCTTCTTGCCTCGCTCCCAATCGGAAACGAGGTTTTTGGAAACATTGAGATAACGCGCAAACACCGGCTGAGAGACGTGCTGCGCCTCGCGTATCGCCTTGATCTCCTCGGCCTTGAGTGGCGTGACCGGGGCAAGGCAGGCCTCGTCGAAATCGCGCAGGGTCTGTTTGTCGATGGCTCCGGCCCCGTGGAGGCCTTCCATCATCTCGTGAACGGCGGCGAGCGCCTCGCTCTTATAGGTCTGGGACATCGACATTCACCTCGAACAATCTTCCTTCGCGCACCTCGGTCTCGACCTGCGCCTGTGTCAGCGCGAGCACGATCCTCGCGGCCTGTTTGTAGGTCCGCAACTCAACCGCGTTGAGGTTGGCCTTGCTGCTCTTGGCGAAGCCAAAGGCGAACACGGCCCGCTCCTCAAGGCGGAAGAAAATCAGCGTGCGATAGCCGCCGGATTTACCTCCGCCTTCGCGGGCGACCCGCTGCTTGATCAGGCCCCCGCCCAGATCGGCATCGACCAGGCCGCGATTGGCCTGATCGACCGCGGCGACAAGCGCCGCGTCGCTGATCCCTTCCCGGCTCGCATACTTCGCAAACCAGCGGTTCTTGTAGATGCGACATTGCGGCTTATCGGCCATCGTTCGGCATTTTTCTATCACACTTTGTATGATGGCTCAACAGGCGCACTTCCCCTTTAAGATGTACATAAGGGTGATGCAGGCAATGCTGCGCGTGAAGGCTTGGTGCCGCCCCTGGATCGCCGCCACCCTTCAGATTTCCGCCCCAGCCCCCCGGCTCAGTCATTGCCCCTCCGGGCAAGGTCCGCGCCTGCCCATTCGATACACCAGGTGGGGCCAAACCGTTCCTGAACCTCCCCACCGCCCGCCATGGGATAATGCCTCCCCCCGCTTCGATCCCTTCAGGAGGCATCCCCATGGCAAAACTCCCTCCGGCCAGTCGGCCGCTCAATCACCGGCAGTCGCGGTTTGTCGATGAGTATCTGCGCAGCGGCAGCGCCCGGGAGGCGGCGGAATGGGCCGGCTATCGGTGGACGGCGGCCTGGCAGGCGGGCTGATGAAGCGGCCCAATGTGCGGGCCGCCATCGAGGCCGGGGTCGCCGCCCGCGATAATCCCCTGACCCGGCCCGCCGTGTTGCTGGAAATCAGCCACGTGGCCTGCGCCAACATGGCCGACTATGCGCAACTGCAGAACGGCCAGCCCAGTCTGGACCTGTCCCGGATCACCCATGCCCGGGCGGCCGGGTTTCGTGAGTTCCGCTACAGCGAGACCTGCCGCGCCGGCGTCAGCCATCGCCGCCTCCATATCCGCCTGGGCGACAAGCTGGCGGCGCTCAAGCTGTTGCTGGCCCATCTGGACACCCACCAGGGCCAGGCCGAGATCGCCGCCCCCGTCATCCAGGCAATGGCCAGGGCCGAGGCGGCGCGGCTGACGGCCATCGACGAAGCGGGCCTGGCTCCAGCCTGGAAAACGGCGAAACACATGGACAACGTCGTTACCGAACCCTGGGACGGCCCGGCTTTCAGCGTTACCGAACCCTGTGACGGACCTGACGAAAGTCTTGCAGTTTCTGACACCGCCTTGACGCAAAAACCGGCCCGGACGCCCTACAAGAGACCCCGGCCGCTTAAGGAAGAGCCCTGGGTCGCCCAGATGCGGCAGGAACTCGACCGCCTGGAACGGGGCCTTATCAGTTGAAAATGTTGGATTTTTCCGGCCGCCAGTCTCGCCCCTTTCCGGGTCCGTCCCCTTTCGGAGGGGCCCGGATGGAAAATGCCGTTTGGAAAAAAATGACGCGTCAGGATTTTTCAGGTCCACGCGCGTCATTTTCCGGGACCCCGGGCTGGGAGGGAGGGGACCGGGACCCTGGCCGCCAAATTCCGGAACACCTTGAGAACCCCGCCCCGAAGGCCTATTCTCTGCGGTGGCGGTTGCTGCGGCTCTCGTCGAAGGCGACATATCCTTCTGACCTTAATTCTCTCGAAGGGAGCTGTCCCTGTCCGTGGCCGTGGTCGCGGGTATATGGCGCCCACCTGGTTGCCCGGGTCTGAGAGGATAAAACTGCTCTTCACGGTCCTCGCGGCGCCGCCACCTTTTACGAAATCACGACCCACGACATGTCAGACCCCGTCCTGGAAGCCGCAAAGTCCGCCATGAGGCTGGACGCCCGGCGCCGGCGCAAGCGGCTTCAGGTCGAGCATCCCGAGACAGACTGGCGCCTGGCCGACCAGGCCCCGGCCCTGCTGGCCGCGATAGCCCGGCCGCCCGGGGTGGTGGCCCTCTATCGGGCCCTGGGCAGCGAACTGGACCCCCTGCCCCTGGGCGAGGCCCTGGCGCGCGCGGGATGGCGATTGGCCCTGCCCGCCGTGGAGACCCAGGCCGCGCCCCTGGTGTTCCGGGCCTGGAACCCAGGGGAGCGTCTGGTCCATGACCTGGCCGGCCTGCCGGCGCCGCTGGCCTCGTCCCCGGCCGTGATCCCGTCCCTGATCCTGACCCCGCTGATGGCCTTCGACCCTGCCGGTCATCGCCTGGGACAGGGGGGCGGGTTCTACGACCGGACCTTCGCCAGGCTGAAGGCGTCGCCCGGCCCGCCGGCCCTGGTCGGGATCGCCTATCGCCAGCAAGAGGTCGAGGCCGTGCCCGCCGGGCCCCTGGACCAGACCCTGGATGGGATTCTCACCGAGACAGGCTATATCCCGGCGCGAAAGGATACCTGATGCGCATTGCCTTTTTCGGAGACGTCGTGGGCCGGTCCGGCCGCGAGGGCCTGGCGGACCACCTGCCCGGCCTGCGCCGGCGGCTCGGCCTGGATTTCGTCATCGTCAATGCCGAGAACGCCGCAGCGGGTTTCGGCATCACCGAGAACACCGCCCGGGAGCTCTATGACGCCGGCGCCGACTGTCTGACCCTTGGCAACCACAGCTGGGACCAGAAGGAGGCCATGACCTATATCGTGCGCGAGCCCCGGCTGATCCGCCCGGCCAACTATCCGATCCTGTCCGATGCGCCGGGCCGCGGCTCCAACCTGTTCGAACTGCAGGACGGCCGACGGATCCTGGTCATCAACCTGCTGGGCCGGGTCCATATGGACGCCCTGGACGACCCCTTCGCCGCCGCCAACCGCGAGCTGGACTCGGCGCCCCTGGGCGATGTGGCCGATGCCGTGGTGGTCGACATGCATGCCGAGGCCACCTCGGAAAAGATGGCCATGGGCCATTTCTGCGATGGCCGGGCCAGCCTGGTGGTCGGGACCCATACCCATGTGCCCACGGCCGACGCCCAGATCCTGAACGGCGGCACCGCCTACCAGACCGACGCCGGGGCCTGCGCCGACTATGACAGCGTCATCGGCAACCACAAGGAAGAGCCCCTGCGGCGCTTCACCACCCGGATCAGCCAGGGCCGCTACCGCCCGGCCGAGGGGCCCGCCACCATCTGCGGCGTCTATGTCGAGACCGATGACCGCACCGGACTGGCCCGGCGCATCGAGCCGATCCGGATGGGCGGCCGGCTGACGGAAACCGTGCCTCAGGTCGAGGCCCTGGTCCGGGCCTGACCGGCTATCGATGTCGTTCTGACACGGGATGCGGCTAACAGGGGAATCGCCTGTTTTCCGGTCCGCATCTGCTGTTTTCTGGCTGCAAAATGGCTGAGCAGGCCGCCGGCCACCCAGGGAGTCCTTGATGTCTGATCCGATCTATACCGCGACCGTGCAGGCCATCGGCGGCCGCCAGGGCGTGGTCAGGAGCGACGACGGGCATCTTGAGGCGACCCTTGCCTATCCCTCCGCCATGGGCGGGGACGGGGCCGGGACCAATCCCGAGCAGCTGTTCGGAGCGGGCTATGCGGCCTGTTTCCTCGGCGCGCTCGGGGTCATCGCCCGGCAGTCAGGAGTGACCCTTGGGGAGCACAGCCTGGGCGCCCAGGTCGATCTGATCAAGGACGAGACCAGTTTTCACCTCGGCGTGCGCCTGACCCTGACGGCGCCGGCCCTGTCCTGGGCCCAGGCCGACGACCTGCTGCACCGGGCCCATGAGATCTGTCCCTATTCCCGGGCCATCCGGGGCAATGTCCGGGTCGAACTGGCCGTCGCCCGCGCTTGATCTGAGCCCGCTCAGCCCTCGGTCAGGCTGAGCACATTGCCGTCCGGATCGTTGAACCAGGCCACCTTTCCCTTGCCGTCCGGCGAGGTCCAGATCCCCAGTGCATCCTGACCCATGCCCTCATAGACGGTGAAGATCACGCCCCGTGCGGTCAGGTCCTTCACCGTCGCGGCGATGTCCGACACCATCCACCCCAGGACGGGATGGGCGCCGGCGACAAAGCCGGGAACCTGCGTGATGCGAAGGACCGCTCCGGCCAGGTCATACACGGCGGCAAAGCCATCATCATGCGCGGGTTTCAGGCCCAGCCTGTCTGCGTACCAGGCCTCGGAGGCCTTGCGGTCAGCGGTGATGATGAAGGTGACGGGTCTGGCTTGGGTAAGGGACATAGTCGACCTTTCGATGACATCAGGCGGGGCCACTTCCGCCATGACTGTCCCATGCTCCCTGAGCTTTGGAAAGTCGCGACGGGTCGGCGGGTTCGCCACGGTCAGTCCCTCACGAGGCCCTTCCACAGGGCGGCCCAGCCACTATGCTGGCGTTCAAACGGCCGTATGAGGGGCCTGCGGAGGATTCATGGCTTTCAAGCGCCTGCTCATCGCCAATCGGGGCGAGATCGCCATTCGCATCGCCCGGGCGGCCGCCGATCTGCGGCTGACCTCTGTCGCCATTTTCAGCGAGGATGACGCCGCCAGCCTGCATGTCGGTTCGGCCGATGAAGCTGTCGCCCTCAAAGGGATGGGCGCCGCCGCCTATCTGGACATGGCCGGGGTGATCGCCGCCGCAAAGGCCGCCAGATGCCAGGCGGTCCATCCC
This sequence comes from Caulobacter sp., assembly GCA_029866155.1. GTDB lineage: Bacteria > Pseudomonadota > Alphaproteobacteria > Caulobacterales > Caulobacteraceae > Caulobacter. The sequence goes on along the minus strand of JARWZW010000013.1, from coordinate 42,135 downwards.
GGCTATGGCTTTCTGGCCGAAAACGCCGCCTTCGCCCGGGCCTGCGCCGAGGCCGGGCTGGTCTTCATCGGTCCCTCCCCCGAAACCCTCGAGACCTTTGGCGACAAGTCCGCCGCCCGGGCCCTTGCGGCCAGGGTCGGGGTGCCCCTGCTGGAGGGCACCGGACCGATCGACGCGGCAGGTGCAGCCCGCTTCCTGGCCGAACATGGCGCCATGATGCTCAAGGCCGTGGCCGGCGGCGGCGGCCGGGGCATGAGGATCGTCCGCAAGGGCGAGGACGTGGCCGCCGCTCATGCGGCCTGCGCCCGGGAGGCCAGGGCGGCCTTTGGCGATGACGGAGTCTATGCCGAATGGCTGGTCGACCGCGCCCGCCACATCGAGGTGCAGGTGGCCGGCGACGGCGCCAGCTGCGTGGCCGTGGGCGAGCGTGACTGTTCGGTCCAGAGGCGGCACCAGAAGATCCTCGAGATCGCTCCCGCCCCGGGCCTGGGCGAGCGCCTGAGAGAGGCGCTGCACGAAGCCGCGGTGAAACTCTGCGCCGCGCGCCATCTGCGCAGCCTGGCCACCGTCGAGTTCCTGGTCGACGCCGTCAGCGGGCGCTTCGCCTTCATCGAGACCAATGCCCGGCTGCAGGTAGAACATACGGTCACCGAGGAGGTCACCGGGGTGGACCTGGTGCGGGCCCAGATCGAACTGGCGGCCGGCGCTTCCCTGGCCCGGGTTGGCCTTGCAAAGACCCCGCCCTTCCGGGGCGCGGCGATCCAAGCGCGGGTCAATCTGGAGGTCATGCAGCCGGACGGTTCGGCCCAGCCCTCCGGCGGCCGGATCACCGCCTATGAGGCGCCAAGCGGTCCGGGCGTGCGGGTCGATGGCTACGGCTATGGCGGCTATGTCACCAGCCCCCATTATGACAGCCTGCTGGCCAAGGTCATCGGCCGGGCGGCGACCCATGAAGAGGCGGCCGGGCGCACCGAGCGGGCGCTTGAAGAGTTTCGACTGGAAGGCGTCGAGAGCAATATCCCCCTGCTCCGGGTGCTGCTGACCCAGCCTGACGTGCTGGCCGGCAGGGCCACGACCCGCTATCTCGACGAGCATCTGGCGGCCCTTCTGAAAGCGGCCGAGGCCCTGGCCCCCCACCGGTCGCCCGGCCCGGCCGGGTCGTCCGCCGCCGGGGCCGGGCAGGCCCACCCTGTCGCCGCCTCTGCCCATGAGACCCCGGACGGCGCCGAGGCCGTCGGTGCGCCGCTCCAGGCCACGGTCGGCCGGATCGAGGCGGCGCCCGGCGATCTGGTGCGGCAGGGACAGGCCTTGGCCATCCTCGAAGCCATGAAGATGGAGCATGTGGTCGTCGCCCCGGTCAGCGGGCGAGTTCTGGAACTGGCGGCGGATGTCGGCCAGACCCTGCTGAAGGGCCAGCCCATCCTGTTCATCCTGCCGGAAGAAGTTGCGGGACAGGAGGCGACCGCCGCTGAAGACATCGACCCCGACGCCATCCGCCCTGACCTGGCCGAGGTGATCGCCCGTCACCGCTTCACCCTGGATGCAGCCCGGCCCGACGCCGTGGCCAAACGTCGTCGCACCGGCCATCGCACGGCCCGGGAAAACCTGGACGATCTGCTGGATCCGGGCAGCTTCATCGAATACGGGGCCCTGGCCATCGCGGCCCAGCGTCGCCGCCGGACTGTCGAGGACCTGATCGCCGCGACCCCGGCCGACGGCATCATCACCGGCATAGGCACGGTCAATGGCGCGGCGTTTTCGCCGGAAAAGGCCCGGGTCGCAGCCCTGGCCTATGACTTTACGGTGCTGGCCGGCACCCAGGGCTATTTCAATCACAAGAAGACGGACCGGCTGCTCAGCATCGTCGACGAGCAGAAGATTCCTCTGATCTGGTACACTGAAGGCGGCGGCGGCCGGCCAGGCGACACCGATTCGCCGGGCGTGGCGGGCCTTGATGTCACCACCTTCGGAAAGATGGCGGAACTGGCGGGCGAGGTTCCCAAGATCGCCATCGTGGCCGGGCGATGCTTCGCCGGCAACGCCGCCATAGCGGGCCTGTCGGAAATCATCATCGCCACAAAGGATTCCAACCTGGGCATGGGCGGTCCGGCCATGATCGAGGGCGGAGGCTTGGGCGTCTTCAAGCCGGAACAGATCGGCCCGGCAGCCACCCAGTGGGCCAACGGCGTCATCGACATTCTGGCCGAGGACGAGGCCGAGGCCACGGCCCTGGCCAAACAGGCCATGTCCATGTTCCAGGGCTCCCTTGCCCATTGGCAGGCGCCGGACCAGCGGGACCTTCGCCGCGCCATCCCGGAGAATCGCCTGCGGGTCTATGATATCCGCAGCCTCATCGGGACCCTGGCCGACAAGGGAACCTTCCTCGAACTGCGGCGTGGCTTTGCGGCCGGCATGGTCACCGGCTTTATCCGGCTCGAGGGCCGGCCCATGGGGCTGATCGCCAATGACCCCCGCCATCTCGGCGGCGCCATCGACTGTGACGGCGCTGAAAAGGCCGCGCGGTTCCTGCAGCTCTGCGACGCCTTCGACCTGCCGGTCCTCAGCCTGTGCGACACGCCAGGCTTCATGGTCGGACCCGAAAGCGAGGATGCCGCAGCGGTGCGGCGGGTTTCGCGGATGTTTGTCGCCGGGGCCAAGTTTGGTCCGCCGCTGTTCACCCTGGTGCTGCGCAAGGGCTACGGCCTGGGCGCCCAGGCCATGGCCGGCGGCGGTTTCCATTCACCGATGTTCATTGCCGGCTGGCCGACCGGCGAGTTCGGCGGCATGGGCCTCGAGGGCGCCGTCAAGCTGGGCTATCGCAAGGAGCTGGAAGCCGAGACGGACCCGGTCAAGAACAAGGAGCTCTACGATCGCCTCGTCGGGCAGATGTATCTTCGCGGCAAGGCGACCAGCATGGCCGCCGCCCTGGAGATCGACGCCGTGATCGACCCCGCCGATTCGCGCCGTTGGGTGATGGCGGGGCTGCAGTCCTGCAGGAGCCGGAGACGCCCGGCCCGCCGTTGGGTCGATATGGCCTGACAGCCTGCAAGGCGCGGCGTTTCAGGCCAGAAGGTCCGGGATAAGCATGTTCTCCAGTTTCACGATCTGATCCCGCAGGATCAGCTTCTGCTTCTTCAGGCGGGCGATCTGCAGCTGGTCGGGCGTCGGCATGGAGGTCAGGGCGTCGACCGCCGCATCCAGGTCCTGGTGACGCTGTCGCAGTTCCACAAGCCGGCCGCGAACCTCCATGTTCGGCAGGGGGATCATTTCCCCGTCGTTGTCAGCCATCCACGCTCCCCGGACACCAGAGTCAGAATGGCGAGGCTAGCAGAGGCGGGCGTGATTAGGCCAGTCGGTCGGCAAGGGATTGCAGAGCGGCCTCCGGCGGCGGATCGCCCCAGGCCTGTCCTGCGCGGAGGAGGGCCAGCAGTGGACTGCCCGACGGGCCGCCCGGCGCGAGGGCCTCGAGGGTTTCCATCAGCAAGCGTTCGGCGGCCAGTTCGACCCGCTTGACCTCTTCCCGCAGCGCGATTCTTGCTTCGTTAGAAACGGGCGACAGTTGCGCCTTGAGAGCCCGGCGAGACTGGCGAATCGGTCCCAGGATCGAAAGGTCCCAATGCCGGGCCAGTTCGGCCCCCGCCGCCAGATCAGGATCGGACGGTCGGGCGAAGGCCGCCCAGAGCAGATAGACGGTCTGTTGGCCGTGATAATCCTGCAGGGCGAGACAGGCTTCGGGCACGCCGGCCCGCCCATAGGCCGCCAGGGCCCAATCCCAGAAACTCACGATCCGCTCCGGATCTCGGCGATGTCCTCCCCCCAGCGCTTGACCGGCGCCCAGTCGAGGCCGAAGGCGTCCAGCGCCCGGCCCACCGATTGATCCACCATCTCGGCGATACTGGCCGGGCGGGCGTAGAAGGCCGGCAGGGGCGGCGCGATCACGGCTCCCATCTCGGCCAGAGCCGTCAGGGTTCGCAGATGGCCGAGATGCAGCGGAGTTTCCCGCACCATCAAGACCAGGGTGCGGCGCTCCTTCAGCACCACATCAGCCGACCGGGTCAGCAGACTGGACGTCACGCCCGTCGCGATCTCGCTCATGGTCCGGACCGAGCAGGGCGCGATGATCATCCCCAGGGTCCGGAAGCTGCCCGAGGAGATCGCTGCACCGACATCCCCGACCTTGTGGACCAAGTCGGCCCTGGCGGAAACGGCGGAAACAGTGAGATCCGTTTCCTGAGACAGGGTCAGGGCGGCGGACCGTGACATGACCAGATGGCTCTCGACATTCAGTTCCCGACAGGCGTCCAGGGCGCGAATGCCCAATATGGCCCCGGACGCGCCTGAAATTCCGACAATCAGGCGGGGTCGATGGGTCATCCTGCTCTCGCGCATGTGAACAGACTCTTCAGAGTCTTAGGGTGTTCAATATCTAGTGCATAAAGCCAAGGAGGCGAAAGACCATGGCGTTGGAAGCCCGACTGAAGGAACTCGACAACCGGCACCGCAAGCTGGATCGAACCATCGAGACCGAAACCAACAGTCCGTCGACAAGTGACCTGCGAATACGAGAGCTCAAGCGACAGAAGCTCCGATTGAAGGAAGAGATCGAAGGGCTGAAATCCAGGGCCCACTGAAGACAGCATACGGGGCCGGCTAGCCCCAAAAACAAATCTCCTCCGCCGGCGTCCGGCGGAGGAGATTTTCATTGAGCCATCAGACGGTCCCCGTAAAGGACAGACCAGAAAGCCATCAGGGCAGCGGCACGCCCAGGGCCAGCAGGCTTTCCGAAGTCAGGGAGCCGACCGCGATCAGGCGATCGGTCTGGAATCGGGTGAGAGCCGCATGGGTCTGGGTCGTCATCACGCCGTTGCGCGGACCCTGGTAGTAACCGCGCGAACCCAAAGCGTACTGCACGTCCATCACCACCCGCGTCGTGGGGGTCACGCCGCGTGACGCCATGCCGCCGCCGTAGGGAATGGGAGCAGCCGGGGTCTGGTAGCTGGCCGGAGCCTTGGGGGCCGGCGGGTTGTAGCGCGGCGGCGGGGGCGACGTTTCATAGCTACAGACCACAACCCGCCATTCGAAGCGGGTGTCGCTGACCATGCGCTGCTTGATCACCGTCTTGTAGACTGGCGGCACGGTGTAGGTTTCGATTCTCTCCGGGGTCACCACCACGCGCACCTTGACCGAGCGATACTCGGCCGGGATCACGCGCTTCTCGACACGGGCCTGCTGGTCAATAACCTGACGGGTCACGACCTGGGTCTCGGCGGGGACCTGGACCTGCACGGTGCGCGGCGGCGACTTCAAAACCTGGCGCGTAACGATGGAGTACTCGGCCGGCACCTCGACCAGGCAGAGCACTTCGCCGGTGGCCAGGACCTTGGTCTTGTAGGCTTCGCCCGGACGCTGTTCAGGCGGAACGCCCCGGCGCCATTCGGTGTGAGCTTCGCGGACCAGCACGCGCTCGGTAATGGTTTCATAGACAGCCGGGATAGTCTCGGTCCGCACCGATCCTGGCCGGATGACGACGGTCTCGGTGATGGTCTTGTAGGTGGCGGGAACGGTGATGAACTCGGTCCGTTCCTCGCGGACGATCACTTCACGCAGTTCCTCGCCATAGACCGCCGGGATGACCCGGGTTTCAGTCCGGCCTGGGATGTCGATGATCTGTTCGCTTTAGGCCTCGTACTGCTGGGGGATCAGAACCTTCTCATAGCACTTGCCCGGTTCCGCATTGGGCGGGTAGTCGCCGACCGGTCCATTGGCGAGGGCCGCAGCCGGTGCAACCGCCATGGCCATCAAGACGGCGACCGCTGCGCCCGCCAGTAAATCTCTGTTTTCCATTGAAATCCCCTATTCCCAAAGCCCGCGTTAACCATAAGCGGCGGAAGAGGTTTGCCAACGGAAAACTCTGTTATTCCCTTTTTGGGAGAGTATTTATAGCAGGCTTCCCGCATGGCGGAGCATTGGCGGGCCTTGATCCGGGGAAACGCCCGGTTGCAGACCGGAAAGCGATTGGCTGCCTACTCGAAGAAGGTCAGGTCAGCATCGAGCACCAGACTAAGCAGCCGGGTGGTGGTTGTCCCGCCGCCCCGGCCAGCCAGGGGTGTGACCTCGACCGAGAGGCGCACAGTCTCGTTGACGCCGCCGCTCCACAGTCCGTTCATGTTGAGGCGATGCCCCTGGCTGGAGGTGCAGCCGACCATCGGAACCAGAACCACAGCGTCCTGATAGAAAGGCGCGCTCTGGGAAACGCCCCGGGCGCTCAGTCGGATAACCGAGGGTCCGTCCGGATCGGGGGCCACGTCCAGATAGCCTACGGCCGAGGCCTTCTGGGCCGCTGCAAGCTCGGTAGGGATATCGATAAAGCCGGATTGGGGGCCGGTCTGCTGCATGAGCCAGCTGGCGGGCTGGTCCTTGAGTCGCTTGCGCGGGGCGACGGCGAACAGGATGAGCGGCGTCGGATCCACCGCATAGCGATAGCCAAAGCTGGCGGTGTTGAGGGTCGCGGCCGCCGTGGTGCTGGGGGCGCTGCGACCATAGGCGTCGACAAATCCGCCCAGCACCTCGTCCCGCCAGGGCTTTGGATAGATTTCCTGGGGGTTGCGCTCCCGCCAGACCGTCCAGACCCGGTCGATATTGGCGTGATGCATCCAGAACAGCGGATCATTGGGAGAGCGGTCCAGCCGGCCCATATCGCCGCCAACAAACCCGTGGATCAGGTTATGGCCGCTCCATTCGCCGGATCCGGAATAGTACTGGCCCCCTGCCCCGTTCTGATTCCGGGCCCGGCCGAAGAAGGTCGAGAAGTCATCCGTGACCCGGCCGGTATAGCTCTGGCCATTGCTGCGCATGAAGGCCGAGAGGCGGTCGTCGGGTCCGGCCTCCCGACCGGGAACGGAAAGGATCGGATCTTCAAGCATGACATCGGGAATCCGGTCGCCATCCCAATCCCAGTAGGGAAGCGCAAAGTCCTTGTAGCCGCTGAGCCGGGCGACCTGCCGCTCGAACCAGAACAGCTGTATTCGGTGCCAGGGCAGGAACCGCCAGGAGGAGTGATGTCGCTGGCTGATGTCGGCATGGATAGCGATCTGGGTATCCCAGGCGCCGGACCGCCTCATAAGCGGGATGGCCTTCCGCAGGGCGGCAAGATCGGGATGGTCAACGGGGAGTTCGGCCACGGATTTCCGTATACGCAGAGGCGGGGTCGCAGCTGAAGCCCCCAGCAGGCTCGAAGTCCCGGCCACGACACCGCCCAGACCTGTAAGAAACACCCGTCGTTCCATGTCCTGCCCCCCGCTCCCTACGCTGGACGACAGCGGGGTGTCCTCGCCTCGAAGTCAATCGCCATCGCCTGGTGGGGGAGGTCCGACGATGACCTAGCGGCACCTGGCTGTTTTTCGTTTTCCGGGCGGCGACTTGATATTGATCAACGCAGAATGCCGTTCCGGCCCTAGCCTTGACCCCCTAAAATCAACCCGACGAAGGGGCGTGGCTTTCCGGAGTCCTCAGCTCGGGACCGGGTCAAACAAGAAGTAGCAGGCAAGGGAAACCCATGGAGACGAATACGCTCGCGCAGCCAGAGGCGCAGTCAGCCTCTCCCGAACATTTTGACGTGCTCATCGTCGGGGCCGGCATTTCGGGGATCGGTGGCGCCTATCACCTGACAAAGCAGCGTCCGCAAACCAGCTTTGTCGTGCTCGAAGCCCTTGAGAGCTTTGGCGGCACTTGGCTGAGCCACCAGTATCCCGGCATCCGCTCGGACAGCGACCTCTACACGTTTGGCTATCGCTTCAAACCCTGGGTCGGACCGCCCATCGCCACCGCGGCCGAGATCCTGACCTATATGGATGAGGTGATCGAAGAGAACGACCTGGGCCGGCATGTTCGCTACGGCCACAAGATCACGAAGGCCGTCTGGTCCAGCCAGACCAACCTCTGGACCATCACGGCCGTCAGAGCGGAGGACGGCGCGACCCGAACCTTCACCACCAACTTCCTCTGGATGTGCCAGGGCTATTATCGGCAACTGGACGGCTACACCCCCGAATGGGAGGGCATGGACAGCTTCAAGGGCCAGATCGTCCATCCCCAGAACTGGCCGAAGGACCTCGACTACAAGGGCAAACGCGTCATCGTCATCGGGTCCGGCGCCACCGCCGCCACCCTGGTGCCGGCCATCGCCGGCGATTGCCAGCATGTCACCCTGCTGCAGCGCTCACCGACCTATTTCATTCCGGGCCGCAACGAGAATGAACTGGCCGACACTCTGCGGACCCTGCAGATCGACGAGACCTGGATCCACGAAATCGTCCGCCGCAAGGTTCTGCATGACCAGGCCGAGTTCACTCGCCGCTCGATCGAGGAGTCGGAGGTGGTGCGGGGCGAACTGCTGGAGGGGGTCAAGGCCTTCCTTGGCCCGGACTTCGATATCGCCAAGCATTTCACCCCCAGCTATCGGCCCTGGCGCCAGCGGATCGCCTTCGTGCCGGATGGCGACCTGTTCCAAGGCATCAACGCGGGCAAGGCCACGGTGGTCACCGACCATATCGACCGCTTCACGGAAAAGGGCATCCTGCTGAAGTCCGGCGAGACCCTGGAGGCGGACATCATCATCTCCGCCACCGGCTTCAAGCTGAACGTCCTGGGCGACATCGCGTTCGAGATCGACGGCAAGCCGTTGAACTTTGCAGACACCGTCACCTACCGCGGCATGATGTTTACCGGTGTGCCCAACATGATCTGGGTGTTCGGCTATTTCCGGGCCAGCTGGACCCTGCGGGCCGACCTGATCAGCGATTTCGTCTGTCGCTTGCTGAAACACATGGAGGACAAGGGCGTCCACAAGGTGGTCCCGACCCTGCGGCCAGAAGACAAGGACATGCCCCTGTCGGGCTGGATCGACCCGGAGAACTTCAATCCGGGCTATCTGATGCGCGGCATGCACCTGCTGCCAAGACGCGGCGACAAGCCGGAGTGGCAGCACACCCAGGACTACTGGGCGGAAAAGGACGAGATCCCGGCCATAAACCTGGATGATCCGGCGTTCAGCTACGCCTGATCATGCCGGACAAAATCGACCATCGTGCAGCCTATTGCCCGACCCAGATGTTTGTGATTGGCAGCAGGATGGTCGATGGCTACAGCGTCGAGGATGCCGTACGGGATTATGTTTCCCTGCATCCCGACGCCGACGAGGGTAGTGCTCGGGCTGAGATTGAGGCGATCCCACGCTGAAATGCCCTGCGGTCTTCGACACGCGGTATGCGACCGCTACTCAGACTGAAGACTGACTTTAGGGCTCTGGTCCACGGTTTTCGTCATACTGAGTAGCCCCGCCAGGGGCGTGTCGAAGCACGCAAGAGGCCTGCGATCCTAACGGGCCAGCCCATCCGCCTCAGGCTCGGGCCGCACCCGGGACCATTGTCGGAAAAGGTCATAGAGCGCGCTCAGGATAAACAGGCCGCCCACCGCCCTGAAAAAGGGCGCGCTGGTCGTAATTGCGGCGTCGAGGACGAACGGGCTGAAAGACTCTCCGGACGGCGTGATCATCGGGGCGGCATGGAGCAGCATCATCAGGCTCAGCCCCGCCTGCAAGACGATAGATGCCCAGCGCATCCCGGCTCGGCCGCTGCCCAGCCGTATTTCTGCGCCATAGAGAGCCGCCGACAGAACCAGCAGCGCAAGAGTGACAATGCGCTGCCAACTGCCCCGGAAGGCCTCTGTCAGGGCGACGCCGCTGTCGGCGATCTGGCCCAGGAACATGACCTGCACAAAGGTCTGGGGCGCCGCATACATGAAGACCGGAAAGACCAGGGTCGCCGTCATGGCCAGGAGCGCCAATGCCGGGCGCGGCCGGTCGGGCCCCGGCGAGGGCTTCCAGTGCATCTGGCCAGGGCGCCGGCGACGCCACCAGGCCATGGCGGCGAAGATCACCACCAGAATCCCCAACCAGATCAGGAACAGGCCCTGATCGACCGAGCCTGGTCCATTGAGCAGTCCATGGACGCCCATAACCACCGCGCCTCCCAGGGCCCAGATCACAAAGTGATGGCTGTCGGTCGGATCGATGATGGCCGGTTGATCATGATAGCGGCCGGCGGCCTGGGCCGGGGTTCCAAACCCCTTGAGCAGGTCCATGGCCATGGCCCGGTCCGGCGCCCTGCCCTCGGCCCGGGCCCGGCCGTCGAGTTCGTCGGCCAGTAGGGCGCGCAACTCACAGGCCACATCATTGCGTCTGGCGCGCGGCAGGCGCCCCGCCACATCCCGCACCCAGGATTCCATCACATCATGGGCGTTCATCACGGCGCCTCTCCATCCAGAAGTCTGTCCATCACCCGCACTTGATCTCGCCAGCCCTTGCTGAGGGCCTCGAGCGCCGCGAGTCCCTGCGGGCTTAGCTGGTAGTAGCGGCGTGGCGGCGCGTGATCGGTGTTCCAGGCGCTGGCCAGCAGGCCCTGGGCCTCCAGCCGCCGCAGCAGGGGATAAAGCGTCCCCTCTTCGATCGGCATGTCCCGGTCGATCAGGGCCTGCTTCAGGGAGTAACCGTATTGCGGCCCGCGAAGCTGCGACAGCACGGCCAGTACCAGCACGCCCCGTCGAAGTTCGCTCAGCCCTGCAAAATCCCGCTCGACCATCTGCAGCCCACTACTGTTCGACACATAGTGTCTATGACACAGTACTGTGTCAAGCACAGTATGAAGATGCAGGGCTGCCGCGCCTGTGGACCGGGCGTTGGCCGTCCCGATAGCTTGTGACTGTCAAGGATGCATCCCGGACGGGTTGTCCCTGTTCCTGCGAACTGTGTCCGGGAACGGGAGCGGCAGTGGCCCGGGAAAACACAACGAACTTGGCCCCGCCAACGGACCCGGCGGACCGCGCCCGCGGCCGGAGGCGGACCTGGCGCTAGCGCATCAGATCAGAGGGCCAGCCGACGCGGACGAGCAAATTGTCTGGCCCGTTGATGCCGACCTCGTACATGCCCCACTCACGATGTCGCAGGACGCCGCCGGGACGAATGATCAAGTCTTCGACCAAGGCTGCGATCGCTTCGACTTCGGGAGTGCGAATGAAGACGCCGAAGGGGTTGTGCTCCGAAACGCGCCATGGATCGCTTCCGGCCTGTGTGAGGTGTACCTCGCAGCCCCATCCCTCCAAGATGACATAGTGGCTGTCGCCGCCCGTGGGGACGAAGCCTAGTCGCTGCCAGAACTGCAGCGCTGAAGGCAGGTCATTGCTCGGAACGATGGCGAATGCGCCGATGCCAGAGGTTTCCGTCATTTTCTGCTCCTCTCTCGGCGGGAAGCAGGGTGAACATTCCACCTTCCCAACAGGTCAGTACCGCTCCTCGAGCCCATGATCCGGAGCTTCGCCTGAAGGCAATCGCTGAGGGTCACAGACAGTCGACCATAGAGCGAAGCATCCGCGTGAAAACGAATATTGCGGACGGCCAGTCGCCAGGGGAAGCCGTCAGTCGATGGCGCCCAGCACAGTCCGCAGGGTCTCGACCATCTGGTCGATGTGGGACTTTTCGAGGATCAGCGGCGGGGACAGGGCGATGATGTCGCTGGTCACGCGGATCATCAGGCCAGCGTCATAGGCGGCCTCGAAGGCTTCGATGGCTCGCTCGGTGGGTCGGCCGGGCCGCGGTTCCAGCTCGATCCCGGCGATGAGGCCAAGGTTTCGGACATCAATGACATGGCGGGCGTCGGACAGGCTGTGCATGGCGTCCTGCCAGTAGGCCTCCAGGTCGGCGGCCCGCTCGAACAGCCCCTCCTCGCGATAGGTGTCGAGGGTCGCCAAGCCGGCGGCGCAGGCTAGGGGGTGGGCCGAAAAGGTGTAGCCGTGGAACAGTTCGATAGGGGCGTCGGCCGCCTCCATCATGGCGTCATGGATGGTCCGGCTGACGGCCACCGCGCCACAGGGCACTGCAGCGTTGGTCAGGCCCTTGGCCAGACACATGATGTCCGGGGTCACCCCGAACCGGTCGGCCGCAAAAGCCGAGCCCAGCCGGCCAAATCCGGTGATCACTTCGTCGAAGATCAGCAGGATGTCGTGCTTGTCGCAGAGGGCCCGCAGACGCTGGAGATAGCCCACGGGCGGGATCAGGACCCCGGTCGATCCGGCCACCGGCTCCACGATCACCGCGGCGATGGTCGAAGCGTCATGCAGTGCGACGATCCGCTCCAGACTGTCAGCTAGGTCGGCGCCAGCCTCCGGTTGGCCCTTCGAGAACAGGTTTCCCGGGACGCCGTGGGTGTGGGGCAGATGGTCGACCCCGGCCAGCAGGGTCCCGAAATACATCCGGTTGCGGACGATCCCTCCGACGGAAATGCCGCCGAACCCGACACCGTGATAGCCGCGCTCCCGGCCGATCAGCCGGGTCTTGCCGGCCTTGCCCCGGGCCCGCTGATAGGCCAACGCGATCTTCAGGGCCGTATCGACGGACTCCGACCCCGAATTGGTGAAGAAGATCCGGTCCAGACCCGCCGGGGTCATGGCCGCCAGCCGCGAGGCGAAGGTAAAGGCCAGGGGATGGCCCATGTTGAAGGACGAGACATAGTCCAGTTCGGCCGCCTGACGCTGGATGGCCTGGGTGATCCGGGGCCGATTGTGGCCGGCATTGACGCACCAGAGACCGGCCGTGCCGTCCAGCACCTTTCGCCCGTCGGGGGTGACGTAATGCATGTCCTGGGCCGAGGCGATCATGCGCGGATTGGCCTTGAACCGCCGGTTGGGCGTGAAGGGCATCCAGAAGGCATCCAGGCTGTTGGCGCCAGACTCGGGCATGGCAAACTCCGCAAAACCGGGCCGGGGGCGCTGCTGACTGGCGCCGCATCGGACAATGGCCCATTGTGATCACAACTGGGGCAGACGAGAAAGCACCGGCGTGACGATTTCAGGGACCGAGACAGGAGCCACCAGCCGGCTGGCCGTCCATGACCGCGTCTATGCCAGCCTGCGGGACGCCTTGATCACCGGCCGGATCGCCCCCGGCCTTGGCGTTTCACTGCGCAGCCTTGCGGCCGATCTGGGGGTCAGCCCCATGCCCGTCCGGGACGCCGTGCGAAGGCTGGCCGCCGAGCGGGCCCTGGCGATCAATCCGGCCAACAAGCGCCTGTCAGTGCCATCCCTGACCGCAGACCGGCTGGAACAGCTGGCCCTGGCCCGCAGCCTGATCGAGCCGGAACTGGCGCAAAGGGCCGCCGAACAGACCGACGCCGTCCTGATCAGCCGCCTGAGGCGACTGGACGCTACCGTGGACCTGGCCCTGGCCGAGGGGGATGTCGGCCGCTACATGGCTGCCAACCACGCGTTTCACTTCACCCTGTATCGCCATGGCCGGGCGGAGGTTCTCCTGACCCTGGCCGATTCCCTCTGGCTGCAGATCGGCCCCTTTATGCGGGTGGTATTTGGCCGGATCGGCACCCTGGGCCTGGCGGCGGACCATCACATGGCTGCGCTGGAGGGCCTGCAGCAGCGGGACCCCATGGCCGTCCGGCGCGCCATTGCCGCAGACATCGCCATGGGAATGGACGCCTTGCGGGCAGATGGCGTCAGTCAGCCAACTGACGCCGCAGAAGATTGACTTGATCAGCCGCCTGCGAAACTGTGATCACAATTGGCCTGCGGGGGCTGGAGAGGGGGCGTTTTGAGCAGCGGGGCTCCATCACCGTTATATGAAACCTGCCAGTCCCTGCTGGCGGAGGAACGCGCCCGCTTCCTGTCCGAACATCCTCGGTCGGTGGCCCTGGCCCGGGAGGCCGCCGCCGTCTGGCGTGGCGGTGCTCCCATGCACTGGATGACCGACTGGGCCTCCCCCACTCCGTTGTTCGCAGCCCAGGGCGTCGGGGCCGAGGTGGTGGATGTGGACGGCGCGACCTATGCCGACTTCTGCCTGGGCGACACCCCCTCGATGTTCGGCCATGGCCAGATGGAATTGGCCTCTGCCCTTCAGGACCAGGCCCGGCGCGGCACAGGCTTCATGCTGCCGACAGCCCAGGCCGTGCTGGTCGGCCGGATGCTGGCCGAGCGGTTCGGCCTGCCCCTGTGGCAGGCGGCGACCACGGCGACCGACGCCAACCGCGCAGCCCTGCGCTGGGCCCGTGCGGTGACCGGTCGCCCGAAGATCCTAGTGTTTGACGGCTGTTATCACGGCGCCGTGGACGACACCTTTGTCAGCCTGGCAACGGGTAGACCCGCCATGAAGGCCGGGCTGGTGGGACAGGTCGAGGACGTGACCGGCCGCACCCTCGTCATTCCCTTCAATGACCTGCCTGCCCTTGAAACTGCCATGGCCTCACGGGATGTGGCAGCGGTTCTGGCCGAGCCGGTCATGACCAACTGCGGCATGATCTTACCGGACTCCGGCTTTCACGCCGCCTTGCGCCAGATGACCCGGGACGCCGGAACCCTGCTGATCATAGACGAGACCCATACCCTGTCCACGGGCCCCGGCGGCTATACCCGGGCTCACGGCCTGGACCCGGACATCTTCACACTTGGCAAGGCCATTGCCGGCGGCCTGCCGGCCGCTGTCTGGGGCGTGACGGCCGACCTGGCGGCGCGGATGGACGAGGCCCAGGCCCGGATCGGCCCGGGCTATTCCGGGATCGGCACCACCCTTTCCGGCAACGCCCTGGCCATGGCCGCCATGCGGGCCATGCTGGCGGATGTCATGACGGACGAGGCCTACAACGCCATGCTGGCCGGAGCCAAGACCCTGGTCGCCGGCCTGGCAGCGGTCATCGCCCAGCGAAATCTCGCCTGGAGCGTGGTTCATGTCGGCGCCCGGGTCGAGCTGGTCTTTGCCGATCCGGCGCCCCGCAACGCCTCAGAGATGCGCCTGGCTCTGGACGCCGGGCTGCTGGAAGCGCTTCATCTGTGGCTGATCAATCGGGGGGTGCTGATTGCGCCGTTCCACAACATGATGCTGGTGTCGCCCCTCACGACCGAGTCGCAGATCGCGCGACTGGTTACCGCGGTCGACCAGTTCGCCGCCCGACTGGAAGGTTCAGAGCCATGAAGTCCCACCCCCTGGTTGCTGATCCGGATGAATGCCGCCGGTTCATAGCCGACCATCCGCAGATCCGCTTTGTGGACGTCTTCTTCACCAGCATGACCGGCGTGCCCCGCGGCAAGCGGCTTCGCATCCACGAGCTTCAGGCCATCTATGACTATGGCCGCTTCCTGCCCGGCTCGATCCTGGTGGTCGACACCAATGGCGCTGATTGCGAGGAGACGGGTCTGGTCTGGGAAGACGGCGACGCCGATCGCCTGGCCCGCCCGGTACCCGGCACCTTGAAGCCCGCGCCCTGGCTGGGCCCCGAGGTCGGCCAAGTAATGCTGTCGCTGTATGAACTGGATGGCGCCCCCAATGACCTCGACCCGCGCCATGTGCTGAACGCGGTCCTGGACCGGTTCCGGGCCGATGGCATGACCCCGGTCGCCGCCTGCGAACTGGAATACTACCTGGTCGACCAGGAACGGGACGCCAATGGCGGCCTGCAGCCGGCCAAGTCCCTGACGACCGGCCAGCGCCCGACCGGCATCCAGGTCTATGGCCTGCCGGAGCTGGAATCGATCGCGCCCTTCCTGACAGAGCTGTGGAACACGGCCGATGTGCTGGGGGTCCCGCTGGAAGGAGCCATTTCGGAGTTTGCCCCCGGTCAGGTCGAGCTGACCCTGAAGCACAAGGGCGACGCCCTGGCCGCCGCCGACGACGGCCTGATCTACAAGCGGGCGACCAAGGGCGTGGCCCTGCGCCATGGCTGCGAGGCCACCTTCATGGCCAAGCCCTGGGCGGACCGCGCCGGCAGCGGCTTTCACCTTCATGTCAGCTTCAATGACAGCGAGGGCAATAACCTCTGCGCCAGCGACGACCTTCAGGGATCGCAACTGCTGAAATGGGCGATTGGCGGCATGAAGGCCTTGCTGGGCGAGAGCATGGCGATCCTGGCGCCCAACGCCAATTCCTACCGCCGGTTCAAAGCCAATTCCTATGCCCCGGTTGCGCCGACCTGGGGCGTCAACAACCGGACGGTCTCGCTTCGGGTCCCGGCGGGCCTGCCGCCCACAAGACATGTCGAGCACCGGGTCGCCGGCGCAGACGCCAACCCATACCTGGTCATGGCCGTGGTTCTGGCCGGCGCCCATTACGGCATCGCCAACAGGATCGATCCGGGCCCGGCCGTGGTCGGAGATGGCTACGCGGCCGCGGCGGCCTCCAACCAGAAGCTGCCCACCAACTGGTTTGCGGCGGTCGACCTGTTCGCAACATCACCCGTTTTGCGGGAATACCTTGGCGATCGGTTCGTGGATATGTTCACCTCGGTCAAGCGCACCGAGCAGGCAAGATTTTTTGAGGTCGTCACCAGCCTCGATTTTGATTGGTATCTACGCAATGCCTGACAAGGTGTCATGCTGACCGACAGCATGTTTGGCCGTTCCGGCCAGACATGCAGACTAGACCTTCAATCCTGACGGCAATGGGAGACAGATCGGGCCATGGACAAGATTAAAAGGGGCGGGACTTCCCGCCGGTCTCTGCTGACCACGTTTGGCGCCGCTGCGGTGGGCCTGAGTTTCGGACCGGCCCTGACGGGCTGCAGCCCGGCGGCGGAAAAGACGGCAGGCGCAGAAGAGGCCAAGCTGAACTTCTACAATTGGGACACCTATATCGGTGAAACCAGCCTGGCAGATTTCAAGGCGGCCTCGGGCGTCGATGTGAACATGAGCCTGTTCGCCACCAATGACGAACTGTTCGCCAAGCTGAAGGCCGGCAACCCGGGCTTTGACGTTATCGTTCCGTCCAACGAGTTCGTCACCCGCATGAGCCAGGCCGGCCTGCTGATGGCGCTGGATCACGCCAAGATTCCCAACATCAAGAACATCGACCCCTCGTTCCTCGATCCCGAGTTTGATCCGGGCCGCAAATACTCCATGCCCTATACTTGGCTGACCCTGGGCATCGGCTATCGCAAGTCCAAGGTCCAGGGCATTCCGGACAGCTGGAAATACCTGTTCGACTCGCCGCAGTACGCCGGCAAGATCGCGTTGCTGTCGGAGTCCGCCGATCTGGTCCGTCTCTGCGCCAAGTATCTGGGCCAATCGGTCAACAATATCCCGCCGGAAATGCTGCCCAAGATCGAGGCGATGCTGACCAAGCAGAAGGCCTATGTGAAGGCGTTCCACGAGGACAATGGCCAGGACATGCTGCTGGCCAAGGATGTCGATCTGGTCCTCGAGTACAATGGCGACATTGCTCAGGCCATGAAGGAAGACCCGGACATCGACTTTGTCATCCCGAAGGAAGGCAGCCTGATCAACTCTGACACCCTGTGCATCCCGACCGGCGCCCCGCGTCCGGAAAACGCGCACAAGTTCATCAACTTCCTGCTGGACGCCAAGGCCGGAGCCGAGATCAGCAAGACCATCCTCTATCCGACCCCCAATGCGGCGGCCAAGGCGCTGATGCCGGACGACTATCGCAACAATCCGGTGATCTTCCCGCCGGCAGATATAATGGCCAAGTGCGAATACGGCGCCTTTGAAGGGGCCGAAAAGGCTCAGGCCTATGAAGAGCTGATCACCAAGGTCCGCGCGGCCTGATCACCAACTTTAGCCAGGGGGACGGCTGATGGAACAAAGCTGGAAACAGGCAAAGGCGGTCTTCGCCGGCGCCCTGGGTCCGCCGCTGTTCTGGCTGATCCTGTTCTTCATCGTCCCCCTGGCCATCGTCTGGGCCTATAGCTTCGGTCAGAATGACGGCCTGACCGAAATCTCCTTCACCGGGACCTTTTCCAACTACGCCCGGGCGATCGAGCCGCTCTATTTGAAGATCTTCGTCAAATCGGCCTGGGTCGCGGGGCTGACCACCGCCCTGTGCCTGGTGCTGGGCTTCCCGGTCGCCCTGGCCATAACCTTCGCGCCGCCCCGGCTGAAAACCTGGCTGCTGCTGCTGGTAATGCTGCCCTTCTGGACCAACCTGCTGATCCGGACCTATGCCCTGATCGCGGTCCTGCGCACTGAAGGCTATATCAATCTCAGCCTTGAATGGCTGTGGAACGGGGCCGGAGGACTGGCGCCCCTGGTCGGACTTCAGCCGCTCGGCGCCTTCACGCCCTTGGAACTTCTGCACAACAATTTCGCCGTGGTGGTGGGGCTGGTCTATGTCCACCTGCCTTTCATGGTGCTGCCGCTCTATTCGGCCCTGGACCGTCTGGACCGCTCCCTGTTGGAAGCCAGTCTAGACCTGGGCGCTGGCCACATCCGCACCCTGCTGGTGGTGGTTGTGCCCCTGGCCCTGCCGGGTATCGCCTCAGGCATCCTGATCACCTTCATCCCGGCGCTGGGCGCCTATCTGACGCCGGACCTGCTAGGCGGACCGGACAGCCAGATGATCGCCAACATCATCGAGCGTCAGTTCAAGAGGGCCAATGACTGGCCCTTCGGGGCGGCCATGTCCTTCCTGCTGATGTACCTGACCTTCATCGCCATCGCGATCCAGGCCGTTATGTCCCGCAACCGTGGGAGGGCCGCATGAAAAAATCGGACCAGTCGCCTCCCGGGCCGCTCGAATACCTGCGCCGCTGGCCACTGCAGGCCTGGCTGGCCATGGTCGGGGTGTTTCTCTACGCGCCGCTGATCACCTTGATGGTGTTCAGTTTCAACGACTCCAAGCGCAACATTGTCTGGCAGGGCTTCACCCTGAAATACTACAAGAAGGCTCTGACCAACGAGAGCCTGATCGAGGCCTTCGGCAACTCCCTGACCATTGCGGCCGTCTCGACCCTGTTCAGCGTCGTGCTGGGAGCGCTGGTCGCCCTTGCCCTTTGGCGCTTCCGGTTTCCGGGCAAGACGGTTGTCGATGGGGCCATGGCCCTGCCCATCGTCGTGCCGGAGATCTGTATGGGGGTGGCGATGCTGGTGTTCTTCGCCCGGGTCCTGCCCTGGCCTCAGGAGATGCCCTGGCCGCTGAATTTGGGGGCCATCATCATTGCGCACATCTCGTTCTCGTTTCCGTTCGTCGCCGTGGTGGTGAGAGCAAGGATGGCCTCCTTCAACCGAGAAATGGAGGAGGCCGCCCGCGACCTGGGAGCCGGCGAGTGGCGGATGATCAAGGACGTGATCGTGCCCCACATGGCGCCGTCCCTGATCGCCGGGGCCTTGCTGGCCTTCACCCTCAGCCTGGACGACTTCGTAATCACCTTCTTCACCTCAGGACCCGACACCGTGACCTTCCCGGTCAAAGTCTATTCGATGGTGCGGTTCTCGGTGACGCCGGAGGTCAATGCCGCCTCTACCATCCTGATAGCCATGACCGTCGTGCTGACCGCCGTTGCGCTCCGCATGCAAGGCGATCCCGCCGCCGCCGCAGGCGGCCATGCCCCTGCAGCCCCCAGGGCCTAGGACCCCATGACCGACGCCTCAATCTCCGTTTCTCCCGCAAAGCGCCCCTCACCCCAGGCCGGGAAGGCGATCATCACCTTCGAGGGCGTGACCAAGCGCTTTGGCAAGATGGTGGCCGTCGACAATGTCGACCTGACCATCCACGAGGGGGAGTTCTTCGCCCTGCTCGGTCCGTCCGGCTGCGGAAAGACCACCCTGCTGCGCATGCTGGCGGGGTTCGAGACCCCGACCGAGGGCCGCATCCTGATCGATGGCCAGGACGTCAGCGCGGTTCCGCCCAACAAGCGGCCGGTCAATATGGTCTTTCAGTCCTATGCGGTCTTCCCGCACATGACTGTGGCGGACAATGTCGCCTATGGCCTGAAGGTGGATGGCGTCCCGGGCGCGGAGCGCAGCCGCCGGGTGGAGGAAGCCCTTGCCCTGGTGCAGTTGGACGGCCTCGGCCAGCGAAAGCCCGACCAGCTTTCGGGCGGACAGCGCCAACGGGTCGCTTTGGCCCGGGCCCTGGTCAAGCGCCCCCGCGTACTGTTGCTGGACGAACCCCTCTCGGCCCTGGACGCCAAGCTGCGCGACCAGATGCGGACCGAGCTGGCGACGCTCCAGGAAAAGGTCGGCATCACCTTCATCATGGTGACCCACGACCAGGACGAAGCTCTGGCTCTGGCCACCCGCTGCGCCGTGATGAACAGGGGCCTGCTGCAGCAGGTCGCGCCGCCTAACGATCTATACGAGTTTCCCAATTCGCGGTTCGTCGCCGACTTCATCGGGACGGTGAACCTGTTCGAAGGCGATCTGGTCGTCGATGAACCGGACCACGCCATCGTCCGCTCTCCGGGGCTGGAGACCGAGATCTATCTGGATCACGGCGTGACCGGCGCCCGCGGCGCCACAGTCTGGGCCGCCATCCGGCCGGAGAAGATCGAACTGCGCAAACGCCCCGAAGGCAGCGCTGCCCCGGTGATGGACGACGCCCCCGCCGGGTTCAATTCGATTCCGGGCGTCATCCGCCACGAGGTCTATCTGGGCAGCGAGTCGGTCTATGAGGTCGAGATCAAGGGCGGTCGCAAGATCCGCGTCCTGAGGTCCAACCTGACCCGCTGGGATCAGGAGGATTTTGTTCTGGGTGAAGCTGTCTGGCTTTCCTGGCACGCCTGCTCGGCCGCAGTCCTGTTGTCCTAATGTGTTCGAGCATATGTCGATCCGATAACTGCTTCACACTTATCGGAACATGCTCCGAGGTGCCTCATGACCGCTAGCCGGCCCGTCGCCGGGATCATCTGCTGCACCCGCACGGTTGGCGTCGAGTCGGCCCAGGCGGTGATCAACCGATATGTCACCGGCCCGCTGCAGTATTCCGACTGCGCCGCCCTGCTGGTGCCGTCCCTGCCAGGCCTGATGCACGCCTCCGAGGTGGCGTCCCGCCTGGACGGCCTGCTGCTCACCGGCAGTCCGTCCAACCTTGACCCTTCCCTCTATGGCGAATCCATGGAGGACGCTCCCGGCCCGTTCGACCCGGACAGAGACTCCATGACTCGCGACATGATCAAGGCCATGGCCGATCTGGGCAGGCCAGTGTTCGGAGTCTGTCGCGGATTCCAGGAAATCAATGTCGCCTTCGGCGGCAGCCTGCGCCGGGACATGGCGGAAAGCCCGGATCTGCTGGCCCACCATTCGCCGGATAGCGTCGGCTTCAACGAGATGTTCGATCACGAGCATGACGTCGCCCTGACCGAAGGCGGCCTGCTGGCCCGGGCCTTTGGCGCGACGTCGGCCCGGGTCAACTCGGTGCACTATCAGGGCGTGGACCGGCTGGGCGAAGGCCTGACCGTCGAGGCCAGGGCGCCCGACGGGGTCGTGGAGGCGGTTTCCGCTGACCTTTCAGGGGCTCCGCTGCTGGCGGTCCAGTGGCATCCCGAATGGCGGACCGGCGCCAATCCGCACTCCATCACCTTCTTTGAACTCTTTGGTCGCGCCCTGCGGGGCGAGGCCCTTCAATCCTGACCCCCCGAGGATTTGCCGTGAACGCCCCCATTCGCAACTACGACATCGCCGAACTCCGCCGCCTTGACCTGGCGCACCATCTTCCCGCCCAGGCCGATCACAAGGTCATCGCCGAACTCGGCGGCAGCCGGATCATCACCCGGGCCGAGGGCTGCACCATCCATGATGGCGACGGCATGGCCCTGCTGGACGGCATGGCGGGTCTTTGGTGCGTCAATGTCGGCTACGGCCGCAAGGAACTGGCCGACGTCGCCTACGAGCAGATGCTCGAGCTTCCCTATTACAACACCTTCTTCAAGACGGCGACGCCGCCGACCGTCCGGCTGGCCGCCAAGGTCGCCGAAAAGCTGGGCGGCGACCTGCAGCATGTCTTCTTCAATTCGTCAGGTTCGGAAGCCAACGACACGGTGTTCCGACTGGTGCGGCACTACTGGGGCCTCAAGGGCCAGCCGCAGCGCAAGATCTTCATCAGCCGGTGGAACGCCTATCACGGCTCGACGGTCGCGGGAGTCAGCCTGGGCGGCATGAAGGCCATGCATGCCCAGGGAGACCTGCCGATCCCCGGGGTCGAGCATGTCATGCAACCCTATCTGTTCGGCGAGGCTTTTGGCGAAGACCCCGAGGCCTTTGCCAGCCGCGCAGCCCAGGCCATCGAGGACCGTATCCTGGCCGTGGGCCCGGAAAACGTCGCCGCCTTCATTGGCGAGCCGATCCAGGGGGCCGGAGGCGTGGTCATTCCGCCGGACGGCTATTGGCCGAAGGTCGAGGCCATCTGCCGCAAGTACGGAATTCTACTGGTCTGTGACGAGGTCATCACCGGATTTGGCCGCCTGGGCGAATGGTTCGGATTCCAGCATTATGGCGTGAAGCCAGATCTGGTCTGCATGGCCAAGGGCATTTCCAGCGGCTACCTGCCCATCTCGGCCGTCGGGGTCGCTGATCATATCGTCGCCGAACTTCGGGAAAAGGGTGGCGACTTCGTCCATGGCTACACCTATTCCGGCCATCCGACCTGTGCCGCCGTGGCCCTGCGCAATATCGAGATCCTGGAACGGGAAGGCCTGGTCGACCGGACCCGCAATGACACCGGCCCCTATCTGGAGGCGAAGCTGGCGACCCTGTCCGATCATCCGCTGGTGGGCGAAGTGCGTTCCAAGGGCCTGCTGGGCGCCGTCGAGATCGTCTCGGAAAAGGGGACCAACCACCGCTTCGGCGGCAAGGAGGGAACGGCCGGGCCGATTGTCCGGGATCTTTGCATCAAGAACGGGCTTATGGTGCGGGGCATCCGCGACACCATCGTCTGCTGCCCGCCGCTCATCATAACCCACGCGGAACTTGACCGGCTGGTCGGCATCATCGCCCAATCCCTGGACGAGGCGCTGCCGATCCTGAAAGCCATGTGATTTCATGAAATACCGGGAAAAGAAGAGCAAGCCCGGCCCCAGCGCCAGGCGCGGGGTCAAGTCGGTGGAAGAAGCCGCCGAATGGTGCCGTCGCCAGAACATCGAGGAAATCGAATGTATGGTGCCGGACCTGGCCGGAGTGGCCAGGGGCAAGATCATGCCGGTCAGGAAATTCCTGACCAGCGGGGTCATGAACCTGCCCCTGGCCGTCTTCTACCAGACCATCACCGGGGATTTCCCGGACATGGAGAACCTGGTCGGAGCGGTGGAATCGGACACCGACATCTTCCTGTCTCCGGATTTCGACACCCTGGCCGTGGTGCCCTGGGCGCAGGACCCTACCGCCCAGATCATCCATGACGCCTATATGCCTGACGGACGGCCCGTGGCGGAAAGTCCCCGACAGGTCCTCCGCGGCGTGCTGGAGCTTTACCGAAAGAAGGGCTGGCAGCCGGTCGTGGCGCCGGAGCTGGAATTCTACCTGGTCGAGCGCAACATCGATCCGGACTATCCCCTCAAGCCGCCTGTGGGCCGGTCCGGACGACCGGAGACAGGCCGGCAGGGCTATTCCATCTCGGCCGTGAACGAGTTCGACGCCCTGTTCGAGGACATGTACGAATACTCGGAACGTCAGGGCCTGGAGATCGATACCCTGATCCACGAAAGCGGCGTGGCCCAGATGGAAATCAACCTGAGGCACGGCGATCCGCTGGAACTGGCCGACCAGGTCTTCATGTTCAAGCGCACCATCCGGGAAGCGGCCCTGGAGCACGAAATCTACGCGACTTTCATGGCCAAACCGATGGCGACGGAGCCAGGCTCGGCCATGCATATCCACCAGTCGATCGTCGCGCCGGGCACCAAGATCAATCTGTTTTCCGACCCCGACACGGAGAAAGAAACCCCGCTATTCCGGTCCTTTATCGCCGGCCAGCAACGCTATCTTCCGGCGATCATGTCGATGTTGGCGCCCTATGTGAATTCCTATCGGCGGATCGCCCGGGACTCTGGCGCCCCGATCAACACCCGCTGGGGCTATGACAACCGCACCGCCGGCCTGCGGGTGCCCCCCTCCAACGCCGCCAACCGGCGGGTGGAGAACCGTATTCCCTCCTCCGACGCCAATCCCTATCTGGCCATCGCGGCCGTCCTGGCCACGGGCTATCTGGGGATGAGCCAGGAACTGGAACCGGCGCCGCCCGTTGGGACCGACGCCAACGCCGGCGGGGCCCAGCTGCCCCGCAGCCTGATGGAATCCCTCAGCCTGCTGGAATCCTGCGAACCCCTGATCGAGATTCTGGGGGCCGGATTCGTCAAGGCCTATGCCCGGGTCAAGGAAGCCGAGCACGAGACCTTCATGCAGACCATCAGCCCCTGGGAACGTGAGTTTCTGCTGCTGAACGTCTGACCATCCAGTCATGCGCAACCAGGGACATCCTGAATCGAGCTGGTACGCGGCGACTGGCTCGCCGTTTGCGGACCTGCCGCCACTGGATGGCGACATCCAGGCCGATGTCTGCATCATCGGGGCCGGCTTTACTGGCCTTGGGGCGGCGTTGGAACTGGCCCGAAAGGAGGTGCGGGTTGTGGTGCTGGAGGCCGCCAGGGTCGGATCCGGCGGATCCGGTCGCAACGGAGGCCAGATCCACACCGGCCAGCGGCGAGAACAGCCCTGGCTTGAAGCCAGGCTGGGCGCTGACGCCGCAATGGCTCTCTGGGGCCTGGCGGAAGCGGCCCGCGAACATCTCGTTGGGCTGATTGCGGAAAGCGGGATCGACTGCGACCTGCGCCCCGGACTGATCCATGCGCGTCATCGCCCCGGCGGAGAGGCCGAGGATGCGGCCTTCATCGACCACATGGACCGGGTCTATGGCTGTCGTCGCTATGAGCTGCTGGACGAAGAGGCTTTAAGCAAGGCGCTCGGTTCAGGGGTCTATTTCGGCGGCATGGTCGACCATGGCGGCGGCCATCTGCACCCCCTGAACCTGACCCTGGGCATGGCGAGGGCGGCGGTGGCGGCCGGAGCCGTGATCCACGAAAACTCCAGAGCCTCCGGTTGGCGCCGCAAGGCCGGAAAGCTTGCCGTGGAAACAGCGCGGGGCGAGGTGACCTGCGACCGCCTGATCGTCAGCGGCGACGGCTATATCGACGGCCTGTCCGCCCGGATCGACGCCCGGGTTATGCCGATCAACAATTTCATCGCCGTCACCGAGCCTCTGTCGGACCCGGGGATCCTGCCGGACGACATGGCTGTGGCGGACAGCAGGTTCGTCATCAACTACTTCCGCAAGACCGCCGACAACCGCCTTCTGTTCGGGGGGGGCGAAAACTATGTGCCCTGGTTCCCTGCCGATATCGCCGCCTTTGTCCGCGGCCACATGACCAGGATCTATCCCCAGCTGTCCGGGGCCAGGATCAGCCACGCCTGGGGCGGAAGCCTCGGAGTCACCATGAACCGCCTGCCCTATGTGCGGGAACTGGAGCCCGGCGTCTGGACCGCCGCCGGCTATTCCGGACAGGGCGTGATGCTGGCTCCCTTGGTCGGCGCCTTGCTTGGCCGGGCGACACTTGGAGAGCGCGAGGAGGCCGACCTGCTGTCGACCCTCCCCTGCCCGCCGTTTCCAGGCGGCCGGCTGCTTCGCTGGCCGGCCCTGGTCGCCGGCATGAGCTGGTATGCCCTGCGGGACAGGTTTGGCTGAAGGCCGGCAGCCAAGCCAGGCCTAAACCAGCCAGCCCGATCCAGCGGCCTCCACCATGCTCGAACCGGCGGCGGGCGCTGAGATCGGCGCCGACACCATGGACTCGATCCGTCCGGACAGGATTTCGTTCAGCCAGTAGGTCACGGTCTCGACCCGGGCATTGGCGTTGCCATCTTCATTGGCGAACCGGTCCCAGACCGTGTCAAATCCGATGTGGTAGATCCCGTCCAGCACGGTGTTCACTGCGTCCTCTCCGAACAGGAAGCCGGTGCCGCCATCGCCCTGGACAAGGTGAAATCCAGTTTCCCTGCCATTCTCGTCATCGCCATGGGCGGCCAGGAAGGCGTCATAGTGGTTGGCGCGGATAAAGTCCGAAATGTCATAGACCTCCGAAACCGTCAGTCTCCCGTCTTCCCAGGCCCCGGTCGCCTCCAGAGCCTCGACGATCATGTGGTTGATGGCGTCCGCCGCCGCAGCGCCCGCCGCAATCTGGCCGGCCGAGTTTCGATGGGCCAGGCCCTCATCGGTTCCGATGATCTCGACCAGGCGATCCAGCTCGGTTCCCGTCGTGCCCACAGGACCATCATAGGGAATATCGAGCCCGCCGGCGGGCATTTCACCATCGGCCGCAAGAGCCGCCTGATAGTCCTCGACCGTCTGGAAGAACAGTTCCGGACCAGCCGTGACGCCGTCGATCTCGAGCCTCAGGCCATCACCGCCGTTGTTCTGGAAATAGTAGAGGTCGATGGCGTAAAGCCCACCGGCGAGCGAGACCGTTTCGGTCGTGGCGTCAAAACCGCGGCCCCATTCAAAGCTGGAAACCACTTCGCCGCCGATCTTCAAAAGGAAGCCATCGTCCGATCGGACGGTGATCCTGTGATCTCCGGCCTCCAGCCAGATGAACCCCTGGATGCGCATACCGATGGTCGTCATCGCAGTATTGCCGCCGCCGCCCTGCAGACTGGCCTCCTGGTCCAGGAAATTGCCCAGGGTGCGGGACTCGCCAAAGCCGCCGAAATTGATGGACTCGGCAGTAAACCGGAAGTTGGGCGTGGTCTGTGTGGCGGCCTGGGCGATCAGGTCGTCGATGGAATTGAACATGCCGGTCCGGTCAAAGACCGTTCCCACCAGGCCGGACCCGGCCAGGACAGCCGCCTGGGCGCCAGCAACTGCAGGCGGGCCGGTCTCGACGCCGCCCAGCGGTCCCTGTTTGGCCAGGGCCGCCACCTCGAAGCGATCCAGCGCCCGGTCATAGAAGGTGAATGCGCTGATGGTCCCGTCGAACTGGTTCCAGGCAGCGTGGGGGTTGCTGCTGTCCCGACCCCAGCCGGCGGCGCCAACCAGCAGGGCGCGCTTGTTCTGGTCCAGGCCGATGGTGATGTCGTAATCGGATCCGACCTTCTCACCGTTCAGATAAAGCTGCAGGCCGTCCTTGCCGAAGGACAGGGCGAAATCATAGGTGCGGCCGGCCTCGATCCGGTAATCGCCGGCATCGATCCAGTATTGTTCAGCGCCGTCCTGAACCTGGACGATGAGGCGGCCGTCGGCGACATAGGCGGTCACGTCCCCCATCTTGTTGCTGGCGCCGTCCTTTGAGAACAGGGCGTGATAGCCTTCAGGGTCGTTGCTGGTGAAGCTGAAGGTGATCGCGCCGTCGGTTTGTTTCAGGCTCCCGCGATGGCCAACCTCCGCCTCTCCGGTGCCGCCATCCACGGTCACGACCTTTTTCAGCACATAGGCCCGGTCCGACTTAAGGGCGTCGGTATCGACCGGGACGTGGCCGCTGGACAGCTCGCCGGATCGCAGGTCGTCATGCAGCAAAAGCGATAGCCAATCGGCGACATCGGTCAGGGTGGCGTTGCCATTGCCGTCCTCATTGACGAACCGGCCCCACTGGATGTCGAAACCGATATGGTAGAGGCCATCAGCGACGGTGTTGATCCCTTACTCGCCGAAGATGAAGGCGCGACTGCCGTCCGACTGGACAAGGTGGAAACCGGTCTCGACGCCGTCTTCGTCATCGCCATGCAGGGCGGTCCATTCCACCGCCCGATGATCCTGGATCCAGGCGTTGAGATCATGCAGGTCGATCTCGTCGATATCGCCATCGTCGGCGATGCCGGTGGCCCGGATTCCCTCGACAAGGATCTGGTTCATGCCATTGGCGGCTGTGGCCCCGTCACGGATCTGACGACCGGAAACCGTATCATTGAGGCCGAAGTCGTCACTGATCAGCTCAACGATATGGTCAAGGCCTGTGCCGGTCGATCCATGGACCTGGCGATCGACTGAAGGATTCGCCAGGGCTCCGGAGGCCAGGTCGGCCTTGAGGAGGTCATTCAGCCAGAAGGCGACATCATCGACACAGGCGTTGGCGTCGCCATCTTCGTTCTGGAAGTGACCATCCTTGATCAGGAAACCGAGATGAAAGATGCCGTCGAGAATCGTGTCGACCGCATTTTCGCCGAACAGACGGGAGGTGTCGCCGTCCCCCTGGACCCGGTGAAAGCCGGTTTCGACCATGCCCTCATCATCGCCATGGAGCGCGGTCCAGGCGTCGAGGCTGTTCTTCCGGATATAGAGGTTCAGATCGTAGACATCGGCAGTGCTGATATTGCCATCATTGGCCACGCCAGTGGCCCGGATGGCCTGGATGATCAGGGCGTTCATGCCGTTGGCCGCGGACGCCCCTTCCCGGAGCGCAAGCCCCGAAATCCGGTTGTTCAGGCCATAGTCGGCATAGATAAGGTCAACCGCCTGATCGAGCCCGGTTCCCGTTGTGCCTCTGGTCGTCATCAGAAGTCCCCTGGCCGGAGAGGGCGCTGGTCAGGGCGGCGACCGGCGCGCCACCCGTTCCAAAGGATCATCTGAAAAGTATGACAGTTTTCACACCAACTGCAGAAAACAGTCGCTAACCAAACGCGACTGCGAAGTACAGTTGATCACCCGCCAACATTGATAATAATTCTTATTACTCGCCCCCTCCAATACTGCCGGATTATCGAGGGATGGACGTCAACACTGTTGGCCTCTAACCCATCGGGTAGAGGATTTCCTTCGTCACTGCGTCGACCTTCTTCATGACCTCCGGGGACAGGGTCATGTCACCAGCCGCGAAGATATCAGCCAGCTGGTCAGTGTGGGTGGCGCCCACAATGGTCGAGGCGACGAAGTCGTGCTGCTTGCTCCAGGCCGTCGCCAGGGTGATGGTCGACATGCCCGCTTCGGCGGCGATGGCGGCAAACCGTTCAGTGCTGGCCAGGGTCTTGTCGTTGACAAAGCGCTGCGCCATTGCGGCCTGACGCCCCCCGATCTTCAGGTAGCTGGAGAAGCGCGCACCGTCCGGACGGGCCCCGCCATTGTACTTGCCGGACAGAACCCCGCCGCCGAGGGGGGAGTATGGAATCAGGCTGACGCCTTCCTGCAGACAGACCTGGGACAGGGCGTCCTCGAACCGGCGATTGTTCATGCTGAAATTGTTCTGGATGGTCTCGTAGCGGGCGAGACCTTCCCGCTCGGACACCGCGAGACTCTTCATCAGGCCCCAGGCCGTCTCGTTGCTGCAGCCCAGCACCCGGACCTTGCCGGCCTCGACCAGATCATCAAGCGCTCGCATGGCGTCTTCATAGCGGGCGCCATGATCCGGCCAGTGGGTCTGGTAGAGGTCGATATAGTCCGTATCCAGCCGCTTCAGGCTGGCCTCGACCGCGCGGACGATATTGTGGCGGTCCAGGGCCGTCATGCCGGCCCGTTGCGAGGCCTTGAGCCAGCCATGGCTGGGGCCGCAGACCTTGGTGGCGATGATCAGCTCGTCCCGGCGCCGGGTCTTCATCCAGCGGCCGACGATTTCCTCGGTCACCCCGGCCCATTCTTCCTTGGGCGGCACCGGATAGTTCTCTGCCGTGTCGAAGAAATTGATCCCGGCCTCGAGCGACATATCGAGGATCCGGTGGGACATCTTTTCGTCGGCCTGCGACCCGAAGGTCATGGTGCCCATGCAGATCTTGGAAACATAGATGGCGCTCTTGCCGAGCCTGTTGGTCTGCATGGTCCAATCCCCCGATAGCTGTTCTGGCGGTCGCCAAGGGCGCCGACGACCGGTTGTCCGGTCCGTTGCCCTTCCACTGCCGCAAGGGGCGAGGCTTGTGAAGCCCTCTGGCCGGACGAAGCCGCCTAGGCGCCGAGTTTTGCGAGGTCTTCGTCGCTGATGTCGAAATTGGCATAGACGTTCTGAACGTCGTCCTCGTCTTCCAGGGCGTCGATCATCTTCATCAGGGTGGCGACGGCTTCGCCCTCTATGGGCGTCAGGGACTTGGGCTTCCAGGACAGGGCCGTGGACTTCGGGTCGCCAAGGGCGCCGGTTAGGGCCTCCGACACGGCGGTCAGGTCCTCGAAGGCCGTCCAGATAACATGGCTTTCCTCGTCGGATTCGACATCCTCGGCGCCGGCCTCGATGGCGGCCTCCATCACCTTGTCTTCCCCGCCGACGCTGGCCGGATAGGTGATCTGGCCCAACCGGTCGAACATGAAAGCCACCGATCCGGTCTCGCCCAGGGCGCCGCCGTTCTTGGTGAAGATGGCCCGCACATTGGCGGCCGCGCGGTTTCTGTTGTCGGTCAGCGCCTCGACGATGATGCCAACTCCGCCCGGACCAAAGCCCTCATAGCGGATCTCGTCATAGCTGTCGGCGTCACCGCCCTGGCTCTTCTTGATAGCCCGCTCGATGACATCCTTGGGCAGAGACTCGGCCTTGGCATTGTTCACCGCCAACCGCAGACGAGGGTTCATGGCCGGGTCCGGCATGCCGCTCTTGGCCGCCACGGTGATTTCCCGCGACAGCTTGGAGAACAGCTTGGACCGCACCGAGTCGGCGCGCCCCTTGCGGTGCATGATGTTCTTGAATTTTGAGTGGCCGGCCATGGGAACTGCTCGGAGGACTGACAGAGGCCGCGCTTCTAGCCTTCCTTCGGGGACCTGTCATCCATTGGCCATAGAAGCCGGCTGCCGGCTGGACGTCGCAACCGGACTGGACGCCTGGACCGCAGCGACCTATCATCTCGTCAAGATTGTTTTAAAGGATTGCAATGCTTTCGAGAGTGGTCCTCACGGCCCTGGCCGCAGCCCTGATGGTGATCGGTTTCGCTACCCCCGCCGAGGCCAGATGGCTTCGGGCGGAAAGCCGGAAGTTCATCGTGTTCAGCAATGGCGACGACATGACACTTCGGGCATTCGTCAACAACCTGGAGGACTTCGACACCATCCTCCGGGACCAGACCCAGGTTCCACAGGACCGCGAACCGTCACGAAAGCTCGAGATCTATCTGGTTCGGGACGAGGACGAATTGATGGTCGTTGGTCCTGACGTCGGCGGCAACGTCCAGGGTTTCTACTCGGCCAGCCTGAACGACGTTTTCGCCATCGCCATTCGGTCCAAGGCCAATGATGACTGGAACGATGATGTGGTCTACCATGAGTATTCCCATCACTTCATGCTCCATTATCTGCCCGGTCGCTATCCGGGCTGGCTGACCGAGGGGTTCGCTGAGTATTTCGCGACCATCTCGATGAAGGACAATCTCTTCGAGACAGGCCGCATTCATCCGGGCCGGGCCTATGCCCTGCTCAACGAAAAATGGCTGCCGATGGAAGAGCTGTTCACGCTCCGCCCCACTGAAATTCCCGGAAAGCTGCGCGGCGCCTACTATGCTCAGGCCTGGTTGCTGACCCACTACATGATGGCCGATCCGGCTCGGCGGCAGCAGCTTTCAACCTACGTCAACGGCATGGTCGCCGGCAAACCTTCGGTCGAGTCCTGGGCTCAGGCGACCGGCGACGACATGGCCGCCCTGACCCTCAAGCTGCAGGCCTACAAGAAGAGCAACCTGATATCGACCCGATGGACCCGCAAGGCCCGGCGCCCCAACGCCGCCATGGTCGTGACCACACTGCCCCCGTCAGCCGACGATCTGCTGCTGCTCGGACAAAGGCTCAAGGGTCTGGACAGCAACGAGGACGATACGGCGCTGCTGGCGCTGGTGCGGGTGCAGGCGGCGAAACATCCCGCGGATCGCTTTGCAAAGCTACAATTGGCCCGGGCCGAGTTCACCCTTGGCGAATTCGACAGTGGCGAAGCCCTGATCAAGGCCCTGCTGGACAGGAATCCGGAAGACGCGGCCGCTCTGCAGATGCTGGGGATCGCCCTGGTCAACAGGGCCCGGGACGAGGGCGACAACGAGGAAAAGCTGCTGGCCGCCGCCAGCAAATACCTGGCCCGGGCCTACCAGCTCGACAATGATGACTATCGCACCCTGATCTATTTCACCCTGACCCAGCAGATCCAGCGGGACTACCCCAACGCCAATACCCTTGAGATTCTCACCGAGGCCTTCGTCCGGGCGCCGCAGGTGGCCGAGGTTCGGCTGCTGCTGGCGAGGGGGCTGATGCGCAAGAAGCGCTGGGAAGACGCGACCTTCCTGCTCAATCCCCTGGCCAATGACCCGCATGGCGGCGGAGGGGCGGAGACGGCCAAGGGTCTGCTCCGACAGATCGCCGCCGCCCGCTGAGGCGGCAACCGGTCATGGGTCCGACTGCGAAAACCGGTGCTGGCTGACAAGGCCAATCCGACTATTCTGGCCAGAGGATCGGAGTTTCCAATGGCCCAGAGCACCCCGGACGTCCAGGACGGCAGACGCAGCAACCATGTGATGGTCGTCGGCGGCGCCTCGGCGGGGACGATTTTCGAATGGTATGATTTCTATCTCTACGGCTCTCTCGCCGGGTTCATCACCAAGCACTTCTTCAGCGGCGTCAACGAAACCACGGGCTACATCCTGGCCCTGCTGGCCTTTGCCGCGGGTTTTGCCGTTCGGCCCCTTGGCGCGGTGGTGTTCGGCCGGCTGGGTGATCTCTGGGGGCGCAAGAACACATTCCTGATCACGATGCTGCTGATGGGGCTTTCAACCTTTGTGGTCGGGCTCCTGCCCTCCTACGCCAACATCGGGATTGCGGCGCCAGTGCTGCTGATCGTTATGCGACTGATCCAGGGCATGGCCCTGGGCGGCGAGTATGGCGGGGCCGCCACCTATGTCGCTGAACATGCGCCGCCGGGTCGCCGGGGGCTCTATACCAGCTTCATCCAGACCACCGCGACCCTCGGCCTGTTTCTGTCCCTGATCGTCATTCTGGGGGTTCGAAGCCATCTGGGCGAGGAAGCCTTCGGCGACTGGGGATGGCGCATCCCGTTCCTCGCCTCGGCCCTGCTTCTGGGGGTTTCGCTCTGGATACGGTTACGCCTGAACGAAAGCCCGGTCTTTCAGAAGATGGTCGATGAAGGACGCGCCTCGAAAAGTCCCCTCAAGGAGTCCTTTGGCAAGGCCGGGAACCTCAAGCTGGTCTTCCTGGCGCTGGTGGGCCTGACGGCCGGTCAGGCCGTGGTCTGGTATACAGGCCAGTTCTACGCCCTGTTCTTCCTGGAAAAGACCCTCAAGGTCGACGGGCCCCTGACCAATATGCTGGTGGCGGCGGCCCTGCTGATCGGCACGCCATTCTTCATCCTGTTTGGCTGGCTGTCCGACCGGATCGGCCGCAAGCCGGTGATCCTGACCGGCTGCGCCATAGCCGCGGTTTCGATCTTTCCGCTGTTCCAGGCCCTCACGGTCGCCGCCAATCCTGATCTGGCCGCCGCCACCGCCCGGGCCCCGGTGACGGTCATCGCCGACCCGAAATCCTGCGCCTTCCAGTTTGATCCGGTTGGCCGGACCACCTTCACCGCCAGCTGCGACATCGCCAAGAGCGCCCTGGCCATTGCCGGCGTCACCTACCAGACCCGTTCCGCTCCGGCCGGCTCCCTGGCGGTGGTGGAGGTGGGCGGGGTCAGGGTGCCCAGCTTCGAGGGGAGCGAACTACCGAGGCAGGCCTTCCTGGAAACCCAGACGGTCTGGCGAAAGACCCTGGCCGGCGCTCTGCATGAGGCCGGTTATCCGGAAAAGGCCGACCCGGCCAAGGTCGACCGACCCATGGTGGTCGCCATACTGCTGGCCCTGGTTCTGCTTGTGACCATGGTCTATGGCCCAATCGCCGCCGCCCTGGTCGAGATGTTCCCGGCCAACATCCGCTACACCTCGATGAGCCTGCCCTATCATGTCGGCAATGGCTGGTTCGGGGGGTTCCTGCCGACCACGGCCTTCGCCATGGTCGCCGCCACAGGCAATATCTATTACGGCCTCTGGTACCCGGTCGTGGTGGCTGCCGCCACGGCGGTGATCGGCTGGCTGTTCGTCCGGGAAATGAAGGGCGCAGACATTGAGGCCTGAGCCCTTCGACTCCTGGTCAGAAGTGGTAGTCGCCGGCCCGGTGGTCGGGAGCGAAGGCGGAGGGCGAGCCTGTCAGAGACAGGCCCACCGGTGGCGCAGACGCTGCGGCGCCCAGAAGCAGGTCGCCGCTGACCAGCACCGGCGCTCCATTGAGCTGGATCTCGAAATCGGCGACGGAATCACCATTCACATCGCCGGCCAGGATCGTGTGACCAGAACCGTCGTTGTACTGGATCAACTGACCGGCCAGGCCGGTAAAGCCGCCAGCCCCAAAACTGAAGACCTGCTGGCCGGCCAGGATCGAGTTAGCGTCTAGATCCCGCAGATCGATCCGGTCTCCCTGCGCCTGGCTGAAGTCGAGAATGACATCACGGCCGGCGCCGGCGCTGCTGTCGGAAACAAGCTCATAGGCAAAGCGGTCCGCGCCGGCGGCGCCGGTCAGTTGATCCGCCCCGGCGCCGCCTGCCAGGACGTCGGAACCCTTGCCGCCATTGAGTCTGTCCTTGCCGCCAAGGCCCGCCAGATCGTCGCCACCCTTGCCGCCGATCAGGCTATTGGCGGTATCATTGCCGGTGATGTTGTCATTCCCCCGGCCGCCGATGGCGTTCTCGATGTAGGAACGCGGGTCATTGTCATAGAGATGGGCGTTGGAGATGTTGCCCGGCGACCGGATCGACGGGTCGGACCCGTTCAGATAGGGCAGCTGAGCCTCCATGAAGGTCGACCATTCCCCGGGCCGCAGATCGATGGTCAGGTCGGAACTGTAGTTGGACAGGTCATAGGTGTCCTTGCCATTCCCGTCCCAGATCGCCTGATAAATGGTGTTGGTTGTGGCGGCGCCCTGCCCGACCCCGTTGATGAACATCTCGCCCGTCGTCGCGCTCCAGCTATAGACGGTCGCACCGCCATTGGCGTTGAAGTTGGCGCCGTAGATATACTGCAAGGCCGCAATATCGTTGATCATGTAACTCTGGTTGCCGCTGCCGTCGCGGTTACGGTAGAATTCGTCGGCTCCGACATAGGAATGGTAGCTCATCAGGGACCATTCGGTGCTGTCATGCTCGGCCGGCAGTTTTCCATGGACACCGTCATTGGTGTGGCCATGTTTCAGGCCCATGGCATGGCCGATTTCGTGCAGGATGGTGTCGAAGGCGTAGCCCGCCTTGGTCGGCACGGTGTCGCGAATATTGCCCAGCCAGATGTCGCCGCCCAGGTCATTGGTTGAGGGGTAATAGGCGTAGGAAGTGCTGGGGGCGGTGGACCCGGCGAACCGCAGCGTGGCGTGTTCGGTGTCGGTCTCGGTGATCTCGGTGAAGGTCAGGCCGGTATACTGGCTGATCAGGTCCAGGGCGTAGCGAAACACATCCTGCTGTTCGGCAGACAGAACCTGAAACCCGGAAACAGCGTTCTGGTCGCCATAGCCTGCACCATAGTTGGAACCGGCCGTGGGGAAGCTGAAGGTCAGCTCGGTTGCGTCCCAGGCGATGCCAGACAAAAGGCCATTGATGTCCTTGTTGGTAAAGTTGCCGGACTTGCCGACGGCCGTGGTGCTGACTACTGAGCGGGTCGCGGTCAGCACTTCGAAGCCGGCCTCTCCACTGGCCTCCAGGCGTTCCGGCGCCCAGCGGGCGTCATCCTCTGGCCTGGCCTGGGGCTCGATCCCCGCAGATTGCGGCCTGGCTGCGCCTGAGGACAGCAGCGATTCCACCAAGGCATTCACCACGGCATAGGCCGGCGAAACGCTGTCCAGCTGGTCGACGCCGCCGGCCTGGCGGCTGCTAGCTGCGGTGAAGCTGCTGAATCTGGCCTCGTCCATGCCCAGGACAAAGCTGCTGTCGATCAGATCAAAATTCTTCATGTCGGCCTCCCCGCCGATTTTTGGCGGCGCGGGAAAGACCATCCGGGACCAGGCCGCCCTGGCCCGACGAAGATCCGTCCCGGGCGCCCAAGCCCAGGCCAACCCATGTTGGAGTTAGCCTGGGGCAGAGTGCCCAAGAGCCATGACTGTTGCAATCTCAATTTCGGCGCTTTGGCGGCCCCGTCTGACCGTCCAGCCGGGAAGTGATCTAGCCGATCCGGGCGTCGAGGTGACCACCGGCATAGCGCTTGGACATCTGGGCAGTGGACAGGGGCGTGATCTTGCTGGCCATGCCCTCGGCCCCGAACTCCAGGAACCGCTGTTCGCAGACCTTGCGCATGGCTTCCTTGGCGGGCTTGAGATAGGCGCGGGGGTCGAACTCGCCCGGCTTTTCCATGAACACCTTGCGGATGGCGCCCGTGATGGCCATGCGGTTGTCGGTGTCGATGTTGATCTTGCGCACGCCGTGCTTGATGCCGCGCTGGATCTCCTCGACCGGCACGCCCCAGGTCTGGGGCATCTGGCCGCCATGGGCGTTGATGATGTCCTGAAGATCCTGAGGAACGGACGAGGACCCGTGCATCACGAGGTGAGTGTTGGGCAGTCGGCGGTGGATTTCCTCGATGACATTCATGGCCAGGACGTCGCCATCGGGCTGACGGCTGAACTTGTAGGCGCCATGGCTGGTGCCCATGGCGATGGCCAGGGCGTCCACCTGGGTCTCGCGGACAAAGTCCACGGCCTGGTCGGGATCGGTCAGCAGGGCGGAATGGTCCAGCTTGCCTTCGAAGCCATGGCCATCCTCGGCCTCGCCCATGCCGGTCTCCAGGCTGCCCAGAACCCCAAGCTCTCCCTCGACGGACACGCCGCAGGCATGGGCCATCTGGACCACCCGGCGGGTGACATCGACATTGTAGTCGTAATCGGCAGGGGTCTTGCCGTCTTCCTTGAGCGAACCGTCCATCATCACGCTGGTGAAGCCGTACTGGATGGCGGTGGCGCAGGTGGCCGGGCCGTTGCCATGGTCCTGGTGCATGCAGACCGGGATGTTGGGATGCAGTTCGACCAGGGCGTCGATCAGGCGGGCCAGGACCACGTCATTGGCATAGGACCGGGCCCCGCGGGACGCCTGGATGATCACCGGGGCATTGACCGCCTCGGCCGCCTCCATGATGGCCAGACCCTGCTCCATATTGTTGATGTTGAAGGCGGGCAGGCCGTAGTCGAACTCGGCGGCATGGTCGAGGAGCTGGCGGAGGGTAATGCGGGCCACGGGGTCGTCTTCCTTCTGGTCCTGATTGAACGCTGTTCTATACTTCGAGAGCGGCGACGCCGGGAAGGGTCTTGCCCTCCATCCATTCAAGGAAAGCGCCCCCGGCCGTCGAGACGAAGGTCATGTCGTCGACGACCCCCGCATGGTTCAGGGCGGCGACCGTGTCGCCGCCGCCAGCGACGGCGACGATCTTGCCAGCCTTGGCGAGGGCGGCCGCATGGGTGGCGGCGGCCACCGTGGCGGCGTCAAACGGCGACAGCTCGAACACGCCCAGCGGGCCATTCCATATCAGGGTGGCCGAGGCGTCCATGGCGGCCAGCAGGCGCCGGCTGGTCTCGGGTCCCGCGTCCAGGATACGGTCAGCCGGCCCGATGGCGTCCAGGCCCTGGATCCTGTGGGGCGCCCCGGCCTTGAACTCCTCTGCGGTGACCACATCGACCGGCAGCAGCAGTTCGCAGCCTGCCGTCTTGGCCGAAGCCATGATCTCCCGGGCGGTCTCGCCGAGGTCATGCTCGCAGAGCGAGGCGCCGACATCGATCCCCTGGGCGGCCAGGAAGGTGTTGGCCATGCCGCCGCCGATGGCCAGGCGGTCCAGTTTGGCGACCAGGTTGTTCAGCAGGTCCAGCTTGGTGGAAACCTTGGAGCCGCCGACGATGCCCAGGACCGGCCGCTTGGGATTGCCCAGGGCGGCGTCCAGGGCGTCCAGCTCCCGGCGCATGGCCAGACCAGGATAGGCCGGAAGCCGCTTCGCCAGGCCCTCGGTCGAGGCATGGGCGCGGTGGGCGGCGCTGAAGGCGTCATTGACGAACAGGTCGCCGTTGGCCGCAAGGGCCTCGACGAAGGCCGCCTCGTTGTCCTCTTCGCCGGCATGGAAGCGAAGGTTCTCCAGCAGGCAGACCCCGCCGGCCGGCAAGGCCTCGATCACGGCGGCCGCGTCAGGCCCGATACAGTCGTCCGCAAAGGCCACCGGCGCGCCCAGCAGGGCGGCCAGGGGCTCCACCACGGGCTTCAGGCTCATCTCCGGCGTCCGGCGGCCCTTGGGCCGGTCGAAATGGGCCAGCAACACCACCCTGGCGCCCGCCAGGCTGAGGAACCGGATAGTCGGCAGGGCCGAGACCAGCCGGGTGTCATCGGTGATCCGGCCGTCTTCCATGGGGACATTGAAGTCCACCCGGACCAGGGCGCGCCTGCCAGCGAGATCAGCGGTTTCGAGATTGCGGAAGGTCATGGGTCTGTCCGTTCTAACCTCCCCGTCATCCCCGAAGCCCTCAAGGGGGCTGTCCGGGACCCAGGGCCGCCTGGCCGGCGGAAGGCAAAAGAGAGATCACGCGGTTCTGGACCCCCGGACAGGGCGCGTCGCGCCCTGTCCGGGAAGACGGCAGATTGCAGAGCCCTAAAGGAACTTCGCCATCACCATTGCGGTGTCGCTCATCCGGGTCGCGAAGCCCCATTCGTTATCGTACCAGGTCAGGACCCGGGCCAGCTTGCCATCGACCACCTGGGTCTGCGGCAGGGCGGCCGTCGAACTGGCGGCGATATGGTTCAGGTCGGTAGAGACCAGCGGGTCGGTGGTGGTGGCCAGGACGCCCTTCATCGGGCCGTCGGCTGCGGCCTGCAGGGCGGCGTTGATCTCTTCGGCGGTCACTTCGCGGCCGGCCACAACCTTCAGGTCGACGACCGAGACATTGGGGGTGGGGACGCGGATCGAGGAGCCGTCCAGCTTGCCCTTCAGGGCCGGCAGGACAAGGCCAAGCGCCTTGGCCGCGCCGGTCGAGGTCGGGATCATGCTCAGGCCCGCCGCGCGGGCGCGGTAGAGATCCTTGTGCATGGTGTCGAGGGTCGGCTGGTCGCCGGTGTAGCTGTGGATCGTGGTCATATAGCCACGCTCGATGCCGAACAGGTCGTGCAGCACCTTTGCCACCGGGGCCAGGGCGTTGGTAGTGCAGCTGCCATTGGACACCACGATGTCGTCGGCGGTCAGGCTGTCGTCATTGACCTTGTAGACGATGGTCTTGTCGGCGTTGTCGGCCGGGGCGCTGACCAGCACGCGACGGGCGCCGGCGGTCAGGTGGGCTCTGGCCTTGTCCTTGGAGGTGAAGATTCCCGTGCATTCAAAGGCGATGTCGACGCCCAGCGCCTTGTGCGGCAGGTTTGCGGGGTCGCGTTCGGCCGTTACTTTGATCTTGCCCATCCCGACATCGATCCAGTCTTCGCCGGTCGTGACGGTTCCGGGGAACCGGCCATGAACACTGTCATAACGCAGCAGGTGGGCGTTGGTTTCCACCGGGCCCAGGTCGTTGATGGCGACAACCTCGATATCGGTGCGGCCATGCTCGGCTATGGAGCGCAGGACAAGGCGGCCGATACGGCCAAAGCCATTGATGGCGACGCGAAGGGTCATGGGTGGAGGGCTCCCGCCAACGATTTTGTGATTGGCCGGGGTTTTCATGTGATGAGCGCGGAAGTCAACCCTTGGCTGGGTCAAGCCCCGTTACCGGATGTGACTTTTCCGGCCGACAAGGAGCCGCCGCCGCCCCGAATCGACCCCGTCCTCAGGACAGAACGCCGATCCCGATGGGACAGGTCACCCCGGTGCCGCCGATGCCGCAATAGCCGCCCGGGTTCTTGGCCAGGTACTGCTGATGATAGTCCTCGGCGTAGAAGAAGGGACCCGGCTCGACGATCTCGGTGGTGATGGCGCCATAGCCCCGGCCCTTCAGGGCTTCTGCATAGGCGAGGCGGGACCCCTCGGCCGCCGCCGCCTGGCTGGCGTTCAGGGGATAGACGCCGGAACGGTACTGGGTGCCGATATCACCGCCCTGGCGCATGCCTTGGGTCGGGTCATGGTTTTCCCAGAAGGCCCGCAGCAACCCCTCGTAGGTGACCACCGCCGGGTCGAACACCACCAGCACCGCCTCGGTATGGCCTGTGCGGCCGGAACAAACCTCTTCATAGGTGGGATTGGGCGTGATGCCGGCCACATAGCCGACCGCCGTGGTCCAGACCCCTTCGATCTTCCAGAAGATCCGCTCCACACCCCAGAAACAGCCCATGGCGAAGACCGCGCTCTGCAGGCCCTCCGGCCAGGGACCGTGCAGCGGCCGGCCATTGACGAAGTGACGCTCGCCAGCCTCCAGCATCGGGGCAGCCCGTCCCGGCAGGGCGGTCTGGTCGGTGGGAAGCTCGAGGGATTTCTTGAAGAACATGGCGGCGCTCCGGCAGTTGGCTGGCAGGCCCTCAAGATAGGGCGCCCTGCCCGGTATTTCACCCCCCGGACGGCGGCCGGTCGATTGCACGGGGGATCAAGAATGACTGGCGACTTTTCCCGATTGTGCAACAGTGATCGCCAGATGGATCCTGACACAGGACAAAAGCCATGGCCCGTTTGCTGCTAGTCGTCGCCGGTTGCGCCGCGCTTGGACTTTCGACTGTCCTCTCGCCTGTCGTCATGGCCGCCAGCGGCGGCGGCGGTGGCGGATCGCCCAGCGCCTCCGGTCCCATGTACGACCCGGCCGCCGAGTATCAACGGGGCATGGCGGCTGTCTCCGACGGCAAATGGAAGGACGCCCAGCGAGCCTTCAACAATGTCACCGACGCCGCGCCCAAGGCCTTCGAAGGCTGGTTCATGCTGGGGTTCGCCAAGGCGGGCGGCGGCGACCCCAAGGGCGCGCGCAGGGCCTATGAGCGGGCGGTCCGGCTCAAGCCCGAGGATATCGCCGCCCGCAGGGAACTGGCCATCAACCTGGCCAAAACAGGCGAGTCGGACAAAGCCCGGGCCGAGCTTGCACAGCTTGAGGACCGCGCGGCGACCTGCGCCGGCGCCTGTCCCGATGCGGCCCTGCTGAAATCCGGCATCGCCGCCATCGAGACGGCCCTGGCGCCCCCGGCGGCCTCCGGACAGCCGATACCACAGTCCTTTGTGACGCCGCCCCGGCCGGAGCAGGGAGATCAGGCCTATGCGGACGCGCTGGCCCTGGTCAATCAGGGCCGGCTGGATGATGCGTGGTCCGCCCTGGGCAAGGCGGAGTTGGCCCTTGGCCCCCACCCCGACATCCTGACCTACAAGGGATATGTCCGTCGACGCATGGGCGAGCCTCTCATCGCCGAAGGATATTATCGTCAGGCCCTGGCCATGGCCCCCGATCATCGCGGCGCCCTGGAGTATTATGGTGAGCTGAAGGTGCTGCAGGGCGACCTGGCGGGCGCCCGCCGGCTGCTCGCCCGCCTCGATACGGTCTGCGCCTTTGGCTGCCCCGAGGCGGAGGAGTTGAGGCGATGGATCGCGAACGGCGCCCAACCGTCCTGACCGTCGCGGCCACGCTGCTCTGCGGCGGCCTGCTCGCCGCTGCGTCATCTGCGCTACCCCTTCGGGAAATGCGCTGGACAAGCAGCGCCGCCGACGGAATCCGCCAGATGGCCCGAAGACCTGGCGAATGCCTGACCCCGCCGCGCGACCCGGACGCCGCCATGAGCCTGGAGATTGGCCGGGCCGCCTTCAGATCTCCCCTCATACTGGGCGGAGCCGCGGCCAGGACCGGCCTGAGTTGCGATTCCTGCCATCGGGATGGCCGCGACAACAAGGACTTCCACTTTCCCGGCCTGTCAGGCGCGCGGGGAACGGCTGACGTCACCAGTTACCGCCTCAGCCGCCTCCGCGGCGATCTGCGCGACGATCCCCGCCCGATTCCCGACCTGTCCGGGCTCAAAACCCGGCTGAAGATCGACCAGACCGCGGAAAGCGGCGACCTGGAGCGGTTCATTACCGGCCTTGTGGTCGAGGAATTCGATGGCCCACAGCCGCCGGACCGGGTCATCCGGGGCCTGGCGAATTATGTGCGCGCCCTTGATCCGGCGGCCTGCCCCGGCGCAGACGCCGCCAACACGCCAGGCGGGGTTCTCGACGACGCCGACCGCGCCGTCGCGACTGCAGGCCGGGCCCTTATGCTGGGGGATGCGCCCACCGCCCTGATCATGATCGGCTCTGCCCGGACCGCGCTAGGCCGGCTGGATGAGCGTTACGCCTCCCTGCCCGCCAGCCGGAAACTGTTGAGGGCGGCGGATCAGCAATTGATCGACGCTGCAGAGGCTGTACGGGCGGGCGGCCCCGATGGAGCGGCCCAGCTGGCAAGATGGCGCGCAACGGAGCCGGGGCTGAGGATGAGGCTGAACCGAGACTCAG